>CALHVX010000126.1 GCA_938036875.1 uncultured Pseudomonadales bacterium
AGAGTGACTACTCTGGCACACGGCTCTGACCCCATAATTTCCGCGCTGTTATCTAGATGTGGGGAGATAGACAAATTGAAAGCCAGCTGCTGCAGCGCCGGGGGTTCGATATGACCAATGCAAAGGACCAATATGAATGTAACCGGCATAACCCACTTGTCGGCCTCCATTGCGCTTTTCGGCGCGCCGAGAGGCTTGGTTTCCCACTTCTATGAATGCAATGGAATGGCTTGCGCCTTGTTTGTGATCATGGGACTCAAGCACGCCATAAGAACCGCGTAAGTGTTGGCCGCGAAAAGCAGGAAGGGTGAAGTTGTTGTAGTTGTAGCGATGGCCAGGGGCAAAACGCACCCACCAACCATCGATATGTGGTGTTGATCTGTAGCTGACCCATCCATAAGCGACCAAGGTTGCATCCAAGTAGGTTATTACGACTTGATGCCCGGCGGCGAAAGCGTCTTCAATGAATTTGGCGCTGAGTTCGTATTCAGGGTTTTCGGTGATGGGCAGCAATTGAGTTGCGTCGCCGAGCACTACTCGTACATTAGGTGGTGGATCGGTTTTTTGGATTGAGCGCTGGTTTGGTTTGTGACCGGGTACAGCTCTCGGCAATAAATAGCGCATGGATGAATGCCTAGCCGCGATATAATTCTCCAAAAGGTTTTCAGTTTTGTATCCCTGGTAAAGATCTTGGGTTATGCGCTCCTGTCACCGCGTTTTTCTAACCCAGCGCTTAGCTTGCTGTCAAATGCCAGAATGTCCGGGTCAGAGCCATGTGCCAGAGCGACTACTCTGGCACATGGCTCTGACCCCATAATTGCCTGACTCTAATGTTGCTGCTAATGATCAGCCTTGTGCGCTTGAATCTGCAGCAACTCGCTAAGCCGGGTAGCGGCGCGCAGCAGCCTTTCTTGTTGATCGTCGGCATTGCCAAGCATCTGCAACTGCTTCTCAAGATGTAGATGGGCAAAGCCATGCACAAAGGTCCAACCAATGATGATGTCATCAATGACGTTGCCGGCGTGTTCGTGGTTGGTGGATGTCGCCTGTACCCCAATCTCGGGTTCGCCTCGTTGGCGCAATATAAGATTGGTGAGCTCGTTAAAGGTAGATTGAGCGGCTGCAAATAGATTGGCGTTATCTAGGCAGAGTAAATCTGCGCGCAGCATCATCCGAAAATGCTCAGGATATTCTTCTGCGAAGTTCAAGTAAGCGATTGATGTTGCTCGAAATTCACCTACTAGATCCCCCTTTGCTTTGGCGATTTCTGCGCTTAGTCCAGCCGTTAGGCGTTGGAAGCCTCGCGCGGCGATTTCCGAGAGCAAACCCTGTGCATCACCAAAATGATGTTTGGGGGCAGAGTGTGAAACACCTGCCCGACGGGCACATTCTCTGAGGGTAAAACCCGCTAAGCCGCGTTCTTGCAGCACTGTTTCTGCAGCGTCAAGAAGGGCGTTGGCAAGGTCACCATGATGGTAGCTTGAGCGTTTGGGCATCGCCTTAGTGTAAATCGGATAAGGCATCTTTACACTGTAAAAATGTCTTGACTCCCACGGCCAATGGGGCGTAAAACCTTTCTTAACTTTTCACTGTCAAGATTGACGATACCCCGACAACAAGCGCAAGGAGAATTTGGACGTGGACTTCGACATTCATTTAGAAACGATATTTTCGGTTTGTGGCCTCTTAGCCATGGTCGGTTGGTTGGGTTTAGCCCTGCTGCCTGGCCAACGTTGGATGGTAGAGCGGGTTGCACGTTTGGTGATACCGGGCGTTATCGGACTGGTGTATATCGTCTTGATGCTAGGGAATATGGATGCAACCCCGGCGGACGGTGGCTTTGGTTCTTTAGCCGAGGTCAAGGCTCTGTTTACGGTTGATGCGCTGTTGCTAGGTGGCTGGGTCCACTACTTGGCGTTTGATTTGTTTGTGGGGAGCTGGGAGGTCAGTGATTCTAGAAAGCATGGCGTGCCCCATTTGCTGGTGGTGCCTTGTCTGTTGCTTACCTTTATGGCGGGTCCTGCGGGTTTGGTTGTGTACCTGCTGGTTCGCACCGGTACCAATTGGTTTCGAAAGTCTGCTTCAGGGCAGGTAGTGGAGGTTGAGGCGTGAGTATTTCTTCGATGGAAACCAGCGCCAGCCCAACAGGTTCGCTAGGTTCCAGGGCCTCTTGGTTCAACGTTTGGCGCAACCGGCAGCAGATATGGTTTGATACCGGCTTGTTGTTTGTTGGCTTGTTAGCTCTGTGCGCTTGCTTATCGCTCATTGATGACCGAACTTTGGCGGGCGTGTCTGTTTGGTCGAAGCCCATCAAATTTTGCCTGTCTTTGTTTGTATTCTTTGGGACCTTGGCTTGGTTTGCGGATATGCTGAAGCCGGCTGCGGGGACTGTTCCCAACCCAGATGCACTGGATTATTTTCAAACGAAGCCGGGTAAGGTATTAGTTTGGGTGCCTGTTGTTGCCGCCATATTTGAAATTGCCTATATCGTCTTTCAAGCGGCGATGGGTGAAGCATCACACTTCAACACCAGCTCTACCTTTACTGCCGTCATGTATAGCCTGATGGGCTTTGGTGCGGTTTTGTTGGTTGGCTGTTGCTTATGGTTGGGCTGCAAGATTTTGGGCCGGCATGGCTTTCATGATCCTTACGTATTGGCAGTTGGGGTTGGCTTGATCTTGTCCTTTGTGCTCGGCGGCGGCATTGGCGGCTACCTAGGCAACAGCAGTGGTCACTGGGTGGGTGGTACGCCAAACGACGCTTTGGGTACACCCCTATTCAACTGGTCTATGGATGGAGGCGATTTGCGCGTGTCCCACTTTTTTGGTTTACATGCCATGCAGGCTCTGCCCCTGTTTGCACTGATGTTGCCGCAGCAGTGGTCGCGTGTTGTGCGGTGGACTTTAGTGGTCTTTTTTGGTTGCGGTTACGCCGCTTGGACACTAGCGACTTTTGTTCAAGCGGTGAACGGGCAGCCGTTGATTGCTGCTTGATGAGATGAGACAGGACGTTACGGGTTCGTTACCTTAAGATGGCTCAAACGCCCCTGATCCTTGCGCATAAGCGGTATACTCTGGGGCGAACGATGACCAAAAAGGATTGCATACGTTATGAATATAGTTGGAACATTGGCAAAAGTTGCTATGGGTGTCATGGTCTCTAGAGGAGTAGGAAAGCTTATGGGTCGCAAAGGTGGTAGTGGTGGCGGCCTACTCGGAAGCATTGCTTCCAGCGCACTGTCCGGCCGGGGCGGTGGGTTAGGTGGTTTGCTGGGCAGTGCCTTGTCTGGCGGTGCCGCCGGTGGTGGTCTCGGTGGTTTGCTAAGCAGCCTAACGGGCGGCGGCACAGAAGAAAACGCACAAGCCCCAGGCGGCTTGGGCGGCATGTTGAACCAAGCTTTGGGTGGTCAAGCGGCGCCCAACCCAAGCTCGGCAGAAAATGCACAAGCGGAGCTGCTGCTCAGAGCAATGATTAACGGTGCTAAATCCGATGGCACCGTAGATGAAGCGGAGCAACGAAAGATTGTTGAGCATCTAGAAGATGTCACCGAAGAAGAAGCCAACTTTGTGCGTAACGAGATGTCGCAACCGTTGGATGTTGATGCGTTTATTCGCAGTGTGCCGCAAGGTATGGAGCAACAGGTCTATCTGATGTCTTTGTTGGGTATCGATTTGGATTCAAAAGCCGAAGCACAGTACTTGGATCGGTTGGCAAAAGGTATGGGTATTGCACCCGAGCTGGCGAACCAAATTCATGAAAAGCTTGGTGTGCCTCAGCTTTACGGTTAAACCTTAGGCGTGGCGCCGAGCTTTTCGGCGCCAGTTCAGTCTGGATGCACGCTCGGCGCATACTTTAGAAAGGCGGAAGTGAAAGCCGAGTACTTGGCCCAACAACTGTAATATCCTCTCAACACCCTTTCTCCAATTGTCCAAATCTATGAATGCATTGTCTCTAGCAGCGGGTGTTCTTCCTGATTGTCAGCCTGAACAGGTGGCTGATGCTGCAGCTAAGGCCGGTTACGAGCTTGCTGGGTTTACTATCGAACCTGAAGGTTGGACCTCCTCACGTACACTCAAATTGCGCTCTCGGTTATCCAGCTTGGGCGTCCAAGTTTTAGACGTTGAAGTGATCTGGATACCCCAAGGCGGTTTGCTGGACGATAGCCATCGGTTGATTGTGGATGTGGGTGCGCAGCTAGGTGCAAGCAATGTGCTTGTAGTGTCACGAGAGCCTGATGTGGATCGTAACGCCGCCGCCTTGCATCAACTCTGCGAATGGGCGGAACCTGCCGGCATGCGGGTAGCATTGGAGTTTTTGAAGATAGCGCAGGTCAGCGCCTTCTCCACAGCGCATGCGATTGTACAGCGCTGTGATCATCCCGCTGCGGCGATTCTTATTGATCCGCTGCACTTGCAGCGCGCGGGAGAAGGTTATAAACCCTTAGCAGCAGTGGACCCGCACTTGTTTCCTTATGCTCAGTTTTGCGATGGCAACTTAGATTGCGAGCCAATCTTTGAAGCCTACCTTGAAGATGCGTTGGACCTGCGTTCGCCTGCAGGTCATGGCCAGCTGCCGTTGCGTGAAATATTGAGTTGCCTACCCAAAAACTGTCCGTTAAGTTTGGAGGTAAGATCCAAAAAGTTGCGAGATGAGTATCCAGATCCAGCGGATAGGGCGGCGGCGGTGCTGCAACAGACTCGCGCTTATCTTTCGCAGGTTACCACTAGCTAGGCAGAGTTGTGATGCAAAATCCTTATGATCCTGTTGACCAAAGTGACCTGACCATTGATGGTCTAGCGATTGGTCCCATTGTTGAGAGTATTCGCGAGCAAGGCTATGTGGTTGTTAAGAATTTTCTAAACCAAGCCACTGTTAAAAAGTTGCAAGAAGCATTCAACACTGAGGTCCCCATCACCGAGATGCGCGCCATTGGCACCGACAGCGGTCGTACCTGGCGTGCGCATAACTTGCTAGCGAAAACTCGAGCGGCAGATGATGTGTTTCTTGATGCCAGGCTTCGCGCGGTGGTTGACGGGGTTATCGGCAAGTACAACCAAATCAATGTGACGACCTTGTTTAATACGCTGCCGGGCGAAACCAAGCAGCTGTTGCATCAAGACGACGGGCTATGGCCTATACCTCGGCCGCACCCCGCGTTCCTATGTAATGCGTTGATCGCCTTGGACGACTTTACCAAGGATAAGGGTGGCACCCATCTTGTCCCCTATAGCCACACTTGGACCAAGCCAGTAGATCAGTCGGTAGACACGATTCAAGTGGAGATGAAGTCGGGCAGCGTCGTTTTTTGGGAGGGTGGCATGTGGCATGCCGGTGGTGCCAACGTCACGCAAGACCAAGAGCGGATGGGGTTGTTTATCAGTCACCAAGTGAGCTACTTACGACCGCAAGAGATTCAGTTGCTGTCTGTTCCCCCTGAGGTGGTCCGAACCATGCCGCACAAGTTGCAGCGTTTGGTGGGTTACCACAAGTTTGGGTTGGGGATTGATGGTCGCGATCCGCTGGATGTGTTGGCGGATGGGGTGGTGGTTAACCCAGATGCACATTTAGCTAACCACTGGCGTAGCTTAGCACCTGACTCTTAACCGCTCAGTCTCAACACCTGTGGCCAACTGCTAAAGCCTATAAAGCAGACTTACCCTGAACTAGTTACGCTAGAGTGGGTCCTAAACACATTGGGTCCATCCGCTGCTTAACCGGCTGGTGAGCTTTCCGCATCTATGAGGTGGCACATTTATGAACATAAGATTTCTTTTCGCAGGCTTGTTGTGTCTATTGGCAGGCTCTGCATTGGCGGTTGGTCCGGGACAGCAAGCGCCTAGTTGGGTCGGCATAGACCTCATGACAGCAGAGGAAGTAGCCTTTCCAGATGTGTTGGAGGGTGAGCCAGCCGTGCTAATTTTTTGGGCTACTTGGTGCCCATACTGCAAAGCCTTTATGCCCTACGCAAAGGACATTGAAGCGGACTTTGCGGATCAAGGGGTAAAAATTATTACGTTTAATGCTAAGGAGCGTGGCCGCGGAGATGCGCGAGACTATGTCTCGAGCCTAGGCTACCCAATGTTGGCTATCCAAGATGCAGACGACATAGCGCAAGCTTATGACATCCGGTTTATTCCAGGGCTGCTGGTAGTTGATGGCAATGGCGTTGTTGTGTATCGACGTCGTAGCACCAACCTACCAGCCGGGCGCACGGTATCCCAGCAGTGGGCCTTTGAGGTCCGCGAGGTGTTAGAAGAGTTAACACAGTAGCTAGTGCCGCTTGTCCGCTAGCTGAATGTTGCTTATCCCTACAGCGCGTGCGGAATCCATGACTTTAATCAAGGCGTTTGCATTGGACTCGCTGTGAGCGTTGATGATAACTGGTGCTTTTGGAGCGGCGGCGTTGAGTTGTTGCAAGTGAGGTCGTAATAACCTTACGTCAACATCATGGGTGCCGATCAAAAAACGATTGTTGGCCGTGATATTAACTAGGATCGTCTGCTTTTTTGGATCCGGCGGGGCAGTATTGCGATCGTTCGGGGGGTTCATGTCGATCCCGAACTCCGTAACAAAGGTTGCGGTGACAATGAAGAAGATGAGCATGATGAAGACCACATCAAGCATTGGGGTTAAGTTGACCTTCGACTCTTGTTCGCTGCGTTGCATAGTGACCTCACTGTCTAGCGGGTATGCTACAAAAGTAGCATCTCGCCAGTGAGTATGCAAATCAGGGGGGAAGCGGCTATTGCAACGGCAAATTTCCCTGGAGAATTGGTTTACATGGCATCCATAAAACGAGAAGACATTTGCAGGTAACCGTTGGGGTCAGGATGTTTGGCCATCACGGCTTCCCATTCAGGTCCACTAAATGCTGTCTTTAATGTGGCATCCCGCGCTTCTTTGTTATCCCACTTCAGAATCCAGGTCACGTTCGCAGTGCCTATAGGCGATTCGACCGGCTCGCTGCCCGCTATCTCTGGTGCCAGCTTGCCTTCATCGATCCAAAACCCAACCACATCCAGTTTTTGTCGTAGTACAACAACGGCTGCCTCTGCCCAGACTTTGTATTCGGTGAATAGGTCCGGGCGGTAGTGGTAGTCGCGAATTTCAAACATATATTTCCCCTTGGTGATTTTGATTTTGTTGTGACGCTATGTTGTTGGTTGTCATTTGCATGCGCTAGTAGCGCCTACCGGGCGCGCCGCATTCATAGTGCCTGTGAAACACATCACACCATCCTTAAATAAGGTGCGGTTACAAGACCTACATCCTTCGGTAGATCGAGATGCCAGTCGCGCTTGAGCCTGTTAACGGTCTTGGCGTTAACCTGGGTTAGTGGGCTAAACCGTTGTTCGTTGTGATTCCTGCCGTAGGCTAGCCAGTCCGCGGTATTGGTGACGTCGTTAATCTGCTGGTTGGTCACCTGGCGCTGTGCACTCCAAATTCTCCCCTAGATGTCTTTTAGTAAGATACAACCTCGGGGCGTTGGTTGACAGCGACACAGATTGAATTGTTGCTTTGGAGTGGTAGCTTAGCGCTAGAAAACAGGTATCCTCCAGGTTTCTTGGGCTACTACTGTTTGTTGCGATGCCGATCAATCCTGCGTTCGTTACTGAGTTAACTGAGTCTGATCTAGGTGGGGTGGGTCAGGTTGAGTCGCACCATATCCATACGTTAGGTCCTAGCGATTCACTGCAGGCCATGGCTCGCTACCAACGCTATCTGGAGCAGAAACTTTCTGCGGATCAATCCACCTGGCATGCTGCCTATCGCGGTGAATACGGTCGAGAGTTTTGGCAAACGCAGCTCATGGATGGGTGGAAGGTCATGGATGTCTCAACACCGTTGTGCGTAAGTTACGATGTAAAAAACGAAAAAGAACTCTATTTTCAATCGGCTAAAACTGAAGGTTTGGACCCTCAAGCGGCCCACACAATTCGCCATGCCGGCAAGACGCGTGTGCATACGATTGACCAAGCCATCGATGCCAAAGAGTGGGAGACACATTGGATGCGGGCTCGGCTGGCAAGCCAGGGCTGCGGTGAGCGGCTAGTTGGGGTGCATAACTTAGGTGAAAATTGCGAGAGCGTTTTTCTGGTAGACCGCCAGGTGGGTGCAGAACGATTCAATGAGGATGATGTTGCAACCTTTTACACCGCGCTAATGGATTTTCCGCGTTGGCATTACTGGTGGATGCTGGAAAGAGGTTTGGCTGCGCCCGCCACTAAGCCCTTTACGCCCAAAGAACGGTTGGTGGTGCAAGCCCTGTTGACGCCCGCTTCTGAAGAGGCCATTGCCAAACGGTTGGAGTTGAGCAGGGGAGTGCTACACAACTACATCACGGCTATCTATCGCAACATGAAGGTGAACTCTAGGTACGAACTTCTCCAAGCTTGGCTGGTGTGCTTGTAGCGCCAAGTGCCGCCATTCTTTACCCCTGCTAAATAGCATGCTGTCAGCTAAATGGCGCATATGCCACTATTCCTCATCGTCTCGATGATGACCCAATTCAGCGGTTTTGCTTGACCTGAATGGCGTGGCAAAGGTTGTCTGCTGCAGTCTTTAGTCGGGGTGTTTATAGATCTGTTGTTAGCAGTATCAAATTTATAAAAGACTCAGAAGGTGTCAAATGAATTCAATAGCCAAACGTTTACTCGTTATTTCGTTCTTTGCTAGCGTTCTCAATGCGCCAGCCTATGCAACCTCCATCTTGGGTGACCAATTCACCTTAGATTTGGATTGCGCAAGCTGCAGCGACCTTGTGCCTAGCATGCACACTGCGGAGCTACCGTTAGCTGGGTTTAGTGTTCTAGCTCGCGACGAACGCCAGTATGTGATTAGACAAGGTGATCTATACCTTCAGTGGGTGGATATGGACACTTTTGTGTTCCTGATTGATGCAGTATCCAGCATCGACACTGATATTGTTGTCTCGCTCGCCGGTTTGGACTTCAGCGATATGGGGGCGATGCACAACATCGTTGGTGTCTCTGTCAACCAACAGCTGACCGACTGCCCCGGGGAGTTTAGCAACTGCCCTGATGTGGTAGGCCCGACTACATCGTTTACGGACAACTCGCTTTCAATTGCTTATAGCCCAGGAACGGCCTTGGCTGCGGATGGCCCAGTGTGGGCTTTTGATGTTGTGACACGCGCAGCGGGCACTGCACCTCCGGTTACTTCGGTTCCAGAACCTGGGATGCTTGGATTGTTCTGTATTGGGCTTTTGGCACTGCGAGTAGGTCGAGGCCGAAATTTGGTTCGAAGCTAGGCTCCTTAGCTTGTCTTATAGCTTGCTCTGGCGATGAGTGAAGGTCGGCTTAACGGCTTAAGCTGGCCAGCTTAAAATTGTCCCAACTCACCTGTTTGTCTGGAGTGAACACCATCCAGCGGTCATTGCTACCTCGTGCTGATGCGTTGTTTGGGGGCGGATCGTTAGCGGGTGGTTGGCCATGACCACCGTTGTACTTGCGTCCCATCTGATTGCGGACCTCGCTTAAGTGAGGGTCTGCCTCTTCGGCAGCGGCGTCTTCAAGAACCCGAGCTTCACCTTGTAACATCAGCGCTTGCAGTTCAGGGAACTTTTCGTTGCGATCCACGATGATGGTGCAGCTAGGGTTGCGTCGCAGGTTAACCACTTTTTGACCACGCCCATAAATGTACACCCGACCGGCTGTCCAGCCAAACCACATGGGTGTGATGTTTATACGAGTCCCTGGGCCAATCGTTGCTATCCGGCAATTCCAGCAGCCTAGCATTAAGTCTTCAATTTGCGCTTCGGTTAAGGCCAGCTTTCTTGAGAGTGGCATGCGTGATGCTCCTTCTTGTCTCAGCGTACGAAGGATCGTACCGTGGGTGTTTACTAGACGTCTAGAGGAACCCGTATGGCCAAAATGAACTTTTGCCCCCAGTGCGCCAGTCCATTGACCTCTCGCCACGATGGTGGTCGGGACCGCATTGCTTGTCCGGATCAACAGTGTGGGTATCTGTTTTTTGGTGAGTTTTCCATTGGGTGCAGCGCGATTGTCCTTAGAGAGGACGCGGGAGTGACCAAGGCGCTGCTTATTCAGCGCGGTCAGGAACCCTTTGCCGGCACCTGGCAGGTCCCGGGTGGTTACGTTGAGCATGATGAGCCGTTGAGTTTGGCGGTTGAGCGAGAGGTTCAAGAAGAATCCGGTATTGAGGCTAAGGTCAGCGATCTCTTAGCGTTTCGGCACATGAGCGGCGGTAAGGTGAACAACATCTACATGATGTGGCGTTTGGATTATGTGTCAGGAGAGCCCTTGTTTGATGGCGAAGAAACCTCAGCTGCGGGTTTTTACTCACTAGAAGAAATGGCGGCAATGAAAGGGGTGCAAAATATTTCTAAGTGGGGTATCCAGCAAGCGTTAACCACGCCTATCGGCAGTGGTATATCTCCACATCGCGAAGCGCCTGGCTCAGACCTACCAGGTTGGGAGTTGTTCGGGTTAGATGAGGTTGATCCGCTGCATTGGCGCTGAGTCTATGAGGCTGAGGTTGTGTTGATCGTGCCGTCATAGGTCAAGCATACTCTTCGCTGTTCACGTCCAACTTAGGTCGACTTAGATCGGGGCGTTGATTCATTTTAGGGGGAAGAATGGGCGCATCCGGTAGCTTAGCTATTAGGTTCACAGCATTGCTTATTGCCGCTATTGGTTTGCCAATGGCGTACTTTGGTTTCAAGTTGCTGCCGCTCGGTGGGACTTACTACTACTTTGTCGCGGGTGTCTTGATGGTAATCAGCGCCATTCAGTTGTGGCGGCGAAGCCCCAGTGGTTACTACCTGTACGCCCTTGTGTTGTTGTTGACACTCGGTTGGGCGGTTTACGAGGCGGGCACCGACTTCTGGTTGGTTGGCTCGCGCATATGGATCATCGGCCTGATTGCACTGTGGATGTGCAGTGGCATCGTTCGGCGCGCGTTATGGGGTGAAGAGAAAAAAGCGCTTTTCAAGATGCCGGTCGTTGTTGTCAGTGCGCTAGCTAGCCTGGCGGTTCTTGGTTCCATGACGGTGAATTTTTTGTCCAGCGATGTGCAAACCATTGCCGATACAAGCTATGGCGAACCGCAAAACAGCGCGGATTGGCAAGCTTATGGGGGCAGCCAGGCGGGCACTAGGTATGTGCCAATGGATCAAATCAACGCCTCTAACGTCAATCGGTTGGAGCGCGTTTGGGAAGCCGAGACCAATCAGGTTGGCCGATTTAGTGCTACCCCCATCCAGATTGGGGATGGCCTCTACCTGTGTACCGCGCAAAATATAATCTTGTCGCTGGATCCGGACACTGGCGTAGAGCGATGGCGGTTCGATCCGGAAAATGACACGCCGGCTTATGGAATCCTAGGTAATTGTCGCGGTGTTACCTATTACCACATTCCAACACGCCCCAAAGGCGAGCAATGTGCAGAGCGAATCTATACGGCGACCACAGACGCTCGCATGATTGCCGTGGATAAGATTACCGGTGAACCTTGCCAGGATTTTGGCGAGGGTGGGCAAATCTCCCTGCTTGCAGGTATGGGTGAAGTTAAGCCGTTGTATTATTTCGTCACCTCCCCACCCACCGTGGCCAGTGGTTCTTTAGTGGTGGGCGGCTGGGTTGCGGATAACCAAGAGACCCATGAACCCTCCGGTGTTGTTCGTGGCTACGATCCGATTACTGGAGATTTGCTCTGGGCATGGGACATCGGGCGCGAAGGCCAGACAAGCCAGCCACCGGAAGGCGGTTACTACACGCGTGGAACGCCCAACGTCTGGAGCTTAACCTCGGCAGATGATGAGCTGGGTTTGGTCTATGTGCCCACCGGTAATGCAACCCCCGACTACTTCGGTGGCCACCGCCCGGAGCTGATGGATAAATTTTCCAGCTCCATTGTTGCCATTGATGCAAAGACCGGTCTGACGCGTTGGAAGTATCAAACCACTCACCACGATATCTGGGACTACGACGTGCCCTCACAACCAACACTTGTGGACCTGACCCTTGATGGCGAGCGACGTAAGGTTGTCATCGTGCCCACAAAGCGTGGTGAAATATTTATGCTGGATCGACTGACAGGCGAGCTCATCACCGAAGTTACTGAACGCCCGGTCCCACAAACCGACCTTCCGGGTGAACGAACAACCGCCACCCAACCTTTCTCCACTGGTATGCCGTCTTTTGCGCATCCCATTATTCGCGAGCAAGACTTGTTCGGTGTGACACCCTTCGACCAGATGAGTTGCCGCGCTCAGTTTCTTAAGCTTCGCTACGAAGGCCCGATGACACCGCCGTCCGTCCAAGGCACCTTGTTATACCCTGGTCCTGCCGGTGGCATGAACTGGGGTAGCGTGGCGGTGGATGAACAGCGGCAGTTGATGGTGGTGAACAACTTACACTTACCTTTTATCTTGCACGTTATTCCTCGTGCACAAGACCCTATCCCCCTGAGTGAAACCGGTGAGTTTGGTGCCGGCGGCCGTTTTTACGGCATCGGTGGGCAGGGGCGTGGCACACCTTATGCTGTCAAAGTGAAAATGTTTGCATCACCACTTTCATTGCCTTGCTTGAAACCACCCTATGGCGAGATGGCGGTTGTTGACCTGACCACGCAGAAGGTCGTTTGGCGGCGTGGTGTAGGTCCTTTAGACATTGGCCTGCCACATACAGCAGGGTCCATTGTGACCGCTGGTGGTTTGATCTTTAACGGTGGTGTAATGGATGGGCAGATGCGCGCCATTGATGTACTCACAGGAGAGGTTGTTTGGCAGTCTGAATTGCGTGGCGCCTCCGATGCTACGCCAATGAGCTACACCAGCCCTGTGTCGGGCAAGCAGTATGTGCTTGTGACCGTACCAGGTAGCTCTCGCCCCTTGACCGCAGGTGATGATGTTTCGGGTGAGGCGCTTGCGGGTGAAGTGATGGGAGGTAAGGTCATTGCTTACGCTCTGCCGGACTGAAGGTAAGGTTTAAACCACAAACGAAGGCGCGCAGGGTCACCGCCTGTAGTGGATCGAGTTCTAGGCGGCTATTGCCAGCGACGATTGAGGGCTTCAGGGTGCCTGGACTGTCGCCTGAGGGTATGATGAGGATCGAATCCAAAAAAACTGGGGAATCTAATGGGCCGTAACCTAACACTGAAAATCGCCACCTTGTGTGCAGGTACAAGCTTTGCGCTAGCTGCAGCCATGCCGCTGTACGCGGGGCATCACGAGGAGGCAGCGTTCGCTAAGGATGACCGACCTGAGGCGGATTATGAGCAGCACAGCGTACGCAAGGCGGCGGAAGTGCTCGCCTTTTCCGGTATCGAAAAGGGAATGACGGTCATTGATATGGAAGCCGCTGGCGGTATGTATACTGAGGTGTTCGCCAAAACGGTGGGTGCGGATGGTGTAGTGCATATGCAGAATCCTCCGCTGTTTGATGGTTTTGCCGGTGATGCGATCAAGGCGCGGGTTGCCAACAACCGCTTGGCGAACGTAAAGCA
This sequence comes from uncultured Pseudomonadales bacterium, assembly GCA_938036875.1. GTDB lineage: Bacteria > Pseudomonadota > Gammaproteobacteria > Pseudomonadales > Azotimanducaceae > CALHVX01. Next base: position 13,489 of record CALHVX010000126.1, read on the forward strand.
GATGCGTACCGCCTTTGATACCTTAACCGTGGCTGATAGCAGTGTGGATGTGGTGACTTGGTTCCTGGGTCCTCACGAGCTGTGGTACAACCCAGAAGGGGCGGAGAAAGGGGTGCTTGGTAATCCGGATAAGGCCTTTGCTGAAATTCGCAGAGCGCTAAAGTTTGGCGGTCATTTTATTGCCCTTGATCATCAAGCCGCATCTGGCGCGCCTGCAGAATCTGGTGGCATTACGCACAGAATAGATAAGGCAATCATCATTGAGCGAGCAACCGCTGCGGGTTTAAAGCTTGTGGAAGAAAGTGATCTGCTTGCTAATGCAGATGATGACTATGCCAAAGGCGTGTTTGACCCAGCGGTGCGTCGCAAAACCGACCGTTTTTTGTTGAAGTTTGTTAAGCGTTAACCTGCCGGCTAGGGGACGGTTAACCGTTCCCTGGCCAAGCGTGTGAGAAGTCTGCAATAACATCGCTGCGGCGGGCTAAACCCGCCGCAAGGTATTTGCTGCGAATCAGCGCTAAATGCTCCCGTCCAAATAGACCGACCTGACGTTCTTTGGCTTGGTCGTTGTATACGTAGTGCGGAGCGCCAGCAATGCCGCTTGCTTCGGCGCTGACCAGTATTTTTGCCAGCATAGCCTCACCCTTACCCTGGGGCTGAACGAACTCGTCAAACCCACTAGGGTTCGCGCCAACCGCTTCGCATGCGTTGCGCAATTGTTGTGCAGACTCAAGCTCAAACTCTCGCCAGCCCGATGCCCAGCCGTGTAGATAGACCCACATAGCAAAAGGGACTTCTAAATCTTGTTGTTTCGCAAAGAGAAACGCTTTGTGGGCGAGGCTCGAGTCGAGCAGGCGATGTGGGCTTTTCAGAGGCAGTGCTTGTAGCGCAGCATATTCACGAGCAGCAGCGTAGTACATGCGTGCCTTTCGATCCGCTGCGGGTGTGGCGGGCTCGCGTTTCATTGCGGGCCCGATGCTTTTTGTTACACCTAGGGTTTCGTAGCTTAATGTGTAGGGTAGAAAATTGATCGAAACCCGAAAGTCTCGCGCAATCTCAAGGGTAGGGCGTACTGCGAGATAAGCGTGAGGCGACTTTAGATCTAGGTAAACATCGAGGGTCTCATCGGCTTGTTGTGACATCAGCTGATCCCAATCGGGCCTTTCCGCCATGATAGATTTGATGGCGTCCATCACAGCTGAACAAATTTGGGATTCGTTTCGAATGCCGCAACAACGTCGTAGGCTTGGCCCGGTTCATCATCCATACCAGCTTCCCAGCCGTGCCACGGATAGCTCACCGCTCCGTTTTCTCGCAGTAAGGGTTTTTTTGATGGTTGGTTTATGGCGAAAAAAGGGCCGTGTTCATCACCTCGTTGCATTGGGTAAGTTTCAGTTTTTGGACCGTCTGCTGCTGTGGCGCTGTACATGGCGCCATGTCCTGTCCCATTGTTGAACACCCAATGGGTTTCGGCAAATGCAGGCGCTAGGACCTGGGGCTTGTGGGCATGGTTGTGAGTGGTGAGGTTCACGCCTTTCCCTGCGGTCCAAAGATTCAGGTAAGTGATCTCAGTACCACTTCGATCCAGCAAGTGGAATCCACCTGACATATACGCATCTTTGCCATTGAAAGCGTTAGTCGATTTGCCAAATCGATCCTCAAAGGTCCGCCATTGGAAAGCTTCGGCATTAGGACCGGTTATGGTTAGCTGGTCCATATTTACAACGTTTGGAGGTACAGCTGGGGTTTCGATAAACAGTGCTAGTAGGGTGTCCGCGGCCCCAGCGATCACAGCCGCTGTTGTTACTAGGGTGGTTCTTATCTCGCGTTTTTTTGCGAAAGGGCTTCGAGCTAAATTTGACGCAGACCCAGTAATGATTTTGACGAAGTGCCGTCCAACGCTTGTTTCCAAGGGTATACGATCATTGGCTGGTAAGTGGATGAATTGAATGGTCCAGCCGCCCATAGTCCACTGCTCTGAAGCCGCAAAACCGGCTTCTGAAAATTGGATGTCAACCCCTTCGCGTGGATTGCTTGGGGTGCTGGCAACGGTGGGTGTTAACCTATTTTGCATGAGTTTATCTCCACCAATACCCATCACCAGTCACTTTGTAGCGCCGAGCAAACAGCAGGTCTCTCTCCATGCCTTGAGATGCAAATGCGGCTTGCAATTTGAGGTGACGTGCATCGTTCTGATGAACACCAATGCCAGCCTCATCTGCACTCAGCATGACAACGATCAGATCGCCAGCTTTGACGCCGATTTCTTTCTGTGCGTCTCGGCTTGCTAGGCCAGCAGAGTAAATTAGGGTGGGTTCCTCTTGTGCTCGGCAATAGGCGGCATGTTCTCCAACCATTTGTATCCAGCGTGCTTGCATGGCAGGTTTGGAGAATCGCAAACCTAAAAGCGTTAAACGAGATGAAGTTGTTGGTAGGGCTGAGGGTCGAGACCAAAATCCGAAGTTGGGTAAGTCGCTAAAGACCGTGGTCATGACTTGGCGCTTGGTCATATTGCGCTCGCCCATCTCCTGCATTAGGTCTGCATGGGCTTGACGTTGGGTGTGGCGGGTCACACTTGTTGTGCCGTTGGCGTAGCGTTCAAAGACCATGACGTTATTTGGGTCGTCCAAGTTAACTGCGGTGGCATAGGCGTTGGTTTCCGGCTCACCTTGTTGTGCGTCAAGGCCGCGCTTTGACCAAACGTCTAGCCACTCGCGCATAGTGTTGTTTTCTGGGCGAATTTGGTATTCCACAATAGCCGTTATGGGGACGCTTACTTTTTCTTGATCAGACATAAAGGCTCTCCGTTGTTTCTAAACAGTTCGATCACCAACGTTTTGTGCATAGCGTCGCACTGTTTCTTTGTATTCCTCTTCGGTGAACGCCCACTGTTGTAAGTCCGCATCAGCCCAACCTAGTGCCATCCCAGAAGCGGACCGACCTAAGGCTGACGTGAGCGAACGGGTCATGGCAAGCGAAGCTGGGGGAACGGCAAGCAACTCATCCACTAGAGTTTTTGTTGTTGCCGCGAGTTCAGTAGTAGGGGCCACACGTTGTGCCCAACCGCTTTGCTTAAGCTCATCTGCTTTGACCTTTCGCGTTGTCATCACCCAATCCCGAGCGGTGGGTAGACCTACTTCGCGTGCAAGAAGCGGTGTGCCATTCCAGACGTTAGGGATACCCAGCGCAAGCTCCGGAATGCGAAAGACGACATCTTCTGCAATCACTCGAAAATCACACGCGGTTGCCATCAATGCGCCACCACCGATCACGTTCCCTTGCATGGAGGCAATGGTGACCTGGGGTATTCGGTCTAACTGCTCGAGTACTCTTTGCCAGGTTGCAGTGCGATTGCGCCGCGTTGACCAATCCCCTTCAACCTTTGGGTAAGAGGTGGTTTTGAGGTCAGCGCCAGAGCAGAAAGATTTGCCATTGCCCGAGAGCACCAGTAACCGGATATCCGGCCGTTCCATGAGCTCGTTGAGCGTGGTGGCTATTACTTTGCGAATGTTGTCGTTAAGGGCATTTAGCTGCTTGGGACGATCTAAAATCAGTCGGACCACCGCGTTGTCGTAAATTACTTGTATGCCGCTATTGGCTGTCATCTTGATCTCCGATTATTGGCTGGGCCGCTGGAACCAGGGTTTATGGCAAGCCTGTAGCGCTGGAGATGATCCAGTGCCCAGGATATGTCTATTCGGACGCTTTGCACTGGTTTCCCGAACCGTCTAAAGTGCGCAAATGAGTGATTATACAACGACCGCGGCGGCTCCGCGGAAAGGCTTCAGCGGCAAACAGGTGCTGCTGTTCATCTTGCTGGCCATCGGCCTTACCGCCGGGGTGACTTACTATCTGATTCGTACCTACGTCTATGCATCGGATTTCAAGCCTGTAGAGTTATCCAAAAAGGAGCAGGTCAAGCTCGATGGTAAACTCCGCGTGTTGGGCGTAGACCCGCGCGAGTTGTTACCCAATGCTAACCGTGAAGCGCGCCCAGCGAATCAATTTGACGAGCAGGGCAACCTGCAGCCAGAACGTTACAGCGAAGAAGGCGCCAGCCGCGATATCTCATTAAGCGAACGAGAGCTCAATGCCATGCTGGCAAACAATTCAGATCTTGCGAAGCGCTTTGCTGTCGATCTGAGTAGCAACTTAGCCAGCGGCAAGCTGCTGGTTCCCGTTGACCCCGATTTTCCTGTGTTGGGTGGTAAAACCCTGCGGGTGAACGCTGGCTTGGAGTTGGACTACCGTGACTCCCGCCCGGTAGTTATTCTGCGCGGCGTAAGCGTTATGGGTGTACCTATACCTAACGCTTGGCTTGGCAACTTGAAGAATGTGGACTTGGTTAACCAGTTTGGTGGTGGCCCAGGCATTTGGAAGAGTTTTGCTGATGGCGTAGAGATGATCGAAATTCAAGACGGCCGTCTGAACATCAAACTGAAGGAATAAACATGAGCTTTCTCGCCCAAGAGCGTCACGGTCACGTGCTGCTAGTGACTATGTCGAGCCCGGATACCCGCAATGCGTTAACCGGACCAGATCAATTTGAGGCTTTTGAAGCCGTTTGCGACCTAGCCAATAGCGATAAAGGTATCCGCGCGGTGGTATTGACCGGCGCTGGCACCGCTTTTTGCGCTGGTGGCAATGTGAAAGACATGCGCGATCGTAAAGGTCTGTTTGCTGGCGATCCCTTTGATCAGTCAGAAGCCTATCGCGAGGGGATTCAGCGCATTCCTCGTGCTATCTATGCTCTGGGTGTACCCATCATTGCCGCGGTGAACGGTGCGGCGGTAGGCGCTGGCTGTGATCTTGCCACCATGTGTGACATTCGGGTTGCTTCAACCAAGGCCATGTTTGCTGAGAGCTTTGTAAAGTTAGGCATTATTCCTGGTGACGGTGGCGCTTGGTTCTTGCCACGTGCGGTTGGTTACTCCAATGCCTGCAAAATGGCCTTTACCGGTGATGCGGTTAGCGCAGCAGATGCCCATGCGATGGGACTTGTCTCTGATTTGGTGGAGCCTGATGAGTTGATCTCCACTGCTATGGATATTGCCCAGCGTATTGCTGCGAACCCTCCGCATGCGGTGCGCTTAACCAAGCAATTGATGCGAGCTAGCAGAGATAGCGGTTTGGATGAATTACTGTCCATGTCAGCCACTTTTCAAGCGGTCTGCCATGCTGAGCCGGATCATGCAGAAGCCATTCAAGCGTTCTTTGAGAAGCGCCCGGGCAACTATCGCGAGAGGTAGATCTACGTGCATTTGGCCTGACAGGTTTGCAGCCCTGCAAACTTAAGGCTAGCCTACCCGCACTGAAACATTGCAGGTGGGTACGAGATGCAAGCTAAGCAGTCGGAAAATTCTTCGGGCGGGCGCACAGCGCTTGCCAAACTCTTGGTGATAGGTGCGTTGCTCGCCTTATGCGCGCCAACCCAAGCCGCGAATCAAGCGGTCGAGCAGGCAGCGTTTACCGTGCCAGCTGCAGACCAACCCTTTGTGACCAACGCTGTGCCTCATCTGCAGGCTTACCTGCGCATTGATACCGTGAATCCGCCTGGCAACGAAAGTCGAGGGGTGGCATACCTAGCTAAGCTGCTCGAGGCTGCAGGTATTGAATACGAAACAGCGGAATCAGCGCCAGGGCGCGGCAATATTTGGGCTCGCATACCGGGTGGTCGCAAACCAGCATTGGTGCTCTTACACCATATCGACGTCGTGCCATCTAACGAAGACTACTGGGACACCGAACCGCTCTCGGGTGAGATACGTGACGGTTACCTGTATGGGCGCGGTGCCTTGGATACAAAAGGCTTGGGCATTGCTCAGTTGGAGGCTTTTTTAGCGCTGCACGCTAGTGGACGTAAACCGAATCGCGATGTCATCTTTTTAGCGACGGCGGACGAAGAGGCCGGCGGTGAGTTTGGTGCGGGTTATATGGTTCGTGAGCATGCATCTTTATTTCGTAAGGTGGGCTTTTTGCTCAACGAGGGCGGCGGTGGTTCACAAACGCCGGGTGGACCTTTGTTCAGTGTTGAAGCAACCCAGAAAGTGCCGCTATGGTTGAAGTTGGTGGCGCGGGGTAATCCGGGTCACGGCTCAGCGCCACAAGCCGAAACGGCGGTGACGCGCCTGGTTCGAGCCTTGCATCGAATTTCGCAGACCAAGTTTCCGGCTCGCGCGCATCCGGCGGTTGCCGACATGTTTGCTGGCTTGGCGCCTTTTCAGGCGGGTGGGCAAGCGGCCAAGTTTGCGCAAATTGAAGAGTCTGTTAAAGATGCAAACTTTTTGGCGCAGCTTCAGCTAGACAATCCGCCTTTGCATGCGTTGTTGCGTAACACTTGCTCCATGACCCGGCTTCAGGGCAGCGCCAAAATCAATGTGGTACCAGCGGAGGTCACCGCTGAGCTAGATTGCCGATTGCTGCCTGATCAAGACCCGGCTGAGTTCACCAAAGAGTTGGCCGTGATTATCAACGATCCAGCGGTTGAGATAGAAAAGCTCATGGGCTTTTCTCCAGCGGTCAGCTCCATAGATACAGCGTTGTTCAAAGAGATCTCTGAATTGTTAACCGAGCGCTACCCGGGTAGTCGCATCTTGCCATCCGTTGCGGGCGGGTTTACCGATAGTCACTTTTTTCGTGATATGGGTATTGTCAGCTATGGGTTTGCCCCTTTTGTGCTGCCACCGACAGATCGACGGGGTATACATGGCAACAACGAGCGCATTCTAGTGGCACAGCTTGAACAAGGCACCGCAACCTTCATTGAGCTATTGCGTCGGTTTACTCGGTAACGACGGCTTAGCTTTAGCTGGGTTTGAGCAACCCTGCAATTCGATCTAGCGCAGCGTCAAGCCCGGCCTCATCCAGGGTTAGGCTCAGACGCACGTAATTGTCAGCACTGGGGCCGAAGGCTCCGCCTGGAATGCTGGAGATACCGGCGCTGTCTAGCAGCCAGTCTGCAAAGTGCTCGCCGAGGGATGCGTCCGCGTTGTGGTTATCGTCCACCCAACGCAGGAAGCTTGGGGTTTGTACCGAGCTTGCATCAAGCATGACAAACATCCCGGCTTGTGGCGCATAGCTCGCCAACCCCATAACCTTTAATCGCTTGAGAACATGGTCGCGGCGACCTTGGTAGGCCTTGCGCATTTGCTCAACGTCTTTGGCATCGTGTTGCAAAGCGTAGCTTGCAGCATCTTGAATGAACTGGCTGACCCCAAAAAAGGCAGCAGCGGAATAATTCACCATGGCTTGGATCAACGCTTGGTCTCCAATAGCCCAACCCACACGCCAGCCGCTCATGGCATGGGATTTGGACAAGCCATCAATCACCAGGATGTTGCGGTAGTCGTCTGTGCAGTTGAGCAACGATCGATGTTTTTCCTCGAAAGTGATTAGCGAGTAGACCTCGTCGCAAATCAGCCACACGCCACGCTCAGCACAGCCCGTGGCCAGTTGCTGGAGTTGGACCTCGCTGAACATATTGCCGAGCGGGTTGCCGGGAGTATTGACCAACACCGCTTTGATGGGCTGTGTGGGCGGTTGGCTATCGAGTTGAGTTAACAGTTGCGCGACGTCGAGCTGGAAGTCGGGTGCCCGTAAAGGCAGGGTCACAAGATCCAGCCCAAGCGCCGCAACAATACTGTGGTAACCCACGTACATGGGCTCCGGTATCAAAATGCTATCCCCTTCGTTGCAGATGCTAGCGCAGGCTGCGTAAAGGGCGGCGGTGGCACCAGGAAAGATGGCCACCTGCTCTACAGTGAATGGATTGCCGGTATTGGCGCTCTCCATGCAGGCGATGGTTTGACGTAGCTCCGTTTCACCTGCGGCAGGCGAGTAGTGTGTACGTCCAGCATTGATCCGGGTGATTACCTCCGTTGAGATTTCTGGCGGCGTGTCGAAATCTGGGTCACCCACGCTCATCAAGATGACGTCTTCACCGCGTTGGGCTCTAGCAAGCGCGTCATAGTGTACGCGCCATACATCGGAGCCTGGCGCCGCTAGGCGTTGGCTTACGCGGCTGGTAGCGAGGCTGGGATCGGGTTTGGTGTTGGGCTCTTTAGGCATGGTAGTGCAGCATCCAAAGTTGGCTGGTAGTTGGCGGCGCAGGATGTTTCAATCGCGGCAGGTTAGCCGCCGAAACTCGATGGGGCAAGATATGAATGAAACTCTGGGTCAGATCGCAAATAGGGCATGTTTGAAGCTCGGCACAACTGCTGTTTTGCTCTTGTTGTTACTGGGTTTTGGCAGCATGCCGCTGGCTGCAGCGCAAGCTTCAGCCGCATTGCCTTACCAGGTGCCACCAGCACTCGAATCCTGGGTGGATTGGGTACTGGCGAAGCATCCAGAACGGGTTTGCCCTTGGCAAGCCACTGGTGCAAAACGCGCCAACTGCCTGTGGGTCAACGGCACAGAGATAGACCTTGGAGACAAAGGCTTGGACTTTCGTTTATCTGTCCAAGCCTATGCGCCCGGCAACCTGACGCTTCCAGGCAACACAAAATTTTGGCCAACTCAAGTTCAGGTGAACGGCGAGGCGGCAGTAGTAACTCTAGCCGGTGGTAAACCGGCTGTGCAGCTAGCGGCTGGGCGCTTTGAAGTGACGGGCAAGATGCAGTGGTCCCAGCGCCCGGATAACTTAGATCTACCAACGCACTTTGGGGTGTTACGAGTGCAGCGCAACGGCAAGCCAGTGCTGCGACCAACCGTCAATGGTGGTCGATTACTGTTAACCGAGGGTCGAGCAACGTTGAATGTTGCGCAACCCATTAGCTTGTCTGTTGAGGTATTTCGCCGGGTTGTGGATGGCGCCCCGTTGCAGCTCCATACCTATTTGCGCCTTCGAGTGTCCGGTCCTTCTCGCATCGAGACGCTTGGGCAGGTCTTGTTGCCTAACTTCAAGGTTACCCACATCAATAGCCCGCTGCCCGCGCGGTTGCAAAGCGATGGCAATTTGCAGATACAAGTGGAGCCGGGCGAACACCTCATTCAAGTGATGGCGCGAGCAGAGCAACAGCTTGACCTGCTTGAACCCAAGCCCAAGACCGACAATTGGCCCCAGCAAGAAGTCTGGGCCTTCGCACCGCGGCGCGATTTACGCTTGGTGAATGTCAGCGGTGGTCATGGTGTTGATCTGTCACAGGTAAATGCACCTTTTGACGTGAACGGTCTACAAGGATTTACCCTTGCTGGTGACCAAGGTTTGCAACTGCAAGAGCAGCAGCGTGGCGATCCCAATCCTGCACCAGGGCAGCTTTCCATGCGTCGTTCGCTCTGGCTTAACTTCGACGGCAGTGGCTACGTGGTGCGCGATGATCTCAACACTCAGCTTCGGCGTGCCGGGCGCTTGGCGGCTAGCTATTCGCTTGGCAGTGTAGAAGTTGATGGAACCCCACAATTGGTCACGCGCTTGGGTGAAGGTGAACCCGGTGTTGAGCTAGCCCCTGGTCAGCATCAGATCACTGCGGTGAGTGCAATTGCTCCTGGTGCCTTAACAACGGCCGTTGGTTGGAACCTAGATGCGGATAGTTTGTCCGCCACGCTGCATTTGCCACCTGGGTGGCGTTTGTTGTGGGCAACGGGTGTGGATTCGGCGCCCAGTTCTTGGCTAGAGCGTTGGACCTTGTGGGATCTGTTCTTAGTGATCTTGTCCTTGGTTTTAGCTTGGCGGTTTTTGGGCGTGGGCTTTAGCCTGTTGCTTGGCTTTACGTTGTTGATTGCTTATCAGCAAAGTGTTGGTTTTGCCTTTGTTTGGCTGCTGTTGTTGCTGGTGGTTGTGGTCTTGCCTTACCTAAAGGCGACTAGGCTTCACGGCGTAGTGCGCATATCTGCGTTGTTGCTAGGTGGTGTCACGCTACTAGCGGCGCTGGGTGTTGCTATTGATCACGTTCGCCAGGGTATTTACCCACAGTTGGGTGGTGGGCAAGGGCATTGGGTGAATCAAACGGTGCAGATGGATACGGTTGGAGTGGAGCAACTCGAAATGGAGACCATGGCACCACCTGAGCAAGCCACCATGGCGGACGACGGGATGATTCGTAAACAATCCCGCAAAGTGGGAGGCGCATTGAGCCCAAGTTCTCGGGAATCTTCAACTATTGAAGAGGTTGTGGTGACAGCATCTAGTCGCAAGCGGTTTCCGGACGGAATGCAAGTTCAAACTGGTCCCGGACAGCCGGCCTGGAACTGGGTACAGGCACCCCTGAACTGGCATGGCCCTGTGGCTGCGGAGCAACCGTTGCAGCTCACCTTAATGCCACCGTTGCTGGTGCGCATTTGGCACTTCCTGATTGCGCTCACTGTCATATTGGTGAGCCTGTTGCTGTTGGTGCCTTTGCTGCCGTCCTTGCCATCGCTCCCGGGTTGGCTACGAACCTTAGCGCCGACAGCAAGCCGTGTGGCTAGTGTTGTTGTGCTTATCACCGCAATAGGCACATTAGCGCCAGCACCTAGTGCTAACGCCGCCAGCCTAACTGGTACGCCAGATCCGGCGTTGCTGCAAGAGTTGGAGCAACGTTTGCTGGCGCCCCCAAAATGCATGCCCGGTTGCGCAAGCTTAGGGCCGGTACAGATTGGCTTAACCGCGGAAGCGTTAGATATCAAGTTGCAGGTGCATGTGGCTGCGTTGGTTGCGGTACCCATTCCGGGGAGCACCAATGGGTGGCAGCCCAGCCGCGTTACTGTTGGTGATTCGGCTGGTATCGTCAGTCGCAACGCGAAAGGAGATCTAACCCTTGCGTTGCCTGCTGGCGTTCATGAGGTGCGGCTACAAGGTTCGCTGTCACAGTTGGAGCAGGTGGATCTAACTTTTGCGTTAGCACCCGCCATTGTATTGGTTGAGCAGCATGCGGCTTGGCAGGTACAAGGGTTGCGCAACCAAAGGCTGGTGCGACGTAACTTAAGTTTGGTTCGCAAACCCGCGGCAAAGAACGGCGCGCGGGAAACCGATAGCAAAGCGCGCGAGCAGCGTTTGCAACCCGATGTTGCGCCAGCTTATGTGCGCGTTGAACGTGATTTAGAGTTTGGTTTGGATTGGCGGGTGGTGACTAAGGTGACGCGCCTCGCACCTCAGCGCGGCAGCTTTTCAGTCAAAATCCCCTTGCTGAATGGAGAGGCGGTTCTTGATGACAAAATTAATACGGCAACGGCAACGGCAAACGGCGTAGAGTCCGCCCAGTTGGTCTTTGGTGTCCGGCAATCGGTTGTTCGATGGGAAAGTCGATTGGAGCAAAACACTGAAGGTGCACCGCGTGCCTTAGTCCAGCTGGCAGCTCCGCCTATGCGTCAGCATCAAGAAGTTTGGTCCTTCCAAGGGTCCAATTTGTGGCACCTGCATTTTGCGCCCAGTGCCGGTTTGGTGGCTAGCACCATTAACGGTCGAGACGGCCCAGTGTTTTATCCGCGTAGCGATGAAACGCTGCAGGTTCGGCCTGAAGCCACGGTTCCAGTACCTGGTGCCAGCACGACGGTGCATTCCGTCAACTTAACCATGCAGCCTGGTGATCGTTTAGCGACCAGTGACCTACAGCTGCGAATCCAATCTAGCCAGGGTGGGGACTACGGGCTTGAGCTGCCGGTGGGTGCGCAGCTTTCGGATGTCTGGATTGATGGCGAGCGCCAACCGTTGAGCTTGCGTGACAATCGTTTGGACTTGCCCTTAGCCACAGGTATGGCCAACTACCGAGTGACATGGCGCGCACCACAAGAGCAATCGTTAAGCTATACTACCGATGCGTTGAAGATGGCTAGCTCGCTGACCAACGTCTCGTTAAATCTAGACTTTCCGAAAGATCGTTGGGTCTTAGCGCTAGGTGGTCCAAGTCTTGGCCCAGCTTTGCTTTTTTGGGGCGTGTTTTTTGTGGTGGCTGGCGTTGGTTGGATTCTCTCCAGAATACCGGGTACAGCGCTACGTCCGCTGGATGCGCTGTTGCTTGCTTTTGGCTTGACCTTGTGCAACTTGCCCACTGCGGTGCTGGTGGCGGTTTGGGTCTTAGTGCTGCGAGCTAAAACCCAATGGATAGAGCAGATCGAGCTGCACACCTTTCGCAACGCGGTGCAGGTGCTAACCGCGGGCCTAACGGTGATCACCGTCATTGGCTTGTTGGTTAGTGTACCGATGGCATTGCTGGGTAGCCCGGACATGCAGGTAGTCGGTAACGGTAGCGGGTCTTACTTCTACCGTTGGTATGCAGATCAAGCAGATGGCAACCTGCCAACAGCCTGGGTTATCTCCTTACCCTTGTGGGTGTATCGAGTCGCCATGCTGCTATGGTCTTTGTGGTTAGCTTTTGCGCTGCTTCGTTGGCTGCGCTGGGGTTGGCAAGCTTGGTCAAAGCCTAAGACTTGGTACCCCAACGCGGCGGCGCAAGACAAGTTGGTGGTGGGTAGTCCTGATTCGGTTAAAGATCCATCGGTTCAACGTGAATCCGGGGTTGATCCACAAGGACCAGCGGTTAGTTGATCCCCGGTATGATCCACAGCCTCATTCGCCACAGCAAAGCCGGTACAGTGATGCACCGGTAACGCTGGGTATTTGGTGAAGCTCGGATTAGTTTTAGCCAAATTGCACTGCCAAAACTTGGAGCCTCGGGCGCTAACCTTGGTGTTGGCGTGCTGGCATCCGCCGCAAAGCCCAACTAAGGCGGTGCTCAGACGACCATCTCCCCAGAGGTTGCGGCGGCAACAAAGTTTTCACGCAGAATTTGGTAACCCTGGATATCCGCATTGACAGCATCCAAGCCGTGCTCTAACACGTACGCATAGCTGCGTTGGAAGTCGGAGTAGGGCGCGTTGAGCAGCTTGTCCGAGTAATGTTTGTTGAACCGGCTGGTATCACCGCTCCCAAACCATTTACGCCCCGCTAGTGCGCGCGCTGCTTTCATGCCGATCAGTCCCATGCCGGCGTTGCGTGCGTGTTCGAGTACCGGGGCAAGCTCGGTTAAAGGCGGCGTGTTTTGCAGTAGCCCTTTGTTGTTCCAGTCGTACCAACCTGAGGGGGTTACCGCAATCATGGCTAGATCGTAACGGCCACTGTCGGCAGCAGCTTTAAGCACAGCGGCTGCATTTTCGTGTGTGCTTAGGCCTAGAAAGCGGGTTTTACCAGCGGCTTTGGCACTCTCGAATGCTCGGTAAAACTCATCGCTGACAACTAAGGCAGGGTTGTTCGCTGCCATCATGTAGTAAGCGTCCACTTGCTCAACTCGCAGTTGGCTTAGGCTCTCATCTAGAATTTTGAGCCAGTTACGTGCAGCCTTTTCTGCAACCGCTGGGGTGAGCTCCGCGTGGGCATCCAGATCCACAAAGGTCATGGACTTGGAGATCAAAAACAACTTGTCCCGGTGTTGCTGTAAAAACGGAGCTAGATTCATCTCGGCGCTGTCGTAGTACCGTGAAGTGCCGACGTCAAAAGTGTTTACTCCAGCGTCTAGCGCTCGGTTGAGTAACTCATCCGCGCGCCGCCGAGAAAGCGCGGCGCCACAACCGTAGATAAGCCGACTACTCTTGTGGCCGGTGCGGCCTAGCGTGCGATACGCCATGGTTGGCCAGTGATCGCCATTGTCGACCGCTGCCTGAGCTTCTGAAACGGCGGCTTTAACGTTGCCACTGTGCAGCAAGCTTTGCCCGCCAACGCCAAGCATAGTGGCACCGCGTAGGAACTGGGTGAAGCGACGTCGTGACGGGGTTAGGGGTCGTGACGGGGTTAAGGGTCGTGACGGGGTTAGGGGTCGTGACGGGTTGGATGGTTGTTCGTTACTCATTGGCATTCCCCTGTGAGTTGAAACAAAAACTGATCGCCTAAGGTTGGCACAAAGTTCTAGCCGCTTGCTAGCCTAGGCTAATGCCGTTACTGATCGGTTGCCAGCCTTTGTGCTCGCAGGTCTTTGCGTCTTACCTTGCCTGCATCATCGCGCAGTGGCTCTTGGACGAACTCAACGGTTCGCGGAATCTTGTAGCGCACTAGGCGGTCGGCCAAAAACTCCAATAGCTTTGCCTCGGTTAATGACCCTGTGGGGGCATCAACAATAGCATGCACACTGTTACCTAAATCATTGTTCGGTAAGCCAATAACAGCGCTTGAGCGTACGCCTGGGCAAGCATCGATCGCCGCCTCTACCTCCGCAGGGTAGATGTTTGCACCCCCACTCAAGATCATGTCGCTGAGGCGATCGGATAGATATAAGTAGCCGTCCGCATCGAAATGACCAAGATCGCCCAGGCTTTCCCAGCCACCTTCAATGGATTTAGCTTCCGCGCCAATGTAGCGGTAAGTGCTGCCTGGACCCGTGAGCGGGCGCATATATACCTCGCCAACCTCGCCAGTTGGCACTGGGTTACCTTGCTCGTCTAGCACAATCATTTCGCAGTGTGGCCCTGGTTTTCCAACCGAGCCTTTGTGTTGCAGCCAAGCCACCCCATCAATTGTGGTAGAGCCTTGTCCCTCGGTGCCGCCGTACAGCTCCCAAATTGTTTCTGCGCCTAGCCATTCGATGAAGGCCTCCTTGAGCCATGCGGGGCAAGGGGCCGCTAAGTGCCACAAAGTGCGCAACGATGCTAAAGAGTATTGTCCGCGAACCGCTTCGCCTAAATTCCAAACCCGTTGCATCATGGTTGGCACCATATAGATGGTGTCCACTTGGTGGGCATCGATTAGAGCCAGCGTTGCTTGAGCATCAAATCTGGTAGTGACCACAACGGTGTTGCCTTTGAACAGTGCACCCATGCCCCACATAAAGGGGCCGTTGTGATACAGCGGCCCTGGAATGAGCACGCAACCGCCTTGGCTGAAGTTAAGTACTGGGGCATCGGGATCGGTGTCGGCTGCTTGTTTGGACACAATAAGTTTTGGGCGTCCGGTACTGCCACCGGAGGTCATGACCTTAAAGGATTCTGCGGTCATGGGTTTCAACGGGGCGGTGCTAGTGGCATCTAAACTAAGGGTGTCTACATATCCCGCGGCCACGCTTGCCACCTTGGGGTATTCTCCTTCGGGGACACCAACCACCAAACTTGGCTGGGCAAGCTCGATGATTTGGTCGCGCTCAATTTTGGGTAGTCGTGCCGATACGGGCTGTGGGGTTGCACCCAGCTTCCATGTGGCAAAGCAGGCGCTGAAATACTCGATGCTGTTGGGTAGGCCAATGGTGACAAAGTCATTGGGCTTGACCCCAAGCGCGGCGTAGGCGCGGGCTAATGCGTTGGTTTGTGCGTCCAGTTCGGCCCAGGTTATCTGATCTGTGTCATGTACGATCGCGACCCGCTCAGGTTGTTTGCGAACCCAATAGCCGATGATCTGACTCAAGCTGATTCGACCCTGGTGTACCTCGATATCTACCTTGGTGTTTGCCACGATATTCTCCCCCATAGATCCGCTTCTTTGCTCTGAGATTCTTTGCCGAATAGGTTACATTGTTTTCTGACGTGAGTGGGTGTGAGCCACAAGGATTGAATCAGCACCGTTGTTGGCGCACAAGGTTATGAATGATTAAACGTTTTCTTGCGAATCCTAGCTTGCTGAGTTGGTATGCGGGGCTTGTCATCGGCATGCTCTTACTTGCGGCTTGCGAACCCGGAAGGCCTGCCAGAGGCCCGCAGAATGCCCCCGTGGAGCAAGTTGCCATGGGTCGATATGACTTGGCCTCGGCACAACTGGCGCCGCTCAGCCAAGCCGATTTCCAGGAGGCGCTGCAGGCCTTAGCGCAACAACCGCCTAGGGGTATGCAAGTTGCACTGCTAAAAGCCCAACCCGAGGATGTTAGCGCCGATCTGTTGCTGGTAACCCTTAGGGTAGACGACTACCAGGCGGGTCTGGTTGAGCCCGCGCTAGGTACCAACGAAGTCTCAGGCAGTGAGTTGCTGCAAGGTCGCGTCGAGGGCTGGCCGGCGGATCGCTCCGTTATTTTAGGTAGCTTCTTTGTGGCTGGCTTTGCACCTTTGGAGCCTCTGGGGCTACTGCAGATTAGCGGGCGAGATGTAGGCCCGTTGCAGCCGCATGGCTACACCCGCATTTTGGGTGTTTCGCGCCAGGGCTTGGGGGTTGTGCACCGTGGAGCGTTTCATCGGGGGCTCTTCGCTTCGGCGGTCCAGGTTGGGCCTGGCATTGTTGAGGGTGGCAAGCTGGATATCAATGAAACCGAACGCCGTTTACCCACTTATCTGCGTAGCTTTGTTGGTGCCTGTGGGGATCGTGCCTTGCTCGGCGTGAGTTTTGCTAGGCTACACCTCTATGACGTGGGGCAGCGCCTGCAAGGCTGGTTAACCGCGCAAAACTTAGCCTGTGATGAGGTGGCTAACCTCAGTGGCGACCGAGAAACCTTGTTGGTACTACCTCACAGAGATGGCAAGGGGCTGTTGGTTTACGGTGACTTGAACGCGCCAAAAACCGCACTGCTCGGGTTTCAGCGCTAGGCAAAGAGCAATATTGATGACGAAGATATCGCTTGCGGCATGGCGTCTGGCTTCCTATAGTTCCTGCGTGTTAAGTGGGAAATAAAAGGAGGTGATTAATGTCTATCCGTTGCGCTCGAGAGGGCAATCAATAGCATTGCCCCAAACAAGGGCTATACGGGGGGCCGGCGCAAGTCGGCCCTTTTTTATTGCCTAAGGTCTTTTGTTCCACTTTCCCTGCCTAGAGACGAATGCAGCAACTCTTTGAATTTAGCCACGCAAGCCAAGAAATCGCCTTGTTTCGTGACGAAGCATTGGCGGTGGACGTTGTCTTGGTGGATGGGGTTGAGCTGTCTCGAGTGACGTCCTCACCTGGATTGGGCGGCGAGCACCGGTTCAACCTGCCTGCTGTTGGTTTGGTCAATCTTAGGTGGCAGATAGCGCAAGATGGGGCGAGTGTTAGCTATGGTTTGGCGCAGCAAGAGGTTGTGCTGCATCGCGCGGTGAGACCTCTGATTGCCCCCCTAGAAATGGCGGATGCGACAATGCCGGAACCGGCGCAGGTCGCATCCACCCAGCCTAAGCGCGCCAGCTGGATACCCTTAGTTGGTGCGATTTTCAAGCTGTCGAAGAGTGCGGGTGCAATAAAAGTGGCGTTGGCCGGTGCGAGCTTTGCTAGCTGGTCCTTGCTCACTGACTGGCGTTTTGCCGCGATTCTCATTGCCATTATTGTCTTTCATGAATACGGACACGTCCGGGCAATGCGTGCTTGTGGCATTCCAACAAAAGGGTTGTACTTAATCCCCTTCTTCGGCGGCGTGGCGATCGGCGATCAAGCACGTAGTTATTGGCACGAGGTCTACGTGTCGATGATGGGGCCGGTATTTGGTTTGCTGATGACGGTTGTTGCTTTGCTGGGGTATTGGTTGATTGATAGCCAGCTTCTCGGCTTGGTCGCTTCTTACTCGGCGTTGATAAACTTGTTTAACTTGCTGCCCATCTACCCGCTGGATGGCGGGCATGTGCTGAAAGCGGTCGCTGTATCGGCTAGCCCCAAGCGCAGCGTCATTGGTTTGCTGTTGTTCAGTGCAGCAGGTTTTGCCGCGGCGGTGCATTTTAACTTGCATTTGCTGAGCTTTTTTCTCGTTCTCGGGGTGGTTGACCTGCTGCTGACTCGGTCCAGCCTAGTGAACAGTGAGGTTACCCCAATGCGTGGCTACGCCATGCTGGTCTCTTTGCTTTGGTACCTTGTGGTGGTGGCGAGTTTTGTTGGCATTATCTTGTATCTGGTTGAGCAGGGGGTACCCGGATCTGAGATACCAAAGCTGATCTTAACGGATTGATCTGGAGTGCCCCTATCTTAAGTTGTTAGGGCGCACAGAGTTTTTCATACTTAGGTCTTAGGCCTGTGGTTTAGGCTTTTCTTGAGGGGATGGTGGTGTTTGCAATTCGATATTTACCCTTTGCGGCGGTGGTGCTGCTGACCGCGGCCGGTGGTCTTGGCGTGCTGTCCATGCCCAATTTGTTGCTAGCCGTGCTGGGGGTGCTTAGCGCTGTTGGGATGTACGACTTAGTTCAGCAGCGGCATAGTCTGACCCACATCTATCCGCTGGTAGGCCACCTGCGTCGCCTGGCAGAGTCTGTGCGACCGCAAATACACCAGTACTTTGTTGAGAGCGATATCGAGGGCAAGCCGTACGACCGCAATCAGCGTTCCCTAATCTATCAGCGTGCTAAGCAGCAAACCTCATCCCACCCATTCGGGACAGAACGGGATGTGCTTAGCAATGGTTATGAGTGGGTAAACCATTCTTTGGTACCCAAACACGTAGAGCATGTGGAGAGCACGGTACAGATAGGCAACGCATCGTGCAGTGCACCTTATCGTTCTTCCATGTTGAATATATCCGCAATGAGCTTTGGCTCGTTGAGCGCAGCGGCTATCGAGGCGCTCAATCGTGGTGCGGCGCTAGGCGGTTTTGCACATGATACGGGTGAGGGTGCAATAAGCCCTTACCACGAAAGCGGTAAGGGGGATTTGATTTGGGAGATAGGCACTGGCTACTTCGGGTGTCGTGCAGCGGACGGCGGGTTTGATCCAGACCTTTTCCAAGCCAAGGCCAAGTTGCCGCAAGTGAAGATGGTTGAGATCAAATTATCTCAAGGTGCCAAGCCCGGACACGGTGGATTGCTACCTGGGGCCAAGGTGACGGCAGAGATTGCGGCTACCCGAGGCATTCCCGTAGCCCAAGATTGCCTGTCACCGGCGCATCATCAAACCTTTTCTACACCCCAAGGGCTGCTGGATTTTGTGGCTCAACTGCGCACGCTTAGTGGTGGTAAGCCGGTTGGGTTCAAGCTTTGCATTGGCCACCGCTGGGAGTTTATGGCGATTTGCAAAGCCATGCTCGCCAGCAAGATCTACCCAGACTTTATTGTGATTGATGGCAATGAGGGTGGCACCGGTGCGGCGCCGGTTGAGTTTACAGATCACGTTGGTACGCCACTGCGGGACGGACTGCTGTTTGCGCGTAACGCGTTGGTTGGTTGCGGTTTAAAGGAGCACATTCGCCTTGGTGCTAGCGGCAAGATTGCGTCCGGCTTTGATATGGCCGTGTGTATGGCATTGGGTGCGGATTGGTGTAACGCGGCACGCGGGTTTATGTTTGCGCTGGGTTGCTTGCAGTCTCAGCATTGTCATACCAACCATTGTCCGGTTGGTATCGCCACGCAGGACCCCATGCGTCAGCGCGGGCTAGACATTGGGGATAAGAGCCAGCGGGTGGCGAACTTTCATGAAGCCACGGTTAAAGCGCTGGTTGAGATAACGGGCGCGGTTGGATTGAGTCACCCCCACGAGCTGCAACCCCACCACTTCTTTCACCGCAGCTCGTCGCGTGAATCCATTTTGCTCAGCGAAACCTATCAATTGCTTGCACCTGGCGAGCTACTTGAAGGGCCACGTTCGCCCGCTTGGGAGCGAATCTGGGGCCGTGCAAGCGCGGATAATTTCTCTAGAATAAGTAATTAATATCAATATGTTACCGATTCTTTACGAAAACCTTGTAAAGCCTTGTTGTGCAGAGCAAAGATACGTAAGCATTGCGTAAAAGCCATAGCGCACAGGCGGCTGCATCGCTAAAATGTGTCGCTCTAGATGTGAACACTCAGGTGCATAACCCCAATGAAGTTAGTCAAAGATACATCGCTCACAGGCTCGCCAACTTCGGTTGCAGGATTGGCCGCGCGTGATGATCGATGCTCAGGCTTTAAGGGGTTGCTTGTCGTGAGTGCAACGGGGCTGTTGCTGAGTTTGCCGGTTCAGGCCAAGCCGATATCTGGGTGCTTGGTGCAAGAAGCAGATTTGCTAGACCCTACGTCTTGCTTGTCACCGCCAGAGCGCTTGACCTCAACACGGCCTTCCAACCAGAGCACGGTGGTTACCGAACGCGATAAAGTCGCAAGGGTAACTTTGGACAACATCGATTCGGGTTCCGGTGGTGTTGCGCGATCAGGTACAGGCTCAACCAACTACGCCAATTGCTCTGCCCTGCGTGGTACCCACGAAGCCCAGAGCCTCATGTTGAAGTCCATCCAGAAGCAATTGGTGTCTGTTGAGCGTGACCGTCGTTCAGCAAAAGGCACGCTCAGGTCGCTACGCAGTAGTGGTGCAGATGAAGCGCAGTTGTCCTCGGCTGCCTCTCGTCTAACTAAGATCAATGCGGTGTGGAGCGTCTTGAAAGGGGATGTTGAGAAGCGAACCAAAAGCTTCAACAACAGCATGTCGCGCTTAACTAAGGCGTGTCTTCGAGGTTAAAGCGTCGTTCTGATGCTGTCCCTAGTTTCAGGGGCATCTCTCCGTCTATCTCTGTTTCTTCACCTGTTTCTGCAGATCTTCCTAGGTCCGGCTGCTCTTGCGCAGGGGCGGCGTTCATTGGTGACCCGGTTGCAACCCAAGTGCGCCAGCGCTGGTTTGCTGGTCCGTGCTTTGGGTGAAAGCTCAACACTTCTTCTAGTGTATTGCGCGCTGCGTACACGCCAAGGGTTTCGTACTCTTCATCAGCTTGCGCAACAAGCACGCTCGCACTGCGGTTTAGTAGGCGCACCGCTTCTGGCGAGCTTGCATCCTCTGCAAGCACGCTCATGATCAACGACACGGCGCTACCTTCGCGTGGTGCCAAAATAGCGCCCTGAGCGATGAGTTGAGCGGCTCGAGCGAGGCGTGGGTCGCTGAAGCTGTAAAGATCTGTCCTTGGTGCTGCGGCTTCGGCATTTGAATTGCCCAGAGCAGGGGTTGCTGGTCGAGTGATTTGCGGTGTTGCAGTTGGTGCCACAACAGTAGGTTTGTTTTTGTTGGTCCGTATCTGCTCAGCCTCGGTGAGTAGCTGTTGTGCTTTGAGG
This sequence comes from uncultured Pseudomonadales bacterium, assembly GCA_938036875.1. Classification (GTDB taxonomy): domain Bacteria; phylum Pseudomonadota; class Gammaproteobacteria; order Pseudomonadales; family Azotimanducaceae; genus CALHVX01. The sequence continues at coordinate 34,273 of CALHVX010000126.1, forward strand.
TTCTGGGGCTGTGCAGCAAGAACAAGGTTCAGCGAGCGAATGGCAAAGTCTAAGGTGTCGGGTTGCAGGTCGGCTGGATTGCTTAGCAATGCAGATGCGGTTTGCAGCAATGATTGGGTTCTGGCGTTGCTGTTAGTCGCCTTGGGTTGGCTTGTACTTTTGGGTTCGGCCGTGGTGTTCGTTGGCGATGTTGTGCTGGCTGATGTGCTTGCGCCTGTTTCTGTGGCTGAGCTTTTGCCCAACGACCGTTGCTGCTGGTCGTCTGGTGAGGCGTTGATGGCGACAAGCAGCGCAGCCCCGAGTACCAGCATCAAGGCAATGGCAAATCCTGCTACCAGGCGCAGTCGTGAATGGGGTACAGCTGCCACGATGCTAGTGGTAACGGATGGGCTGTAGATTGGTTCATTGTTGGATCTTGTTGTACTCGAGCGATAGCCTGGCTCCCCAACGTTGATGGGTTGCTGTAGTGCCGCTCGAATTTCGTCGGTGTGAAAGGGGCCTTCAGCGTCTACGGGTATCAGGGCTGATTCCGTAGAATCCGCTGAATCGAGCCCGCCTTGGCCACCGAATGCTTGGCTGCGATTTTTGAGCTTAGCAACAGCGCGTTCTATCGCAGGGCCGGCTTCTTCAGACCCAACTGGGCGAGGCGCAACCACAACGGTTTCGAGCGTTGGGATGAAGGTTTCCACGCTGTCGTTGGCAGATGTTTGTGTTGTGCTGAGCTGATTGGTACCGGCGCTGCGGTTGGTTGCCAGCTCTGCTTCTATGCTCGCTGTCCCGGAGGTTTGGTGTTCATTGTTGGTGTGCGGCTCAGGGATTGGAGCTACATCGGCCTGGGTGTCCACCAAGTCGTCAAAACTGTCTGCTTCGTCGTTGCCTTGTGTTTCTAGCAGGCCAACCTCGATATGCCAATCACTGCTGTTACCGCGACGAATATGATTGCTGATGTGGAGCAAGTTGTGGGGCAGGGCAATGGGTACCCCAGGGTCCAACATGACCTGGTCTTGGATGTCGCCTTCGCACCGAATCACGATATCTTTGCGGCTGCTACGACACCACAGCTCGCCATCGGCATCGATACTGAATTCGAGCCAGCGGTGTGCTGACAGTGGGTGGTTCAAGGTTAGCTCGCCCCAGCGGTCTTCGCCCACGCGCAGGCCGTTAGAGATGCGTAGCGTGAGCTCACCCTCGTCGGCTATGACATACCAGTCTTGGCTGTGGCCAGGCTCTTGAGCAGAGTCTTGTATACCCTGGCTTTGGCCCTCTTTTGAGCTATGGCGCGCCGGCATAGCGGGGGCGCGTGCTGGTTGTTTGCGGTCGGGTTTCAATGGGCTAATTCTGCTGATGTTGTTGCCGCATCGCCGAGTTGGATGGCTGCCATCCTGGCGGCTCCAATTAGGCGTACCTCTCTTGCTGCAAGGATACTACAGCCGTCAGTTTCATGACATCTAACCAGCGCAATTGAGTCGTAAAATAGTAGAATATTTGCTTAGCTGGCCCCCATGCGTTGCGGCAGGGGCCTGCGGCAAGGTACGGTGGAGGATCAACCGGTAGCAATGTGTGGATTCACTATGTCAGCATCGTCGAACCCTTTGGATGCAGGGCCGCTGTTGCCCTTCGAGTTGCCATTCTCGTCTCCAGGCAAAGCGGATCAAGCTCACGCCTACACGGGCGCGGGCCCCATGCTGTTGTGTTTTGTCAAAGACGATTGCCCGACCTGCCACGAAGTGGTGCCTCTGTTGGAGATTGCCTACCAAAAGTTAGGGGGCAAATGGCCGGTTGTATTGATTGGCCAGACCGATGAGGGAAACAAAAAACTTCAAGAAAAATATAATCTTAGCGTGCCAATCTTAAGTGATTCTACGTTGCGCACTAGCTATAACTATGGCATTGATACCGTCCCCACCTTGTTTGCTGCCACCCCCCAAGGGTCAAACCTAGAGCCCCTCATCGGGTTTGTTAGCGATGAGTGGCAAGCGCGCTTTCGTCAATGCGCCGAGTTAGCTGAGGTAGAGCCGAACTGGGGCATTAGCTGGTCCGACTTACCACAGTGGCGTCCCGGGTGTGGCTCTTTGTCGGTAGACCCGGTCCATGCTGACCGTTTGCGCGCCGAGGCCGAGAACAGCCCGCTACGAGCCCGTCGGTTAGAGCTGGGGAGTGCGGATGACGAATTTGAGTTTATGTTCGATCAGGGCTTCAGCGATGGGTTGCCCTTAGTGCCACCAACACCCGAACGAGTGCTGCGGATGCTCGATGGTTGCACGCGAGATCCTCAGTCGCTGGTCGCCATTGTGCCCCCAAATATGGGTGAGGCAACGGTGGAAAAAGTTGCGATCAATGCGGTGATGGCCGGCTGCAAGCCGGAGTACCTGCCGGTAGTGATTGCCGCCCTAGAGGCCGTGTGCACCGATGCATTCAATATCCATGGGGTCATGGCCACCACCATGGGTGCAAGCCCGGTAATGGTCGTGAACGGTCCGATCCGCCATCGTCTGGAAATGAATATGGGGGTAGGTGCGCTCGGACAAGGTAACCGAGCAAATGCCACCATAGGCCGGGCCTTGCGTTTGGCCATCCGCAACATTGGCGGTGCTAAGCCCGGTGGGACCGAGCGTTCCACGCTTGGCAACCCCATGAAGTTCACCATGTGCTTCGCTGAGTGGGAAGAGCGCAACCCCTGGTCACCTCTGCATGTAGATCGTGGTTATGACCCGGACGAATCTGTGGTCACGGTGTTTGGCATGACCAGCGGCCCAACCCTTATGGTGGATCAAGATTCGCGTAGCGCCAGCCAGCTGGGCGGCAGCTTTGGCTTGTGCTTAGAGTCGGTGTTTCACCCCAAAGCGCACGGTGGGCTGGAAGCGTTGGTTGTGGTTTGCCCAGAGCATGTGGATACCTTTATTCGCGATGGTTACACCAAAGCCAATATTCGTGACCGCATTCAAGAGGTGACCGCCACACCGCTGCGTAATTTGGTTGCGGATGACATCAGTGCCGTAGGTCTTAAGGCGGAGCAGGCAGCGCAGATGGATGCCGCTAAGCTAGATAAAAAGGTACCCAAATTTCGCAGCCCGGATGACATACACTTGGTGGTGGCTGGCGCGGATGCGGGTAAGTTCTCTGGGGCCTTCCATGGCTGGGCAACCGGCAGCATGGGGACCATCTCTCAATCCCAAAAAATCGATGACTAACATTTTTTGCACGGAGGTTTTTATGACCACAATGCTTGATCCAACCGACGAACGGGTGCCGGTGACTCGCCAACTGGCGATGCGCAACGGTGCTATTACCGGCAACGTGGCGTTGCTAGATATCAGCAAGCCGCGGGGCAATGTGTTGCTTGATCAATTGCAATCCCAATTGGCAGCACGCTTACCTGGTGTTTCCCTAAACCGGTACGCCAAGCCTACCTTTACCAAACCAGCGCCCGATGCATTGCGCCAGGAGATAAAGGCCAACAACGATTTTGTTATTGAGGCTTTAGCCGACTGAGGATCCTGTACCACGTGCAGTTTGCATGACACGGTATGGTTTGAGATTCAGGGGGTCCCTTCGGTGTCTATCGCCTCTAGTGGATTTCGTGACGCGGCGGCAACGCAAGCAAAAGCGCTGGGTATGTTAGATGCCCATTGTGTCTTCGTTGAGCACCCGATTCAGGATGCAACAGATGACGAGATGCGCAGCAAGGCAGATGCAGTGATTGATCAGGTGGTTGCTGCACTTTCCAAGAGCTAAGGCTCTAATCTAGGGCAGTCCAGTGGGCTGCCTTCTAACTGGCTAGGGTCAAAGCGCAATGCAATACGTCATTCAAGGTTTGGTTGTACTAATTGTTCTGTTGTTTCTTTTCATGGGTGCGAACTTTGTTCTCAACCCAACGGCAGCTGGCGGTGATGTAGGGCTTGAAGCCATGAGCATCACCGGTATGAGCAGCTTGCGCGGTGATATGGGCGGTTTGTTTCTAGGCACAGCCGCGCTGCTGATCTACGGGTTGGTGCGTCGCAACGAGGGGGCATTTTTGGCTGCGGCGGTATACATGGGCGCCATCGCGTTGTGCCGAATTGTGGGTTTTGCTCAAGAAGGCTACACCGAATCGGCGCTCACCGCGTTTGGGGTTGAGATCTTTATTGTGCTGTTGCTGTCTTACGCCGCTGTGCGTTTGCCAAAATTTCGTCACCAATAAGTTTAGCCGCTATTTTGACAGTACCTCGGTTGTCTAGGGCCGCTGGGCCCTAACCTTGCTAAACCCCAATCCAAGCACCAGTCGCCACTATTATGGTTACAAGCTAGTTGGCTGCGCCTTTGTTGCGCAGTTTGTGTCTATTGGTTTGTTTAGCTATGTACTTGGGGCTTTCTTCTTACCCATGACCGAAGAGTTTGGCTGGACCCGAGCGGAGTTCACTTTGGCCCGCAGCGTAGGGCAGCTGGTGATGGGCATGGCAGGCTTTGTTATCGGTGTTTACGTGGACCGCTATGGGGGCAAACCCCTGATGTTGATTGGTACCGCATTGCTGGCAGTGGTGTTAGCGCTGCACTCTCAAGTCTCTTCGTTAACCGGCTGGATCATTCTTAACGGCGTAGGTCTTGTGTTGGGTTGTGCCATGGTTGGCAACCTGGTGGTTAACGTCACCTTAGCTAAATGGTTTGTTGAGCGGCGCGGGCAGGTCGTGGCCTGGGCAGCCATGGGCATCTCTTTGGCGGGCATTGTGATAACGCCAGCGATCACGGCAAGCATTGATCTGATCGGTTGGCGTTCTAGCTGGCTATTGTTGGCGGTGGCCAGCACGGTGTTGTTGCTGCCGGTTGCCATGCTGATGCGGCGTGCGCCTGAAGACTATGGTTTGCACCCAGACGGTAAATCTCAGCTGCAGGTAGACAGGGGTGAGGCGGAACATGCGGCTCAAGATTTTGCGCGTTCGTTAACCCGTGCTCAGGCGTTGCGAACCTTGTCCTTCTATGGGTTGGTGGTGGCTTTTGCCATGTTCAGCATCAACATCTTGGTCGTGCTGCTGCAAACCATTCCCTATTTAACCGATGCAGGTTTGAATCGAACCCAAGCGGCGCTAGCCATTAGTATCGCCTCAATACCGGCAATGCTGAGCAAACCCATCTGGGGTTACTACATTGACCGGCTTGCGGCCAAGCCGCTTGCCGCGTTGGGTGCTTTTGTAACCGGTGGTGCATTGCTCTGTATCGTCTACGCAGTAAAAGCGCAATCGCTCTGGGCTATCTACGCGGCTTACACGCTATTGGGTGTTGGGTGGGGCGGTATGATTCCACTGCAAGAAGTTATTTGGGGAGCTTTCTTTGGGCGCCGACATCTGGGGGCGGTACGCAGTGCGGCCTTGCCTTTTACATTAATTATTGGTGCCTCTGCGCCTTTGCTCGTAAGCCTCTACCATGACCGCGTAGGGGATTATCACGGTGCTTTGTTGGTTGTGGCCGCATTAAACCTGACCTCGGCGCTGCTCATTCTTTGGGTGCCGCCGCCTGCGCGGGCTGCTGCCGTGGCTTCCTAGCCTGGCATAGCTGTCGATCTGAGTGGGTGCGCTGAGCTATGATGAAATCAAATGCCAAAAGGGGGTTGTATGTCTACTTTATCCATATCTCAAACCGGGGCCGCATTAGGCGCCACGGTGCACGGCCTGCAGCCAAGCCAAGTGTCGGATGCTCAACTTGCTGAGATCAAGCAGGCATATGCCGATGCGGAGGTGCTGTTTTTTACCGATCTGCAAATGGAGCCTCAAGAGCACATTGATTTTGCTCAGCGTTTTGCACAGATCAACATCAATCGATTCTTCACACCGGTAGAGGGTTTTGCCGAGATAGCAGAGGTACGTAAAGAGCCGGAACAACAAAACAATATTGGTGGTGGTTGGCATACGGATCATAGCTATGACCAAGTACCCGCCATGGGGTCCATGGCGTATGCCCGAGCACTACCGAACAGCGGCGGCGACACCTTGTTCGCCAGCATGACTCAAGCCTTTGCCGCGCTAAGCCCAGGCCTGCAAGAAACCCTTCTTGGATTGAATGCGGTACATTCATCGCGTCATGCTTTTGGGGCGGCGGCGCCTGTGCCAAAAGATCTGCGCGGACGGTTTGGCAATGCGGATCAGGCATTGCAAGATGCAGTTCACCCCATGGTGGTTAAGCACCCGTTATCAGGTAAGCCGGCGCTTTATGTAAACCCTGGCTTTACCTTGCATATTGAGGGATGGACAGCGCTTGAATCGGCCCCCTTGCTGCAGTTTTTGTATCAGCACGCGGCCAAGCCTGAGTTTACCTACCGCTACAAATGGCAACCCAACAGCATGGCGTTTTGGGATAACCGCGCTACTTGGCACTACGCGTTGAACGACTACCCCGGACAGCATCGTTTGTTGCATCGCATTACCTTAGAAGGGGTGCCATTGGCTGCTGCTGCCTCGTGAGCCAGGTAGACAAAACTTTTGTGGGTTACGCGACACCTTGGTCGGTGTCGGCGGGGCGTAAGCTTTCTGTGCACGTCAGTAGCCACCCTGCCCCAGTAGACCTAGAAGAGACTCTTGGGTTGGCGCTTGAGGCCAACTACGATGATCAAATTCAGGTGGAGCTGGTGCGTTTGCTTAGCGGTGATTCGCGCCCACGTGGCACGGGTTTTGTAGAGCAACAGGTGGCTAGCAACTTACCCCATCAAATTGCGGCTCGAGAGCAGCTGCTTTTTCCTGGCTCCTTTGCTGAGCTGCCGAACCTCCCCAAGCTAGAGCAATTTACCTTGGCCCTGTTGGTGATGCCCACCACACCACATCTAGATGCACCGGTTGTTGCGACCAATGCGTTTACCTTGGGGTGCCAAGATGGTGTCTTGGTACTGCGGTTGGCTGGTGAAGAGGTGCTGCGTAGCAAGCGCTTGTTGAAGCCCCATCGTTGGCACGAGTTGGTGCTGCGGTTTGACGCGCTGAACGGCAAAGTCAGCATGGAGGTTGTGTGCTTAGGCCAGGGCGTTGGCGAGCCAGCAAGGCTGGCTGAGCAAGCAGCCGCTGATCTGGATGCGCCGCAAGTTATTGCCGCCGGTTGTTGGTTACTTGGTGCTGCCCCCTTTGTTTTAGCTGCCGCTAGTGCCCAAGACCCTAAGCCGCCTAATCAGCCAGCTGGCCATGCAGGATTTAACGGTCGTTTAGAAAGCCCTGTTTTGCTGCGGGGTGTACACGAGGTGGCTTATGCGCAGGTGATGCAAGCGGTACCGGCGCTGGTTACGGGTTCGCCTGTTGTGGATTTAGCTGACCAAGTGGTTGCTGCTTGGGATTTTGCGCAGGCGATGGACACCGATCAAGTGCTAGACGTGAGCGGTGCCAGATTGCACGGTCGCTTGCATCAGACCCCAACTCGAGCCGTTCGGGGGCGCTGGTGGGATGGCAGCGTGCAGCAATGCGCGGAGCAACCCGCACATTACCGAGCCATACATTTTCACAGCGATGATTTAACCGATGCCGGCTGGCTTGCGGATATCGAGTGGGAGATTCCCACAGAGCTAGCTTCTGGTGTGTATGCCATCAAGCTGATGCGTGGCACCAGCGAAGACTACGTACCCTTTTTTGTGAGCCCGGCCGCGGGTGCAAAACGTGCACCGGTTGCCTTGTTGGCGTCAACGGCCTCTTACTTGGCGTACGCCAACCAGCGGGTTTCTCTAACCGGTGATGGTGATTTAGGCAAAGGGCCTCGCGATCCACACGACCGGTATTTGCTCGCCCATCCAGAGGTTGGCCTGTCGCTGTACGAGCATCATGAAGATGGCAGCGGCGTGCATTACTCATCGGGCAAACGTCCGGTGCTTAACCTAAAGCCCAAAACCTTAATGTGGTCTTTTAACGCCGATACCAATTTGGTCGCCTGGTTGCACGCTTTAGGGCAACCCTTTGATGTTATCACCGATCAAGATCTGCATGGTGAGGGGGCAGCCCTGCTTAACCATTACTCGGTTGTGGTTACAGGAACGCATCCTGAGTACTACTCCACCGATATGTTGGATGGGGTTGAGGCTTACTTGGAGCAGGGTGGTCGCTTGATGTATATGGGTGGCAATGGGTTTTACTGGCGTATTGCATTCGACCCGCAAAGCAGTGAAGTCATTGAGGTCCGTCGTGCTGAAGATGGCACCCGCGCTTGGGCTTCTGAACCGGGTGAATACTGCCACGCCTTTAACGGTGAGTATGGTGGACTCTGGCGTCGCCAAGGGCGCCCTCCAAACCCGTTGGTTGGCGTAGGTTTTGCGGCGCAAGGGTTTGATGGCGGTACTTACTATCGCTGGCAAGCGGCGGCGGCTGATGCGCGGGTTGCTTTCATGTTGGACGGTGTCGATACCAACCGCCTGCTCGGTGACTACGGCACTCAAGGTGGCGGGGCTGCGGGTGAAGAGATCGACCGCTTTGATTTGAGCTTGGGTTCGCCAGAGCATGCATTGGTCATAGCCAGTTCAGAAGGCCATAGACCCGGCATGCTGCGTGTTAAAGAAGAGTTTTTGATGATGACGGAGTTGGGCGGAGACCCCAAGGTGCGTGCAGATCTAACCTTCTTTGAAACCCCGGCAGGTGGCGCAGTGTTTAGCACCGGCTCCATTTCTTACGCCGGCGCGCTTTCGGTTGACGGTTACAACAACGATGTGGCTCGCCTCACCGCCAACGTGTTGCGCCGTTTTATCGACGCAACCCCATTTGATTATCCGACCTAGCGCATCAAGCGAAAGGCGTTGCGTACCTCGTCGACAAAAGAGTCGGGCTGCTCAAAGGCAGCAAAGTGACCACCGGTTTCTAGCTCGTTGAAGTACACCAAGTTGGTGTAACGCTTTTCCAGCCATCGCTTGGAGGTGCGAAAGATTTCGTGGGGGAAGATGCTGGCACCAAAAGGTACGCTGATTAGCTTGCCATCAGCGCCGCCGCCAAAACTCTCCCAATACAAGCGCGCAGAGGATGCACCGGCGGCGTTTAACCAGTACACCATAACGTTGTCGAGCATCTCATCGCGCGTAAGCACGTTTTCTGGGTGGCCTTTGCAATCGGTCCAAGCGTAGAACTTCTCTAAGATCCAGGCCATTTGACCAACGGGCGAGTCAACAAGGCTATAGCCAATGGTTTGGGGTCTGGTGCTTTGCTGCTTGGAGTAGCCAGAGTCCCAGTCTTGGTAAAACTTCATCCCGGCTAACGCGGACTCTTCGCTGGGGGTTAAATCACCCATGGTCTCGGGGTCTGGAGCGGCAACCGCCATATTCACGTGCAGGCCAACACAATGCTCTGGGTTTGCCAAGGCAACGTTGGTGCTCACGATTGAACCCCAGTCGCCGCCTTGGGCAAAGTAGCTGGTGTAGCCCAGGCGGGCCATCAGTTGGCCCCATTGCTCACCGATCTTCTCCACCCCCCAGCCAGTTGTGGTGGGTTTGCCGCTAAAGCCAAAACCTGGCAGGGACGGGCAGACCAAGTGGAAGGCATCGTTAGCATCGCCACCGTGTGCAACCGGGTCTGTCAGTGGCCCGATAACCTTTAAAAACTCAACGACTGAACCGGGCCAGCCGTGGGTCATGATCAACGGCTTAGCGTCTGCCTCAGGGGAGCGAACATGCAGGAAATGGATGGCTACCCCATCGAGCTCGGTAGTGAAGTTTGGCAAAGCGTTAAGCCGGGTTGCCAAACGTTGGAAGTCGTATTGATGCAACCAGTAATCGGTCACATCGCGCACATAGTTGAGCGGGATGCCTTGGGACCAGTCGTCTACCACCTCTGCCTCGGGGAAGCGGGCTAGCTGCAGTCGGTTTTTTAGGTCATCCACTTGGGTCTGTGAGATCGTTACTTCGAATTTGTTGATATCGGTCATGTTAGTGCCTGTCTTGTTTGGTTACAGCGAGCCGCAAACGTGGCCGCCATCAACGGTAACGACCGAGCCGGTCATATAGCTAGATGCGTCTGAAGCAAGCAGCAAGATGGGGCCATCCAGGTCTGCAAAATCACCAAAGCGGCGCATAGGAATGCCTTTGACAAAGTCATCAACGTTGGGTGAGTTGACAACCAATGTGCTGACGTCTGTGGGTATATAGCCGGGGGCTAGAGCATTTACTCGAATGCCATAGCGTGATGCTTCCAGCGCCATGACCTCGGTCATGCGTGTCATCGCCGCTTTGCTGATCGCATAAGGGAACTGGCCTTTGATGGTCCGGCGATCGGTGATGGAAGAGACCATGACTATGTTGCCGGATTTAAGCTTGTGCGCTTGCAGCCTTTCGGTGAATTGCTTGGACATGCGCCAAGCGCTTTTGAGGTTGGTATCCATCACAAAATCCCAATCCTCTTCGTCGATCATGGCGTAAGTTTTTGCGCCGGATTCAACACCTGCATTATTGATCAAAACATCTACCGGGCCAAAAGTGGATTCCGCTTGGTCGAAGAAGTTTTTTATGCTGTCCGGTTCTCGGACATCCAACGTGGCGGCGCAGGCGCTGTGCCCAGCATCGGTTAGTTCAGCAACGCGTTGGCTGAGTTTGTCTTCGCGCCGAGCACCTAGAGTGACCTTGGCGCCAGCAGCGCTAAGCACGCCGGCAAAGTGATGGCCGAAGCCTGAAGACGCGCCGGTAATAGCCACGTGCTTGCCGGTCATTGAAAAAGTAGTCATAGATGTCCCCTTGGTGGAGCGTCGATGCTAGCGGCATCGAGCGGGGAGCACAAACCTTGTTACCCGATAGTTTTGGCAGGATCTTGGGTCGGTTGATCTTGCCAGCTATGAAAGGGGCTTAGATGGCGCTTGTTTGTCCATCGATACTTTCGGCAGTGGTAGCGACGCTTGCCGTTGGTGGGCTGAAGGCTACTGCTCGGTTGTGGCCCTGACGTTTAGCCTGTAGCAGTGCTGATGCGGCGTTTGCACTCAGCATCTCGTAATTGTTGGCGTGGGTGCTGTCCGCGTAACCCACGCTTGCCGTGAATTCTAAAATGCTCTTGTCGTTGCTGAACGGCCGTTGCGCCACGGCGCTGACCATACGGTCGGCGAGCTTGGTTGCTTGGCTGAGGTTTGCGCCAACCAAAAGCAAGGCAAAAGATTCTCTATCTAGGCGACAGAAAAAATCGTTGTCGCGTACCCGACCGGCTAGATGTGCCGCAAAATGTTGCAACACTCGATCGGCTTCCAGGTTGCCATAGGTCTCGCAAAACTCGGGAAAAAAGTCTAGATCCAACAACAGCAGTGTGTAGGGCTTGCTTCTTGGTACTTGTTGGAGCAGCTCGTTACATTGCTGGGCCAATGCTGGGCGGTTTAGTAAACCGGTGAGAGGGTCTAGTTCTGAGGTTAAGCGATGTTGGCGATGGGTTACTGCATGACGGTATTGTTGGCGTGCACTCCACCAGGTTGGTGGGGTGATCGCGGCTGTTAGGACCGCCCCAAGGATTAGCATCAGTTTTGGATGTTCACCCAGTGGCAGGTTGGCTGCTTCAAACAGACCGAAAATAAGGAGCAAGCTCACAGTAACAGCAAGGGCTACATAAGCGGCGGTGACGGTTATGGCTTGGGTTCGAGTCTGGATTTGCATCTATAGTATGACGGCCTTGAGGTAGCGCCGATAATGACGAGATGGGCTTGTTAAGTGTGTGATAACTATCACGTTTGGTGCGATAGGCAGTGCTATGGGCGGGAATTGGTCGGCGTGAGAGGATTTGAACCTCCGACCCTCTGACCCCGAGACAGATGCGCTACCAGGCTGCGCTACACGCCGATGGGCCTAGTTTACCCTAGGATTCGCTCACGTCTATATAGGTGCACGGCTAAGGCCACCAGCAGCAAGGCAAAAACCGTGGTCGCCAGTACGGATAGGATAACGTAGCTGCTGGCGATGGGTTCACCGGCAATGATGTCGCTGATTAGGTTCGATTGGGACAAGCTTGGGATCAGCATCAGCCACCAAGTGCTCTCAACATCTGCCAGCTGGGTCACGATAAGAGGCATAGTGGGGACTAAGATGACCATGGTGAGGTAGGTCTGCGCTTCTTTGTAGCTTTTGGCAAAGGACGCAACCACGGTGAGCAATGCTGCGGCAAACAGCAGCAATGGGATCGCCACACCAATAATGGCTAAGGACTTGATAAAGCCAAGCTCTAGCGACATGCCAACTTTGTGTAGTGGTACCAAAGGCAAAGCCAGCGCAAAGCTGGTGATAAACAACACCAACGCAATGGCGGCAAAGATTGAGGTGGCGCCAATCTTGCCTAGCACCAGCTCGGAACGCGGGATGGGTTGGGTGAGCAATGGTTCCATCGAGCCGTGCTCGCGTTCACCGGCGGTGGTATCTATGGCTAAGTAGAATCCACCCATAAAGACCACCAGCACCAGCAAATAGGGCAAGGTGGCGAGCACAGTTAATGCCCGTGCGGCGGGTGATGCCGTATCCACCTCGCGCAAGCTGATGGGGTTTACCACCGCAGGGGAAATGCCACGTAGCTGCAATCGCAGCATGCCAACCAAACGAGCGTGTTGGCTGACCATGTTGCGGGCTTGAGAAAACTTGCGCCGCGCAGAACCAAAATCGGAGCTGTCGTAAATCAAGTCTAAAGACGGACGCTTGCCCGCATTAAAATCGGCACCGTAAGAGTCGGGTATGACCAGCACCAAACTTTCATCGCCGTTGCGTACCGCTGCTTCTGGGTCCGCTAAGGCCACTTCGTTCAGCTTGGTGTTCTGGCGCCGCAAATGGTCCATTAAACTCGGGGCGTGTTGCGCACCTACAACAGTGAGCTTGAGTTCCTCATCGGAGTTACCAATGGCTTGGTTTAAGATAAAAGACATCAAAGCCACAAACATGAGCGGTCCCAGCACCGCCATGCTGAATGAGGACAGCAGGGTGCGACGATCGCGAAAGTTGTCGGTACATTCTTTGCGTAGAACCGTTAGCGCGCCTTTCATGTCGCTTCTCCGACAATTTGCATAAAGGCGTCTTCCAAGTCCTCTAAGCCCGTTTGTGCGGCCAAGGATGCGGTGGTGCCTTGGAAGCGTACTTCTCCGCTACCAATGATGACGATGTCATCACACAGGTTTGCCACCTCTTGCATGATGTGGCTAGAAAATAATACGCAGCGTCCTTCTGCCTTGAGGCTGAGAATGATTTCGCGCAACCCTCTGGTGGCCATCACATCGAGGCCGTTGGTCGGCTCATCGAGAATGACATTCTTAGGGTCGTGAACCAGCGCGCGTGCTAAAGCGACCTTAATACGCTGGCCTTGAGAGAAGCCCGCGCAGCGACGGTCACAAAACGCTTGCATGCCGAGCCGTTCGATCAACCCGTCAATGCGCTGCTCCAACAGAGTTTTGTCGATGCCGTGCATCTCGCCGAAATAGCGTACATTTTCGCGTGCGGTTAGGCGTTCGTAGATGCCAGCATTGTGTGGCAGCACACCAATCAAGCGTCTTACTTCAAGCGGGCTTTGCACAACATCTTCGCCATCAACCATGGCTGAGCCTGCGCTGGGTAACAAAATGGTGGACAGGATGCGTAAGGTAGTGGATTTACCGGCCCCGTTGGGGCCGAGCAAGGCGGTAACCTTGCCGTCTGCTGCGTTTAGGCTGACGTTGCTGACCGCCTGGAAGTCGCCAAAGGACTTTTGCAGGTTGTTGATCTCAATCATGGGTCAGCTCGTTGGTTTTTGGCTGTGGGTCTTGTAGCGCTTGGGCTGGTGTTGACTTGCGGCTTGGTCCCATCAGATCAACGAAGAAAGGTTCTGGCCCTAAGCGCTAGGTACATTTGCTGTTTAGGGTAGTGACGTCGAGTTCTTCAAAGAAGTCCATAAGCAAGCGCGGGATGCAGCCTCGAGCGATAACGCCGTGTCCTTGACCGGGGGCAATGACATGGTGTGACCGGCTTAACCCTTGTGCCACTTGGGTGCCATAACGCGGTGGCGTGATCGGGTCCTGCTCGCCCGATAACACCAACGTTGGAATCTCGCTGCTTAGCGGTTCGCGCAAATCATCGTCAAGCAAGCCGGTGGGCCAGACATCACACATGGCGACTAAGGATTGCACCTGCTCTGCACCAAGATAGGTTTCGGTTACGTCGCTGCCCAGGCGTTCGCTCTCGCTCAAGAAGGGTACATCTTCTGTGCAGACCACCGCATTGTGCATGCCGTAGCTCATGGAAGCGTTCAGTTGCTCCTGAATTTGGAGTGCTTGGGTTGCAATGGGTAGGAAGTTGTTGTGGTTAGCCGCTTGGTCAATCAGTACCGGAATTAGCGACACCGTCTCGGGTGCGTAAGCCATGAGGCGAATGCTGGTTGCCAGGTGCCCGTAGCCTAATTCCAATTCAACCGGAACACCGGTAAGCGGGTCATTTAACCTGAGTGCCACCGGCGCAGCGCGCAGCTGCTTCGCTAGAGCCTTAAAGTCAGCGGGTAGCTTGGGAAAGGCTTGCTGGCAGGCTGGCGCCTTAGCACAACGCGCGAAGATGTTATCCAGCACTTGTTGGGCATTGCTTGACACCATAGGCCCCATGGCAAGCCCGGGAGGCAACACGCCATCGATGATCAATGCGCGGGTTTGTGCTGGATAACGGCGTGCGTAATGTTGAGCCACACGAGTACCGTAAGAGACGCCGTAAAGATTGAGCTGGCTGTAACCTAGTGCTTTGCGCACCGCCTCGAGATCACGTACTGCAGCCGAAGTGGTAAAAAAGCGTGGGTCAGCGGGTAGCGCCGCTAGGCATTGTTGGGTGAAGCCTTGTAGCTCCTTGCGCATTTGCTCCAGCGATGGAGCCAGGTTGCTACTGGTGACCGCTTCAAGCTCGGGGCATTCCAATGGGGTGGATTGACCGGTGCCGCGTTGGTCGATGACGACGATGTCTCGATCTCGCAGCAAGCCGCCGAAGACGCCTGCTAGATCGGCGTAGAGTTCCGTAGAGGAAGCGCCGGGACCGCCGTTGATGATAGTCACAGCATCCCCAGAAGGGTTAGGCGCATGCGATCTAATGACCGCAACAAAGAGCGAGATTTGCTCGCCGTTAGGGTCCTCGAAATTCAGGGGCTGTTCTAGCCGACCGCAGTCGGCGGCCGCTTGGCCGTTGCTGCCTTCGATTTGGCAGGGCGCTAAGTTCAGCTCGCTGCTGTTAGCTGCGGCGCTGTGTGCACAGCAAAGCCAAGCCAGCGCACATAGGGCGAGGTGAGTCAGCAGCCTTTGGCTGCCGGCTCGAGTGTTGGGCTGCCAAAGGCTGGGCAGCATTGAAGTTAGCACTACTTTAGTAGAGCCGGGACAGCGAAAATTCGGCCAGCTGGTGCAGGGCGTCACGATAGCTATTGTTCGGTAGTGCGTCTAGCTGCTGGATGGCCAGGTCGCCGTGTAGGCGTGCTTGTTGCCGGGTGTAGTCTAGGGCCCCAGATTCTTGGACCACAGCGATGACGCTTTCTAGGTTGTCTGTGCCGCGTTTGTCGATGGCGTTGGTAATGATGGCGCCAGCGGCCTTTGAGCTGTTGGCCAGGCTGTTGATTAGGGGCAAGGTTAGCTTGCCTTCGGCTAGGTCATCACCCACGTTTTTGCCCATGAGTTCAGCGTCGCCCACGTAATCCAGCCAATCGTCAACCAACTGGTAGGCTAAACCAAAATGTTCGCCAAACTTCTGAAGGGCACGAATCTCGTCGGTGTTGTCGCTGGCCAGGACACCAGAGGTGTGGGCCGCAGCCTGGAAGAGCAGGGCGGTCTTACACCGGATCACCTTCATGTAGTCGGCTTCGGACATGGTGCAATTGCCTACGTTGGCCAATTGCATGACCTCACCTTCCGCAATAGTGTTGGTTGCGTCCGACAATATTGCCATGATGTCCATGCTATTGAGCTCAACCATGAGCTGGAAAGCACGGCTATACAGGAAGTCACCGACCAGCACGCTGGGAGCATTGCCCCACAGGGCATTGGCGGTGGCGCGGCCTCGGCGTAAGCCGGAGCGGTCAACCACATCGTCGTGCAGCAAGGTAGCCGTGTGCAGGAACTCGATGATGGCGCCGAGCCGGATATGCTCTTTGCCGGTGTATCCGCAGCAGCGGGCACCCAAAATGACCAGGAGCGGGCGTAGGCGTTTGCCGCCGCTTTCAACGATATAGCGGCCTACTTCCTCCACCATATCCACATCGGACGTAAGTTGGCGCGGAATCAGCCGATTCATCGCATCAAAATCGTTTTGGACCAGGTCAAAGATGCTTTGGAGGGCATTTTTGGCCTCTATTTGGGCTTTTGCCACCCAAGCGGGGTCTGCCGCTGCTGGAGTTACCGCCATGAAGGGTCCCATTGAACTATGAAACATCGAACTATGAACATTGTATTTTGCACTGCAAGCTCTTAGAATTGCGCGCCTTTTTAAGGTGGCACGAATATAGTGCCCCTATTGTAATACAGCCCCGCTCTAACTACAGCAGGGGCAGCGTTTGGAGACGTAATATGTTTGCCGTATTTGCCAGTGGTGGAAAGCAGCACCGAGTAACAGAGGGTGAAGTTATCCGCTTAGAGCTTCTTAGTGAAGAGCCAGGCGCCGAAGTGGTCTTTGACCAAGTGATGTTGGTGGCCGATGGCGATCAAGTGGCCGTAGGTGCTCCTTTTGTAGAAGGTGGCAAGGTAACGGGTGAGGTGTTGAGCGAAGGTCGTGGCAAAAAAGTGCACATCCTGAAGTTCAAGCGTCGCAAAGATTACCTCAAGCGTCAGGGCCACAGACAGTGGTACACCGAAGTTAAAATCACCGGCATCAGCAAGTAGGAAACTGACTCATGGCACATAAAAAAGCAGGCGGTAGTACTCGTAACGGCCGCGATTCCAATCCGAATTTTCTTGGCGTCAAAAAATATGGTGGTGAGCAAGTGCTGGCCGGCAATATTTTGGTTAAGCAGCGTGGCACCAAAATGCACCCTGGGCCCAATGTAGGCTGTGGTAAAGACCACACGCTATTTGCCTTGAAAGACGGTGAGGTTAAGTTTGTCACTAAAGGCAAGCCGCTACGTAAATATGTCACAGTAGAACCGGCGGCCCACTAGGCACAGCAAAAACCCCGCCGAGCAGCGGGGTTTTTTTTGCCTTCAATTTTTGCCCCCAAACTTTTTCCAAGCTAACTTTGGTTTAGCTCAGAGCAGTCGACCCCACTATGCAGTTCATTGATGAAACCACAATTCGAGTCCAGGCCGGCAAAGGCGGTGGCGGATGCTTGAGCTTTCGTCGTGAGAAGTACATTGCCAAGGGTGGTCCCGATGGAGGCAATGGCGGTAGCGGCGGTTCGGTTATCTTGGTAGCGGATGCGGCCTTAAACACCCTGGTGGATTTTCGCTTTCAGCCTCAATACAAAGCCATGAACGGCCAGCCTGGCAGTGGTCGCAACAAAACCGGCGCCAGCGGCGAAGATATGCTGGTCAAAGTGCCTGCTGGCACCGTGGTTCTGGATGAAGATACCTTAGAGATTCTTGGTGATCTCACCGAGCCGGGAGCCCAACTCGTGGTTGCCCGTGGCGGCGAGCGTGGCTTTGGTAATGCCCACTTCAAGTCCAGCACTAACCGTGCGCCTCGGCAAACCACACCTGGCACCATGGGTGAGTTTTTTCGCTTGCGCCTGCAGTTGAAGCTGTTAGCCGATGTCGGCCTGTTAGGTCTGCCTAATGCGGGTAAATCCACCTTCATCAGCGCGGTGTCCGCGGCCAAACCCAAAATTGCCGACTACCCCTTTACCACCTTGGTGCCCAGTCTGGGTGTGGTTGATACCGGTGATGACCGCAGTTTTGTGGTTGCTGATGTACCAGGTTTGATTGCTGGAGCGGCAGAAGGTGCAGGTTTAGGCATCCAATTTTTACGCCACCTCTCTCGGACCCGCCTGTTGCTGCACTTGGTCGATTGCTTGCCCCTAGACGGCAGCGACCCCATCAACAACGTTAAGTTGATTGAGGCGGAGTTGAGCCAATACAGCGCCGCTTTGGCCCAACGCTCTATCTGGCTGGTCTTTAACAAAATTGATGTACTCGATGAAGATCAACGAGAGGCACTGCTTGCCAAAGCGCGTGACAGCTTCCCTGGTCGTGATATGCATTTGATTTCTGCCGTGACCAGCGAGGGTCTTGCCACCCTGACCCATGCTTTGGGTGATGCGGTTTACGCTAAAACCCAACAGTTAGCGCAGGATGAAGAGGCGGCGGAGGCTGAAGCGCAATTGCAGGACTTGATTGCAACACAAGTCACCGAGTCGGCGTTGGTTGCACGGCCTGTGAAGACTATTGCGGCGCCTGTCGAGGAGCCAGAGGATGACGTGATGGTAGTTTACGTGAGAGATGACGGCACCGAGGTGGCGGCTAAGTCCATGCAAGCGGCGGTGGCAGCACAAACCAAATCCGCAACGGACTCTGACGGTGACTAGTCGGCAGGCAATGCTCCGACCCTGGAATCGGGTGGTGGTTAAGATTGGCAGCGCTCAAGTGACCGAACCTGGGCTGGGCTTAGCGCACCAGCGCATTACCGCTTGGTGCGCTCAAATCGAAGCGTTGACCCAGGCGGGCATTGAGGTTTTGCTGGTGTCATCTGGTGCGGTGGCCGAAGGTTGCCATCGCCTGGGTCTCGCCAAGCGTCCTTCGATCTTGGCAGAGTTGCAAGCAGCGGCCGCGGTGGGCCAGATGGGGCTTATTCAAGCCTACGAGGCTGCCTTTGCTGAACATGACCGGCACACCGCTCTGGTGTTACTCACCGGTGAAGATCTCAGCGACCGGCAACGTTACTTGAACGCGCGTGGTGCCATCCATGCGCTGTGGAAGCTGGGTGTTGTGCCGGTGATCAATGAAAACGACACCGTCGCAACCGACGAGATACGCTTTGGTGACAACGATACCTTGGCTGCTTTGGTGGCTAATCTAGTGCACGCGGATGCGCTTATTATCTTGACGGATCAAGGTGGTTTGCACACGGGCGACCCTCGGCAGCAATCGGATGCCAAGCTTGTGGACTACGCCGAGGCGAACGATCCAACGTTAGACGCCTATGTGGCAACGGGCGTTGGCGGCTTTGGCCGTGGTGGCATGTTGACCAAGCTGCGCGCGGCTCGACTGGCAGCCCGAGTAGGCGCCCACACTTTTATTGCTAGTGGCTCGCAGCCGGATGTATTGCCGAAGCTGATGGCGGGCGTTGAGCTAGGCACCATGCTTACCGCTAGCGAAGCTCCCTTAGATGCACGTAAGCGGTGGATTGCGGATCAACTGCAAGCGGCTGGTGATTTGATCCTAGATGATGGCGCAGCCTTGGCGGTGGCCAAGCGTGGGGTAAGCCTGCTGCCCGTTGGTGTGACCGGCGTGCAAGGGGAGTTTGATCGAGGGGATTTGGTGCGCCTGCTGGATGGCAATGGGCGCTTGTTAGGTCAAGGGCTGGTCAACTACACAAGCGCAGATGCGCGCCGGTTGTTAGGTGCGGCCTCCAGCGCTATCGAGGCTAAGCTGGGTTACCGCAACGAAGATGAGCTTGTGCATTGCGACAACTTGGTCTTGCTCTAGCCCTGTTGCCGAGGCTAGAAAGCGTAGCTAGAACTAAGGCTACCGCGCTGGGTAGCCTAGTCTTGGCAACAGCAGCTCTTAGCTGATGGCTTTAACGGCAGCGTTCAGTCGAGACTTATGTCGAGCAGCCTTGTTTTTATGCATCACGCCTTTGTCAGCCATGCGGTCAATGACCGGAACAGCAGCAGCCAAAGCGGCCTTAGCGGCAGCTGGATCTTTGCTTTCGATGGCAGCAATAACGCGCTTAATGTAGGTTCGCACCATTGAGCGCTGTGCTGAGTTACGAGTGCGTGCGGCGTCAGATTGGCGAACGCGCTTTCGTGCTTGAGGACTGTTAGCCAAGTGACGGCTCCGTGTAAATTAGGCGCGGTAATATGCAGCCGTGGTGCCGCAGTGTCAACATGAAAGGATATATGCCAGTTTGACTGAATCTGACCAACCTGCTGAACCCAAGCGCAATCTAGTGCGCCAAGGGGCGGTGGTCGCCAGTATGACCTTGTTGTCTCGGATCAGTGGGTTCGTGCGAGATGTGGTCTTTGCCAACGTATTTGGGGCGGGTTACGCAGCGGACGCCTTTTTTGTCGCCTTTCGCATCCCGAATTTTTTCCGGCGCCTGTTTGCGGAGGGCGCTTTTAACCAAGCCTTTGTGCCGGTACTTGCCCGATTTCGCCAAGAGCCCAAGGCGGTCCTGAGAGCCTTTGTTAGCCGCATATTTGGCAATTTGGGGCTGATCGTCGGCGCCGTAGTGGTTTTGGGTGTGGTTTTTGCGGAACCCTTGGTGTGGGTGTTTGCGCCAGGTTTTGTGGACGATGGCCCGCGTGCGGTGTTGGCGGTTGAGTTGGTGCGGATCACCTTTCCCTATCTAGGCCTGATCACTCTGGTGGCCCTGTCTGGGGCCATTTTAAACAGCCACGATCGTTTTGCCGTGCCTGCTGTGACACCGGTGCTCATGAACCTCTGTTTGATCGGGGCTGCCCTGTGGGCTGCGCTCAATAGCCCTGGCCAGAGCAGTGTGGTGGCGGTGGCCTTGGCTTGGGGCGTATTAGTGGCTGGCTGTGTCCAGCTCGCCGTGCAAATCCCAGCCTTAGCTCCCCTAGGGCTGCTGACGCCTCCTCGCTTGAGTTATCGGGATCCAGGTGTGCGTGAAGTGGGGCGGTTGCTAGTGCCCGCAGTGCTGGCGGCATCGGTGGCCCAAATCAACACCTTGGTGGATACCATTTTGGCCTCTCAGTTGGTGGCCGGCAGCATCTCTTGGCTGTACTACGCGGACCGCTTGTTGGAGCTGCCCGTTGGGCTGGTTGCGGTGGCTTTGGGCACGGTGCTGCTCCCAAACCTATCGCGGCTGGCAGCAAACGAGAATTTTGCGGATTTTCGTAAAGCGCTGGCCTGGGGGGTGAACTCAGCCTTGCTGCTCGCATTTCCGGCCGCGGTGGCTTTGTATTTGCTAGCGACCCCGTTGCTGGCCAGCATGCTGTTGCATGGGGAGATGCAACCGTTAGATATCCAATTGGCGGCGTTGGCGCTGCAGGCGTTTGCCCCGGGATTGGTTGGCTGGGTGCTAGTCAAAGTCTTGGCGCCAGGCTTCTTCGCGCGCAAAGACACGACAACCCCTTTTCGCATCGGCGTGGTGGCGGTGTTGGTGAATATCGTTCTCAACTTTGCGCTGTATCGGAGCATGGGGCATGTAGGGCTTGCGTTAGCCACTTCGGCTTCTGGCCTGGTGAACGCAGGGTTGCTGGCTCACGGACTATCAACACGGGGTTATCTGGTTGCCGATAAGGCGCTGTGGTTGATGCTAGGCAAGATTTTGCTGGCCTGTCTGGGTATGGCGGCTGTGCTATTGACGTTGACCCCAGCCCAAGATTTTTGGCTGCAAGCGCCGCTGGTGCCGCGGGTCGGTTGGCTGTTGCTGCTGGTTACTGCCGGTGGAGCCGTCTATGGGAGTGTTTTGTTGCTCTTAGGTGTTCGCCCCAGCCATCTGCGGCTCACGCTCTAGCAACGCAACACGTATACTGCGCGGATGGAAATCATTCGCGGCCTGCATAATATTCGTCCGGAGCACCGAGGTACGGTGCTCACCATCGGTAATTTTGACGGTGTTCATCACGGGCACAAGATGTTGCTTGCGCATTTAGCCGCCAAAGGTTTAGAGCTTAGCGTTAAATCCATGCTGATTACCTTTGAACCCCAGCCAAGAGAATTTTTTGCGGGCGCCTCAGTACCCGCGCGCCTCACCCGCTTTCGCGAGAAGATGACCCTGCTTATGGGCACCGATTTAGATCAGGTGTTGTTGCTGCCGTTTAACCAGGCAACCGCAAACCTTAGTGCCGATACTGTGGTCGAAAACTTATTGGTCAAAGGGTTAGACGTCCGCTATTTGGTTGTGGGAGACGATTTTCGCTTTGGTCAGGGTGCGGGTGGTGATTACGCCATGCTCAAAGATGCCGGCGACCGGCATGGGTTTGGGGTTAGCCACATGGGCACCCTAAGTTATGAGCATGACCGAGTTAGCAGCAGCCGAGTACGTGAAGTGTTGGCTGCCGGTGATTTCCCACAGGCTGAGCAGTTGATGGGGCACCCGTATTTCATCATGGGCAACGTAGTCTACGGTCGGCAATTGGGTCGCCAGTTAGGAGTGCCGACTGCAAATATCAGGTTGCAGCGCTACAAAGCCGCGCTTGAGGGTGTTTACGCGGTGTCTGTAACCGGCGTTAACAAGTCAACGAACAAGGGTGCGACATCGAACAGCGGCGAACCCGAGTTTTACACCGGCATCGCCAACATTGGTGTGCGTCCAACGGTTGATGGCAAAGAGCCGTTGCTGGAAGTCCACATCTTCGATTACACCGGCAACTTGTACGGGCAACTGTTAACTGTGACGTTTCACCACAAGCTTCGAGATGAGCAAACCTTTGCTGGGCTAGATGAGCTCAAGGCGCAAATTGATCTGGACATCGCCACTGCAAAGCAGTGGTTTGTGGATCAGCCAGAGGCAAAACGATTGCCCTTTTTTGTGCCGAGTTCAAAGCCGGTTGCTGCGGGTACCCTAACGGACGTGGGGGTTACTGGTGAGTAACTTGGTGAACCCTAGTGCACAATGTAGTGACCCCAAGCCCCAAACCGGTGCGCTGCGCTGGCTCGGCATTAGCCTATTGGTGGTGTTGTTAGATCAGGCGTCTAAGTATGTGGTGATAAGCAAGCTGGCTTATCTCGATGAAGTGCCAGTGAACGCCTTTTTCAGCTGGGTGCGTTGGCATAACGAAGGCGCAGCGTTTTCGATGTTGGCAGATGCTGGCGAGTGGAAGCATTACTTCTTTGTCAGCTTAGCTCTATTTTTTGTGTGCTTTATCGTTTGGGAGTTGCGCCGTTTGCCGGTTCAACAAAAACTCATGGGTTTCGTGTACGGACTCATACTGGGTGGCGCGCTGGGCAACTTAATCGACCGGTTTGTCCATGGCCATGTGGTGGATTTTATTTTGGTGCACTACCAAAGCGCCTACTTCCCTGCATTTAACCTGGCGGACTCAGCGCTGTTTTTAGGTGCCAGCCTGTGGTTGTGGCTGTTGTGGCAAGAATGGCGGGAGAGTCGTGACCAAGTGGCACCGGATGTTTGACCAGGTGGCGGACCCCATTGTTGCTAGCCTCTTGGTCTTTTCCTCAAATCTAGCCTCTTAACAAAAGCGACCGATTTATGTCCGACCTTATAGCCAGCGACGATCCTGATGTAGTGGTGGCGCAATCGCAGGTCACCTTGCACTTTGCCTTGCGCATGCCTGCGGGTGAGATTATTGACTCCAACTTTGATAAAGCGCCGGCACAGTTCCGTTTGGGTGACGGCAATATGCCCGTTGGCTTTGAAACGCTGTTGGTGGGGATGCGAGTGGGCGATGAGCGACGCTTTCAGGTTGAGCCAGAAGATGCTTTTGGGCTTCGACAGCAAGGCAATATCCGGCGCCTAGATCGCTCCAAATTTAGTGACACCGAAGCCAGCCAGCCGTTAGAACCAGGCTTGATGGTGAGCTTTGCGGGCCCAGGAGGCGAGTTGCCCGGGGTTGTGATCAAAGTCGAAGAGCGCGACGTGGAGGTAGATTTCAACCATCCGCTCGCCGGAACCGTCATATTGTTTGACGTTGAAATTGTGGCGGTAGATAACGCCAAGCCAAGCTGACTAGGACCAGCCGAGAAGGGCCGAATTGCCCATTTTTAGTGGCTTGTAGGCTGGTTTTTAACCCTTTAACGCCGCTGCTCTGGGCATTCATTTAGCACCAAATGACCGCTTGTCGGTAAAAATAGACCGCTGAGCGGTCATTTGTCGTGATCTGACGCCGTCGCTGGGTAGAGTGTGACGGGGATCACACTATTTGCACTCGACCGCAGAGTTGGGGCGATTAGTTGTTGTGATCGACAAATCAGCCAGTTCGATAGCCGGGGGACAAGCTAGGTGGCCATCAACACTGCATCACAGCACAGGAGCGTCTTGTGCGTGAGGCATCAAAACTCAAGTTCGGTCCGGCCGGGGCAACCTCAGTTGCGCCGGCGTAAACGATCGCGCGCGCAAACAGCCGGCTTTACCCTTATGGAGCTGCTGGTTGCGTTGGTTATCCTGGCGCTCATTTCGGCCATCAGCGTGCCAATCTACTCCTCTTATGCAAAGCGGACTTACCGTACTCAAGCGCAAGCGGATCTGTTGAGCTGCGCCCAGGG
>CALHVX010000127.1 GCA_938036875.1 uncultured Pseudomonadales bacterium
GCCAACGAGCAATTGGATGATGCGCACATGGCCCTCAGCCAGGCGCTACAAGCAAACCCCGGTCATTGTGCAGCTCGCAATCAGCTGGGTGTTCTATCTCGCCAAGCGGGTGATTTTGCAGCAGCTGAAGATCACTACAAACGCTGCCTAAGCCATGAGCCGGACAATGAAACCGTGGTTCTGAATTTGGGCATTTTGTACGAGCTGTACTTGGGCCGACTGCCCGAAGCCTTGGCTGCCTATCGCCAATATCAAGACCTAAGCGATGCAGAAGATCGCAAGGTGAAAGGCTGGGTGATGGACCTTGAACGACGGTTGGGTGTGTGATGACTCGTCATATTTTATGTGCGCTCAGTCTCTTGTATGCCGTGAATAGCTTGGCGGCAGAGAAAACTGGTAATCAAGCCGTGATTGAGCTTGATGAAACCGTGATCTTGGGCAATCAAGAGCTGCCCAAAGTCTTGTATATCTTACCTTGGCAAACGCCAACGGGTTTGCCCGAAATTGAAGTGAGAGCCGACTTCACTGAAGTCGAGGTGTTTCGAAGCCTATATCCGCCCGCGTATCGACGTGAGCTTAAATACTTTGAGACGTTAGAAAAGATTTCAGAAACCAATAGTGACCAGGAGCAGTAACAGATGGATTTTTACACCACCGTAGTCAACTTTTTTCAGCAGGGCGGTCCCTTCATGTATCCCATTGCTGTTGTACTGGCAATTGGTGTGGCCATCGCAATTGAGCGATACCTGTTTCTTGCCAACCAAATTCGTGTGAACCGTCGTGATTTCCAGCAGCTTATGCCGCTGTTGAAAGCGCAGCGCGTTCGTGAAGTCACAGAAGCGACCCGTAAATCGTCTTCAGCGATGAGCCGCATTATTTCTGACGGCATGAATCGCCGTGCCTCTTCTCGCCGTCGTAGTGATATCGAGTACGCCATGGAAGAAGGGTTGCTAGAAGTGCTGCCTACCATTGAGCGCCGTACGCCTTACTTAGCCACCTTCGCCAACATTGCAACGCTGCTAGGCCTGCTCGGTACCATTATTGGTCTGATTGCCGCCTTTACCGCGGTTGCTAACGCTGACCCAGCAGAGAAAGCCTCATTGCTATCACAGAGTATTTCTATTGCCATGAACACCACCGCATTTGGTTTGATGGCGGCTATCCCGCTATTGCTCATTCACTCGATGCTGCAAAGCAAGACCAGCGCTATCGTTGAGAGCCTTGAGATTGCTGTGGTTAAGTTCTTAAACATGATGGAAGGTGAAGACAAGCCACAGCCGGCGCGTCGCACCAAGCCAGAAGCCGCAAAAGCTTAGAGCGCAGCGCATGGATCGTATACGCCGGCGGCGCGCTAAGCACACCGAGGCAGCAGATCTAGACGTCACCCCGTTCATGAACCTGATGATCGTGTTGGTGCCCGTACTGCTGCTGTCTATGGTGTTTACCCATACCACCGTTATCGATTTGAACTTTCCTTCTGGTGACAACGCCAGCGGCCAGTTTGATCCGGAAGCGGTACACCTTGAAGTGGTGGTTCGTACCAATAGTCTGGATGTGGCGGATGGCCGTGGCGGCACGATTAAATCTCTGCCATTGCTAGAAGGCCAATATGACTTTGATGGACTATCGCTGGTGATGCAGGAAGTGAAGCGGCGTATGCCAGAAAAGCAGGACATCACGGTGTTGCTGGAAGATGCAACGGACTATCAAACCTTGGTTACCGTAATGGACAAGGTTCGATCTTACCCAACGGTGGTTGGTTTAGAGGTGGTTCAAGGTGAGTTGTTTCCAGTGATCTCCCTAGGAGATACGGCTGCTGCTAAACAGCTACAACAAACGTCAGCGGTAACGCCAGCAGCCAATAGGATTGCTAGTGTTGAAGCGGTGCGCTCATGAGTCGCTTTCATCAGGCAAAACGCCGATCTAAGCAGAAGAACAACCGTCGCGGTGCTAGCTTAAACCTAGTGTCGCTGATGGATATTTTTACCATTTTGGTCTTTTTCTTAATGGTGAACTCATCTGAAGTTGAAGTCTTGCAGTCGAATAGCGATATCAAGCTACCCGATTCCAGTTCAGAGCAGAAACCAAAAGACCGGCTCACCATCTCGGTGACAGCAAACGAAATGATGCTTGCTGGACGTAAGGTGGCCGATGTATCTACCTTAGATACTGCTGAAGTCAACATCATCGAAGGCTTGCAAGCTGAGCTTGAGTATCAGGCCAAGCGGAAAGGAGAGATTCCCGAAGGTGGATTTGAGATCACCATCATGGGTGACAAGCAGCTGCCTTATTGGCTTCTGAAGAAAATCATGCTGACTTGCCAAAGCGCAGATTTTGCTCGAATTTCTTTGGCGGTGAACCAACTCCAAGCCCCGAAGGCGGCAACGGTTAGCAGCGCTGGGGTGAGCACAGCGTCTGTAGGAGCATCGTCATGAGTGCAGCAGCGGCATTACCCGCCTTTGGCATGCCCTGGGATGTGGCGCGCCAAGACGTTCGTCGATTTAAAACTTGGCTCGTAGGAACATTGGCGTTAGTGCTTTGTGTTGGCTTGGTTATGCCTTGGCTGACAGTGCCAGAAATTGATCGCGCAGAGAAAGAGGCATTGCCTCCAGCGCTGGCCCGAATTCTCATGGAGAAGCCGAAGCCACCACCGCCACCGCCGCCACCCAAGCCTGAGATCAAAAAAGAAGTGAAGCCTGAAAAGGTTAAGCCGGTAGAAAAGAAGCCCGTGGTGAAGCCTAAGCCCATTGCTAAGATCGATCCGCCTAAGCCTGACGTTGCGCAAGCACAGGAAAAAGCCAAGGTTTCCGGATTGCTAGCCTTTAGCGATGCGTTTTCAGACATGCGCGAAGCCGTGGATGTCAGCAAGTTGCAGGATACTGGTGCCATTCAACAAGGGGCTGGAGAAGCAAAGAGCATTGATCGCTCGTTGCTTACCTCAAAGCACAGCAGTCGTAGTGCTGGGGTGAACGTTGCAGCCTTATCATCGGATACCGGTGGCGTCGCTTTATCCGGTCGTGAGACCACTAAGGTTGAAGTGCCTGAAGGATCAACGGGTAAAGGGCGGGTTAAAAAGGTTAAGCAGCCCATTGATGCACGTCAGCGTAGCGTCGAAGAAATTCGCCGGGTGTTTGACAGCAACAAGGGTGCCATCTTTGCCATCTACAATCGTGCGTTGCGGTCTGACCCTACCTTGCAAGGTAAGGTGTTGCTGGAGCTAGTGATTGACCCCAGCGGCCGAGTTGTTGACTGCAAAGTGGTTGCTTCTGAGTTAGCGGATGAAACGGTCATTGCTAAGATTATCAACCGAGTTCGTTTGTTTAACTTTGGCAAGCAAGCGGTGAGCGAAACCAAGATCACCTATCCGGTGCATTTCTTGCCCACCTAGCGATACCGCTATCTCTAGCTAGAGTCGGTCTAGAGTCGGTTGATGCTGCCAATGGAACAACGTTGGCCATCAACCGTAAGATAGTCGAACCCCGCCCAAACTTTATTTTGCGAGCCGCTTAAGCCAACGTTGTTGGCCCAGCGTAAGTGGTAGCAAGCCTCGGTAAACGTCAGTCGGTAGATGCCTTTTTCGGCTATCTCAACCAACAAGTTCATATTGTCCTCTGCAGCCCAGTCTTGAATAGCGCTGGCGCTCGGCATGCTGGCCACCGGGGTCCCTCGTTTTGAGAGTTGAGCGTCATCAAACCGGCTCTTCAAGTCAGGTCGAGCCAGGCTTGAGCTAGAAACCATTAACCCAGATATGATCAATATAGTTGACCAGAACCGGCTTGGAGTTGGCCCAGGGGGGAAGCGTCGTTGTCTGTGCAATGCTGTTTGAGGTAAAGCGGGCATATCAGGGTTCTCCCAGTTTAATTTGGTCGCCAGCTGGCACCCCACGAATCCGTGCCCAAGGGTTGCCGGGTTAACATAGTGCGGGTTATCTGAACGGTTCCTGAACTGATGATTGAGCCCCAGCAGCGCGCCATTGCCGTCAGGCCCAATCCTAGGCACAGTGACCGTTGCGCTGGAAATGGAGAGACTGCAAGTTGAGCATTGTTTTGGAAATCCTATCGAAATACGCCTTCGGAATTGCCCGGGAGCAGGGCAGAGCCCAAGCGCTTTGGGCTGGCTTTACCTTAAGTTTGCTGGCGGCGGCTGGTGCTTGGGCTGACGTAGCCCCCTTTGTACCTTCTGACCGAGAAGTGTTGGTGCACCTTGCAAAAGATAGCCGTGCTGCGGTGGACCTGGCACAACAGGTGTTTGCGGCAGCGGAGCTGGGGTACCAGGAGCAGGCTAGCAGCCAGGCTCTGCAGGATTACCTAAAACAGCGCAAGTTTAAGATCACCAAGGGGGTCGCCGGTATCCCCACGGCCTTTGTGGCGACTTTTGGTCGCGGCGAGCCGGTGATTGGTATTTTAGCTGAGTTTGATGCGTTGCCTGGACTGAGCCAGGCACCAGTCCCCAGCCGGCAACCGGTTGTCGCCGATGCACCGGGACATGCCTGTGGTCACCACCTGTTTGGTGCTGCATCTGCCAGTGCTGGCGCAGCCATTGCAACCTGGCTTCGCAGCACTGGGACCAAAGGCACCATCAAGGTGTTTGGTACGCCAGCCGAAGAGGGTGGCTCGGGCAAAGTCTATATGGCCAGAGAAGGCGTATTTGATGGTGTTGCCGCCATGCTGCATTGGCATCCCGGTTCGGCGAACACCGCAGCGGCCTCCAGTACCACGGCCAACAAATCGGGTCGTTTTCAGTTTCATGGCCGTGCAGCGCATGCCGCTAGCGCTCCGCATCTCGGACGCTCGGCCTTAGATGGGGTGGAGGCCATGAACTACATGGTGAACCTCATGCGCGAACACGTACCCATGACCAGCCGCATGCACTACGTGATCACTCAAGGCGGGCAAGCACCGAACATCGTTCCGGAGTTTGCTGAGGTCTATTACTACGTGCGCCACCCCCAGCGTGATGTTGCTGAACAGCTGTTTGAGCGGGTTGTTAATGCGGCCAAAGCAGCAGCCCAAGGCACAGAAACGCGCTTGGAATATGAGGTGATGCATGGCAACTACCCAGTGTTGCCAAACGAGACCCTAGCTCGGCGAGTGGATGCCAATATGCGCAGCTTGCAACCGCTGCAGTACACGGCTGAAGAAACAAAGTTTGCGCAAAAGATCCACGAGACCCTAACCGGCAAGCCGTCACCGTTGAGCAGCGTGGGCGTGGTGCAACCTTACAAGGTAGGTAGCACGTTCGGCTCTACGGATGTGGGTGATGTGAGTTGGCAGGTCCCAACCGTGGGGTTCCGTACGGCAACTTGGGTGCCGGGTACGCCGGCGCATTCCTGGCAAGCGGTTGCAGCCGGTGGCATGAGCATTGGTCATAAAGGTATGTTGCTGGCCTCGCAGGTATTGGCGCTAACCGGCTCCCAGCTCTATCGAGACAAAGAGCTGTTGAAACGTGCGGAGCAAGAGATGCGCGTGGCGCGGGGTGAAGACTTTGTTTACAAAGCGTTGCTTGGTGATCGCCAGCCGCCGCTCAACTATCGTCGTTAGCAATCAACAATGAGCATGACAACAAGCCTATGAAAATTGGTTTGCTTCACCCGGGCCAGATGGGGGTTACCCTTGGTATGGCGTTGCGTCAAAACGCACATGAGGTGCTGTGGCTGGCCGATCAGCGCTCTGCTGCAACCACCACCAGGGCTCAGCAAGCGGGCTTCATCGGCGTTGAGACCCAGTTGGACTTGGTGCAACGCAGTGATGCGGTGATTTGTGTGTGCCCACCGGCCGCCGCTAAAGAAGTTGCTGGACAAGTGGCCGGCTTAGGGTTTGATGGTGTCTACATTGATGCAAATGCTGTGGCGCCACAAACGGCGGTTGAGATCGGGACGAGCTTTGCCGAGCGGTTCGTAGATGGCGGCATAATAGGCCCGCCAGCCTATAAATCAGGGTCCACTAGGCTATATCTATCGGGAGCTCAAGCGCCTGAAGTTGCTGGCTGGTTTGCACGCGGTGCGCTGCAGGCGGTGGCTATGGACGCACCTGTCGGTGCTGCATCTGCACTAAAGATGAGTTACGCCGGTTACACCAAAGGCTTAAGCGCGTTGTTGTTGGCCACCCAGGCACTTGCTGAGCATCATGCTGTGATGCCCTGGCTTGCCGCCGAGTGGGAGCAGTCTCAGCCAGGCACCGCTGGCCGAGTTGAACGAGCCGCGTTGGGTAGCGCCCCCAAAGCTTGGCGCTTTGCTGGCGAGATGCGTGAGATTGCGGCAAGCTATAATCAGGCAGACCTGCCTATGGGTTTCCATCTGGCCGCTGCGCAACTGTATGAACGACTAGCGCCGCTAAAAGATCAATCCGAGCCCAGCCTAGCCCAGGTAGTGTCCCTGTTGCTGCAGGGCTCTCCTGAAGACAATGCTGTATCCGGAGCAACCGATTAAGTGACCAACTGAATGGCTAAGCGTGAACTTCGATTTGCGGTCGTGATCTATGGTGGGGCCTCGCTAGCGGTGTACATGCATGGTGTAACCAAAGAGCTGCTGAAATTAGTGCGGGCTTCGAAAGTCCTGCACGAGATGGATCTAGACCCCCAGGCGGCCAACACTAGCTATGCTGATGGGCCTGATCAGCGCGGTCATGATACAGAGGCGGTGTATTTTGAGCTGCTGCAACGAATCAACCGCCGCAACAAATTTCGCGTGGTGGTGGATGTGGTGGCCGGTGCTTCAGCGGGTGCCATTAACGGCATTATGATGGCTAAGGCATTGGTGGATGATTCACTGCTTGATGCACACACGGATTTATGGCTTGGCAAAGCCGACACCGACCAACTCAGTGGTGAAAGCCGGTCTCGCTGGCGTAAGTGGTACTTATGGCCCGTGTTGAAGGTGATGTCCTGGTGGCTGCCTGACTCGTTAACGGCAGATCTTGAAACACACCACAAGCTGAACCGGCTTATCCGTTCCTCTTGGTTCCGCCCCCCGTTCTCTGGTAGCAGGCTGTGCCATTTTTTCCTCGAAGCGCTAGATAGCATGAACCGAACGGCGCGGCCGAATAGCTCGTTGATGCCCCATGACCAACGCTTAGATGTTTACGCTAGCGTCACGGACCTGGTTGGATATCGCCGTGATATCGAGCTGAACCACAAACTGGTTGCTAGAGAAAACGAGCATGGCATTTTTTGTCGGTTAACCCACAAGCAAACTCAGACTGGCCGCGAGCAAAGTGACTTTCGCCATGACAATATCCCGGCCTTAGTTTGGGCTGCGCGAGCCAGCTCCTCTTATACTGGTGCATTCCCACCATTTGTTCATGCCGAGCTAAAGCAAGTGTTGTTGGAGCGAGAGCAGCAATGGCCCAACGAGCAAGGCTTTTTGCGGAACAACTTGTTTGGCAGCGATGGAACGCCGGCGGCGGCACTGTTTGATCCATTGCAGCGCTACTATGTAGACGGCGGCATTGTAAACAACAAACCTTTTGAGGCGGTGCTGGAGGCGCTCAAGCATCGTTCTGCAGACCGTCAGGTGCGGCGGCTTATTGTTTACATAGAGCCAGATCCTAAGGTGGACCCGAATGTGCCTGGCGACAAAGCCATGAGCTATCTCAATACCATTCGCGCTGCGGTAACCACAATCCCCCGCAATCAGCCGGTGCTGGATGATCTTAAAAAATTCATGGCACAAGACCGCCGAGTGCTAACCAATCATCGGGTGATCGATGCCAACGGCGAGCAGATCAAGGCGATTGTTGCGCAGCTATGGCCGGGTGCAGATCGACCGCCTGCAAGCTTGGAAGCCTTAAGTCGGGCGCGAGAAGCCTTGCTGGTGAGCGCCGATCGAGAGATGGGCTTAGCTTACCGGGCCTACGTCCAGCGTCGTTTGTGGCGACTGACGGACGCGTTGGCGCAGGAGTGGGCGGTGTTAACCCCTGAGCTGGATTCACCGGTTCAACAGCGCGCTATGTCTACTACGTTGCAACATTGGTGGGCGCTAGATGAGACCGCGGTGAGCTCGGACAGTGGCGGTCGCATGTCCGAGCATGAGCGCCAAGAGAATTTTTTGAAGTTGTTTGATGTCAGCTTTCGTATCCGCCGCGTGTTGTTTGTTATTCGCCGTCTTAACCATCAAGACCTAGATAATGATCTTGATTCGATCACCCAGGTAGCGTTGGCTGATTTTAAGGTGGCCGCCTACGGCTTTTTGGAGGAGCTATACGAGTTGCGCCGCGCTCGAGGCATAGACGTTGAGCTGGCGACGGTCTTGATTGATGCGGCGCAACGGGTGCCCTTGGCGCGAGACGAGGCGGTTGAGGTGTTGCAACGACTTGCCGCAGGCTTGGCCTTAAATCGAGTGGATCAACGGTTAGATGAAATGTTCTACAGCTTTTGCCGCAATCTGGATTCGCCTGCACTGCGCGCCTCTATCGCCGCTGAATATGTGGGCTTTCCTATGTTTGATGCGCTGCTGCTAACCCAAGGCGCTGAAGAAGATGGGCCAGACCCGCTAACCCGTGTTGGGGTTGAACGTATCAGTCCACCGGACGCCACCTCGCTGACCGGGATATTTAAGGGCCTCAAGTGCCGCCAGTTTATGGGCTTCTTAGGGTTCTTCAATCGCGGCTACCGAGAGCACGACTACTTATGGGGGCGCCTCAATGGTGCGGACCGTATAGTGAGTTTTTTGCTTAGCGCGGCGGGTGAGGAGCTGCGCGATGATGGCGGCAGCCCAGACTCAGAACCCTTTTCAGGAGATAAAACCAGGGCTTTGTTGTTCGAGAAGATCTTGCAGCGCGAACGGCCGCGATTGCATGAATGTGCTGATACCCTAGCTGAGGTATCCCAAGCGGTTAAGGCGATGCAGCGTACGTTTTGAGCGCAAAGGCAAAGGCTAAGGTCGGTAACCGAAGCTAGTGGGGCCGGGTCTAGTCGCTCGGCGGGCCAACGCGGCCCAGCGGCACAACACGGACCGTGTTTCTCTTGGGTCGATGATCTCTTCTATCTCAAAGTACTCGGCGGAGCGCAGGGGTGAGCGCAGCTTGTTGAGTCGCTCTTTGATCTTAGCAAGATGCTCGTCTCGATCATCAGCGGCTTCCAGCTCTGCTTTGTAGGCCACCTCAATACCACCCTCTATAGGTAGCGAACCCCAGTCACCGGAAGGCCAGGCCACACGGAAGTTATGTGCGCCCGGTTTGTTGTTAGCAGCCCCAGCCACACCAAATGCCTTACGCACAACCACACAGCAAAACGGGGTGGTGGATTGCCCTAACGCGGCCAATGCCGAGGAGCCTACCCGGATGGTGGCGTTCTCTTCGCTTTGCTTGCCGATTAAAAACCCTGGGCAATCTTCTAGATGTATCACGGGGAGATGAAAGGTAGAGGCAAGGTCCAGCAGCCGGATGAGCTTGCGGCAGGAATCTGCTGTCCAGGCACCACCGTAGACCATGGGGTTTTCCGCAAAAATTGCAACGGGAATGCCATTTAGGCGGGCTAAGCCAGTTTTTAACGAGCGCCCCCATTTAGCACCGATCTCAAACCAAGAATCGGTGTCGACCACCGCATCAATTAGCTTCTGCATTTTGTAAACCTTGCGCGGATCTTTTGGCACAAGGTTCAACAAGCTTTCGTCGGTCCGATTGGGGTCGTCGCTGGTGGTGGTCAGTGGTGGTAACTCATCAACACTGCTTGGTAAGTAGCTTAGAAACTGGCGAGCGCGTGCAAAGGCTTCTTCTTCACTTGCCACCTCATCATCAATGGCACCATTACGGGTGTGTATTTTGGATGCCCCCAGCTCTTCTTTGGTGACATCACCTAAGCTGGCCCAGTCTACTAGCGCCGGGCCCGCGATCATCATCTGCGCGCTGTTCTTCACGATCATCGAGTAGTGGCTGGTGGCAACTCGCGCTGCACCAATACCGGCAACAGACCCTAAGGCCAAGGACACAGACGGGGCGACACTTAAATGCTGGACTATGGTTTCCCAACCCCGCAGCTCAGGAATGTAGGTTCGACCCGCGGTCTCTATGGTTTTCACCGAACCGCCGCCACCCATGCCATCTACCAGACGAATATGGGGAAGTTGCAACTCCAGCGCTAAGCCTTCCGCTCGATTCCGTTTGCCGGCGATGGACGCATCAGCAGAGCCGCCTCGAACGGTGAAGTCGTCACCAGACAAAATGATTGGGCGGCCGTCAATCTCCGCGGTACCGAAGACAAAGTTTGAAGGGGTGAAACCTTTTAGGTTGCCATCTTGGTCGTACTCGGCAACGCCAGCGACGGTACCAATCTCGTGGAAGCTGTTGCTGTCGCCAATGGCATCAATGCGTTCGCGTATGGTGAGCTTGTTGAAGTGGTGCTGTCGTTCTACTTTTTCAGTGCCGCCCATGGCAAAAGCCATCTGCTCGCGCTGCTGCAATTCATCCAGCTCGTCTTGCCAACTCATAGTGATTCCAATGTCGATTAGTTGTTAAGTTGGCCCCTAAGTTTGCCTTAGGGGCTGGAGTAGGACCCTGAACGGATGGGTCTAAGATGGACCTAGGATTGACCTAGGCGCGGGTGCCCTCGAAGGTAGCGTTACCAAAAGCGCCTAGCTTTACGCTACCCGTGATGTTGTCGCCTTCAGCGGTGGCGTCGAACTCTAAGGTCATGGCCATTGGGGTGGTTATGGCAGATTTCCATTGAGCCGCATTGCCGTCTACCTTGCCGTCGGTGATCTCCATGTCGCCCTGCGCCCCTGACATTTTGCCGCTGCCATCTTCGTTCAGCGTCAAGGTTGCCTGCTGTGCACCCATGGGGGTGTTCATGGTGGTGTTCCAGGTTCCCGCAATGCTCATATCGATTCTCACTTAATAATTGTTGAAGTAGGGCTGACGTTATACCCTAATTGCCGTGTCTATCGGAACCCTCAACGAAGGTCCTCTCCATGAGAGCCTCAAAACCTTGTACACCCCGGCTAATGCAGAGCAGGAGGTGCCCATCGATGGTTTTGTTGCAGATGTGAAGCTTGGCCAACAGGTGATTGAGATTCAAACCACCAGCTTCGGCGCCATTCGCCGTAAATTGGAGCACTTGGTTGAGTCGTACTCGGTGGTCTTGGTGCATCCTATTGCGGCGCAACGCACCATCGTCAAGTTGCCCGTGGAGCAAGATGCGCAAGCCACTCGCCGCCGCTCCCCCAAGAAGCGCAATTTGGTCAATATTTTGGATGAGTTGGTCAGTATTCCACAGCTGTTGCAGCACCCCAATTTTGAGTTGGAAGCGGTGCTAACCGAAGAAGAAGAAATTTTGGAGTACGCCCCAGGCAAAGTGCGTCG
Source organism: uncultured Pseudomonadales bacterium (assembly GCA_938036875.1). Classification (GTDB taxonomy): domain Bacteria; phylum Pseudomonadota; class Gammaproteobacteria; order Pseudomonadales; family Azotimanducaceae; genus CALHVX01. Next base: position 11,295 of record CALHVX010000127.1, read on the forward strand.
ACGCAAAGGTTGGCGCGTGGTGCAGCGTCGGTTGGTTGAGGTGCGTGAGCAGCACCGGTTTCGTTGCATTGAGGATCTTTGGGCGCTGGCTCCGGGTGAGTTGGGTGAGACCTTTGGTACCGCCGAGTTGGCGCTAGCCATGCAGGCACCTCGATCGATGGCGCAAAAATTTGCTTACTGCATGCGCGAAGCTGGCTCTATCAGTCTGTGTGGCAAGCAGGGTAACGCGCTGCAGTATGAACGTGTGGTCTAGCGCCGCCACAGGTGAATTAAGGTGAACTGCAGCTCGTGGGTGCTATGCCGACTGAACACTTTAACATCGCGACCCACAAATGGTCCTGCCTCGATGTTCCCAAGGTCTAGGTATTGATAGCGGATACGCCCCCGCCAGCGTTTGCCCAGCTTGCGGCTCATACTGGCGCTTAGATTCCAGGCGAGCTGCTGGGAACGTCGATCCGCCGTGATCTCGATCTCTTCTCGCTCACCGGGAATCTCGCGCTCTTTGTAGTCTGTTTCGAAGCGGTTGAAGGCGACACCCAAACCACCACCCAGTTGCCATTGCCAAGCATTGGCGTTACCCCAGCGCCGCGATAGATTCAGCATGAAGGTAGCATTGCTAATGTTGGTTTGGATGTTGGTTACCGTGCGGATGCTGGGTGAGGGGGCAGATAGATCCCAATCTGTACGCACCCGCCACAAGACCTCTGCTTCAAGACTCCAGTGGGAGCGGTTGAACCCGATGCTAGCGCCAATGCCAGCGGCGGCGTCGACCTCTTGGCTATTTCTTAAGCGTCCATCGACAAAACCACCAATCACCTGACCTGTGCCTAAGGAACCGCGGCTGCTGGAGTTGTGAAGGTCGGCTGCGCCAATGGATAGCGTGCCAGCGGTGAACCATTGCTTCTGCTCAGCGTGAGCGTTGCTGGCCCAGCTATTGGTACAAACGGCTAGTCCCGTCATCAATGTGAATTTGATGACCCTGATATAGAGGTAGTTCACCAGCGTTTGTCCCCTTGTTGGGATGTCTAGAGCGAGTGGGCCAAACAGCATCTGGCTATTGTTGTTTTCCTAGCGCAATGGGCAACACCTCATCGAGATGGCTGACCAAGGTGATATGCAATGCATCCATCACGCTGGCCGGCATTTTAACCAAATCTGCGGCGTTGTCTTGGGGCAGTATGATGCGCCGCATACCGCTTCGATGGGCAGCCAACAGTTTCTCTTTGATACCACCCACTGGTAACACTAAACCGGTCAGAGTGATCTCGCCGGTCATGGCTAGGTCATCGCGTACGGGCTGCCCGGAGTAGGCGGAGGTGATGGCAACGGCCATTGTGACCCCAGCTGAGGGACCGTCTTTTGGTATTGCCCCCGCGGGCACATGGATGTGAATACCGCGTTTGTCTAGTTGCTTTTGGGTTAAAGACCAACCCGAGGTTTTTTTGCCGCCTTTGTTCTTCTTTGAACTTTTTTTGCTCTGGGGAAGAGCGTTGCTGTAGACGTAGCTGCGCGCCGCTTGGGCGGACTCTTGCATAACGCTGCCAAGCTGGCCGGTTAGGGTGAGCTTGTCCCCGGCGGCGGTTAGATTGGCCTCGATATACATTACATCGCCACCGACCGCAGTCCAGGCCATGCCAGTTGCGACGCCGGGTTTTAGATCACGGCGTCTTGGGTCTTCTTTGAATCGCTCTGGACCAAGCAAATCCGTGATCGCCGCTAGATCTAGTGGCTGCTCAAGCTCTGCAAAGGCCTTGGTGTCGCCTGGATTTGCAGCGCTTCGAGCCTCAACCACTTGCCGAGCGCGCTTACGTGCAAGACGTCCGATAACCCGCTCTAGCTCGCGCACTCCAGCTTCTCGGGTGTAACCGCGAATTAATTGCAAGATGGCTTTTTGATCAAGCCTCAGTTGAGCATCGCTAAGCCCTTTTTCTTGGCGTTGCCGCGGGGCGAGGTATTGGGTTGCGATGGAGGTCTTTTCTGCATCGCTGTACCCACTGAGCTCCAGCACCTCCATGCGATCCAGCAACGGACGTGGCACGGTGTCTAAGGTGTTCGCCGTGGTAATGAACATGACCCGGCTGAGGTCGTAGGGCAGATTAAGAAAGTTATCTCGAAATTCATCGTTTTGTGCCGGATCTAGTATCTCCATCAACGCAGCGGAAGGGTCGCCGCGAAAATCTTGGCCAAGCTTGTCTAGTTCGTCCAGCATAATGATGGGATTCACCACCTCCGCTCGGCGCAGCGCTTGCAAGATGCGTCCCGGCATAGCGCCGATGTAGGTGCGCCGATGCCCGCGTAGCTCAGCCTCGTCATGTAGACCACCTAAGCTTAAGCGTTCGAACTCACGACCCATGGCACGCGCGATAGATTCCCCTAACGATGTTTTGCCGACGCCGGGAGGCCCAACCAAACATAAGATTGGGGCTTTGGCATCTGGGTTTAGCTGCATCACGGCTAGGGTTTCGATGATGCGTTCTTTTACGTCATCCAAACCGTAGTGATCGCGATCCAGCACCTCTTGTGCATTGGTTAAGTCGAGTTTGTCTTCGGTTTGCGCATGCCAAGGCAACTCCGCCACCAGCTCCAGATAGCTGCGGCCAACCTGATAGTCGGGCGCGCTGGGTTGCATGCGTGCCAAACGCTTAAGCTCGCGGTCTACTTCTTTTTGCACAGCCTCTGGCAGTTTGGCCTCGGCAAGCTGAGTTTTCAGCTCGCTTATGTCTTCGTCATCATCGCCTTCGCCAAGCGCTTGCTCAATGGTGCGCTTTTGCTGGCGTAGCACGTGTTCACGTTGCTGTTGATCTAAGTCTTCGCGCGCTTGCTCGGCAATGTCACGTCGGACTTGAGTAACTTTTACCTCGTGCTGCAACAAGGTCTGGATGGATTGCATTAACTCTAAGGTCGAGTCGGCATCCAACACGCTTTGTTGCTGCTCTAAGGTTAGGTTGGCCAACGACGCAATGCGGTACATCTGGGCGATGGGGTCTGCGATAGAGCCGACCAACTGCTGGTACACCTGGCTACCGTTTTCGTTGTCGAAGAGGTTGGCAATTTGTTCGGCCAACTTCAGGTTGTCGCGCAGCAGTGCATCCACCTCAACGGCGCTTGCACCCAAGTCTTGCATGTCGAGTAGGATAAGTTGCTCTGCTTGTAGGCGCAGATAATTGGGCTCACCGTTTGCTACCCCAGCGTTTAGTTGCGGTGGTAGTAGGCGTAGGCGCTGTTTACCTTGCACAATAACCTGTAACCCTTGATCGCGTTGTTCAACCCTAGTGATGTCGGCCAAGGTGGCGATGGGGTAGAGATCATCGAAGCTTGGTGCATCCAGCGAGCCGTCGCGTTGTGCGACAACAATGATTTGTTGGCCTACGTCCCCACAGGCCTTGACCGCTGCCAGTGAGCGTTCACGCCCAACAGCTAAGGGCATCACGATATTGGGGTAAACGACGGTATTTTTTAGCGGTAGTACGGGTAGCGGTGATTGCATGGAGTTACGCAAGTCCCTGTAGTTGGGCTGCTTCGACACGCAAGCGTTCCGGTGAGCCAAGTGTTTGACGGTTGTAACCAATGCGCTTGAACCAATAGTGCAAGCCGACCAAATCGGTAAAGCCCATACCACCGTGTACCTCGGTGGCGATTTTAGCGACGAACTTTCCAACCTCGCTAAGGTGCGCCTTGGTATGACAAGCGGTTAAACGGGCTTCATCTGGAACGCTTTGGAGTGCGTGTGCGGCATACCAAACCATGGCGCGACACGGTTCAATTTTTGCGGCCATCTCAGCGCACATGTGTTTTACCGCCTGAAACGAGGCGATTACCCGATTGAACTGCTCACGTTGCATGGAGTAAGCGACCGCTTGATCCAGCATATTTTGGCTGGCCCCTAAGGTATCAGCAGCCAGCATAACGCGGGCTACGTCGAGCACTTGACGTAAGACCTCGGGATCTTCGCTAAGGCAATGTGCCGGTGTGTTGCTTAGAGTAAGCTCACCGGTGGGTCGAGTTTTGTCGATGGTAGTCAGCACGCGGCCACTAAGTCCGGCGGCGTCCGCTGCGACCAAATACAGGCGCGAATCCGTGTCTGCCACTAGATAGGCGCCTGCACCGTAGTCAACAACGTGCAGTGCTTGGCCGGTCAAGGTTTTGCCGTCTCCTTGAACACCAGCGCTCTTACGCGCACCGGTAGCTTCACTTAAGGCGACGCCAACCGTCAGCTCCCCACTGGCCAATTGCCCCAGAGTATCGCTGGTTTGTGCCTCATCGAGGTTGCCACCGAGCATCAAAGCGGTAGGCGCCAGTACGGCGCTGCCAAGAAACGGGACCGGCGTCGTGTGGTACCCCAGACATTCGGCAACTAAGGCAGCATCTAGGGGTGCTAGACCGATACCGCCTTGGTCCTCAGGGATGAGCAGGGCGCCAATACCTAGCTCGATCAAACCTGCCCAAATACCCTCATCGGTGCCGCTTTCGGCAAAAGCGCGAACTTTGTCCAATGGCGCCTTTTCATTGAGGTAGCGATTGACGTTGTCCGTGAGCAAGCGTTGCTCTTCAGATAGTCCAAATTCCATGCGCTTATCCTCGCTTCTCGGTTTTTGGCTCCCGAGGCATATCTAAGCCCCGTTCGCTGATGATGTTTTTTTGGATCTGGGAGGTGCCGCCACCAATAATGAGACCTAAGAAGTACATGTATTGGGATTGCCAACTGCCGGCGTCACGTAGGTAGGGGTTGTCCTCGTAAGCGAGGCCAAGCTCACCCATCACGTCGATCGCAAAACCTTCTAGCGCATGGCGTAGCTCTGTGCCTTGCAGCTTGGTGATCATGCGAGCGAGTTTGGCATCACCAGATTTGTTAACCTTGGCAGACAGTACCCGCAGGTCGTTAAAGCGCATGGCCATGACTTCACTTTGCAGCTTCATGGCGCGATCCAAAAAGACTGGGTTGTCGACCATAGGTTGGCCGTCTACGGTTTCTTCTTTCATGATCTCGAACAAGGTGTTTAAGCGGCTCAATGTAGCGTCTGGATTGCCAAGGCTGTCGCGCTCATTGCCCAAGATGGAGTTGGCCACCATCCAGCCTTCACCCCGTTGCCCCACAATTTGATGTTTGGGCACACGCACATCGGTGAAGAACACCTCGTTGAAGTTGGCGACCCCGGTCATGTCAACCAAGGGACGAATCTCGATGCCCGGCGTGTTCATATCAAACAACAGAAACGAGATACCTTTGTGCTTGGGTGCATCCGGCTCGGTGCGCACGAGGCAGAATATCCAGTCCGCGATCTGGGCCGTGCTGGTCCAGATTTTTTGCCCGTTAACAACCCACTCATCGCCATCCAATACGGCCGCCGTTCTGAGGCTGGCCAAATCGCTGCCAGCGCCAGGCTCGGAGTAGCCTTGGCACCAAACCATCTCACCGTGCAGGGTGGGTTGAATAAATTGCTCTTTTTGCGCCTGGGTGCCCATCTCTAGCAAGGTGGGTACCAACATGCTGATGCCTTGGCCGCCGAGACCGGGGTTGAGCCGAGCATTGGCAAACTCTTCGGCAATGATGCGCGATTGCAGTAGATCCGGTTCAGCCCCATAGCCGCCGAACTCTTTGGGGATAGTTCTGGCGGTGTAGCCGTTCTCGATAAGCAGCTTTTGCCAGTTAAGTGCAGCCTCAGCGCGCATATTGCCCCCACGGGGAGCTCTGTCAGCGTGGCTGGCGATGAAACTTTGCACCTGGCTGCGAAAATCTTCGTACGCGGGTCCGTAAGAAAGGTCCATGTTGTCCTCTGTTTGGTAGAAAAAGCTAAGGTGAAATCACTTGGGTTGGATGGGCTGGCAATAGGGGTCCAATTTACCCCGCTGGCCCGTTAGCGGCAACTTGCGCCGGTCGCTCAGCTGTGATGACCCGGCGAGGATTTCTATCGAGCGCACCAAAGTTGGCTATCCAAAAGCACGCTTGCTGCACTAGACTGCGGGTTGGTCAACTTCCTGCAGAGACACCTTATGAAAGACGAAACTATAGCCGTGCACAGCGGTTACACCACGGAACCCACCACCAAGTCCGTTGCCGTGCCCATCTATCAGACGGTTGCCTATGAATTTGATGATGCCCAGCATGGCGCCGACCTGTTTGACTTGGCCGTACCAGGCAACATCTATACCCGCATCATGAACCCAACCAACGATGTGCTGGAGCAGCGAGTGGCGGCGTTAGAGGGTGGCGTTGCTGGTTTAGCGGTGTCCGCTGGTAGTGCAGCCATTAGCTACGCCATTTTGAATATTGCAGATGTAGGCGACAACATTGTGTCCATGCCCCAGCTGTACGGTGGCACCTACACGCTATTTGCCCATATGTTGCCCAAACAAGGCATTGAATGTCGGTTTGCTGAAGACGACAGCGTGGCGGCGGTAGAAAAGCTTATCGACAGTAAAACCAAAGCCATCTTTGTGGAAACCATTGGTAACCCAGCTGGCAATATTGTGGATCTAGAGCCGTTAACAGCGATGGCACATAGCCATGGTGTTGCCGTGATCGCGGATAACACGGTTGCCTCGCCATCGTTGCTAAAACCGATCGAGCACGGTGTGGATGTTGTGGTCCACTCGCTGACCAAATACATGGGCGGCCACGGCAATAGCCTTGGTGGCATGATTGTGGACTCCGGTAAGTTTCCTTGGGCGGAGCAAGCGGCACGTTATCCTGGGCTAAGCTCTCCGGAACCTTCGTACCATGGTGTGGTGTACACCGAGGCGTTTGGTCCCGCTGCCTACATCGGGCGTGCACGTACGGTGCCTCTGCGCAACACGGGGGCAACCTTGTCACCCTTTAATGCCTTTTTGTTGTTGCAAGGTATTGAGACCCTGCCACTTCGCATGGAGCGCCACTGTGCAAATGCGCTGTCAGTTGCAAAACACCTGCAAGGGCATGCCAAGGTCTCTTGGGTTCGTTATGCCGGTTTACCTGATGACAAGTACCACGCGCTAGCTCAAAAATACATGGGTGGGCATGCGTCCGGGATTCTGACTTTTGGTGTAAAAGGTGGATACGAGTCTGGGGTTAAGTTTTACGATGCCTTAGGTTTGTTCAAGCGCCTAGTGAATATTGGGGATACTAAATCCTTGGCTTGCCACCCGGCTTCTACCACCCACCGTCAGCTCAGCGAAGCAGAGCAAGCAAACGTTGGCGTCACCGGTGAAACGATGCGTTTGTCTGTCGGGATTGAGCACATTGACGATATTTTGGGGGACTTGGATCAAGCTTTAGCCGCGATTTAGCGAGCGTTTAAATCGGGCGTCTAGCTAAGCAAGGGTGCCTAGCTAGGCTAGGCGGGCTAGGTGTTCCCGCCTAACTAGATGCTTTAAGGCGGCACCTTTGTGATAGCGCTCGATCTCCGCCACGATAAAGTCTGCCAGGCGCTGTGTCTCGGTGCCTAAGCTGCCGGTGATGTGAGGTGTAAGGTAAACGTTGGGTAAGGTATACAACACCGAATCGGCGGGCAGCACCTCGGGTGTGGTGGTGTCGAGCACTGCGTAGAGACGTTGGCTGCACAGCTCGGCCTCTAACGCCAATTGGTCCACCAAGCCGCCGCGTGCCGTGTTGATTAAGGTAGCACCGCTGCGCATCAGGGCCAGCTCGCGCATCCCCATCATACCGGCTGTATCGTTGAGCAGCGGAGCGTGCAAACTCACCACATCTGCTTGGGTTAGCAACTCTGTTAAGCCAACCTTGGTTGCACCCATCACCCGTGCGGCGGAAGGGGAAACGAATGGGTCGTACAGCAGCACCTTAAGGTCGAATGGCTGCAATAGTTCTACCACCCGTTGCCCCACGTGGCTGGCACCGATGATGCCAATCACTTTGTTGTAGTTACCCACGTTAGGGGCTTCTTTGGTCCAAGGAGCATGGTTTGCTTTGGTCTTTAGGTAGGCATGATTCAGCGCAAACACCCGCTTGTTAGCAAACAAGATTGCGGCCAGGGTGAACTCAGCGACCGGTAGTGCGTTGGCGGCAACCGCATTGCATACCAGGACCCCTCGGCGCCAGAGCACATCGTCAATAAAACCTTTGACGCTGCCGGCCATATGGGCAATTAGTTTGAGTCGGGGCAAGGCGTCGCTCACCGGCTGGCTTATTGCTTCACAACCCCAGCTAGTAATGAGAACCTCGATATCGGGATGGTGCTCGCACACTTGCTTGATGGAGGTGAACGGCTCTGGCTGGACCAGGTCGGTAACCCGGGCCAGGCGCTCGATATGGTCCGGGCGAAGTAACTCATCGCGGACCACAGGATGCATGATCAAAGCAGACTTGGAGATTTTTGCCATGGTGTGCAGAATACCACTAACCGCAGATCAAACTCAGCATAGGTATAGGCACACAGATGAGCAACACCCCAACAGAACAGCAAGCCGCCACCATGCTCAAAACCATGGCAAAGATGCAGGACGGCTACAACCAAGTGTTGCATGCCCAGTGGCGCGAGCAAGGGTTTCGCTTCTACCGTGCTATTTGGGTAGAGTGCGCCGAGATGCTGGATCACTACGGCTGGAAGTGGTGGAAGCACGCTACTCCAGATTTGGACCAGGTTAAGCTCGAGCTAGTGGATATTTGGCACTTTGGCATGAGCGATTTGATGCGTGATGCCGTGGCCCCCGAGTCTTTAGCTGCTGAGTTCGTGGCAACGTCCAAACTCGCCTCGGCACCCAATGCTGGTGCTGAGCCTGAAGCTTTCCGTGATGTGCTCGAGGCGTTTGCCTTGCGTACTTTGGCGGATCAAACGTTTGCCCGGGCTGAGTTCAATGCTTTGTTAGTGGCATTGCCGTTACCACTGCCTGAGCTGTTTAGCCTTTACGTTGGTAAAAACGTGTTAAATGGCTTTCGGCAAGACAACGGTTATCGCACCGGTGAGTACCGCAAGCTTTGGGGTGGCCGTGAAGACAATGAGCATTTAGTCGAAGCACTGGAGCAACTCCAGTGCGCGCCGGACGAGGTGCCACAACAGTTGTATGCCCAGCTAGAAAAGCGTTACAGCGCCAGCGCCTAGGCAGCCGGATATGTCAGCACTTGCTGGTGTTGCAATTCACCAGCGGTGAACAACAAATTAGCGTCCACTTGTTCGGCTGCGAGAACCTTCGGTAACCAAAGCCGGTCGCTAGGCCACATTTGGTCCCAAGGTACCTCCCGGATGGGATGCCAGGCTGGAATCGCCTCTAGGGTTGCGGTTGGTGTCCCCGCAAAGCTTGTGGCAGTAAATACAAAGCCCAGCCATTGGGGCCCTTGCAAGTCGACAAAACGAATGCGTGCTCTAAGCATAAGCCGTTGCGCGCTCACGCCCACTTCTTCCAGCAGCTCTCGGTGCGCACATTGGTAGACTGTCTCCGTTGGCTCAAGCTTGCCGCCAGGGCCATTGATCAAGCCTTGCCCATGCCCGCTGCGTTTATGGATGAGCAGCACTTCAGGTTGTTGAGTTTTAGGATTATCTCGCTGCAAATAAACCAAGGTGCCAATCAGGTCGGGTTGCCAGGATAAAAGTTGCTGGCGTAGCTGTGTTGAGGGTTCGACGGATAGGGTGCGCATGGCGAGCGGGCTTCGTGCGGGTTAGGCCTGGAGTAAATCACGGTGTGCTCAGCTACGCTAGGTACTCGCTCGGTTAGTCCCCGGCATACACTATCTCAATAAAGGGTTTGTTCATTTCATAAAGGGCCAATCGTGCTTGCATCGGTGCGAGTGGTGCCAAACTGCTGCTGTTACTTTTATGTTCCTCTTGAGCGGCACTGAGCGCCGCTTGCTGCGTGCTTACCGCAGCAGAAAAATGTCCCAACGCGGCGTAAGTCGCGGCGAGCGTATCTAGCAGCGCCCAGGTTTGCAGCCTTTGTGCAGGGGTCTCGATCAACTCAAGCGCGCGCTGTGGATCTCGCACATGCGCTTCTTGAGAGGTCGCCAGCAACCAAGCTAGCTGGTTTTTGGCGTCCAAGCTGCCGCGTTCTGCGGCTCGTGCATACCAATTGATGGCGGTAGTTGCATTGGGGCTTACCGCACGACCGCTGTGATACAACTCGCCAAGCAACTGCTGCGCCTGTACGTGGTTTTGATCTGCCGCCTGATTTAGATAGCCGATAGCGCTGGCAGGCTCTTCCTCGAGCAACAGCTGGCCGGCTCGGAACTGGGCATCTGCGAGGCTGCTGGCCGCGGCTTTGTACCATTGCAACGCCAGCTTAGGGTTAGCGGCGGGTTTTGCGAAGCGTTGATAAAAACCTGCTAGCAACCATTGCGCCGCTGGACTGCCGCTTGCCGCCTGGGTTTGGGTCCAGGCCAGTAGTCGGGGAGCAACTTCGGTCATCTGTTTGCGAAACAAAGGTCCGGCGTACTCTTGGCCATTGGGTAGCTCCAGCAAGCCATTGCTCACGCGGTCACCAGTAAACACGCCTAGTATCTTGATACCGGTGCGCGTGATCCTGGTACCCGATCCAAAGGCCTGGTTGTTGAACCACTCTCCGTCGTGGGAGCCACCATTGGCGAAGTACTCGGTGCCATTACCTTGGCGCTGGTCCTCTACCCATTCGCCTTCATAGCGGCTGAAATTTGACCGCGTGAGCTTGCCAAAGCCTTGTCGCTTGCCTGCCACCCAAGTGCCTGCGTAGCGATTGCCGAGCTTGTCCTCAAGCACACCGTAGCCGCTGCGCTGACCGCCAAGCCAGGCACCGTTATACAGCTCACCGTCAGCCGTGGTTAGCTCACCTTGCCCATGTGGTTGGTCTTGGTGCCAATCACCGCGGTAGCTCGAACCATCCGCTGACTGCAACTCACCATAACCTTGACGTTGCCCGGCAACGTAGCCACCTTGATACCGGTCACCGTTGCTGGCCGCAAACTGTCCTTGCCCGTGAGCGGCATCGTTGTCCCAGGTGCCGTTGTAGGTGCCAGCATTGGAGGTTTGCATACCGAAGCCCTGGCGATTGCCTTGCTCGAACTCGCCAACGTAGTGCTCACCGCTAGGCAGTTGTAGCTCCCCTTTGCCTTGGGGTTTGCCGGCAACCCAACTACCTTGATACCAACGCTCGTCGGGCCAAATAAATTTGGCGTTGCCCGTGAATTGCAGTTGGTCTGGCATGACCCAATAGACGGCTCCGCTGGCTAGGCTAAGTTGTCCAGCACCCGTGGTATTGGCTGCCACCACCGGACCGCCAACTTCCGGAAGGGTGCGGCAGCCTGCTAGCAGCAGGGGTAGACAGAGCAGTCCGCACCACAAGCCGATTTTGTGGAGAGGGGCTTTCAAAAACGGTAGCCCAGCATAATGAGTTGGTTGTCCACACCGTGATTAGCGCTGGCGAGGTCTAAGTTCGAATAGTGGAACCATTGGTAAGCCAGCTCCCAGCGGCCGCGGCGGCCAAAACGCAGGCCCGCGACACCACGATCTTCAAACTGAAAGTGTGAGCCTAGCGGTAGGCTGCGCTCTTTGCCGGAACGCAGCTTGTCATCGCTTAGGTAGCTGACACCCACCGCAAGTTCTAGGTAAGGGGCAATGGTGGTGTTGCCAATGGGCTCAAACTGCCAGCGGATCACGGGTGCTAGGGCTACGGCCCAGATACGCGAAGCGCCACGGTCTGTAGCGCTCGGGGTCACATCGCTTGCATCAAAATCGGCAAAGCTGAGATCCCAATAGCCGGTCATGTGGCCCCAAGAGGTTTCCCACCAGCGTGCCTGCCAGCGGCGTTGCACACCAACGCGAGCGGCATCGTGCATTTGCCCGCGTGCGCCTTCGCCGTAGCTAGCGCTTAGACTCCAGGGGCTAAGATCGGCCTCTTGTGCTTGCGCCAGGTTGCTGATGACACCCAAGCCGAAGCACATACTTACACAGAATATCCAGCGAGCCGTTAGCAGGCTAGATAGGCTTAATTTTTGCAGTCTGAGTTGGTTCAGCAAGGGGGCTCCTGAAAGCTGGTGATTAGGCACTGACAAATTTGCGGTGCATTGGTTAGAGTAAGAGAAAACGGGAGAAGTTGCATGGTTCCGAATTCAGATGTTGGGTCGGTGGAAGGAATAAATTTGTCTAAGGTGACAGCCTGGGCCACCGAACAGATTCCAGGTCTGCAGGCGCCGCTAGAATTTTCGCTGATTGCTGGTGGTCATTCAAACCTGACCTACCGGTTTGTAGACGCCACTGGCGCTGCTTATGTGCTGCGTAGGCCACCGCTTGGGCACGTCCTAGAAAGCGCTCACGACATGGGGCGCGAGCACCGCATTGTTGCTGCTTTGCAGGGCAGCGACGTGCCGGTGGCACCAGCGTTAGGGCTGTGCACAGATGTAGAGGTCAACGAAGCGCCTTTTTACCTTATGCAATTTGTTGAGGGTGAGGTGCTGCACGACGCCGAAACCACGCAGCCGGTCAGCGTCGCCCAGCGTCAACAGATCAGCGAGCACGTGATCGATGTTTTAGCGGCATTGCACAACACCGAGCCAGAGGCGGTGGGTTTGGGTGAGTTGGGGCGTAAAGAGGCGTACTTAGCCCGCCAACTCAAGCGCTGGAACAAGCAGTGGGTGGCCACAAAGACCCATGAGATCCCTGAGATGGAAGCCACAGAGCAATTGTTGCACGAGCGCATGCCGGAGCAAGTGGGTGCCACCATTGTGCACGGCGACTATCGCTTGGGTAACTTGATGGTGAAAGACGGTCGTGTGGCCGCGGTGCTGGACTGGGAGCTCTGTACCTTAGGGGATCCGTTAGCCGATGTGGGTTACTTGCTGAACAATTGGCTGTCGCCGGACGAAGAGGGTGCCGAAAAGACGCCGACTGGTGCCGGTGACTTTTGGTCGCGTGAGCAATTGGTGGAAAGGTATGCCGAGCGAACCGGCCGAGATGTTAGCCAGGTCAATTACTACCGTGCGTTTTCACACTGGCGATTGGCAGCGATCACCCAAGGTGTGTACAAACGCTATTTGGTTGGTGCCATGGGTGAAAACCATGACATCGATCTAGAAGCTTATAAAGAAGGGGTTCACAGCCGTGCAGCAGCGGCGCTTGAGCTGATCCAGACCGTGGCTTAGCACAGGGTATTTGAACCTATGAGAGACCTATAGATATAGGTCTCGTTTTACCGTTGGCAGAACTTTCTTCCTACCAAGGTTCTGCTGACCAAACGCAGTAGATCTAAAGATCCAACTCGCCGATAAGGCCATTCTGGTCTTGTGCCACCACCCGTTGATAAGCGCCTTGGGGCAAGGCTAGCACCAAGCAGGGGCTGGTCATTACCGTGGCTTGAATGCTATCTGGTGCTGGTGTGGTCCAGTGCAAGTTCAGCTGCGCCACCCCCTCGCTGACCGATGCGCTTTTTAGCTCGAATCGATAACCGGGTGACGGTTGGGCGCCGTGAGATACGGCCACCAACAGCTGCGGCGTTGCAGGTTCAGCCTGGGTTTTATCCTCGGATGGTTCGTTCAGGAACTGGCGCTGCTGCAGCTGCTGAACCATTTTTGGTGTGACCTGAGTTAAGCCACTGCTAATACCTATGCATTGAGGCTGCGCCGAATGTTCCGTCACGGCAAGCGCCGTTGGGGTGCTGCTACAGGCGCTGAATGCGACCAGTGCCGTCATGGTTGTGCCGATAGCGGCTAGCTTAATCATTTGCATCGCTCCCGACTTTGCTTTTGTTCAATGGGCCTGCGGTCGCAGGTTTGGTTAAAGGGATGCCGGTTGCATCGGATGCGTCGGCACCGTTGTTTGCACCAGCGGCCAGTGAACCCAGGGTCGAGCGGAAAGTGGTGGTGAAATCCAACCCCGTTATGTCGCCGTTCACCGAGATGCTGTCGGGTGAATCCAAGGTTCGGTAAGCGCCGCACGCTTCGCCACCATCGCACAAGAAGTTATCGTCGTCAGAGTCCGAGCCGCCAAACAGCTCATACTCACCAAAGGGTACATCCGCAATGCTGTAGGTGTAGACACCGTTGTTAACCTGTACTACGGCCGCAGGTACATCGGAGTTACCCGCTTCATCCACCACAATGACGTAGTGCAAACCGGCATCCGCGGTGGTGACCACGCTTGAAACCTGCATTAGGATCCGCAAGGTTAGGTTGTTGCTGTTTGACGTTGCCGTGATGGTGGCGTTGTAGGTGCCATCAGCCAACCCTGTGCGGTCAACATTGATGCGGTAATCACCTAGGCCGTTGCCGTCGACGGTTTGTTCCGTTGCCGTGGCCCAATTTTCATCCGCGCTAACATCGCTAACCGTTAGGGTACCGGTGCCGATGTTTTGCAAGCTCCAGGTTAGTGCGGTACCAGCGGTACCAAAGTTTAGGCTGCTTGCTGAGGCAGACAAGATTGGGCCGGGATCGCTGCCGTTGCCGTTAGCAATGCTTTGCGCTGCGACCACGGATTTTTGTGCGTTGATCAGGCCGTAACCAAAGTTGTCATCGCGACCAGCGCTGCCCAGGTCATCGGTTAGATCACCCGATAGCAACGCATTGTTGAATTGAGTAGGGGTGAGCCCAGGGTGCACGGCTTTCATGAGCGCCGCGACACCGGCTACGTGAGGTGCGGCCATGGATGTGCCTTGCAGTGCTGCGTAAGAAAATTGCACGCTACCACCGCCATCATCGCCAATAGTGCTAACCACACCATCACCGATACCATCACCGTTAAGGTCGGTGCTGGTACTGCCACCGGGGGCGGCCACGTCAATGGTGCTGCCAGTGTTTGAGTAGCTGGCTAGCGTGTTCGAAATGGTGGTTGCGCTGACAGAGATGACACCGTCATAGGCCGCAGGGTAGCTGGGTAGGCTGCTCGATGAGTTGCCCGCGCTAGCAACCACAATGACGCCGGCATTGATAATTTCATTAATGGTGGCTTGCTCTGATTGAGAAGAGAACTCACTGCCCAAGCTTAAGTTGATGATGTCGGCGCGTTGCGCGGGTGTGGTATTGGAGTCGTTAGACAGGCCGGCGGCAAAGCGCATGGCTTGGATAACGTCAAAGTTGGTGCCACCGTTCACGCCTAAGGCGCGGACGGGCATGATGCGTGACAGCCAGGCAACCCCGGCAACGCCGATGTTGTTGTTGCTCTGGGCGGCAATGGTGCCGGCGACGTGGGTACCGTGGAAGCTACTAGAGCCACCAAAGCTATTGTCACCCGGATCATTAGGATCGTTGTCGATGCCGTCCCCGTCGTTGGCTCGACTGGCGTCACTAATAAAGTCGTAGCCTGGAACCAATTGGCTGGATAAGTCTGGATGCTGGGTCAGCACGCCGGTATCGACAACGGCCACAATGACGTTGCTGCTGCCGGTGGTGGTATCCCACGCCGTAGGCAGGTTGATGTTTTCGTAGTGCCATTGGCGGTTGTAGAAGCT
Source organism: uncultured Pseudomonadales bacterium (assembly GCA_938036875.1). Taxonomy (GTDB): domain Bacteria; phylum Pseudomonadota; class Gammaproteobacteria; order Pseudomonadales; family Azotimanducaceae; genus CALHVX01. The sequence goes on from CALHVX010000127.1 coordinate 26,628, forward strand.
ATCGTTGGGTATCGCGGTTGCTTGACGCAACAGGTTAACTTCCGCCACTGCTGCACCAGCGGTGCGATTGATCTGCTTAACCCGCATGAGGGTGTTAAACCTCAGCATTGCTTCTGGACTTGCGATTGCGCCACTAGGCAGGTCGCCAGGTTTGCTTTGCGTGGCGCTAGTTTGGCTAGTAGTGGTGGGGCTTAAACGCGTTAGCTGGGTAACGCCAGCATTGCTGGCCAGGGTTAAATCGAATTGATTGCGAATTTGAGCCTGGGTTGTGGTTGTTGCGTTTGCAGCAACAGCCCCTGGTTGGCGCTGCAAAATAATGTCGCCAGCAACAAAGGGGTCGGTTAGACGAGAAGCTGAGTCGTTACCCAGTTGGTTGGTTGTTAAGTCTTGGCCTACGTTTAACACGTAGTTAGACGCGCCGTTAACTGAGTAGACCTCAATGAAATAGCTGCCGGGAGTGGTGACTTGAACTACCTCGGTGCGACCAGTCCCTAGCCCAGAATCAACCAGGTTTTGGCCAGCATCGTACAACCGAATATCTAGATCGGCATTAGCTTCAGCAATGGTGAGCAGTATCGTTTCGTTGCCACTAAAGTTGAGCTGGTAAAAATCGCCGGGATCGCCTGAAGCAAAAAGGTTACCGGTGTCAGCACCAGAGTTGGGCACGTTAGCAAAGCCGCCTAAGGTAACCGGTAGCGGTAGGTTTTGTGCGTTAGCAAAGCTGTTGTTATCACCACCCGTTGTTAACCGGTCGTTAACGTCGGCATCAATGGCGCTACTGCTGAGAATGGTGATGGTGCCAGATAAAGTGGCGGTGCCAGCGCTAGTATTCACCGTTAAGGTTCGAGAGGTGGTGTTGGTTGCCCCTTCGTCGTCTGTCACCGTAAGCGCTATCGAGTAGCTTCCCTCATCGCTATAGGTGTGCTGGGCATTTTGGCCAATGGCGGTTGCCCCAGCTTCATCAAAGTCCCAGGCGTAGCTGGTCACTGTGCCATCACTGTCTGTGGAGCCGCTAGCATCAAAATTCACTAGCAACGGTGCATTGCCGCTGGTGCTGGACAAGGAGAAACTGGCAACGGGTGCTTCGTTGCCAGAGGGCGGTGGGGTTGGTGGGGTGGGTGCAGGGTTTCTGCTACCGCCGCCTCCACCGCCACAAGCGGCCATTGTCAGGCAGGCTGTTGCCAGCAAAGTACGGCGGAGTTGCTGTACGAATCTTAAGCTGTACAGAGATTTGCTGTCCTGGGAGGACGTATGGTTCGCTAAGGCGTGCCGAGGCATAAATGTAGGTTCCCAATTCCGGTGATGTTGCTGGCGCTAATAGTGACCAAGCCACTATAGAGAAAGTGTGGCGCAGACCTCGTTTTTTACCAGGGTATTTGGCCAAAAAGTCGGTTTTTTGACGGCAGCTTTACGTTTCTGACCCGCCCTGGGTGCAAAGGTGCCATGGCCAACGTTAGAGGTTGAATTGAGCTAGGGATAGGGGGGTTGAGGCAAAAAAAAGGGCGTGTCAGCGAACAGTGTTCGCTGAAAGCAACTTCGTCTTCTGGGGGAAGGACACTTGAAAGGGAGGACTGCTGAAGTTGCTATTCACGCCTGAAATCGATCAAGTGGGTGCATTATGTACTGTACAGAGTTTGTGTCAACCCCTCGTGTACACTTTTTCGAAAAAATATGTACAGGTCGCTAATTCGCCATTTTCAGGTTTTCAGTCTGCTCTGCGAACTGATCTAAGGCGAGTTCGAGCTGTGCTCTGGCTTGGGTTGCATCTGTGTGCACACGCTCATAGGTAGCGCTTAGCTCGGAGGGATTAGTGCTATCTGGGTTTAAGCTTGCCGCGTAGTCGGCAAAAGCGTTGAGCTGAGTGATGAGGCTGACCAAGTGCGCGGGGCATGCGCCGGGGTCACCGTCGCTGGCCGCAATTGCGATCAAGTCCGCATCGCTATAACGCCTTGGTGCGCTGCGTGTTGCCCGTAGCGGTGCGCCGCTGGTTGTTGCAACAACGCGCTCCAAGTCGGCCCAGGTTAATGGCCAAGCTAGGGCCTCGAGGCTGTTTTCTTGAGCGATCTCTAGGTTTTGCGGCGTTGCGAATTGGTAAATGGCAATCACGGCCGCTTGTGGCTGTTGGGCTTGCAAGTCCAGTATTTCCTGGGCTTTTAGCACCGGTACTTGAACGAGCAAGACATCTAGCGGTGCATGCAGGGCTTCTTCGTCTTCATGGTAAGCGACCAGGTTTGCCCAGCGCGCGTTGATCTCCAATCGAGTTTGCGTACCTTGACGTTGCTCTAAGACCAACAAGTTTGGCCCAATCAAACCAACACTGGCTGCGGCTTTAGCGCTACCGCGTGAGGTGGCCAGCTTTTGCTCGAGCTGTTGGTTGGTCAGGTCGATTAAAGAGCTAATAGGGTGCCCGGCATCTACCAGGCGTTTGAGCTGTTGGAGCTGGGCAACCTGCTGCGCACTATAGAAACGAGTTTTGCCTGACCGATGTACAGGGGTAAGCCCATAGCGTCGCTCCCAAGCGCGCAAACGCTCCACCGCGATGCCCGTCAGCTTGGTGACGGTTCCGATACGGTATAGGTCTTCTGTTTCGTCTGTACTGGTCAACTTGACGCTCAGAAATTGAAGGGGGATCGATTGTACAGCTTGGTCGTACCTTGTCTAGCTATTGCTAGCAAGGTTGAGAATCTTGACCTGTACAAGCCAAATTTTAATTGTGAGGATAATTTACATAATACACCCGTGCGTGGTGCTTATATGGGGTGTTCCATCTTTCCCACCATCAAAGATGCAGGTAACTTAGGCTGCTGAGGGGAGGTTTAGTCCGCAACAGGACCTGAAACCTTCTAATTGCTAGTCGCTTGAGGGGTTTTTTCCTGTGCAGAACAATCTTGGTGCATTTCTTTATAAACGAGCTTTTCTAAATCCGGACACGGAGGCCTATGTTGAGGACGCCTCACCGCTGCGCCTGACGTTTGCGCAGCTGAACGCCAGATGCAATGGCTTGGCGAATGCTCTGCTTGCTGATGGCATCAAGCCCGGTGAGCGCGTTGGCCTGCTGCTGATGAACAGCGCCGAATTTATCGAGGCCTACTTTGCCTTAGCCAAAGTAGGGGCGGTCATTGTGCCTTTGAACTGGCGGCTAGTGCCGGATGAATTGGAGTTCATTCTTAAAGACAGCGGTACCGAGCGCTTAATCTTTGGTGAGGAGTTTGTTGATAGCGTGGCCGAGTTGCAGGCACGGGGTGACAAAACCGACATCAAACAATGGTTACAGGTAACCACTGACGGTGATACGAGCCATTTTAGCCAAGACTACGCCAAGGTCCGGGATAGCGGTGGGAGTGCGGAGCCTACTTTGCGTGGCGCCGATGACGACATGCTGTACATCATGTACACCTCTGGAACCACAGGGCTGCCCAAGGGTGTGGTGCACACGCACAATACGGCGATCTGGGCGCTTATTACGATCGGTGCACAACCTTACTACCATTTAAACGATCGTTACCTGGCGGCTCTACCCATGTTTCATGTTGGCGCGCTGACGCCACTGGCGGTCAATGTTTATAAAGGCGTGTGTTCGGTTGTTATGCGTAGCTTCGATCCGGTGCGCGCTTGGGAGCTAATCGAAAAAGAGAAGATTACGGTAGGCCTTGCGGTACCCGCCATGTTGAATTTTATGGTTCAAGTCCCCAACTACGAACGCTTCGACTACAGCACAGTGCGTTGGATGATGACGGGGGCTGCACCTGTGCCTGCGGCGCTAACCCGCCAGTATCACGACATGGGTATTGGTTTGCTCCAAGTCTACGGCTTGACCGAAACCTGCGGCCCAACCTGTTTAATGGATCCAGAAAATGCACTGCGTAAACCATCGTCAACGGGCCGGGCGTTCTTTCACACGGATGTGATGATTGTGGGTAAAGACGGCAAAGAGTGTGAGGCGGATGTTGCTGGTGAAGTCTGGGTAAAAGGTCCGCACATTATGCGAGAGTACTGGAATCGCCCGGACGCCACTGCCGAAACTTTAGTGGACGGTTGGTTGCGTACTGGTGATATCGCCACCATGGATGATGAAGGCTTCGTCAGCATCGCAGACCGCATCAAAGACATGGTGATCTCTGGCGGTGAGAACGTCTACCCAGCGGAAATTGAAGCGGTTTTGATGACCCATGAGCAGATTCGTGAGGCCGCCGTGATCGGACATGAGAGTGCAAAGTGGGGTGAGTCCCCGTTTGCGATTATTGTACGCAGTGATGACCAACTATCAGAAGCCGATGTTTTGAACTATTGCCAGGGTAAGTTGGCGGCGTTTAAGCAACCTAAGGGTGTGGCTTTTATTGATGAGATACCTAGAAACCCAAGTGGCAAGATTTTGAAGCGTTTGCTGCGTGAGCAGTTTCCTGGACCAGCGCCGGTTTGAAGGTACTGGTCTTGGAAGGTGTGATCTTGTTATCGAACTAGAGACGAGTTAGCAAAATATTCTCTTTATCTGCGAACCTTGGAGGCTGAGTTGGCGAGAGTGGAGGTCGAATAATTCAGGCGAGTTAGCGAAGACAAATCAACTAGATAACACCACTTGGCCGGTTTCTGCCCTAGCTAGCAGCTCCGCGTGCGAGAGGCCTTGAAGTAAATCGTCAGAGTATTGTGATTAACCTCCAACTTGAGCAGTAAGCGGCCGCTTGTTGCATGGATGTGGGCGGCTTAGAAGTGCCCAGTACTGCCCTTGTTTTCTAGTCGCTCATTTAACGCTAGGCTCTTCCCCATGCTTCAACAAGAACTCTTACTAACCCTTGCTGAGATCTCTGTCACCGTAGCGGCGCTTTCCGCAGTGGCTGGTGTAGTGAGACACGAAGCGCTAAGCGGAGTTTCTTCGGGTTTACTTCGGGATGTGGCCGTTATTGGCATGTTTGTAGCGTTGTTTGCGTTACTGCCACTAATCTTCTGGAACGAGGCATCAATGTTCTCATTTCGGATCTGCGCCGCTGGTGCAGCATTCACATGGCTTGTCGGTTATGTTCAGTATTTGCGTGGAGCGTTAACGGATCCAGAGCAGGTTACCCCTGCTTTCTGAATAGGGATGCTGATTACAGTCCTCGGGTTGGCATTACTGGGATTCTGCTTTTTCTCCGAGGACGAACACACCGTCTCTAGCTATCTACTAGCAATGCTCGCCTGGCTCGCAATCGCAGGCCTGAATTTCGTTACTTCAGTTTTCTCTGATTCAGCTACTCAAGCTAAGTAACCAGGGTGACTGCTTTTGCCCGAAAGCTTTGCCGCCTGGTGCCAGCCAAAGCGGCTGCTTACGCTCGAGAACGCGGCATATTGAGAGCTAAATCGCATTGTAAGGCTAAGCAGCCGCTGGTTCAGGTTAGGAAAGCCGCTGGATTGTGCCCATTGCTGACTCCCGATAGGCCTGGTGCTATCTTTCAATCGTTCTAGTTAATCAATCCGAAGCGGAAATCTCTTGCAATTGAACAACGAATATCGCGCCCTGCTTGATTCTATATACGCAACAAGAAGAAACTTCTTTCTAAGTTTCTTCATCATTGTTCCTGCTCTTGGAGTTCTAGCGTTAGCAGGGTTTTCAGATGAAAAAGTATTCTTTGGCGTATTTTTGTTATGGGTGAGTACGATGCTTGTTCAAGTCTTTTTTCTTGTCGGTTGTAGATGCCCTAGGTGTAAGAATCGATTTTTCGTGAAAATTCTCTCAGCAAACTACTTTAGCAACCGGTGCGCGCATTGTGGTTTAACGTTCGTGCCTTAGATGCCTCTCATTTGCTGGCTCATAGACCAATTGGAGCCGTTACTACTGGCGATCTGTTAGTCCGCTACTGGCCTTTAGCTTTGGCAGCTGATGCCGTCCCAAGCGACTGCTTTCAAGAGAAACTCTGTATATTGTCAGCTCAAGCCCATCGATGGACTAAGATGGCGCGGTTCAGAGTAGAAAAGCCGCTGCGGAGCACCCACTGCCGCCACTCATGTGTAGACGCCTGACACGATGTATATCTTGGCTCCATGGAAGAAAGAAGACCCAGCAGTTCGTTGGAAATTACCCGACCGCATCTTCTTCGGTTACGGGGCATGTCACATTCTGGCGGGCGTTTTCCTACGCCAAGGGATCAACTCGTCTTTCAAAGCATTCTGGATAAAGCCGTCTCAGCACCCAGGAAATCATATATTTGTCAGTGATGGGCAGATTGCCTTCGACTACCACGGCTACTCAGCCGTTGACCGTCTTAAGAATCATCATTGGAAGGTCTGGACGCACCAGTACTCAGACTGGGATGCGCAAATCGAGACGGTGGATTACAACTTACTTGATACCTCTGACCTCAACCAGAGGAATATGCGCGGACCTGATCAATATGCGGGTGACCCGGTGGCGCGGGCAGAGAGCTTTATTCAGCGCATCAACCACAAAGTTGCGGCGGACCGAGCGCGGACATTAGCGATTTAAGGATGAGACTTTCCGGCCGCAAGCCTAGCCAACAAGTTAGGCTCCGCCCGTTTGCTAGCTTGCCTTGGTGGCGAGATCGATCTCTAATTGCCGGACCCTATACGAGCCAGTTTTAGTTGTGCTGATGCTCTTTATGATCATGACTTTTGTGAGCATCATCAGCATGGTCCAAACAAACCCCTTGCTCCACCTGAATAGTGGAGTGGTCGATGCCAAAATCTTTGCTCAGCACCGCTTTTAGCTGAGCGGTTACCAAGGCGATGTCGTGCCCTTCGGTAACGTCTGCGTGCAATGTGACCAATGGTCTTTCTGCGGTTAAACCCCAAGCGTGTACATGGTGAATGCCGGTGACGCCAGGAACCGCTGCGGTAAGCTTGGCGCGAATGGATTCAAGGTCTACACCGTCCGGCACACCTTCGAGCAAGATGTTCGCAGAATCTTTGAGCACGCTGATAGCCCCGCGCATCAAGATGACGGCGATGACCAAGGCTAAGATCGGGTCTGCATAAGTCCAACCACCGAAGTACACGGCGGCCGCGGCCACAATAGCGGCTGCTGAGCCCAGCAGGTCGCCGAGTACGTGAAGCACCGCAGCGCGTACGTTTGCGTTGTCTTCGCTACCGTGCAGCATCTTAAAGGCGACTAGGTTTACGACAAACCCAATGCTGGCAATGACTAATGCCGGTATAGGTACCATACCTTCTGGGCTGTTCAGGCGCTGTAGCGCCTCTATAACGATCCAAACCACTAGCGCAATGAGCGTTAGCGCGTTCACAAAGGCGGCTAGCACTTGGTAACGGTGGTAGCCGTAACTTAAGGTGTCGTCCCCATCACGTCGTGATAGGCGCACGGCGTACCAAGCTAACCCCAGTGCTGTCGCATCAAGAAACATGTGCCCGGCGTCTGCCAGCAAGGTCAGCGAGTTGGTTAACAGACCACCAATGGCTTCAACCAACATGAACCCAGCAATCAGAAAGAACGCTTGCCCTAAGCGTTTCTCCGTTAGGTGCGAATGGTCATGGCTGTGTGCATGGTTGTGTGAATGATCGTGTGCCAAGGGTGTGGGTCTCGTGAGTTACAGGGCGGTCTTAGGGTCTATGCCAAGCATGACCTTGCCAATGGTTTCCAGGGTCGGTTGCGCCACCATAATGTGCTGGGTAACTACGTGTACGTCTCGAAAGCAGCGTTGCAGCGGATGATCAGAGAACACGCTGGTGCCGCCGGCGGCATTGTACAGGGCATCCACGGCGGCGACTGCGGACCAAGCATTGTTAGTGGCCGCCATTCTTAGTTTGGCTTTGTGTTGCATAGACAAGCGGTCGCCGCTTTGGGCCACTTGCCAAGCTTCGTCGATGCTTTGACGAGTTAGTGCTTGTGCGGCGCTAATGCCGGTCTGGGCCAGCGCTAGCTCTTTTTGGACGCTGCTGCGAGCGGCCAGGGCGCGCGTGCTACCGGTTGGCGTTTTGCCGCCGGCGAGCTCGATAAATTCTTCTAGTGCGCGCTCAGCGATACCGATACCGACGGCGGATACACCTAATGCAAGCAAGCCAAAGGTTGGAAATTGATACAGCGGGGTTTCAACACGTGCTCTGCGCCCTAAAGTGACCCAGCGACCTTCGGGTATAAACAGATCTTTCACCTCGATGTCGTTGCTTCCAGTGCCACGTAGACCGCTGGTGTACCAAGTGTCGTGGATGGTGACTTCTTCCGCCTTGAAGAACACTAGGAGGGATTCTGGTTGACCGTGTTTGTTGGTCTTGGGTTTGCCGTCCTCCATGATGAAGGCACCACCACTGATCCAGTCAGAGACTTGGCTGCCGCTACCCCAAGGCCAGCGCCCGCTGATCCGCATGCCGCCTTCCACTAGCTCGGCTTTGCCCAAAGGGGCGGTAACGCCGGTACTCACCACGTTTGGGTGTTTGGCGTAAATTTCTTGTCCCCAGCTCTCAGGGAGTGAAGCGCTGAGCAGGCCGGTGGTGCTCCCTATCATGCTCACCCAGCCCGCAGCGCCATCAGCGGTTGCCAGTGCAACCAAAGTGTCGAAAAAATCTTGCGGGTGCACCTCACCGCCATTTAGCTCAGCGGGTACCAACATGCGAAAAACGCCATCTTCGGCCAGTTGTTTAGCTGTGCCAGGCGCCATGCGGCGTTCTTGCTCTGCTGCGGGAGCGGCGGCTCGTGCGGTGTTCAGTACCGCATCAGAAGCGACGATGGACATAAGCTGGAATCTCAATGGCTAGAAGCTGTATATCCCAATGATACACCCACAGCCTTTACCTCTGCACGACGGCTCTCTCAGTGTGAGTTTTGAGTTAAAGTGTGGGTTGACCCGTCTCAATCTAACCAATGGGAGCAATACCATGGAACGCATCTCACTAGAATTTCGAAATCACGTCGCGCTACTCAAGTTCAACCATACGGATGTGCTGAATGCCATTGGTGGTCAAATGTTGGAAGACTTGGGTGACGCCTTGGCAGAGATCAAAGATCCGGCCAACGGTGCTCGTGCCTTGGTGCTCACTGGGGAAGGCAGGGCTTTTTGTGCGGGTGCTAACTTGCAAGATGAAGGTCGCAGCAAGCGTAAGGGTGGGGCTGGTGACAGCCTGCGCAATATCTACCACCCACTGCTGTTTACGCTTCGTGATCTAGAGATGCCCATTGTGACCGCGGTTAACGGCGCAGCTGCTGGTGTGGGTATGAGCTTCGCGGCTATGGGCGACATTGTTTGTGCTTCCAAGAAAGCCTACTTCCTGCAAGCCTTCGCTCGCATTGGCCTAGTACCAGATGGCGGTTCAACCTTCTTGCTGCCGCGTTTGATCGGCTGGGGTCGGGCGATGGAGCTAAGCCTGCTGGCGGAACGGTTAGACGCCGAGAAAGCGCAAGAGTGGGGCTTGGTCAACCGTTTGTTTGAAGACAACGATGAGTTGATGCAAGGCGCTATGGCCATTGCGATGCGACTGGCTAAAGGGCCACGCTCGCTTGCGCTAATTCGCAAAGCTTACTGGAACACCTGGCACAACAGCTTTGAGCAACAGCTGGAGCTGGAAGCGCAGCTACAAAACCAAGCGGGTGCCTCCACTGACTTTAAGGAAGGGGTCAGCGCGTTTCTAGAGAAACGGGATGCGGCATTTAAGGGGGCTTAACCCCTAACCGAGTTCCGCTAGCGTTTGCACATGCGTGTTAACGCTGGCGGCTAGTGCTTCTAAGTTGTACCCACCTTCTAGTGCAGAAACCACGCGACCTTGGGCGCTGTCGTTCGCGGCGCTCACAATGAGTTGTGTTATCCAAGTGTAGTCATCGGTTGCCAGCTCAATCTGAGCTAGCGGATCGTCTTTGTGAGCATCAAACCCCGCGCTAACCAAAATCAGTTGCGGCTGATGCTGGCTGAGCGCTGGCAGCCAGTCACGTTCAA
>CALHVX010000128.1 GCA_938036875.1 uncultured Pseudomonadales bacterium
CTGCCACATCGGCGGATAGGTCGGCGTAAGTACAACAACGCCATCTCCAGGGTCGGTAAATACCTCAACGGCCAGGTGCATGCCTTGCACAATGTCTACCAAAGGTACAATGCTACTTGGCTCAACGGTCCAGCGGTAACGACGCAATGCCCAGGCACTGAATATCTCCGGCAAATCACGTTCCGCAAATTGCAACGTGTAACCAAAATCTCGTGCTGCTGCTTGCTCGGATAGCACATCAGCAATAGCACTTGGCAATTCAAAATCCATATCGGCAATGAAGCTAGGCAACACCTGATCTCCATAACGGGTCCATTTAGCGCCGCGCTTGGCACGTAGCTGCTCAATACTGATGTTATCGAACTCAGCGTTACTACTTGTTCCCATGCGACAGACCTCGTTGGTGAAACTAGTTACCCAAAAACACTGGCTTACGCTTTTCAGCAAAAGCAGCAACCGCCTCTCGGTGATCGGCAGTAGAGCGCGTTTTCAGCAAGCGCCCCGCTTCTTGATCAATGGCGGTGGCATGATCGCAGGTGAAGGCTTCGTCTAAGTTATCTTTCATGTAAGCAAGCGCTGCCAACGGTCCCTGAGCTAAACCATGAGCGAGTTCATAACTGGCTAACTCAAAGTCATCCGGTTGCGCGACCTGGCTGACTAAACCCATCGCCAGCGCCTCGGCTGCATCGACTCGATCTGCGGTTAGCATAAGGTGTCGTGCACGCCCAGGCCCCACCACCCGACTCAGCAGCCAAGCTATGCCGTAGTCGCCAGAAAGGCCGATACGCGCATAAGCGGTGGTTAGAAAAGCATTCGACGAGGCAATGCGTAGATCACAGGCTAACGCAATAGCCATGCCGGCACCTGCCGCCGCACCGGGTAGCGCCGCAACCGACGGCTTGCGCATGGCTCGAATAGCACCCGCTACCTCATGGTGCCGCGCGCGCATCTCTTGAAACTGTGCTTCTAAGGTTGGGCGTGTTTGGCTGTTCCCCCGGGCTCCCATCGCCTTGACATCGCCTCCCGAACAAAACGCGCCACCCGCCCCGGTTAGCAACAAGCAGCCTACCTCCTGGGCATCCGCTAACCACGCTATAGCTCGGCGCAACTCGCCGGTCAATTCGTTTGATAACGCGTTTCGGGCTTCTGGGCGGTTTAAGGTGACAATCGCCACCCGATCCCGCACATCCACTGTCAGTTGTTCGGTAGCAGATACAAACACAACGTCATCCTCCAAAATTGAGATACTAGCGGGGAATAGGCGCTGTACGCAGCAGCCGCTTATCCTAGGCCTTATGCTAAACCTTCTACTTGACCCAACTTGGCAACGTCAGCGGGGTGCCCTAAGGCTTCTTCGGTGATCACGGCACCTCGCCAAGGCCCAATGGCTGGATGTATGCATTGCCCCCCCTTGGTGTGTCATCGCCTTGTTGGAACCAACTGTATCGTCGTCCTCAATACTCGGCAACCGGCAAGTCTTGACCACATCCAACCGATCAAAGTTTGTCGTATACTCGGAGCATCTTAAAACAGCGGAAGAAGATTATGAGCGAAGCTTGGATTATCGATGCAGCCAGAACCCCACGCGGTGTGGGCAAGCAAGGCAAAGGCGCCCTGTGGGAAGTGCACCCTCAGAAGCTCTTATCAACGGTATTGAAAGCACTGCAACAACGTAACGATCTAAATACAGCTGAAATCGATGACGTCATCATCAGTTGTAGCAGCCAATTCAAGAAGCAAGGTGCATGCATAGGCCGCATGGCATCACTAGATGCAGGCTATGACAACAAAGCCTCTGGCGTTACCCTTGACCGCTTCTGCGGTGGCGGTATCAGCGCGGTAAACATGGCCGCGGCTAGCATCATGAGCGGTATGGAAGACCTGATCGTTGCCGGTGGTGTTGAGATGATGTCTTACACCAGCGCCGAAGGTACGCCAAACCCACTAGATGCGGGCAACCTAGATCTTCGCAACGCGCATCCACAAACCAACGTGGGTATTGCCGCCGACATTATTGCTACCGAAGAAGGGTTTTCTCGCACTGAGCTAGATGCGTTTTCTGCAGAGAGCCAACGCCGTGCAGGCGCCGCGATCGAAAGCGGCGCTTTTGCCAACAGCTTGATTCCCGTTATGCGCCCAGACGGTACTTTGGCCTTAGACCACGAAGAGTTTCCACGGCCCCAAACCACGGCGGAGCAGTTGGCTAACCTGCAGCCCGTGTTTGGTAACTTTATGGACCTACCCTTCTACGATTCTGGCTTAACCTTCCGCGAGATGGTGGCGATCAAATGGCCAGACCTGGAAATTGAGCACGTTCATCACGCCGGCAGCTCGTCTGGTGTGGTCGATGGCGCAGGTGCCCTGGTATTGGCCTCTCCAGAATATGCCAAAGCGCATGGCTTGAAGCCAAGGGCCAAGATCAAGGCAATGGCCAACATGGGTCACTCACCGGAGTACATTTTGAACGCACCCGTAGACGCCGCAAAGAAGGTGCTGCAAAAAGCCAAGATGACCCTAGACGACATCGACCTATTTGAGGTTAACGAAGCCTTTGCGGTGGTACCGGTGAAGTTTATGCGCGACCTCGGCGTCGATCACAACAAGGTGAACGTCAATGGTGGTGCTATTGCATTGGGGCATCCCATTGGAGCAACCGGCGCTATGCTGATCGGTACAGCCCTAGACGAGCTCGAACGTCGTGACCAAGCGACGGGCCTTGTGACCATGTGCGCCGCTGGTGGCATGGCACCGGCCGTTGTTATCGAACGCATGTAACGAGAACGACATGAGCCAACAAGCCGTGTTGTACCGGATGGTTAAACCAAAGCACTTATGCCCCTTTGGTTTGAAAGCAAAAGATTTGCTGGTTCGGCACGGCTTTGAGGTTGATGATCAACACTTAACATCTGACGCAGCAACCGCTGCGTTCAAGTCTGAACATCAAGTTAGTACAACCCCACAAATATTTATTGATGGTGTTCGTATCGGTGGATACGACGCGCTTCGCGAGCACTTAGGTTTAACCGCGCCAACTGACACAGCAGATGCGCCGAGCTACCAGCCTGTGATCGCTGTATTTGCAACCACCCTGCTAATGGGCCTGGCCACAGTTTGGGGCCAGCAAACCGGCTTTAGCATAGGACCAGTGCTAGAACACTTTGTTGCCTACAGCATGTGTGTACTGGCAATTCTCAAACTTCGCGATCTAGATGCCTTCGCAAACCAGTTTATTACCTATGATCTGCTGGCCATGCGCCTTCTACGCTACGCTTACGTCTATCCGTTTGCTGAAGCTTTTGTTGGTATTGGCATGTTAAGCACCGTAGCCGTCCCCTGGGTTGCTACGGTTGCCTTGTTTATCGGAAGTATCGGCGCTTGCTCGGTCATTAAAGCTGTGTACATCGACAAGCGGGAGTTGCAATGTGCTTGCGTGGGTGGGGACAGTAAGGTCCCGCTGGGATTCATCTCGCTTACCGAGAATTTGATGATGGTCAGTATGGCAATTTGGATGTTGCTGCGCTAACGCTAACCATCAACCTAGACTAGTGATGAAACCTAAGCCCTAGCTGGACGGCGAGCGCCACCTTTAGCTTCTAAATCATCTAGCGCCTTATACAAAATCGTATTCTCGCTCTTCACACGCTTCTCCAAAGCGCTAAACAGCCGCCTGGTTTGCGCAATAAACTCATCTGGCTCAGCCTGCATAACGCGCGCTGTAGACCATCGTGCTTTGTAGTCACCCACAGCCTCCGCAATGCCACCCATTTCAGTAATAAACTTTTGGGTCATCGACTGAACATGAGCATCGTCATGTGATAGCAACTTCGGGTACAAATTTTTATCTTCCATTGCTAAATGAACATTCAGCTTACCCATGAAGCGCGCTAGCAAGCGGCTTACCTCCGTAGCATCAGCAGTGATTTTATCACGGACTAGATGGGTACGAATTTCAGTAACAACCTCCATGATCTCGCCATGTTGAACTCGAAATTTTTCTGTTGCTCTCATCAATTTACCTCGCCAGAGATTGTTGCAATGGACCCGACGGTACCGTGCCCACCAAACGTTTGATCGCTTTTAGTAGCTGATCAGGGTCTAGAGGTTTAATCAACCAACCTGATGCTCCAGCCGCTTTGCCTTCTTGCTTCATGTTGGCTTCAAATTCGGTGGTTAGCATCAATATGGGTGTGTACTGATGCTCCGGGTATGTTCGTACGTTGGTGACAAACTCCATGCCGCCCATGTTCGGCATGTTGACGTCAGAGATAATGGCGGAGAATTTTCGTCCAGCCGCAATGGCCAAACCCTTTTGGCCGTCTTCGGCCTGAAGAACTTCGTAGCCTGCAGAGCTTAAAGTCGCCGCGATCAATCGCCGAATTGAGGGTGAATCATCAACCGTCAATATGGTTGGGGTAAGCACAGAGCATTTTCCAATCGTTTAGTCTCAATCTAAGCTTAGCAAGTTGCGGGCGTCGTTAAGATTTCTTTGCAGAACCAGATCACAAACTTTTTTGTTGTCTATACTCATAGGACATCACCCATAGCTTGCCGCCAAATTTATGACACAAAATATCCAACAAAACAGCAACAACTCGACAGAAGCAGGTCAAGGCGAGAGCAACATACTATTCGCCAAGCAGCCCATCCTAGATGCAGACCTAAATCTTGCCGCCTATGAACTACTGTTTCGAGGCGACTTCGATGCTGTAAGCGGAGAAGAGGCGACCGCAACGGTGTTTTTTAACGCGTTCACCATCAATCAATTTTTGAACTCGGAGAAAATCCCATTTTTTGTGAACTTTACAAAAGACCTGTTGTTTCAAGTTCCGCCTTTTAGCAAAGACAGCTTTGTGGTGGAGCTGCTTGAAGACGTTGAGCCAACAGCGGCAGTTGTCTCTCAGGTAGAGCTTCTGAAAAGTCAGGGTTATACCATCGCGCTGGATGACTACATAGATTCCGACGCAATGATCCCGTTGTTGTATCTTGCCGATATTGTCAAAATCGATTTGATGGCAACTTCACTAGAAGAGATTGCCATCCTGGCCCCAAAACTAAGACAGTACGACGTCAAATTGCTAGCAGAAAAAGTAGAGACACACGAAGAATACGAATACTGCAAAAATTTAAACTTTGAGTACTACCAAGGCTACTTCTTCGCCAGGCCTGCTATGGTGCCAGGAAAAGTGGTTGGACCTAACGTTACCGCGGTTCTTACCATGATCGCTGCACTGCAAGACCCCGACATTGATCACGAAACTCTAGAGACTATTATTCTCAGTGACAGCGGTCTTACCTATAAAATCCTTAAGCTAGCCAACTCAGCGGAGCTACGCCGCGCCGAATCTATCGACAGCATCCGCCATGCCATTGCCATGTTGGGATTTCGCCGGGTGAGCAACTTTGCCAGCCTGATGGTCTTATCCAACTTAGGCAACAAACCGGCGGAGCTGCAGGTGTATGCAAAGTTTCGATCGTTGCTCTGCCAACGGCTTGGCGAGGCTACCAACTCCGACAATCCGGCCCACGTGTTTGAAACCGTTGGCCTGTTGTCCTCGTGCCCGGCCTATTTTGACACCAACATAGATGAGCTGGTGCCTTCTCTACCGCTTAGCGACGAAGTAAAAGATGCGCTGGTAAATCGAACCGGAGATCTTGGCTTGGTTTTAGATACGGCTCAAAAACTCCAAGAAGCCACCTGGGATGACATCCAGTGGGAGGCGCTAGAAGCTATAGAGCTACATAAAACCACGGTGGCAGAAATCTATCGAGAAACTTCAGCCTGGGACAATAGCTCTCGCGATGTAGAAATCTGGTAGCAACGGGGGCTAGAACTCTTCCCAAAAATCATCACCGCCACTAGCAGCGCGTTTTACCGGTGCCGGCTCGGCAGCGGGTGGAGTGTTCGCTTTGTTGGACTGCCACGGACGATCCGCGCCGCGTCGCTCTACCCATTCTTCTTCGTCCCCATGAGGGGCATCCAGATTATCTTGTCCCGCCCTATCCGAGGGCAAAGCGGCGCTAGACGCGCTGCCAGAATCGTCCACAGAGAAATAGCCAATATGGTCTGCCAGTGAGCCTGCCTGACCGCTCATCGCCTCGCTGGTGGCAGCCGCTTCCTCAACCAACGCTGCGTTCTGCTGCGTCATGCTATCCATGTGTATGAGCGCCTGGTTTATCTGATCAATGCCTTCGGCTTGCTCTTCACAAGCTAGGCTGATCTGACCAACAATATCTCCAAGCTCTGTTACCGAGGTAACGATGTCATCTAGCTGGGATCCAGACTCCTCTACAAGCTTGCTGCCGTCTTGAACCTTGCCAACACTGTCTTCAATAAGATCTTTGATTTCTTTTGCCGCCGAAGCGCTACGCCCTGCCAACTGTCTGACTTCTGTTGCAACCACTGCAAAACCACGGCCTTGCTCACCTGCCCGTGCAGCTTCAACCGCCGCATTTAGAGCGAGCAAGTTGGTTTGAAACGCAATCTCATCAATCACCCCAATGATGCTAGCAATCTTGTCGCTGGAAGCACCAATATCCTCCATCGCGGACACTGCACGCTTAGCCACATCACCACCCGACATTGCCTGCTCACTGGTTTTACGGGCTAGTTGGTCCGCTGTGCGAGCGTTGTCTGCATTCTGCCTAACGGTACTCGTCAACTCCTCTGTGCTGGATGCGGTCTCTTCCAGGTTGGCCGCCTGTTGCTCCGTACGTTCGCTCAAGCCCATATTGCCTTCCGAGATTTCCATTGCACCGGTTCGCACTTTACCGGCAATGCGATTAGCACTCGACAGGACGCTTCGAAGCCGGGTCCGCGTCTCTATCAGCGCCGCGTAAGCACCCGTTGCACGGTCTTCGTCTTCACCAGTAGAGCTTAAGTTACCTTTCCCAATCTCTTCAGCGGCAAGTTGTATCTCATCTGGATCAGCGCCCAAGCTACGTTGAATTCTTTGTCCTAAAATCAGGGCAAACAATGCCACCAACACAGCCGCAGCAGAACTTATGACCCAAGCTGTGGCTTTCAACTCGAATACCGAAGCTAAGGCTTCTTCTGCTTGCATTTCAGCCAGGATGTACCAATCTAGCCCACTCAACGATATCTTTGAAAATGCAGACAGTTTGTCCCCAGCAATAGACGTTGAAGTCAGCGTACCGCTTTCTTTTGTAGCCAGGGCTGCGGCAACCGTTTCATCAATTCTTTTGGTGAGTATTGCGTTATCGTCACTAAACCTAGAGTTCGATCGCAGCATACCATCAGCCCCAACCAACATGGCTTGTCCTGTTTCGCCTAAACCAGCGCCGCCGCTCATAATTTGGTTAATACGGTCTACCGGCATCTGAAAGACCAGCGTGCCGAGCAACACGTCGTTTTCGTATATTGGTGTAGCGATAAAAGATGCTGGAGCATCGTAGGAGGGTAGATAGGTTGCAAAATCTACTACCTGATTATCTCGATTACCCGAACGCATCGAATCTCGGGATACACGAGCTATGTTAGTATCGCGAAACGGCCCTTCAAACAAACTGGTGGCGTAATCAAGCTCTTTAAACACGGAGTACACAATGGTGCCATTCTCAGGCTCTACCAAAAATATATCGTAGTAACCAAAGCGCTTTAAATAATCCCGAATCACCGGGTGGTAACGTTCATGCGCTTCGCTGTAGGAACTACCATCATCGGAAGCCAGCAAGCGATCTTTTTGACCTAAGGGATAAACGTTGGCCGCCACGTAAAGATACTGAGCAAGCCGAGCGGTTGAATCCATCGGCAATTGCCCCATAACATCCAACGAATTGCCCGTACGAGATTCATACTCCTCGGCAAAGGAGCCCATGTAGTAGCTGCGCAGTGCGTCTGTCTGACGTTTTCGTTGATCCGGGCCCGGATCAAGCTCGCTTTCTAACGAGGTAAACGCTTGGCTAAAGTCTTTCATGGCCTCAACGATCATCAAATTCTTCGCCATAGATTCGCTTTGATTCACTACCCCTTCAATGTACTCCTGAACAAACAAGGTTCGCTCTTTGCGGACAACCGACAAGCGCTCGAAAGCCTGAGCTTCCAACCCATCCGTGGCCTGGCGAAGGATAATCGAACTCACAATAAACGCAGGTAAAATGCCTGCAACTAACATGGCAAGGAGAAGCTTGGTTTTGAGGTTCCATTTGGGCATGGCGCGTCCAGAGTTGAGAGAATTCATCAACTCTGGCTAACGGCCAATCGTTGAGAAACTTTAACCCCCAATTGCAGGGTCGTAGCAATCTGACAAACGGGTCAAATTGAAAGTCTTGTCTATACTCAAGGTAACCAATATCGATTATTTGGCATGAAAGTACTGATAGTGGACGATAGCGCCTCCATGCGCATGATCGTCAAGCGAACGTTGAAGCAAGCCGGGTTTGCAAACCTAGATTTTTGCGAAGCAGAAAATGGAGCCGAGGCGCTCACCGTGATCGAGGACGAATGTCCAACCCTTATCCTGTGCGATTGGAACATGCCGGTGATGAACGGCATGGAGCTACTAAAGAAACTGCGCGAGGCTGGCAACTCTGCAAAATTTGGCTTTGTTACCACCGAATCCACCGCCCCAATGCGAGCGGAAGCCCGGGAAGCAGGCGCACAGTTTTTGATCGCTAAGCCATTCACACCGGAATCTTTCGAAAAATCACTCAAGCGCGTTATCGGCTAACGCCTTTCAATAAAACCAATGGAAATCCATGTCTAAATTTATATTGCCTTCTGCGCAAAGCTTACAAGGCGTTCTAACCATGATTTATGGCGAAGAAATAGTCATAGAAGAACCAGCAGAAATGGATCTCGCTAGCGCCAGCCATGTTGGGCTGTTCGAAGCTAGCGAAGGTGGTGTAGTTGGCTTATGTCATTGCGATCTAAATGCGGCTGCATCGCTAAGCTGTGCGCTTTCGCTGATCCCGCCAGGTGTTGCCGAAGAGATGATCAAAGACAAAACCATTAGTGAGATGGCGGCACTAAACCTGAACGAAGTAATGAACATGTTCTCGAGCCTCTACATGGACGACAACACGGATCACCTGCGTTTTACCGAACTTAAAGGAACAAGAGACCTCACCGAGGTAACCCTCACACGCCGTATCGATTTCGAGTTACCTAAAGCTAAATACCCTGGTGGCCGAGTCACCTTCCAAGCGGTTTAGCACGCAGCCAGCTATCCTAACGGTTGCATTGCCTCAGCTTCGGTGCAGCCAGCCAGCGTTATATCAAGCAAATTCACGTCTCCAATGCTCAAGTGTTGCTGCGCAAAGTGCAGCACTTTCGACTCGTGGGGTTCATCAGCAGATTCTAGGTCCCCGCAGATTTCGTTCGCCAACGCCACACAAGTGGTAATGGCGCATTCGTCTTGGGGATCTTCTTCAAGCGTTAGCTGCCAGGGAGCATGGTGATGTTTGATAGGCCTAGACAGTGAGGTTGGCAAGTTCCAAGTCGCGGCGAGATGCCCACCTAAATCTGGGTGGCTAACGCCCAGCAACTCAACCTCTGCTTCAAGCAAAGACACACTTTCGTCCAAAGAAAACTCGAGCACAGCTTCCATTTTTTTTGGTTCGGTATGAAACATCAATAGCAGGCCAATATCATGCAACAAGCCGGCGACGTAACAGCTACTTTCCGATATGCCAACAACAGAGGCTATGCGGCGGGCCACAACGGCAGTCTGCTGGCTATGGTTCCAGAAGGTGGTGGCACGTAGCAAAGTTGACTCAATACCACTAAAGGCCGAAGCGCTCGCCTGCAACAGGGCCAGTTCAGCGACCTTTTGCCGTCCGACTCGGACCAGTGCACTCTCTAGGTTAGCAATCGGCGCATTGCCCCCACCAGGGAAAGCGGAGCTGTTCACCAAACGCAGCAGCCGAGCCGAAAATGCCGGATCTTCTTCCACATGAGCTACCAGCTCACTATTCGCTGTTTCAGGTAAATCGGCGAGCTGAGCTATTTGCAAAGCAGAATGCGGAAACCGAATCGCATCTTCAGCAACTTGCATATACCGGTCAAGTAGGGTCATAGACTGAGGTGCAGCTCCTATCGTTTCGCATAGTTAATCGGCCGATATCAAACTTTCTTTAAAGAACCACCAATTAGCCTAAAACAATGGCTCTCACAGCCGATACATAGCTGAGGAGTTTTAGCATTGAGATTGCAGGGCCGTAACACCATGGAGACAAGGTTTGGATAATGATGACGAGTTTGCTGAGCTCATTGGTCTGTTTTTAGAGGAATGCGCCGAGAACATTGATCTGTTGGAAAATGGATTGTTGCGTATCACTGACGAAACCGGCGAAGCAGGCAACGATCTCGAGCTGCTAAACGAAATTTTCCGCGCTGCTCACTCCATTAAAGGTGGTGGCGCTACTTTTGGTTTCGCCAACCTTTCCCAGCTCACCCATCATATGGAGACACTGCTAGATGCCATGCGGTCTGGCACCCATACGATTGTTGACGAAGAGGTGGATCTACTGCTGCAAGCGGTTGATGTGCTTCGTGACTTGCTAGATGCCAACAAGACCGATAGCAATGCCGACCACGACCAACGGGCCACCATAGAAAAAGCGTTAGAAGCCGCTTGCTCTCCAGAAGGCTCAAGCAGCAACCCTGCTGATGCCACAACACTCAACAATGCGCCAAAGGTTGCCAACGAAGGCTGGCATATCGAGTTTATTCCCAAGCCCGAACTCATGTCGCGAGGTAATGATCCGCTGTTATTGCTGAAAGAAGTCAGCGATATGGGCGACTACCGTGTTACGCCAAATCTAGAGAATCTTCCGGCTTGGTC
>CALHVX010000129.1 GCA_938036875.1 uncultured Pseudomonadales bacterium
GCTGCAACTTGCTTTGGCCTGCTTGGTTTTGGGTTCGGGAAGTGTTGCTGCTGCTCCGTCTTTTACCGATGAGTCAGACGACCTGGGTGGCTTGTACGTTGGTGAGTCCTTTGGGTCTTCTTGGGGTGATGTTAACGCCGATGGTTTGCCGGACCTGTTTGTTAACCGGCATCGTGAGCGGCCGGGCCTATTGGTGAACCAAGGGGATGGCACCTTCGAAAACCGAGCCTTTGAGGTGACCAATTGGGATACCGAAGCGCAATTTGCCGATATGCACGGTGGCTCTTGGGGCGATTTTAACAACGATGGGTTTAGCGACCTCATGATCTCGGCAGGCGCGCGCGATCCAAGCCAGTTTCTGGTGAACCACAACGGGTTGTTGATAGACGAAACGGCAAACTACACCTTCGACCGTACGGATTGGCCAGGGCGCCAGCCCATTTGGTATGACTTCACCAAAGACGGTAAGTTAGATTTTGTGATGATGCAGCGCGGCATCAGCCAAACTTTTGAACAGACGGCAACAGACTTCACCAAGATTAACTTCTTTACTGGGCAACTCTGCCAGGACAACCAATACGGCCATATGGCCGACTTTGATTTTGACGACGAGATCGATTGGATTTGTGTTTCAACCCTGTTCCCACAGGCCGCCTACGATGTCACGGGCATTCCTTATGTTGATATCACCAGTACCTTGGCTCAGGAACCCAACCCGGTAGATACGGTTGTTGCGGATCTCGACGGTGACCTGAAGAACGATATTTTTATGCTTCGCGGGCGCGCGCGCGTTAGTGGCGCCGAGTTGATTGACCCAACGCATGCTGAAGCGCATTTGATTTCGGAGCAAGGCTCACAAAGTAGCTTTAGCTTTGAAGGCGGTGGTGATATCACCATCATCCTGCACTGGAGCGCGCGCAACGTTAAGAATGTTTTTATCGGCGCTGCAGGCAACAATCCACCTTTTGTGAATGCAACAGACCCTATCACGTTAACCTTGTCGCCTACCGACCCGGATAACATTGGTGTGGCGCCGCACGACCCAACGCTCGACCGCGGCATTTACATTGGCTTTGATACCGCAACCAATACTTGGCATATCCAAAATTCCTCGGGGCCAACCAGCACGTTCAGCTATACCTACTTTTATGTAGAGGGTAGTTCGACAATGACGAATCTGGCGACCCAAGGTCTGCAAGCGATAGACCTGCCGCTAGACCCGTTGTTGTTCACGTCAGCTGGTTCTACTTACACGGACACCACCGTAGCCGCTGGCCTGGATACACCTCATGCTTGTACCGGTGTTGTTGCGGCTGACTTCGACAACGATATGGACCAAGATTTGTACATGGTTTGTCGCGATGCGGTGACCAACACCACAAACCGATACTACGAGAACAACGGCAGTGGCGTGTTTACCGAGGTAACTGGGTTTGGTGCAGAAGGTCCACTAGGCGCCGGTGTCGGGTTGGCCGAATCGGTCACCGTTGCCGACTACGATGTCGACGGGCATGTTGATCTGTTTGTCACCAACGGTCTTAAGCTTTACCCCGAAGTGCCTTTTAACGCTGGCGGTCCGGACAAGCTCTATCGTAACCAAGGTAATGCCAACCACTGGCTCCAGCTAGATTTAGAGGGAACAACCTCAAATCGCGACGGTATTGGTGCGGTAGTCACGGTTACTGCCGGTGGTGTTACCCAGCGTTTTGAGCACAATGGTGGTTACCATCGCTGGTCTCAAAACTCGCAACGGATTCATGTCGGCTTAGCAGGCAACACAACAGCGGATGTTGTGGTTACCTGGCCTACAGGTGTCGTCGAGAATTTCACAGCCTTAGCTGCAGACAATGTCTACAACCTGTTAGAAGGCGGTAGCAGTTCTATTGTTACCATCCCGACATCCGTACCACAATCCGCTTGTGGCCTGGACGGTGGTGGAGAGCCCAGCGTTGACTTTGTTTCAGAATCGGGTGTCTACCTTTGGCGCGATTGTGCCGAGCCAACCAACTGGCATTTTCGTGCCGGTGCGGGCTTGATTAATCCGGCGATGGTCCAGGGTTCCATCATCTCCACGCTAGATTTTGATAGCGTGACCGAGCTCAGCATCGAGGTGGATGACACGCTCGACTACACAACGCAGGCAAGCGTTATCGATTTCGATTTGGAAATTGGTGTTGCCGGTTTTGATGGGTTTGATTTTTCCTTTCCTGCCGGAGCGGACGTTTGCTTTCAAATTGATGCGCCAGCAAGCCAGCCTGCACTCATGGGCAGCTATCAAAATGCCAAAGTCGGCGCCATTGATCTAAACACGCTTGGCGCTTGCTCGAACGTGACGCCTACCATCATTCCCGAGGCCCAAGCGGCTAGCGAAGGTAACGCGGCGGGTGAAATTTTGGTGCCCTTGCGTCTTAGTGGTATTAGTGACAGCGTCATTACTGTGGACTACGTAACCCAAGATGGCACAGCAGAATCGTCTTTGGACTATGTGGCAACCACCGGCACGGCTACTTTTGCTCCAGGGACGTTGACCACAACCGTCGCCGTTACCTTGCTTGATGATAGCTTGGCTGAAGCGGATGAAACCTTTGAGTTGCTGCTGTCGAACCCCAGCAATGCTCTGCTAGCGCCACTTAGTACAACCGCAACGATCGTGGACGACGAGCCAGAGGCTTGTGGACCTATTACGTTTGATGCTGCAACTGAAGCGGGCGTGTTTATCTCGTTAAACTGCAATACGGATGTTTGGTCTGTACGTGTCGCCTCTGGCGGTGGTGGCGAGGCTTTCACGGGTAAGCTGAGTTCAGACCAGATACTGACCAGTGCTACGGGAGTGAGCTTAGAAGCGTCTGATGTTTTTGATACAACAGATCCCATGGCGGTTGCGTTCACGTTTAACGTGTTCGGTAACGGCGTAGATGGCTTTGACTTCACCTTGCCCATGGGTGCAGCGCTGTGCTTTGATCTAGACGCCCCGGCGAACTCGCAAACCTTGCTTGGAGCAGGACGCACAGCGCTTGCCAACCCGGTTGATCTGAATACCCAAGGCATTTGTACAAACACACCGCCCGCGCTAAGCGTACAACCGCTAAGCGTGGCAGAAGATGTGGCTGGTGGCCTTGCCACCATCGATGTGACTTTGTCTGCGCCCAGTAACAATGTTGTGACTGTTGATGTGGCTACGGTTGATGGCAGCGCCATGGCTGGGTCGGACTATCAAGCGGTGGCGCAGGTCTTGACCTTCGCGGTTGGTGAAACCCTCCAATCGATTGACGTTCCGATCATCAATGATGGCATTGCTGAAGGAAGCGAAGGCTTTAGTTTGAGCCTTACCAATCCAGTGAATGCGGAGGTTGATGTCCAGCAGGGTGCAATAGAAATTCTGGATGACGAATCTTCGCCATGTGGGCCGCTGGTGTTGGATGCAGCCACTGAGCAGGGCGTGTTCTTAGTCAAAGATTGTGCAACCGATGTGTGGTCTTTGCGGGTTGCGCAAGGCGGCAACGGCTTCGATCGATTTGTTGGCACCATTGCTGCTGATCAAGCCTTTGGCTCTCTGACCCCGCAACTGCTGGAACCGAACGACATTGCCGTATTAACAACCTCTACCCTTATTGATTACAGCATGGGGGTTGGTGGCTCAGGCATTGACGGTTTGGACTTCACTGTAGCCACCGATACGGGTGTTTGCATTAGCGTCAATTCCGGACCTTCGGTTACCGTTTTGCTTGGTGCACAGAAAACGGTGATTGCCGCTCCCTTTGATCTGGGTACTTTGGGTCCTTGCACCAACGTTGTACCCACCGCTGATATCAGCGTGGTGGATGTGGCAGAAAATATCGCGGCTGGAACCATGGATTTCACGGTGACCCTGTCTGAACCTAGCGGCGTTGCTGTTGCTGTGGATTACCAGACCGTTGATGGCACTGCGCTTGCCGGTCAGGACTACACCGCAGCAACGGGCACGCTTAACTTTGCGGTTGGTGAAGTTAGCAAGGTTGTTAGCGTCGGTATTGTCGATGATGCCTTAGGTGAAGTTGACGAGCAGTTCTCCGTTCAACTTAGCAATCCGGTTGGTTTGGTTTTAGGTGTAAGCAGCATAGCGGGCACCATTTTGGATGACGAAGGTGTTAGCACCCTGGCGGTGGCTGACGCAACAGTGAGCGAAGATGATGTGGCGGGTACCGTTGATGTTAGCGTTACGCTTAGTCAAGCAAGCACCAGCGTTGTTTCAGCGACCTACACAACGGTAGATGGGGCGGCACTTGCGGGTGAAGATTATGTAGCCACAAGTGGTGTCGTTGAATTTCAGCCTGGCGACTTGCTGCAGGTTGTCACGGTTACACTAATTGATGATGGGTTTGCTGAAGGCCCAGAGCTCTTTGAGTTGCAACTGAGCAACCCGGTAGCGGCGGTGCTTGGTGATGCAACGGGTGAGCTGTTGATCAATGACGATGAAGACTCCCCCTGCGGCCCACAGAACATCGTTTCAGCAACGGATTCCGGCGTGTTCTTAGCAAAGAACTGTGGCACCAATACCTGGGAGCTTCGAATCCCCGGCGGAGGTAACGGTTTCCAGCAGTTCAGCGGTAGCTTGCTGGCAAGCGTTGACTACACCAGCGTTACTGGATTTGGTTTGGAACCTAACGATGTGCTAACGACGGCTTCGCCAGCTGAGGTAACTTATACCTTGGGCGTTGGCGGTACGGGTATCGATGGCTTTGACTTTGAGCATCCTGATGGTCGCGACATCTGTGTAGATTTGGCGCCGGGTAGTGGTACGCAAGTGTTGGTTGGCGCGGCGCGCACACCGGTAGATGTACCTTTTGATCTGGGTACCCTAGGTGCTTGCACCAATCTGACGCC
>CALHVX010000130.1 GCA_938036875.1 uncultured Pseudomonadales bacterium
TTGTTTAGCGGACGACATGGGCTTAGGTAAAACGCTACAAACCCTGGCGCTGTTACTGCATCGCGCCGCTGATGGCCCCGCGCTGGTCGTAGCACCCACGTCGGTTACCGGCAACTGGGAAGCAGAGATTGCAAAGTTCGCGCCAAGCCTGCGCTGTATCCGCTACACCGGCACCATGCAAGGCCGCGCCTCATTGCTGGATGAACTGACGGATCATGATGTCTGTGTAGTCACCTACGGCTTGCTGCAAAATGACCAAGAAAAATTTGCGGCACGACAATGGCATACCATGGTTGTTGACGAGGCCCAAGCGATTAAAAATGCGGCGACCCATCGCAGCCGCGCGGTTCGCGATATGCATGCAGACTTCCGACTAGCAACCACCGGTACACCCATCGAGAACAACTTGATGGATTTGCACTCGCTATTTGCTTTTCTAAACCCAGGGTTGCTCGGCAACACCTCTCAATTTCGTGATCGCTTTGCCCTACCCATAGAGCGTGACAACGATCCAGACGTACGCTTTCGACTGCGCGAGCTGATCTCTCCTTTTGTCCTGCGGCGAACCAAGAGCGAAGTGCTTAAAGATTTGCCGCCACGAACAGAAATCACCTTATCCGTTGAGCTATCAGAGCCTGAGGCGGCGCTGTATGAAGCGCTACGACGGCAGGCACTGCAGACCTTGGCCGGCGCGCAAGACAAAGCCAATGCAGGCCAACGGCACTTCCAGGTCTTAGCTCAACTGACCAAGCTTCGCCTAGCCTGCTGTCACCCGAAGTTAGTGCAAGAAGCGCTACCCATGGAAAGTTCAAAGCTCAACACCTTTGCTCGGACTTTGGACGAGCTGCTTGGCAACAAGCACAAAGTTTTGGTGTTTTCACAGTTTGTGACGCACTTAAAGCTGTTGCGCGAGTATCTAGATGGCGCCGGCATTAGCTACCAATACTTAGACGGGCAAACCCGCGCCAACCAGCGCACCGAGCGCATTGCCAAGTTTCAGGAAGGTGAAGGCGACGTGTTCTTAATCTCGTTAAAAGCCGGTGGCACTGGTCTCAACCTCACCGCCGCCGACTACGTCATCCACATGGACCCTTGGTGGAACCCGGCGGTAGAAGACCAGGCCTCAGACCGTGCCCACCGTATCGGCCAGACACGCCCCGTCACCATCTATCGCCTGGTGACCAAAGGCACCATCGAAGAGCAAATTGTGGACCTGCACCATCGCAAACGCGATCTTGCGGATCGTTTGCTGGAAGGCAGTGATGCTAGTGCGCGCATGGATGCCGATGCATTGCTGCAGCTACTGCAAGAACCCATGCTAGGTGGATAGATAGATAGTTGAATAGCTAGGTGACTAGATCGCCCGAGCTCAAGCTCGGGTTAACAACTGGTCATCACGCATGGCATCTACCTGGTTTTGCACACCTTTAACCCAGCGTGGATGGGTTAGCATCCAGAATTTTTCTTCCGCGATAGAGTTGGCCACCAACTCACCTACCTCGTTGGGCTGCATGCCCTGTTCAAGCGCCGCCTGAATGTTGCTGGCCAACTTGCCAGCCGATGCGCCATCTGCCTTGGGCTTGCTTTTGCCGGGGCGAAATTCAACCGAATGCCGGCTGATATTCGTATTGATCGGACCAGGGCAAAGTACCGATGCACGCACATTAGACTTCTTGGCCCGCAGTTCACGCTCGGTCGACGCCATTAGCGCAACAACCCCGTGCTTGGCAACGTTATAGGCACCCATCATCTGGGCTGCAATCAAACCCGCCATGGATGAGGTTGCATTGATGTGACCTTCTCCTTGCGCTTCTATCAAGGGTAGAAAGACGTTAACACCATAGATCGGCCCCCACAGATCCACATCAATTATCCACTTCCAATCCGCAAGCTTCATGTTGCGCGCGCTGGTTGGAATACCAACACCGGCGTTGTTACACATCACGTGTACCGCGTTAAAGTTTGAGGTGGCTAACTCTGCCAAGGCTTCCACCTGCTCTAGCTGCGACACATCGCAAGGCATGCCCACCGCCTCAACCTTAGCCGCATCAAATTCTGCGAGCGCCTTAGCAAGCGCTTCTTTGTCTAGGTCTGCTATCACCAGCTTCATGCCACGCGCGGCAAAGGCTCGACACATGCCAAGACCGATACCGCTGGCGCCACCGGTGACTACCGCTACCTTGCCCTTAAACTCTTGCATCCCGTATGCCTCCCCAGGCTAATGAATCAATATGGTTGTAAAATTAACCGCCCGCTAAAGTGATCGTGGCCCGGCTTTATCCCCTGGCGCACGAATAACAAAGGGTGGTTTGTCTTCCCGAACTTTGGCCCAAGTAAGGCCGGTTTCTTCAACCTGCATTAGGTCCAACACATCTCGCCCTAACTGAGCAGGCGTCATAAACACCGCCGCCTCGCTGCGCTGTGCTTGCGGAATAATTGCCGTGTCGATACCGCCGGGACAAATGGCGTTGATACGGATGTTTCGCTCCGCCAAGGTTGGCCCCATGCTGCGCACCAAACCGGTCACCGCATGTTTACTCATGGAATATAAGGGATCGATCGCATAAGGTGTGATCCCCGCTAACGAGCAGGTCACCACAACAGCGGCGCCGTCATTCATCTTTGGCAGCAAAGCCTGCAAACCAAAGACTACGCCATCAACGTTAACGCCCATCATGCGGCGGTAGTTTTCCAAAATCATCGCATCGAACTGATAGTCCGCAAGCGGTGCATTGGGTGGTGCAATTTGGATACCCGCATTCAGGTGTAAATAATCAACACCACCGCTCAGGGAGTCTGCCGCAGCCTGCCAAGAATCAGGACTGGACACATCACAATGTTGGTAGGTGGCGCCAGTGGCTTGCGCTAACGCAGCTCCAGCTTCAGCCTGAATATCCAGGGCCAACACCGCTGCGCCAGCCGAGCAGGCCTGCTCGGTCACCGCCTTGCCAATGCCAGAGGCTGCCCCGGTAACCACCAAGGTTTTGCCTGTTAGTGCGCTCATGTGCTTTCCCCCATTTCTCTTGTATTCAATCCACCCCTAAAAGGCGCTACTTGGAGCATACCCCAAGGAGCGCCTTTTTATACGGGCAGCTATTCTGGCAAGCCTTGTCGCAGCACGTTGGCACGGCGATCTTCCCCATCGTGGGACCAACCCGGCGCGTTCCAAAGGTAACGCCAACGATCGCCCCATTTTTTTGCTCGCGCTACATCACGCGCCAACGCCGCGTATTCGTGGGTTAAAACAACCACCGGGTTGTAGCTGGTCAAATTTGTCGTTAGACCATAAACGCAGGGGTCCTCCGGGCGTTCCGCTGCAAAAGTACCAAACCATTTGTCCCATACAATCAAAACACCAGCGTGGTTTCGGTCTAAGTAACGAACGTTCGACGCGTGATGCACCCGATGGTGCGACGGTGTATTGAATACCGCCTCAAACCAATCCGGCAGCCGATCCACCCATTGGGTATGCACCCAAAACTGGTAGAACAAGCTTAAGCTCATCATGGTCATCAGCATCAAGGCATCAAATCCCAATAACGGCAGCCACAGCCAAAAGAGATACTTGTGCAACCGCTCACCCACCCCCTGGCGCAGCGCGGTACCAAAGTTCAAATGCTCTGAAGAGTGATGGTTAACGTGCCCCGCCCAAAACAATCGGACCTCATGATTGGCGCGATGAAAGGCGTAGTAGGTTATATCGTCCAAGAAAAACAAGAGCACCCAGGCCCACCACTGCCGCTCGACAACATCCCGCAACGGACTGATCTCATGCAAAACGACAAAGGCACTTAAGGCTAGCGCTTTTGGCAGTATCTCAACCACACCGGTTGCCACCAACATGCTTAGAGAGGCAAAGGTATCTCGCCATTGATACTGATAGCGCTGTTGCTGCAAAGCAACCAGGGCCTCAAGCACCATAGCGAGTAGGTACAGGGGCAATGCCAGCGCAGCCAGTTGGTCGCTCAACATGTTGTTGATAGTGATGCCCACCTTAGAGTCTTAACAAGCAGTCTTTGTGTCTAACCTCATCCTATGCGAAGGTTGCTATCGCTGTCATGTCGAACAACGCTAGCTTTCATGAGGTTCTAATTGTCTACACCCACGCCTAACGCCGCATCAACCGTCATCAGTGATCGTCAACGCAGCTATACCCTTTTTGTCTTGGTGCTAGTTTTTACCTCAAGCCATGTAGACCGCCAAATCATGGGCATCCTGGGCCAGCCCATCAAAGAATCTTTGATGATTTCCGATACCCAGCTGGGGCTCTTGTCTGGCATCGTTTTTGCCCTGTTCTACGCCACTTTAGGCATGCCCATGGCCATGTGGGCCGACCGTCATAACCGACGCAACCTCATCACCTTTTCGGTTTTCACCTGGAGCTTTATGACCGCCCTATGTGGTGCAGCCACCCAGTTCTGGCAATTGTTGTTGCTACGTATCGGCGTTGGTGTCGGCGAGGCTGGGTCTAACCCCCCTTCCCACTCCATGATCGCAGACCTCTATCCCCCCGACCGCCGCGCCACCGCCATGGCCATCTTTGGTACCGGCATTAATTGGGGCATTCTGATCGGCTTTTTGGTCGGTGGCTGGATCAACGAATGGTACGGGTGGCGCACCGCTTTTGTCG
Source organism: uncultured Pseudomonadales bacterium (assembly GCA_938036875.1). Lineage (GTDB taxonomy): Bacteria > Pseudomonadota > Gammaproteobacteria > Pseudomonadales > Azotimanducaceae > CALHVX01. The sequence goes on from CALHVX010000130.1 coordinate 4,631, forward strand.
TGGTGGGTGTTCCCGGATTGCTCATCGCAGCCTTGGTGCGCTTTACCGTGACCGAACCACCGCGAGGCCATTCAGAGCAGCTTGAAACCGTAGAACCACCACCACCCTTTCTTGAGGTGGCCAAATTTATGTGGCACCACTCGGTGATTCGCAACATCGTGATCGGCGGCACCCTAATTGCCTTTACCGGCTACGCGTCAGTCATTTGGGTCCCAACCTATTTGAATAGAATCCACGGCATGGGGACCGGTGAAATCGGCAGCTATCTCGCTTTGCTGATTGGGGTCGGTGGTGCATTGGGCATCTATCTTGGCGGTCGTTGCGCGGATTTCATGGCCATACGTCGAGGACCTCAATGGCTACCTTGGGTTGTTGCTATTGCCAATATCGTCAGCATTCCGTTCCTGTACTACGCCTTTGTCGCACAAACACCATCAGCCGCCCTCTGGGCCTATGCCATCCCTGCGGCTTTAGGCACGGTTTACGTGGCCCCCGGGTTTGCGCTGATTCAAAATGAAACGCCTATCCACATGCGCTCTGTTGCTGCTGCGATCAACCTTTTTGTTTTAAATATCATTGGCTTAGGCTTAGGACCCTTCACCGTTGGTGTACTCAGCGACCTATTCGAGCCCCAGTACGGCCAAGACGGACTTCGCTACGCACTAATGGCTACCTTGGTTGTCGTTGTTTGGGGCATCCTCCACTACTACCGTGCCGGCGTTCTGCTGGGTAAATCGAGCAAATCCGTCACTCTCAACTAGGCTTAGAGTAAGACCACTGTTTCTCAGCGTCGGTGAACAACCGGCGCTACCAATGCCTATGTTCGAGCGAAAAAACAGCCGCTATTCCACACACCTCTATCTCAAACAGTTGGGCTTCACGATCGTTGAGCTAATCACCGTCGTGATTTTGCTTGGCATTTTGAGCGCAGTCGCTTTTGCACGCATGGGCTCAAGCAGCGCATTTGAACCCGCTATGCTTATGCAGCAAATCGACGAGGAGCTGCGCCTGGCCCAGAAACTAGCCACCTCACGTCAAGATAGCCAAATCTCCTTCACTCTCAGCCTCAACGGAGATCAATGGCAGTGCCAAACTGGCAGCAGTGTGGATGGCATCTTGCGGACCGCTCTGATCGACCGCAACAACTCCAGCATAGTGGCAACCAGCAGCACCGAAAGCGTTGCCTTGAGTACAACCACGACACTCAGCTTGCAAATGGATGGTATCGGCAATCTAACAACCGCAACTTTAGGTGCAAACTCAGCAAGCGTTGATATGGGTATCCACTTGCTCATCGGAGGCGACAGTCAACGCAACCTTTGTATTTATCCAACCGGTTATGTGGCACATGCGGCCTGCAGCTAACAACCACTTGGGCAACGTCCACAGACCCGCCGCAGGCTTCAGCCTGGTTGAGATGGTGGTAACCATCTTGATCATCTCTATTGCAACCGTTGGCATTAGCAGCAGCTTGGCATTTGGGTTGCGGCACCAATCGGATGGTATCTGGCGCACCAAAGCCGTAGCTTTAGCCGAAGCCTACTTTGAAGAAATTTCGGCCCGCCGCTACGACGAGAACACACCAAACGGTGGTGTCCCGGCCTGCTCACCGACAACCACCAGTTGCAGTACCAGCGCCAATTTTGATGACGGCGAGGCCCGGGGCGACTTTGATGATGTAGATGACTACAACGGCATTAGCGATATGCCGCCACAAGATGCCACCGGCGCGCCCAGAAGCGGCTACACCAACTACCGGGTTAGTGTGGACGTTGCTTACGCAACGGCCGCGCAAGTAACGGCTCTTGGGTTGGCAGACACCACGGATGCAAAAATTATTACCATCCGGGTGACCCCACCAGGCCAGCAAGACATGACGTTTACCTTGCTGCGGAGCAACTTCTAATGCAGTCGGCTCAACAGCTTAACCAGAACGCGGGCTTTACTATCGTTGAGCTAATCACCGTTATGGTCATCATGGGCATCTTGTCTGTAGGCACCGTTCGTTTTATCAGTGATGGCGCCAACGGTTTCGCAACCACTCTTGGTCGCGCCGCTATGGTTAGCGATGCACAGCAACTGATCACCCGGCTAAGTCGCGAGGTGCGAGAAGCTCTGCCCAGCAGCATTCGCGTCTCCAGCACTGGCGATTGCCTCGAGTTGATTCCCATTGTTGGTGCCTCGGTCTATTTAAGCGCTCCAGTCGGTAGCGCTGCAACCGGCATGCAAACCGTACCTTTAGATGGGGCTGTCGTTAGCGCTAATAGCCGAGTGGCTATAGCACCAACCAACAATCCCTATAACTTAACTACGCAAAGCAGCATCTCACCACCAGTTACTGTGGGCGCCGCTGATGTCAACAACGAGGTAACCATCAGCTTTAGCGCAGCACATCAATTCACGCAGGCTTCAGCCCAAAATCGATTTTACTTGGTGGAGTCACCCATCAGCTATTGTCGGCAAGCGGGTGCGCTTTGGCGCTATCAAAACTACGGTTTTTTGGCCACACAACCTAACTTGGCCAGCCTTCCCAATAGCTTACCGAATCGAGCGTTGGTGGCGGAGTCCATTGATCCACTAACGGCCATTTTTAACTTTACCGGAGCAACCTTGCAACGCAACGCAACGGTGGAGCTCAACCTACAACTGCAAAATGGTGATGACGAGCTGGCCGTAAATCATCTAGTACAACTCAGGAACCTGCCATGAAGCGCTGTACCCCTCCAAACGGACAGCCAACCAAACAAGCTGGTATCGGTTTAATGGGCGCTGTGTTTTTCATGGTGGTGGTTGGCTTGTTAAGTGCGGCAATTACCAGCAGCGTTACCAATGGAGCAGACGCTTTTGCACAGGAGATCATCTCCCAACGCGCATTCTTCGCAGCAGAGACTGGCGCCCAGCTAGGCGTACAAGCCGCTTACCCACCACAAGGGACTGGCAGCTGCGGCAACAATAGCTTTGACTTGAACGTGATTGACCTACCCCAATGCAGCGCAACGGTATCTTGCCGTAGCAGCGTTGTTGGTGGCGTGGCTTATCACACCATCGAAAGCACCGGACGTTGCAGCGACGGTGGTGAAATCGTCGCCGAGCGAGTCATTCTAGTGCGGGCACAGTCTTAATGAACAGGTGGAAGACTAGATACCCTGTCGTAACGCTTCTGCTCGTGAGTTTTGGGGTTGTTTTCCCGACGCTGAGCTACGCCGATCAAATGTGCAGCGATACCCGTACGCAAGACGCAAGCGGCAGCTTGCAAGATTCCGGCGGAAGCGGAGCCAATTACAGCAACCGGGAGTCATGCCAATTTTTGATCCAACCAGCATCAGGTAACGATATTACCTTTAGCTTCTCTAGTTTTGACTACGAAGACAACTACGACTATCTATACGTTTACGACGGCACTTCAACCGGAAGTACCTTGCTCGGCAGGTTTACCGGATCTAGCGACCCCGCCGATATCACGGCAACCTCAGGCTCCATGCTGATTGTCCATACGAGCGACCGGTCGATAACCGAAGAGGGTTTTACAGCCAGTTGGTCCAGTGGCGGCAGCAACGCCAGCTCTCAGCTATGCATCGATAGCAGCTCGACAGCAGAAACCGGTATCCTCACCGATTCGGGTGGCAATTCCGGTAACTATGGCAACAGAGAAAATTGTGCTTTTGCCATCAAACCGCCGGCTGGCAACCCGGTCACCTTAACCTTCCTCAGCTTCGATCTGGAAAACCGTTACGACTACTTGCGTGTTTACGACGGTACTAGCAATGCTGGAACACTCCTCGGCTCCTTTACCGGGTCTAGCAATCCCGCAGATTTAGTGGGCACTTCAGGTGCGCTCTACATCGAGATGGAAACCGATCGATCCGTCGTGAATTCAGGATTCGTGGCCGAATGGGCTTCTGGCGCCGTTGTACCGAACAGCTGTCCGGCACAAAACGTCGCCGATAACTTTCCAAGCGTTTCCTACACGCAAAATAGCGGTACCGCAGACTGGAGTGGCGGTTGGCAAGAAGTCGGTGAAAGCGATGGCACTAGTAGCGGTCGAGCTAGGGTAAACAGCTCGCTATGTACCAGCGGCAATTGTTTACGTCTCGGGGAGCCAAGTACGGCAAGCACCTGGAGTAATATAGGCCTGTTGCGAGAAGCAGATCTCAGCACCGCAACCAGCGCAACACTAACGTTCAACTACTACACGGGACGCGCCAGCGGCACAGAAACCGTGCTACTGGACATTTCAAACGACGGTGGCCGTAGTTGGACCAGGCTTCGCAGCTACTCCATTACTAGCACCAACTTTAACGCGACGGCGCAGAGTTTTGATATTGCTAGCTACGCTAGCATCAACACCCAAATTCGATTTTTGAGTTCCGGTAGCAACGCTCGTATTGGCATGTACATCGATGATATTCAAATCCAATACGATGTTGCTTGCCTGCCTCCGGACCCAGTTACCGACTGGCACCTAGACGAGTCCGGCTTTACCGGGGCAAGCAGCGAAGTGGTGGATAGTTCAGCCAGCGGCTTTAACGCTCGTGCTTTGGGCGGTGCTGGGACCATTAGCGACGGTGAAATCTGCCGCGCCATGGCCTTCGACGGCGACGATGATTACTACGAGGCCAGGTCGTTTAGTGCACCCTTACGGGGGACAGGCTCGTTAAGTTTTTGGATTCAAACCCGCCAAACCGGCGATACTAGCGTGTGGAGCTCTCCTGGGGTCACCGGCATAGAGGTCAGTGGTAGCACCGACGATATTTTTTGGGGGAGCCTAAATCCAAGTGGGCAAATTGGGATTGGACCCGGAGACAACAATCACAGCTTCTCTACCACCGTCATTGCCGATGGCAATTGGCATCATATTGTCCATACCCGAGATCAGACTACAGGTGAGCTGCAGACCTTTGTCGATGGAAACCTGGAGAACACCAGCACAAGCACCACAGGTACCATCAGCCGGGAGTTTTACAGTATCGGACGCATCGAGTATTCAAGCGGTACGCCAGTTTACTTCAATGGCAACCTTGATGAAGTGATGATCTTCGACAGCGTGTTGAACGAAGACAATGTCCAGACGATCTACACAAATCAACTAGCAGGTAACAACTGGGATGGCAGCGAGCGAGTCTGCAACAACCCGACTGCTAGCGCATTCATTCTGTCTCATGACCGTAGTGGCATTCACTGTCTTGCTGAACCCATCAGCGTCAGCGCTGTAGACTCCGCAAACGTGGTAGTCCCCAGCTACATTGGGGCTATCACTCTCGACACCCAATCGGGTGATGGGACTTGGACCTTAGCTACTGGTAATGGCACCCTGCTGGATGCAACCAGCAATGATGGTCTTGCTACCTATCAATTCTCCGCTTCGGACAACGGTGCTGCTACTTTCAACCTGAGCTACACGCAAGGCACTAGAACCATTAACGTAGATGCCTACCAAACGAACCAAACCAGCATTCGTGATACCGATAACGAGGGTGACCTCACCTTTGCGCCAAGCGGGTTTGTGATAACCGCCAACGCGCTTAGCAATCCACCACCAAACCCAATCAACGACCCAATTGCCAGCCAGACCGCAGGCGCCAACTTTCCAGTTCACCTAACCGCTTACGGCACTAGTACAACGGATGCACAGTGTGGCGTCATCGAAAGTTACAACGGCAATAGTCAGCTTAAATTTTGGACCCTGTACAACAGCCCCACCAGCGGCACGCTAACCACCTCGATCAATGGCTCACCCTCCGGCGCGTCTCTCGCCGCTGCTAGTGCGCAAACGGTCAGCTTTACGAATGGGCAAGCCCAAGTTACCGCCAACTACAAAGACGTCGGCCTGATCGCGCTGGGCGTGGAAGATCAAGCGTCGTTCAGCAATACCTTGGCCGGTGGTAGCAATAATTTTGTCGCCCGCCCAGCCGACCTGGCAATAACGGCGGTTACCGACGCAAGCGGCAATGCCAACCCTGCCGCGACCTTCATGGGGGGCAGCGCTTTTGTTGCTGCAGGTAGCAATTTTCGCGTGGTTGTCACCGCACGCGATGCTACTGGTAGCATCACGCCAAATTTCGGCCTAGAAACCACCGCCGAAAGCATTCGTGTTCGCAGTAGCAATTTGGTGGCACCGACCGGAGGACGCAATGGGTCTTCCGGTGACGTCAGCGGCGGTATCAGCTTTTCTCGGACGGCTGCCGGCACCTTTACAACAACCGGGCTAAGCTTCGACGAAGTAGGCATTATCCAACTACGGGCCGAAGTGGCGGATGGCGACTACCAAGGCTCAGGCGCAGTGCTGGGCAATCAAAGTGGGAACGTTGGGCGTTTTTACCCCGCGAGCTTTGTCTTGACCAGCCAATCGCTAGCCGCCGCTTGCGGTAACTTTAGCTACCAAGGCCAACCTCAGATAAGTGCGGCATTCACCATCCAAGCTCGAAACTTAAGCGGAGCTGTAGCTCAAAATTACGATTCGGTGTTGTTGGGCAGTGCAAACGTTGCCAACCTTGCCTGGTCAGCCGAAAATGCGGATTCCGGTGTTGATCTTGGTAATCGGCTTAACAGCATTGGCGCAAGCTGGGCGGCCGGCCAGCTGCAGCTCAACACAAACTCCCTCAGCTTCAGCCGCGCCACAGCCCCAGATGGGCCCTTCGATAACTTGCAGCTTGGACTGAGGCTCGTTGATCCATTGGATTCCGCATTGCTGGCCGGCGTAGATCAGAATGCTGGGACTACTGGTAGCTGCGCGGTCGCTGGCGACTGCACTTCTCAAGGGTTGGGCAGCTCAACCCAGGTTCGCTACGGGCGTTTGGCGGTATTGCCAGGGAGTGCTCCTGAAGATTCAGTACTAGATGTGGCTCTGGCCGCAGAGTACTTTGACGGCAGCGGCTTTCGAGCCCATCCCCAAGATCAATGCAGCAGCTATGTCAACGTCGACGCAAGCCTTAGCGCGTTCATCGACAACCTCAACAGCGGCGAGACCTCGGTGATCGCACCGTCACCCAGTAGCACCTTGCTCAACGGTGTTGCTCGACCTAGTTCACCACTACGTCTTAGTGCACCTGGTGTGGGTAACGCTGGGGGCACCACGCTGACCTTGGACGTGGAAAGCTGGCTGGAGTTTCCATGGACCGGGGTTGGCATGGTTGACCCCTCTGCTCAACAACAGTTTGGCACCTATCGAGGCCACGACCGTATTGTGTCCTGGGACGAACAGACCCGCTAGCGGGCAGAGCGTAACCATTGCGTAATCACTCGGACCAAGAAATGACGACGCTCTAGATAAAGCCATTAGCAATTTGCTCCGCAAAAACAGCTAAACAAACTTACCCCGCAAGATCAAAGGCAAGACCAATGCACTGCTAGTTTCCGAATCGGTACCTCAGCTTCATGGTAAAGAAGTCGATCACCGGTTCATCTAGCGCATCGCGAAACAGGTTGCCGAACTCATCTCGCATCCGGTTATCCAGGTTGCTACCCCGGGTGTAAACCAAAAACAGATCCGACAAAGGACCAATCTCCCAACGATACCGAAGCTGTGTCGTTATGCGCGAGATAGTGAAGTCATCTACCTCACCTTGCTCCGCAATCCCCCGAGTACGCCGAACCAATCGTCCATCACCAACAGGCACCTGGAACAACTCCTGCTCTTGCGCGCGAATACCCGCCCATTGCATGGTAAAGCGCAACTGCTGCCGCGCGCTGATGAAGAAGTCCATGGCTACACGCGGCTGCCAATCCGTTGCATCAAAGCTGGTGAAGTTGCGGTCTCCTTGGTACACAACCCAGCCATCTCGCCGCAAGTAGTTAATGTCTACATCAAGGGAGAAGCGATCGTTTGGCTTGAAGGTTGCGCCCAAGGTGGCCCGGGTGGTCCAACCACCAAGCTCTTCTTGCCGTACCCCGGCCAATGCGCTTAGGCTTAGTTTGTTAGCAGAGTTTGTCCCAATAGAAATCTCGCCCACCCAGCGATCATTGGTCTTGTATCGACCATTATCAAAGCTGTTGCGGTCGTCCCAACGACCCGGGAAGAAATCAAGCTCGGTACCAATACGCAAAAAATTGGGAAACTCCCATTGGTTACGCCAAAACAAACCGCCGCGCACCATTTGGCCATCGGTGTTTTGTTCATAGCTCAACACCAACGAACGTTTGCGGCTGCGTAACCGTTTTAACCCGCTCTGATTAAAGTAGTCCAACGAATAGACGCCCCCGATCGCATCATTGCGCCGGATAAAACCCAGATCCGAGATATCTAGCTCATCATCTAGAAAATCTAGCGTCAATTTGTGGCGATATAGGCGATTCGGGGTATAGCGCAGATCAATGAGTGCACCGTAGCCTTGTTGCTCGTCTACATCGCTGGCAATAAACTGGGTGTCTAAGTTCCAACGCCCGTTAGCTGACAGTAGATGGGTATCCACCCCATGCACCACCGCATCTTTATCTGGATGCCGTACTATGCTGCCAAGATAGCCTATGGAGCGCCGCCCAACGGTGGTGTTAGCTTGCTCGTAGAGCAATCGTGCCACACCAAAGTCACGCCCTTCCTGCTCCAGACGAACCACCTGCCCAGCCCTATCACCACGACGTCGAACGTCCTCTTCAAAAGCGCTTAGCACCCCATAGCGTAAACCACCCGACTGCCCCGTCAGCTTAACCGCGCCTGCAAGCTCCGTTGGTCGCCCTAACTCAGCACCCAGTACATCCACATCATCCGGGACATCAATATCTGGTACACCGCCAATCCGTCGAGTGTTCACCAAGGTTGTTGGTGTGGGAGAAAACGTGGAGGAGGTGCGTCGAGCACCAGATGAAGAACCACCGGAACTCACACGCGCCCGTGGAGTTGTTCGAAAAACCTCATCGCCTTCTAGAAAAAATAACCGGTTCTCAGGGAAAAACACCTCAAAGGCGGTGAGGTTAACCACGACATTGTCAGATTCCACCGCACCAAAATCAGGGTTAGCGGTCACGGCAACCTGAATATTAGAGGACGGCCGCCAAAACACATCGAAGCCGGCGCGATACTCATCCTCATCCTCGATGCCGTTGTAGGTGTAACTGGTGTAGGGAAACAATGCTAGCTGCTTGCCAGGGTTTACTTCACCCAATTGCAGTTTACCCAAGGCGCTCATAAACCGATTTCCGGTAAAGGGCAATGGGGGTGAACTCCAGCGCTCATCAAGTTGGGCCAGCTTGCGCGTCAGCCAAAAACCGATTTCCCGCTCGCCCTCTACATCGGGCATGGCCATCATGGACCAAGGCAGAAACATCTCTACGCTCCAGCCGGTTTCCGTTTCTGCTGTGGCCCGCCGCCATGGTCCGTCCCACTGGCTGGTAAACTGTCTTTCTGGTGCCACTTTGCCGTCTTTAACCGACCCACCTAAGGCGGTGCTGAACCAATAACCGTATAGGCCCTCGCCCGATGTATCTAAGGTGATGCCAATTTCATCTCGATTGATGAACGCATCCCGGCCGGACAGCCTAGGCACTAAAGAGTCTTTAGGTTGCTCTAGATCAAAACCAAGATACAACCCTCGTGCGGTTCGAAAGTAATGGGTTGTGGTGCGGTAGCGGCCAGGGGCTAGGTTGTCTGGGTCGATGACCCGCATCCCATCGTAGCCGGGTATCTGCTGCCACACGGGCTCATCTAAACGCCCATCTAACAACACATTGGCATCTGCCACGAGCGGCACCGAGATCACCAACGGCTCCTCCTGCGCGATACCGGGCAGCGCAAAACAAGCCAGGGCAACCAAGCCCCAGAGTTTTAGCGACACAAGATGTCGGGAGATACAACGAGTTGAAATTGCGCAAACCACCCACCATTGTACCCAACTTTAGTTTCTTTGTGGCACCCTATGAATGTAACTAGGAATTAGGCATGTACCCATACTTTAATCCGGCTCACACCAACACAAGACAGCCCACCTACTGCTTGGTTTTGTTTCTGCTTATCAGCAGCTTGACGGGCTGTGCCCATACACAGCTGCCCATCGAACGCTTAGGTGCCGTGGGTATTGGGGTTAGCGACTTGACCATTTCCAGCGAGTTCTACCAACAAGTACTGGGGCTGAAACTCCTGCGAACCTACGAGTTGGGCTACCTCGACGAATTGGTCCTTGGCTACGAAAGTCCAAAGGCCTCTCAGCCCAATGCAGCGGTTGTGGTGTTAATGCATTGGCCAGAGGATCCGCATCGCCAATATGGCAGCGGCGAGCTGAAGCTGGTGTTTTATGTTGATGACCCTAAAGCCGTGCTTGAGCGTATACGGCAGCGCGGTGGCGTCATCGACCGGGAAGCGACCCCGCACCCTGCCCTGAACGGAGGGCTGGTGGGTTTAGCCCGAGATCCGGACAACTACATCATCGAAATTTTGCAGCGATAATCCTAGGGGCTTGCACCGCCTAGGAGAAACGGTGTTATACTTAAGTACAACACCAATTCTCCGAGACCCTAAATGGACCAATGGGAAGACAATCAGCCCATCTACCGGCAACTGCGAAGTACCGTCGTCCACCGCATACTGCACGGCTCGCTCGCTGAAGGTGAAGCCGTGCCTTCCGTTCGGCAGGTTGCCGCAGACCAAAGGGTCAACCCGATTACGGTATCCAAGGCCTATCAGCTGCTGGTTGACGAGGGGCTGTTAGAAAAACGGCGCGGGCTCGGTATGTATGTGTGTGAGGGCGCCCGGGACTTAGCGCTCACCCAAGAACGTAAACAATTTCTAGCCCAGGAATGGCCGCGCTTGCTAGAGCGTATCCATGCACTTGATCTGCAAGTTGCCGATCTCCCCCACACGGCCCCAGACACTGCCTCAAAAGGTTCTTCATGAGTATTGTTAGCGCTCAAGATCTGGTTAAAAACTACCAGCACACCACCGCCTTAGACGGCTTCAACATGATCGTTGAGCCCGGTCATATTGTGGGCTTGATCGGACCTAACGGCTCCGGCAAAACCACTGCGCTCAAAGCCATGCTCGGCTTGAACCATTTAGATGGTGGGCACTTGCTGGTCCAAGGCGTTGACCCTACGGCCAACCGGCATCAGGTGATGCAAAATACCGCCTACATAGCAGACACGGGTACGCTACCGCGCTGGATGCGCATCAGCGATTTGCTCGACTACGTTGCCGGCGTGCATCCCCTATTTGACCGCCAAATCGCCAACAGCTCATTGGCCAAGACCAACATAAAAACTCAGGCTAAAGTACGTACCTTATCTAAAGGCATGCAAGTGCAGCTGCATCTCGCCATTGTGCTAGCGATCCAAGCCCAGCTATTAGTGTTAGATGAACCGACCCTTGGTTTAGATATCATTTATCGCCAACACTTTTACGACAGCTTGCTCAACGACTACTTTAACGAGCAGCGCAGCATCATCATTACTACCCACGAAGTCCGAGAGATTGAGCATCTACTAACCGATGTGGTGTTTATTGACCAAGGCCAAGCCCGCCTGACCTTAAGCATGGACGAGCTCGAAGATCAGTTTGTTAAGCTCATCAGCAGCGAGGCACCCAAGGTTCCGGACCATCAACCCCTGGCCAGCAAGAAAACGTTGCACGGTGTTGAATCGATTTTCCAAGGGGTTAGCGCAGAATCCTTGCAAGCCTACGGAGACACCAGCACACCAAACCTAGCTGAGCTATTTGTGGCCATTGTTCGATCGGGAGGAGATTCCTAATGGGTTTTTTCAGCTTATTGAAACGCGAGTGGCTCGAACACAAAGCAACTTTCATTTGGGTGCCCTTGATTGTCTCAGCGCTCATTGTGGTCTTTACCTTAAGTATGTACCAGGCCACCAGCGATGTTGTGATCGAGACCAGCCAAGAATCCCGAGAGGTGATTGATGGTGTCGTACACGTACGTGAGGACAAACGCGCTGTTTCACTGAGTGAGGTCTTAGCAGGCAAGGACGGCGCTTGGAAAGCTGCCGATGTGCGCGACTACTTCCATATTCCGCTAGTCGCCATTGTGCTCTTTGGTTTGCTGAGCAGCACACTGGATGAACGCAAAGACGGATCGATATTGTTCTTCAAATCGATGCCCGTTAGCGATACCGAAACCATCTTGAGTAAATACGTCTTTATGGCCTGGGTTGCACCACTGGTCACACTGGGCTGCATACTTCTACTCCAGCTAGCACTGGCTACCTGGTCCAGCTTTAACCCTAACTCTTGGCCACAGTTTGCCGGTCAAGGCGTGGGCGGTTATCTGCAATTTAGTGCAAACACTATTGTCAGCTATGCCTTATACGGTTTATGGGCTCTGCCCGCCTTTGCTTTTGTTCTGCTGATTGGTGCATGGGCAAATCGAGGCGCCCTACTTTGGGTTATCGGCATTCCACTTGGTATCAGCGTTGTCGAGATGATGGTTAACAAGACTGAGCACGTGGAAGACTTCTTGCTTAGACACCTTTCTCCAAAGCTACAGGTCGACCTGAGCAGCCCCAACGCTGGCAGCGACCTACTAGCGCAAACCATTACCGTGGATTTTTGGCTTGGGGTGATCATTGGCTTGGGCTTGCTCGGGTTAGCCGTCTACTGCCGCCGCACGCGTAACGAAATCTAAGCTTGGCTCAAGCTGTGCCAACAATCACACCATTGGCAATGGCAAGCTGCCCATCCGCGTTGCGCACTTGATAGAACACCACCTTACCCGCGGGCTGCAGTTCAACCCCCAGGCAGTCAACGTGAATGCGGCTATCCATCAACACCATGGCGCGCAATTGTCCACAGACCCGCGTTATGCGTTTTGCATCACGGGCAAACTCCCGATCAACAACCGCACTAAGCGCCATGGATTGGGTTGCACTGCCATGCAAAATAATGCCCGGTAATCCGGCAGCAATGGCCACGCTGGGTTCGGTGTGAATCGGATTGTAGATCTGCGCACACTCGGTGTACTGCTGGGCCGCGTAGCGGGTAACCGGTATCTCTTTGCTCCAGGCCGGCTGCGCAGACAAGGCTTGGCTGGGCAACGGTTGTGGCAAGCCATCGGCATCCGCCAATGCCACCCTAGCGCGCGGAGAATCTAAGGTTGCACCACGAGTAATCCCGTTGTAGTCCAATTCAGCCACCAAGTGCCCCATGCTATCGGTCATCTGATATCGGTCGACGACAAACACACCCGGCGGAATTTTCTGCATTGCTACCACCCCGCCTTGGGTTGTGATGGCATCCCCCATGCGAAACGGACGATGAATGCGCAGGTCGGTGGACGCATGCACACCAAATGGTGCCGCTCGAGAATTAATGGCACGGTCCGGCTTAAACCGGCTTTTCCACTGCAAGCTGAAGCAAATACCGGGATGCGCCGCGACACCCTGTTCCGTTGTATCGTCGTAATACACGGGGTTTGAATCACCAATAGCGGCAGCGTATCCCATCAGGAAGCGAGCGCTAAGCAAGGTTGTGGTAGCAATGGTTCGCACGCCGATATCCGCTGTAGACAACTCTCCAGGCCCTATCTGTGAGCTGCCTGCCGCAGCAGACGCCGTTTTTTCTGTTTCTACTGGAACCACAATTCAATTGCTCCTCGCCCGATCAAACCTTAACTTAAGCCCTGCTTGCCAACCTTGGTTTGCTCTAACGCAAAGTCGTGATCCACCGGAAATATCTCTTGTAGCTCTAGGACATTACCGTCGGGGTCACGGCCGTAGGTGGCCCGTATCGGGCCACCTTCAAATTTGGGTGGTGGACAATTAAAGGTAACACCAGCAGCACTAAGCCTGGTGTATTCCGCATCAATGTCTTTCACATCCAAACAAAAGTGTGTGTAGCCATGATCGTTAACACCATACTTGGGATCTTTGGTTGCCCCCGGCGGTGTCACGTATTCAAAAAATTCTAGGTAGGCGTTACCCAGCTTGAGCATGGCCTGTTTAGCATGGGAGCCTGACAAGCCAACTATGGTATCAATAACCTCTGAACCGGCTTCCCAACCGCCTTCGTAAACAACCTCCGCGCCAATCACATCACGATAAAAACTAACAATGCGCGCTAAGTTCGGCGTGGAAATCGCCACATGGTGAATGCCTCGAATCATGCCAACCCCTTCCTTAAAGTTTTTGTGCCGCAGAACCGATTGGGCTCCAAGCTAGCAGCGTTGAATCGCCGTCAAAGCGACTACGCACCAACTCTATGCCGCTGGCATCTGCTAGCGCTTTGTATTGCATCCAAGACTGGACCGCAACAATGGGGGTGTCTGGCCCGTCATCAAATTGCACCGGGCCATAGACATTGGCGGTGTAGATTAGATCGTCGGTTCCAACTCGCTGGGTTGCTTCATGCCGAGCGCCAGCCGGCTCGTAAAACCAAACCCCAGGCCCGTAACCTTCCGGCGGGCCTGCGCGATAGCCGATATGCCCACTCAAGACCAAAAAATCTGCTGCACCGAGGTGATAGTGCGGTCCGGCTACGCCATTATGACGAACAATCAATGAGACAATGCCCGTCTCTTCGCTCACACGAAGAACCTTCAGCGCGATATCCGGTAAGCCCGGATTCACAATCCAAGGTACAGCGCGAGTATCAACAAAGTGCGGCTGCAGCGTTCGCCCTACATCCGTCACCCGCTCACCCGATGCAGTTGTCTCGCTCACCAAAGAACCCGCATTGCCTTGCGCTATGGCCAACGGCATCGGGGTTCCCGAATACTGGGTTGCCCTTGGCCTCATACAATCGGCCAACGAGTTGGGCACCAAAGCAATGCCTTCTCGTGCTGCCGCTTGCGCGATATCTAACGCGGTTAGCAAGGTCAAAACGCTTTGGCCATCCGCATCAAGCAACGCCAAAGGCCCATAAAAGTTCACCAAAAATTCGGTATCTTCGAGTGCTTGGAGACAAGAAACTCGGGTATTGGCTGGTGCGTATCCCCATATCCCGGGGGTTAATGTCCCCTGCATGGGACCCTGGGGGTATTGCATCGCTCCAGACAAAACCATTAGATCCATGCCACCCAAGTAGACGGCTTGGTTTAGCTGAGCGTTTTGCCGCAAGCGCATGATGAGCGTAAACATGCCACTTTCGTCGCTGGCACGCAGTGGTTTAAACGCAAGTCCGGATACCTGAGGAACCTCAATCCAAGGTAGCGCGTTGGTATCAAGCCCCCCTTCGATTCCGGTTGGATTAAAATCTGGGTTGTAACCGCTGTTCATTGCTTTAGCCCCCCACCAACATTGGTTGACCTCATCCTACACTGGATGGCGGGTAAGGCGCACTTACCCCTAGCTCAGGCTGGAGGCTCGCGGCGAGTCCACAAAAAGGCGCTAACCCCGAGCAGGACCAAGCCCTGAACCAATAGAACCCATCGCGGAACATCAAGCGTAAGGCTCACCAAAAATAGAAGCCCCATACTTAGACTACCCAGCCATTTAGCTGAGCGAGAGATGGCTTTATGGGTCTGCCACTGCTTGATTGGGGGACCCAACTGAGGATGTTCCATCAGCCAACGATGCAGGCGATCCGAGCCTTTGGCAAAACAGTAGGCGCTAAGCAGCAAAAAAGGGGTAGTCGGCAACAGCGGCAAAGGTATGCCAATAATCCCAAGTACTAGGCTGACGGAGCCTAGCCCAACGTAAAACCACTTTTTCGCCGTATTTGACATCTCGACGGTCTTTGACTCCAAGGCTGTACCCATGAAAAACTCAAGGTGTCAGCATCAATGAAAGCAACTGCAAATAGGGGAACACCATGAGTTCGGCACTATACCCAATTTTTCAACATGCATATTTTGTCAACGATGTTCACGCTGCCGTCGAAAAGTGGCATCGTCTTTACGGCGCAGGGCCTTTTGTTGTTGCCGCGCACCACAAGACCGATAAATTTCAGTACCGAGGAACATCCCAAGAAGCAGATGTGTCTTACGCCTTTGGATACTTGGGGGATAACCAAATTCAATTCATTCAGCAACACGATGACACACCCTCCATATACCGAGATATGTACGCCCCGGGAGAAGAAGGTTTTCATCATGTGGGCTGCTTAGTTAACGACTTCGCGGCGGCCCGCAAGAACCTAGAGCAATTAGGCTTTGTTAATGCCTGTGAGCTTTGGGCGGACCAAGTCAATGCGGCCTACTTTGATACCCGTGATGTGAACGGCGGCTTTACCGAAATTCACGGCGACCCTGTACACATTCTAGCGAGCTTTGCGACCTGGAAACGGGCACACCAAAATATGCAGCACGGTGACAGCCCGTTCATGGAGCGCGGCGTTCCTTTCCCCGACGGGCGAGATCCAGATTACCTGAGCTAGCTTACTTAGGTTAGATAGACATGATCCGTTCTACCTCTGGTGCCAACTTGGGTTTCTTACCTAGCAGCGACACCACAATGAACAAGGTCATGGATGAGACAATCGCCAAGAAGGGTCCGCTAATACCGTAAGGTAGCCGTATCGATAGCAACTCAATACCAAAGTTAATGAGTAAGCTTGAGACAATGGCAACAACAGCGGCTTTTGCGCTTGCCCGCTTCCAATTTAAGCCAAGCACCACCACCGGCACAATGGCAGCAGCAAAGGTGCCCCAGCCAAAGGCGCCTAGCAAAGCAACCAACCGGTCGTTGCCATAGTATGAGTAGAGAGCAAAGCCAGCGGCAACTATGGTGATAACAAAGGTCGCTACACGCGCCCAAAACAACTCGTTGTCAATGCTTCGCCCTCGAATAGCAACGGGCAAATCGTGCACCACCGCAGCGGTCCCAATGTTAAGAAAAGCGTCCGACGTGGACATGATGGCGGCAAACAAGGCGGCAAACACTATGCCTGCCAATATTGGATGGGCAAAGCTTGCTAGAAATAATGGCGCAGCTGAGTCAGCAGTCACCAGCGGGTCAACGCTGCCGTCCAGCACAGTAGCTCGCATAATGATGCCAACGGAAAACCACAGCAAAGCTGCCATCACATAGCCCAACAAGCTCACCGGATAGACAATGCGATTATCAGCAATGTTGCGGTTCATCATCATCTTGGTGACTAAATGAGGCTGGCCGGCCAAACCGACACCAAAAACAAAGCCCCATCCGATTGCGGTCACCATACCTAAGGTGCCAAAGGGCATCGCCGCTTCAGCGTCATCTGCCATGATCACGGCGGTTGCTTGACTCAACCCACCATCCATCACCGACGATGCGGTAAACAAGATGAGAACGCCAGCCACCGCCATAATGCTGCCCTGCACCACGTCTGTGTATACAGAGGCAACTATGCCACCAGTGACGCTGTAGAAGATGAGCACCGCAAGGGACCAAAACACGCAAGTCACCAGCGAGATATCGGCAAACGTCTCCGTGGCACTTAAGATGGATTGCAAAACCAACGCCATTGCCAATATTTGGGTGGCAAGGTAACCCATAACGCCAAGCAAGATAGTGACCGCCGTTAGCCCCCGCGCCCACTCACTGGAGTAACGCGCTGCCACAACATCGGGTAGGGATAAGGCGTCGTACACTCCAGCAAACATGCGAATGCGCTTGGCCACCAGGTAGAAACCGATCGCATACCCAAAGCCGGCCACCACCACCATCCACATGGAGCTCATGCCGCTGGAGTAAACCAAACCGGGACCGCCCACAAACCCAAAGCCCGACAAGGTGCTGGAAAACACGGCAAGCGCCACGACCATTGGGCCTAGGCCCCGACCGGCAACAAAAAAGTCCGCACTGGACTGAGTGCGACGCATCGCCCAAAGCCCAACCAATATACAAAAGATCATATACACCAGGACAAATCCTAGTGTGATTTCAATACGCCAAGCTTCCACAGCTATCTCCGAAGGTGTTCCGTATCAGCGAGCAATGACTCGTATTCCGCTGCATCTTGTGTGGTAAAGATAAAACGGTCGAAGCCCCAGCAGTAGAGCCAACATAGGTAGGAGCCACCGAGAAAGATGGCGTACAACATGAGGGTTGTGGGCAACGGGTAACCCAGCAACATGATTAATGGTCCACCCGCGAGATACTGAAAGTAACTCGACATCATGAACCAACAAATACCGATAGATAACGCGTAGCCAATGCCCAACAGCGTCCAAAACAGCTTGGTTCGACGCCGAGGTGCAACCCCCAAAGCAATCAGCAAATAAACCACGCTGAGCGTTAGATATTGCAAACCAGCCAACAGCCAGCCTTGACCACCCAAGCGTGCCAGTCCATCACCACCGATCCGCATGGCGGGTAGCAGCGGATGCACGACGCCTGTGGCAGCGACAGGCTCCGCAGATCCCATCAACCAAAACAATCCAGCCAACATGCTGGCGAGCACCACCAGCAAGCACCACATCAAACGCATCTACCGCCCCTTTAGTCGCCGCTAGTCCGGCAGACCAAGCACACGCTTGGCGATAATATTCAGCTGAACCTCGTTGGTTCCACCATAGATAGTCACCGCACGGTCACGCAGCCAAGCGCGAGGGCTTTCCAGCTCTTCGGCAGTGTAATCATCGCCTTCCCAAACTAGTCCACGGGTGCCACGCAACTGCGATTTCAACTCCGAGGCATTTTTTGCCAGGGTTGAGCCGACGTATTTGAAGATCGAGGTAGCAGCCCCTGGCGCACCGCTGCTGGTGCTCTCCTGCACTGTACGAGTAGCCGTCAGCGCTAAGGCACGCTCTTGCATGGTGTGTTGCAGTACCTGCTCACGAACGGCCCCATCAGCAATTTTGCCTTGTGTTTCACCGATATAGTCCTTGGCGATTTGCGCAATGGGGTTGAGCTTGGGTTGGGTTCGCTTGGTCTTCTTCTTTTTTGCGGGCCCTGCGCTACGCGTTGCACCAGAGCGTTCGTACTGTAGTAATCGCTTGCCTACCGTCCAGCCTTTGTTTAGCTCGCCCACTAAATCTTGCTTCAGCGCGATGGCATCATCAAAAAACGTTTCACAAAACGGCGAAGAGCCTGAGATCAATGGAATGGGTTTAACGGTGACGCCAGGCTGATGCATGTCCAGCAGCACAAAACTAATGCCATCGTGCTTCGGCGCATCAAAATCTGTACGCACCAGAGCAAACATCCAGTCCGCATGGTTGCCGCCAGAGGTCCATATTTTTTGCCCATTGAGCACAAATTGGTCCCCCTTCAGCTCGGCTTTGGTGCGCAGGCTGGCCAGATCGGAACCCGCGCCTGGCTCGCTGTAACCCTGGCACCAAGCCACCTCACCGCTAGTGATCTTGGGCAGATGCCTGAGCTTTTGCTCTTCTGTCCCAAACTCAAGCAGGGTTGGTCCGATCATGACGAAGCCCATGCCGGTTGCGGGGGGCAGCGCCTTCATGGCCGTCATCTCTTGGCTTAGAACCGCGGCTTGGGCGCGTTCGAGCCCACCACCGCCATACTTGGTGTCCCAGCTCGGAGCCGTCCAACCCTTGGCCGCGGCACGTTGCAGCCACAGCTTTGCATCATCGGTGCTATACACTTCATGCGCATCTTCAAAGTGAAAGGTACGATTTCGCATGCTTTGAGGACAGTTGCTCTCCAGCCACTCCCGAGTTTCTTCTCGAAAGCTGTTTAGATCGGTGGTGGCATTCATGGCAAACTCCTCATCAATTTCGCCTAGTCTACCAAGCTAGGCAGCACAATGGACACAAGCCGTCATAGACTCGATATCGCAATCTGAATCTAAAGTTGGGCCAAAGCCTAGGTCGGAACCCGCCTGGCACGTCCTGGGCGCAGGTGCGATCGGGCAACTTTTGGCCACCAAGTTCTTCGAAGCTGGCTTTACCGTGACTTTGGTCACCCGTTCGCAGCTAGAACCCGCCAGCGCAAGCCTGGAGGTAACCAGGGAACATCTGAGCGAAAGGAAATCGTTCACTCTCCCATGCGAGCCCGCCAATCTGCCCAGCCCCATTCAACGTCTAATAGTCACCACTAAATCCAACCAAGTGCAGCAAGCGTTAGCCGATGTAAGTCCACGCTTAAACGCGCAGACAAAAGTCATCTTGCTTCATAACGGCATGGGAACGTTAAAGGCAGCCGAAGAGCACCTGTCTGCTGCACAAATCTACAGCGCCATAACAACCGAAGGCGCTTACCAACAAACGCAGCCCTCGCGACAGCTGATCTACGCCGGTCAAGGTACAACCGAAGTTGGCCAGCTAGGCCAGCCAATGCCACCGGCTTGGATGCACTCCCTCCTCGATAGCAGCCTTGGCTTCATCTGGCACAGTGATATAGCGACAGTGCAATGGCGCAAGCTCCTCATCAACTGTGCCATCAATCCGCTGACCGCAATCCACGGGTGTCGCAATGGGGAGCTGATAAGCGACCCGGCGTTGAAAGCACAACTACGCTTGGTTGTGGCCGAGCTGGAGGCGGTAGCCAACGCCGTTGGACATCACAGGCTTGGTGAAAATCTATTCGATCTAGTTGAGATGGTTGCAACTCACACCCAAGCAAACTACTCCTCGATGCAGCAAGACGTGCAACACCAACGAGCCACAGAAATTGCTTACATCAACGGCTATCTGTGTGAACAAGCACGTCTGGTTGGCGTTGAGACGCCAATGAATAGCGGTTTAGTGGCGGCTATAAAGCACCTAGAACATAACTATGGCTAGAATTACTCTCAACGTTTGAACAGCGCCTCATGAATATTCCTAAAGGCTTTAAACTCCAAAAAGTTACCACTCGGATCACTGAAGAACATCGTCGCTTGCTCACCAACCTGCCCAGGAAACCGAACATGGGGCTCGATAACAAAGTTAACTTCCGCGGCGGTTAGCTTAGCTGCCAGCTCACGCCACTGAGCCATTTCCAACACCACGCCAAAATGAGGGATTGGCACGTCATCACCATCTACCGGGTTGTGCGCAACAGGTACAAGTGCGGTCACTTGATGGCAAACCAACTGATGGCCGTACAAGTTAAAATCAACCCATAAATTGGCGCTACGTCCTTCCGGACAACCTAAAAGTCCGCCATAGAACGCGCGGGCTTGATCGATATCGGTCACCGGGATCGCGAGATGAAATGGGGTAAGTACAGCCATAGCTAGCCTCCAAATTCGCTTCAGCATAAAACAAGCGGATCTTAGCCTACCGACGCAAACGCCACACCAACTCGCGGTATACTCATCAGTACGGTTACCACCCGCAATACTGACAGGTACAACACTATGAGTGATGCTCTTCTATCCCCACCACTGTTGCTTGACGAATCGCTGCTCGATATCACCAGCGTCGACCACGCGTTAAGCACCGCTCGCTCGGTGCGTCGCAAGTTGGATTTTGAGCGTCAGCTAGAACCGTCGGTACTGCATGACTGCATTAACGTTGCAACCCAGGCGCCGACCGGTTTAGATGGTGAAAACTGGCGTTTTGTGATCGTGAGTGATGCCAACCTCAAAGCCGAAATAGCCGGTATCTACACTCGCGTGCTGACCGACATCTTTGCCGCACGCGACATGCCCATGAAGCCTACGCACAAAGCGCTGATCGAGCGATTGCATGAAATCCCAGCCATGATCTTTGTTTGCGCTATCGGCAAGCCGATCGAAAACGATCTCTCCAATCAAATTGCTTTCTTTGGCTCCATTTTGCCCGCCGCATGGTCACTCATGCTGACGTTACGCGCTCGCGGTATCGGAACAACCTGGACATCATTGCTTAGCTCGCAACAAACCGAAGTGGCCTCCATATTGAACATCCCAGATAACGTCACTCAAACCGTCATGTTGCCGGTGGCGTACACCAAAGGGGCTAAGCTAAAACCCGCCGCGCGAATGGCGGCGGAGCAAGTGACTTACTGGAATGGCTGGGAGCAAGGCCAGCCAAACTAGATTACAGCAGACGCTCTAAGTTGAGGCTTTGTTAAGAATGCGAGCACGAAAGCGTCGCATCCCACCCAACCAACGATCGTAGTCGTTTGCTTTGCGCTTGAAGTAAGTGTCTACCTCTGGATGTGGCAACACCAAAAATCGCTCTTCGCGCATGGCTGCCACACACTCAGCGGCGACTTCTTCTGGCTCCAAAATGCCATCTGCTGCCGCTTGCCGGGTATTGGAGCTACCCTTTTTTAGCGCTGCTGGTCCAAGGATGTTGGTGCGCACTGCTTGCGGGCACAGCACCGAAACACCAATGCCATCATCGCCGTAGTTGATGGCCACCCACTCTGCAAAGGCCACCGCCGCATGCTTGGATACCGCATATGGGCCAGAGTCCATTTGCGTTAGCAAGCCAGCAGCAGAAGCGGTGTTGAGCAAGTAGCCACCACCCCGCTTCACCATACCCGGGACCACTGCTCGCGCAGCAGCCAGGTGGGACCAAGTGTGGACGTTCATCATCTTCTGCCAGGCTTCTGTGGTGAGATCTAAGCCACCACGTCGGCCGTAACCTGCGTTGGAGACAAACACATCGATGCCGCCATGTTGCTGTTCAGTGGCAGCAACCAACGCTTCAATGGCTTGTTCATCACCAACATCCAATGCAGCCGAGGTAGCAACAGAGCCTACCAACGCAGCCGTTTCTGCAGCGCTGTCACCATCGAGGTCTGTACACACAATGGCAGTTGCCCCTTCGTCAGCAAAACGCTGGGCCAGGCTTCGACCAATGCCGGATCCTGCACCCGTAATGACGGCAACTTTACCCTTAAGCTCCACCGCCGCTTACCAGAGGTCGTAGCGTTGAATTTCAGCGCGGCCGACAACCATGTGATGCACCTCGTCAGGGCCGTCTGCAAAACGCAGGTGACGCATGTCGGTGTACATCTGAGCTAGCGGAGACCACTGTGAGATACCCGTAGCACCGTGCATCTGAATGGCTTGGTCAATGATCAAGCAAACTTTCTCCGGCACCATGGCTTTCACCGCGCTGACGTAAACACGAGCTTCTTTGTTGCCCAGTACGTCCATGGCTTTTGCTGCTTGCAATACCGCCAGCTTCATCCCATTGATCTCAATACGCGCGCGTGAGATCACTTCCAAGTTTTTACCCAGCTTAGCGATCGGCTTGCCAAAAGCTTCGCGAGTAGCCGAACGCTTCACCATCAGCTCTAAGGCTTTTTCGGCCTTACCAATAGAACGCATGCAGTGGTGAATACGCCCTGGGCCCAAGCGCACTTGCGAAATCTCAAAGCCGCGACCTTCGCCCAGCAACAAGTTGTCTTTTGGTACCCGAACGTTGTTGAAACGAATGTGCATGTGGCCACGGGGTGCATGGTCATGCCCAAACACTTGCATACCCTCAAGGATTTCAACTCCAGGGGTATCTGTTGGTACTAGAATTTGTGACTGCTGCTTGCTTGGCGCTGCATCTGGACTGGTTTTAACCATCGTGATCATGATTTTGCAGCGAGGATCGCCCGCACCACTGATGTAGAACTTTTCACCGTTGATGACCCACTCGTCACCGTCAAGAACGGCACTGGTGCTAATGTTCTTGGCATCAGACGATGGCAAACCCGGCTCGGTCATCGCGTAGGCTGAACGAATCTCACCATTCAATAGCGGCTTGAGCTATTGCTCTTTTTGCGCCTCGGTACCAACACGCTCCAATACCTCCATGTTGCCGGTATCTGGCGCGCTGCAGTTTAGTGTCTCCGATGCCAATGGGTACTTACCCAGCTCGGTAGCAATGTACGCATAATCCAAATTGGTTAGGCCTTCACCTAACTCTGAGTCCGGCAAAAAGAAGTTCCAAAGGCCTGACTCTTTGGCTTTGTTTTTGGCACCTTCTAATAGTTCCAGCTGACGCGGATGCCAAGACCAACGATCGGTCTTCTCTTTTTCCAGCGCGTGGAACTCTTCGATGATGGGCTCAACGTTATCTCTGATGTGCTTAGTCACCGCATCCATCAGCGGTTGCGCCGCATCAGACATGGCCAGGTTAAAGAGATCGGCCTCTATATTCGAAGCAGAGCTTGAGTTTGAACTAGACATAGTTTCCCCTTTCAGTGTTAGTAACAACTGCCCCATTCTGTGCCATGGGAGACGGCACTGACAAGCGGCGCGCGAGGTTTGAGTGATCTCAATTTGACAGGCCCCGGTGCTTTTGCTCTGATCCCGGGTCGTTTTCCCCGCTGTCGACCGTTTTAGGAGCACCCTTTGAGCCACTTTGATCAAGAAACCGCAGTAACCGCCCTGAGCGAAGGCAGCTGGCAAGGGCACATTAGTGATCAATGGAACATTGGAGCCAATCCAAACGGTGGCTATCTTGTCTCTGTGGCCCTAGCGGCCCTGCGCGAAGTTAGCCCCCACCCGGACCCACTAACGGTGACTACCCACTTTTTGCGGCCAGGCCAACCCAACAAGCTCTGTGAGGTTCAAACCGAGGTTGTCCGTACCGGACGCTCGCTATCCACTCTAACCGCGACCTTGCTACAAGAAGGCAAACCTTGCCTGATCGTTCTTGCTGCGTTCAGCAATCTGGCCAACAACGTTGGGGTTGAAACCTCCTTCAGCATCGCACCACCCGAGATGCCGGACCCCGATGCCTGTACCCAGCGCTCGGGCACAACCCAAGGCATCGACCTGCCCATCTTGTCGCGCCTAGATACACGCCTTCACCCAGCGCAAGCCATTGCGGGAAGTAGCAACACTGCTGAGCTTAGCGGCTGGATACGATTTGCCGATGACACCCCACCCACTGCCGCTGCACTGCTGCTCTTTGCGGACGCGTTTCCGCCGTCACCCTTTACCAAGCTAGGCGTTGTTGGTTGGGTACCCACGATAGAGCTGACCGTGCAGGTACGGCGTCACCCGGCACCGGGTTGGATACTGGGCAAATTCGTCACCGAAGATCTGCACAACGGACGGATGGTTGAAAATGGCGCCCTTTGGGATAGCGCCGGGCATCTAGTGGCGCAAAGTCGTCAACTGGGCATGGTGATGGGTGGAGACCGCTAGCCGGCGATCATCCAGATGCTACCACCAGGTGCTACAACCAGGTGCTACAACAAGAAGTCAAACAAGCTAGCGACGGGGGTTACCACCCCCATCAGGATCAGCGAACGCAGCGGTGCATCACCAATCAAGTTGGAAGATTCAACCTCACCGTTTCCAACCACCAGCTCCGAATTGTCAATACGAGATGCCAGGTCTTGCCGCATTTGTGCGGCGAGCTCCCTGTTACCCTGGCAAACCACCATGAGCTCCGAGTTTAAGTTGGCTGAGCGTGGGTCAATGTTGTAGGTGCCAATCATGATGGTGTCGTCATCAATCACCGCCCGTTTGGAGTGCACCCCCCATCGTTGCGAGCCTGGAAATGCTTCGGTTACTTTAGGTGCTCCCCCTGCATAGGCAAAAAGCTTAAAGTTGTCCACCGCTAGCGAACGCAGCGAAAAGTACAAGGGTGAAACCGTGTAGTAGGCATCGGTTGAGTGCAAGCTGTTGGTTAGAACATTCACCTGCACACCGCGCTCGGTAATGCTTTGTAGCACCGCCACCCCGTCATCGCGTAATACAAAGTAGGGGCTCTCGGCAAACACCTCTTGCTTAGCGCCAGCCAGCACTTCGGTGATCGCTTGAAAGACACGTCGATTCTGCAGTCCAACACCGGGGTAGTCGGTAACAAAGCGTAAGTTGTTGCAGGTATGGCTGGGGAGCGTCAGCGGCAAGTCAACAATGTCGGCCACCAGCGCCTCGTCTTCTGCCCTCGGTGCCAGCAACGATTCGCGAGCAATCGCACCTGAGTCTTCTGGCTCAGTCCAACGGGTAGACCAAGGCGACTCCCAATATAAATCGAAGCTCTCCTGCATGTCGCTCACCGCCGGGCCGCGAACCACCACATCGCTATCCAAAAAATTGTAGTGCGAGGAAAGATCAAAATAATCATCCGCAATGTTACGGCCACCCACCATGGCGGATGTCGCATCTGCGAGCAAAATCTTGCGGTGGGTTCGGTGCTGAACACTGAAAAACCGCGCAACCGACGAGGTGTTGTAGTAACGGACTTCAACACCAGCGGCTGCCAGCTCTTTGGCGTACTGGGGTCTAAGCTGGAAGACGGCTAACGAAAAATCTACCAGCACGCGCACACGCACGCCTGCCTGAGCGCGTTCTACTAAAGCTCGAGTCACAATGCGGCTGGCAGCATCTAAGTCATAGATGAAAAACTCTAAATCCAGAGT
This sequence comes from uncultured Pseudomonadales bacterium, assembly GCA_938036875.1. Taxonomy (GTDB): domain Bacteria; phylum Pseudomonadota; class Gammaproteobacteria; order Pseudomonadales; family Azotimanducaceae; genus CALHVX01. The sequence continues at coordinate 30,674 of CALHVX010000130.1, forward strand.
GCTTTGCGCTTCACTAATCAGCGCTAACCGAACGGCCAACGACTCTGCCCCACCGTCTACTAGCATCAGCTCGTGGGGCTGGGTTGAAACCACGTCTATTGCCGAGTGGAAGGGCGGTGAGCCTAGCCAGCGCTGCTCGGTCACCGTCATCAGGGCTAAAAACACCAAATACAGCAACAACACCAAACCCACTAGAACCAGCAATACCCGCCGGACCCATTTCCATAGGGTTTGACCAAGGGTCACTGGCGGATCAGCGTGTTGAGAAACAGGTGTCATAAGTCCCTTAGCTTGCCACTATTCATGAGGATTCACCTAACGCCGAATTCGCCCCAGCGATCCAGAAAACTGACGGTGCCATAGAGCCTCCAACTTGGGTAAACTACGACCCAGCTGTTATTCAACTTTACGAGGTTCTCATGCTCTCATACACCACCATGGCAAAACGATTTTCTTTGGTCATCGCTCTAGGAGCACTACTCAGCGCCGGTTTCGCCCATGCGCTTAGTCCAATTGAGGACGTAATCGACGCTCCAATCTCAGGCAATCCATCTCTGGCCGCCGTGAAAGGTGCCATAGAGCAAGCGGGCGCCAAGCGCAAATGGGCAATGAAGTCAGTTGCTCCCGGCCATATCCAGGCGATGCAAAGTTCACGCGGGCTTATGGCGCGAGTAGACATCAAGTTCAGCCGAACCAGCTACTCCATCACCTACCATTCTAGCGACAAGCTGAAGTACAAAGATGGCAAAATCCATAAGCGTTACAACCAGTGGGTTGCCAATCTGAGCTCTGATATTCAACTGGCCCTTTTCGTACTCTAGTACGCTTGTACTTCAAGTAATAGCAACCACTTAGGAGACATCGATTCTATGGCTATCTCAGGACAATGTTTATGCGGCGCCTTGCACTATGAGGTTGCAAATCCGCCGGCTATGACCGGCGTGTGCCACTGTAAAAACTGCCAGCGCCAAGCGGGTTCGGCATTCTCTACGTTGGCTGGTGTTGCAACGGCAGATCTAGCGTTCACCAAAGGAGAACCCAAGCTCTACCTAGACGGCGATACGGACAGCGGCAGCACGGTGCAGCGGTTTTTCTGCGGCAACTGCGGTTCACCCATCTACTCGGCTATCGACTCGATGCCAGATATGGTGTTCTTGAAGACCGGTACCTTAGACGATACCAGTGACTTCAAGCCAAGCTTCCACGCTTGGTGCGACAGCAAGCAACCTTGGGTTGCCTTGGAAGAAGGCGTGCCAACCATGGCTAAGGGTGGTTAACACTCGCCGCTGATCCTTTACCTCATTGCCGCTTGCAAATGTGCCAGCGGCCGAATCCAAGGCTTGTAGCCAGCCAACACAGCTGGCAGTTCGTCCAAACTCGCTAGCGCATCTTCACGTTTTACAAAGACACCGGTTAACACCGCATGGAGCGGCCCAGCCTCCGTATTCATGGGTACACCCAGCATGCCTTCTAACTGATGCTCTTTGACCATCTCGGCTACCCTGCCAATATCCTTTACAGCGGCGATCTGCACTGCCCAGTAGGTCGACGGTAAGTCCATGACCCCTTCCGTCTCCTCTAAAGCTACCGCCCTGGCCGAATATTTAACACCTGGGTTGCTCTTCGGTGTGGGAAACAGAGAAGCCACTGTGGGGCGCGTTGCAGTGTTAATGTCCGCAGGAACCGGCTGCGGGCCTTCAACCTTAGCCGAATTGGTTTGCGCAGGGGTTAGGCTAGGCGGCATCTGGGGCGTTGGGGATAGTGCCGGCATCCCTGGGTTGACTGGGGCCGACTCCACAACCAGGACCTCGTCTGACTTGGCGTTTGGCTGCGAAAAGGGGTTGATGAAGCTTAAGCTGGGAAGATGACTACAACCGCTCGCCACAAGCAGGGTGAGCAGTGCAATAAGACGAAAAGCGAATTTGACTAACATGGTATCCATACCTCAAGTTCGCCGACCTCAGCCTCCTGACATCGGCACTAAACATTGTCACGGTGTGACTAAAGTTTAGTTCGAACTTGGGGATACGCCATTGACGACCTTGATCTAGGTTCTACCTTATAGCCAGGCCCTCAGCACATTGACTACAAAGGTGCCAATTCGCCTACATTGGCTTCCCAATTGCGTCCATCAAAAGGGCTAATCTGCAGATCTTCTAACTCCACCCCATCCAAGCAACGCGCGTTTACGCTGTAGCCTGTTGGATGTGAACGTGGGCGGTAGAAGGCTTTAACGCCACAGGTTTTGCAGAACCAATGTCGGGCAACCCCTGAGTTAAACGTATAGAGGCTTAGGTTGTCCCAATCGGTGAGCAACTCAAAATTCGCTTTGGAGACAAACAAATGCAAAAAACCCACGGCTTGGCAAATGCTGCAATTGCACTCTTTGACCGCTAGTGGCTCTATCGCTTGCATCACGAACTTAACCTGACCGCAATGACAACCGCCGCTTAACTTGCGTGCCCCGATAGCTAGATCCTCAGCATGGCTCATAAGTGGAGTTACTTTATACGACGGACCCGAGTGGATAAACCATCTGTGTTGCTCATCAAGTAGCCACCGATAGTTCCACTCTTAATTGTCACCTCTTGACCCTTGGCAAAAGGTAACGACCGAGGGGAATGTTGAATCCAGATCTGATCATTTTCAAGCAGAAACACCATTTTCTGTTTGTCTGAGTCACGCACCGACTTCAGCGTTGAACTGATGCTTACCTTAGCCTTCTTCGAAAATATACCTCCTTTCGACGGTTCAGCTTGAGGCTCAACACGAGCGGTAGTGGCTGGCACTTTGGGTTGAACCGGTTCTTCCGGTTTCACTGCTTCAGTTTGTAGCTCCTCACCATCTGAAGCCCCGGGAAAGGTTCGATCGAAGCAAGCCAGCCGCTCTGCTGCATCAGCAATATTCGAGCAGGACACCCGAACTTCTTCTGCCCGTAAGGAGAAGGGCCATAGGACCAATAAAACCAAGCTAAAACGTGAGAGATACTTCAACACTAAACTCCATCCAAGCGAATCCAAACACTATACGACAACATGCCTAGTTTTACCTCAGCCGCGCTGTGCCTAGCAACCGTTACCATCGCCAGCATCAAAAATAATCGACAAAAAAAAAGCCCCTTCCGCTCAACAGAAGAGGCTTTTTACTGGCGAGCCTAGGTACCGTTACAAACTAGCACCAATGCGAGCAAACCAAATTCGACCGCGACCATCATGCAATGTACCGTCGAATGCGGTGACAACGCCAATGATTGGGGCCTCTTCGTCGAACATATTTTGCACGCCTACCGTAACGTTGGCATCACTCAAAAATCCAGTTTCGCCAAAGCTGTAGTTGTACTGCAAATCGACCGTCGTCATGCTTTCAATCTCTGTATCCGTAAGATCGTTAGCGACCGAGTTATTGCCCGCTAGCAGCGCGCCTGCACGGAAGAAACCCCGAGTACCGGCTGGGACATCCGATTCTAACTCGTCGACCCATCGGACCAGCGCAAAGATCCGATGGTTATCCTTGCTCCAAGCAAAGGTACCGTTGACCTTCCACTCAGGAAGCGGCCGAGCGACCGCATTGGTGAAGTTGTAATTGCCAACGCCATCAAAGGTGGTGGAGCCCACTCCATTGGAATTAGGCACCTCGACATCGTAAGTCTTGACCCAAGCGGCTTGCACACCAACCCGGAAGTTTCCCCAATCATTGTCGAAGCGGTAAGACGTATTTACATCCACACCGTTAATATCGGCACCGTTGGCATTCTCAAAATCAGGCAAGATGCGCAGCAAAATACCTTGTGCGTTACGGATGATCTGATCGCGATTACCCACTCCAGCGGCAATGGCTGAAGGCGCATCGGTACATTGACCTGAGGTGCAAGTTCCGCCGTTAGCTGTGACAAATGCTGCAATTGCTTCGTTGTCTTCTCGAAGCAACGTTGCCGAAGCTTGACGAGTAATGATGTCCTCGTACTGGTAGTCATAGTAGTCGACGTCTACGGACAGGCCTTCCAGGAAACCATCTTGAGGAACCCAAGAGAAACCGATATTAAAGTTGTCCGCGCTTTCCGGCGTCAGCAAAGGATTACCCGTTGTAATGGAGGGCTTAAATGCCGTTCCACCAACAATGTCCGCCTGGTTAGCAACCGTGGTTAGCGCGCCAAAGGATTGTTGTAGCGATGGTGTTCGGAACGAAGTACCACCAGACAACCGGATGCTCAATGAATCCGTTGGGCGAATCAAGATAGAAACCTTTGGATCAAAGGTATCTTCATCAATCTCGTCAAAATCTTCATAGCGACCGGCAATGTTGATTTCGGCATAGCTGGTGATCGGAATGGCCAATTCGGCAAAGAATGCTGTGGTGGTGAGCCTGCCGCTCCAGTCATCTGCACCAAACACGAAGTCCAAGTTGTCTGAAGTGAGCGCGGAATCCAAGACAACCTTGCCCTTATCGTTACGTTGTTGGAAACCAACGGCCAGGCCTACCGCTCCAGCATCTGTTTCCGCGATGGTTCCTGCAAGAACAATATCAAGTACCCGCTGTCGATAGTCCGTATCGCTGCTGGCACGACCAATTAGCCAATCATAAAGCTCGGGTGCATTCACCAGCTCCAAATCGGTTTGTCCTACTTCTCCATTTCTATCGAATACCGAATTGCCAAACGGGTTAATGAAGTAGCAAGCACCTGCGCCAAAATCACCACCGGAAGCGGCGTAAGCAGCGTTACCTGAACCGGGTGCATCGCTAAACGGATCACAGTTAGGACCACCATAACCATTCAGAGCTAGCTCCATGTGCGTAGACAAGGTGTCTTGCACTTGTGAGGTTTGCGAGTTGTGGTTACTCGCCGTGTAGTCTGCCATTAAACTCCAATCTCGATCACCGATATTGAAATCGTAAGTGATCCCAAACGCCAAGCGCGTGTCATCGCGATTGGTGTCCGTAAAGGTTTGGATCGGGCGTATCGCGGTGCCATTGTCGTCGGCGGTGTAACCCTGCAAACGGGTTACGTTCGCGTAAGCGAGAGGCTCGATACCGCGGCGGAAAGCATCTTCCACACTGCCAGGGTTCGGCGCGCTTTGAATCACGCCAGCGCTGTCGATGAACTGGGTTTCAGTAGGAATCGTCAGTGCGGGCGCGTTCGGGTTCAATGAATTGAGGCGATTGAACTCAGATGAAGTAGACGCATACTCGAAACGGGCCGTTAGCTGATCCGTTACGTCATAGTGCCCTTCTACAAACATATTTCTTAAGCTTTCTTCTGCTTGAATCGCAAAGAAGGAGGCGTAGTCGTACAAGCAAAGGTTGTTCCCGAATGCGGTACCCAGCGCCCCACCTTGTCCTGGGCTCAGCTGCGCTGCATCTTCGCAGTTCACATCGGCTTGGCCGAAGCTGGTACCCAACGCGTTACGAGGTAAAGTACCGCCATCAATGGCTGCATCAACAGCTGCACCAGGTCTCAACCCATTGGCAGCCCATGTAGCGGCGCCCAAAGGAACCAATCGTCCCGGCTGTCCGGTCCCCGACAAAGTGGTTCCACCAAAACGCTCATAGTTATCCGAAGTCCGAATCTCATCACGATTCAGGAAAGACGCAGAGGCCACAATACCGCCGCGATCACCTTGCACCCCCCAAATCATATTCATGGTGTTGGCCGCACCTTCGTTGGTTTCTTCGTCAACGGTGTATTGGTAGGTGACGTCAAAACCCTCAAAGGTTTTCTTGGTGATCATGTTGACCACACCAGCAACCGCATCGGAGCCATACAACGCGGAGGTACCATCTTTAACAATCTCGATCCGCTCGATGGCAATGTTGGGAATTAACGCGTTGATGTTGGTGGATGCGTTGCCTCGGCCGTTGTAGAAA
>CALHVX010000131.1 GCA_938036875.1 uncultured Pseudomonadales bacterium
TGTTGCTACCCACAAACACACTAGCGCCAGCAGGAACCTGCACGGTGTCTAGACAGGTCTGGCTCGCTGCCGGAACGCTAACATCAAAGCCTTCAACGCCCGAACCCGCAATAATCAATTGGAAGTCGAGACCTAGCGCATTCGGTGCTAGGTCAAAGGTGTCATGACCCTCTAGATCGATTGGACTGCCCGTGAACGCAGTGTCCGAAATCAAGGTTCCCGTGTAAGGACTCCAGCTTAGGCCGCCGCCGACCGCGCGGAATGACCATTGGGCTGCGCTGCCACCCGCGCCACAATCCTGCCATGCGTAGAAACCAGGTTCAGCGCTGCTGTCAAAAGCGGGCTCGCCACAAGCATCAGACAACACCACATCATCGGCCGCATCCAACGGGTCTGTGTTGTTGGCTACTTCATCGCCATCATCCACACCGCCCATATCGGTATCCGCCAAGTTCGGATTGGTACCGAGCGCTGCTTCCTCTTGATCGGTTAGGCCATCGCCATCCGAGTCAACCGCAACTGGACAGGCGGCACCGGTTAGCAGAGAAACATCATCAGTGACCATCTCCACACGCGTTGCACCAAACAAGACTGGATAACTTGGGTCAGGGGTGTAGCAGGCATCACCTGGAATCTCGAAATCAAACCCGTCGACCCCATTGCCATAAACCGAAAGGCGATAGATCACTTTGTTGAGAACCGAGTCATCCAGCAAATCGTTGGGCTCCACCAATACTGGTGTCAGGTTGTTGACCCCGCCAATGGCAAACAGCTCACCCTCAAAATCTACTCGGGTTGGACTCTGCCCTCCCATGATGCGTAACGACCAAACTCCTGTCGTGCAATCACGCCACAAGAAGGTCGCACGATCGACGTTGTTGTCATAAGTCGGTTCACCACAAAAGGCTGTGCTGGCTGAAGCAACCGACACTGTTACTGTGCCTTGGTTACTATTGGCCAAACCATCAAAGGCTGAATACGCCAAAGAATCGGTCCCAACAAAACCACTATTGGGTGTATAGGTAACCGCAGGTGGCGTACCGGTTAGCAGACCACTCACTGGGTAAGTATCGATGGAGAACGTTAGTGGATCACTGTCCGCATCAAAACCCGTCAGGGTGATATCTAGCGGCGTATCTACAAGCGTAGACAACAAGCGGTCGCTCACCACCGGGGCCGTATTACCACCGCCAATGCCGTTACCCGGCCCAGCCGGATTGCCATCGATCAAATCGTCGATGCCATCCGCGTCCGCATCGGTACCGCCTCCAGCATCAAGCGACGAAACCAAGCCATCACCGTTGGTATCCAGCGCGGCAAAAGCCGTGCCAGCGATATCGTATTGGGTCCCATTGTTAGCAGGGTTGCTACTCTCAAGATCTAGATAATCGGGAATACCGTCGTTGTCTGAGTCTGGCGGAGTCATCACACTGCCTTGTTGATTCAAACCATCCACTAACCAGTTGTTATCCCCATCTGCTAAACCCGCTTCGACAACATCGGGGATAGCATCGCCATCGCTGTCCAGGTCAAGCTGATCAACCACACCATCACCGTCTGAATCGACCGTGGTACCTTCAACCGTTGTTGGTAGACCATCGTTGTCATGGTCCACATCTGCTGCATCGTCTATACCGTCTCCATCGCCATCATGGTCACAACCGCTTGTACCCGCAAGCAGATCAAAGGGCGGATCAATCTTCTTACCTGCGGCACCAACATAAATCGCTTCAAAGTCTGTGCCTGTTAAAGCAAAACAAGCATTGCTGAAGCCGGCCAGATCGAAGTCGAAGCCTTTGTTGTTACCGATGGCCTGCTGCACCGCAATGTCAAAACCAACTTGCGCTGAGCCTGGACCAGAAACCGTATCGGTGGCGCTAGTGTTAACGGCGGATACAGTCGTAAATGACCGATCGCCAAGCAACAGGCCTCGAGCGGCGTGCACTTTGTCTTCGGTTAATCGGTCAAGACCACCGCGCGCACGGAAATGCCACTGGTCCGTGCCGCAGTCGCGCCACAGTTGCATCACCGGGCCAAGGGTGGAGTCATACGGCGGTTGCCCACAGTTTTCATCACCGGTGACCGTCAGCTCAATGGGTGCGCCGTAAGCAGAAACAGGTACCACTGACATGGTGCCAGCTTCGGTTACATCATAAAGCGCGTCCGCGCTGAGGTTCGTGAACACATCCACCTGACCAGACGGCCATTCAACCCGTACTTCGTCTATTAGGGTGTTGCTGCCCAAGCCAACATGAATGCGTTGGTGGTTCTGGGACCAGCGGTGATACCCATGCGACTGCTCACGCAGTTGGGTCACACCACCAGCGGTTACATACACTTTTGCACCGATGGCATCGTTGGGACTGATTGTGCCCAGCAAATCCATTTCTATCCAATGGTTGCCGTTGCCTTGGTTGCGCAACAGCGTATCCGGACCGCCAAAACCCACAGGGTAATAAAGCAAACCATTGGTGACCATTAGGTCGACAAAACCATCTAGGTCGTAGTCACCCGTAGTGACACTGTCCGATAGCCCGAACTCTACGCCAGGTCCAACAGGCCCCTCACCACCGTGACTGCTCACCTCAACAAAGGTGCCATCACCTTGATTATCAAAATAACGGTTGGCTAGGTTGCTCGCACCGTAACGACACGCCATGTAAAGATCGAGATCCATGTCGTTGTCAAAATCCGCAGCAACCACGCTCACGCAGTATTTGGGCACCGCCAGCCCCGTATTGCTGACCCATTGAATACCGCCAGGTAAGTTCAAACCGTGGAAAGTCTCTTTGGGCGTATCACCCGCCTCAAGGCCACCCATCACCGGATCTGACACTGGGTTTTCTGCAATGATACGAACGTAACTTTGTCTTGTGTTGTTGGTGTCTTCAACGCGCCATAGCTGCGTGGTGGCGTCATAGCTCACTTGCAGCCCCTTACCAGACGCATCGGTGGTACCAGCAGTGTCCAAGTCAAAAACGTCTGCGTCTCTAAAAACGCCACCGCCAGCACCATCGAGCATAAATCGCACCGCACCCGGCGCACTAAAGGTGAAGTAGGGTCCGGCTACATTTCTGAACCAACCTTCGATGCGGTTGGTTGATACTTTGGCCGCACCTGTGGGGCGAGTAGAGCCGCGAGTAACGATGATGTCCGTGCGCAGATCATTGTTAAAGTCACCCAAAGCGATATCGTTGCTCTGGCTGATTGTTGGAGTTAACCCCGTTGGATCGTCAATTGGAAAGGTGCCTTCAGTACCGCAGATTCGATCAGCAGAACCGTCCACATCAATATCAAAAATCAGTACGTACTGCTGACGAGTGTTGACCACGCCGTTGCAGTTCAGAACGCTTTCTAGATCGCGGTCCGCATCTGTGTTGTCCCAAGCGGCAAATTGAAACTGAGAAGCGATAGGTGCGCGAACGAGCGTGCCACCAATACTGGCTTCATTGATGTACATGTCACCTTTGCGACCGGTTATGTAGTCCTGGTCACCGTCGTTGTCGAAATCACCAAAGGCACCGCCGTGCGCATCTCGTTGGGTATCCCCAATGTGCCAGCCGTTCATGCGCACATCGAACTCCATGGCCACATCATCAAAGCCACCGCTACCGTTGTTGCGATAGATGCGAGGAAACAAGCGGTGTCCCTGGTTGTAAATGTCTGGGTATTTATCGTTGTTCAGCAAACCCCAAGCGGTTCCCCAGGTTTCTGAACCACGGGTGAACCCCAGCTCGGTAGATTTGTCCTCGAAATCAACCGGTGCGGCCCAAACGCTGGAGACAACAAACCACAGACTCAACAGAACAAAACGCATGACGTACCTTATAAGGGAGGGGATACCACCAGACTAACCCGACAATCGGTCAGAGCGTACGGGGTTAAGGGCATTTTTGTTGTCGTTTTGTAAAATTTTCACCCCGATGGCCCACTTTCTATCTCACCTCCTTGCTACACCCCGTTACCCGGGCAGGCGTAGCTTCAGGTCAAAGCAGATTTCACCGCGCTCAAGGTACTTTTTTTCAAACAACGTAAGCGATGAACGAGCGCCTAACCGCACCTCTTCGACCGAGGTCAGATCCAGCCCCCAGCCCCCGCTAAATTGCGCCGCAGCCTCATCAACAAGCCACTTCAAGTTGGTGCAAAACAATATCTCCCCTCCTGGCTTCAAAGCGCGAAGAATCGAGTGCATGGCGGGCATATAGTGCCAGCGCAGATTGAGCTGCTTTTTCTTGGGGTACGGGTTCGGATAGAGAATGAACAAGCGCTCGATGCTCGCTGCAGGCAAATATCGGTCAACCCATAAAGAACCATCCGCGTGCACAGGTGTGAGGTTGGGGAGCTGCTGTTTTTGAAATGCCCTTTCGAAGGTACGGAATTTGTTAACCGTTTGCTCAATCGCAATCAGATGCCGTGCAACATGCTGCTGCGCATAGCCCAGCGCGAACATGCCCGTGCCACACCCAAGCTCTAAATCTACAGCCTTCTTCGCGAAGTCAGGCAATGCGCCGGTGGTGCCAATAGGAACCCTTACGCCAGAATTCGCAGCAAAGGGCCTGACGGGGCGTACGAAGTCATTCATTTTCTATCTACCCTATCGGGGTGTTGGCGATCAGCGCTAGACTGCACCAACAACGTGACAAGAAACGGTTTAGCCATGCGCATCAAAGTCATTACTGGTCTTGCTATATTACTCGCTGTACTTGCCGTTTTGCTGTTCGAGCGAGATTTTCCTGCTGCCGAGGTTGATGCCAAGTACAGCAATGCCGCTTCTCAGTTTTTAACCTTAGAGGATGGCTCACGGGTCCACTATAGGGACCAAGGCAATGCAGCAGGATTGCCTCTGGTATTGATCCACGGCTCCAACTCGTCACTGCACACCTGGGAACCCTGGGTAGCACTGCTTGGGGCTCGCTATCGCATCATCACCCTGGATCTACCCGGCCATGGGCTCACTGGTCGAACCCCGACGGACGACTACTCCAGCACTGCCTACGCGGCAACCGTACAGGGGCTGGCAACACATTTAGGTTTGCCACCTTTTGTGCTGGGCGGGAACTCCATGGGTGGTGGCGTGACCTGGCGTTACGCCTTAGCACACCCAGATTCGGTGCTAGGGTTAGTGTTGGTGGATGCTTCCGGTTTACCTGCATGGCGGGAGCTTGACGATGCAGAGGCAGAGCAAGGTGACAAGGCCAGCACACCTTGGGCCTTCTCGCTTTTGCGTAAACCCTGGTTTCAGGGACTCGCTCGCTACATTGACCCTTATTGGTTGGTTGAACAGGGCCTGAAGGCGTCACACGTGGACCCGGCGTTGGTTGATGAGGCCTTAGTTGCTCGCTACTACGACTTATCCATGCGGGCGGGTACACGCGATGCAACGCTCAAACGGTTTTCAACCTTCGGTCAACGCTCAACAAAAGAGCCAGACCTGAGCCAGATCACACAACCTACCTTGATCTTGTGGGGTGCTCAGGATGCTGTCATACCCAGCAGCGTGGGCACACGCTTCAATGAGGCGCTAAGCAACGCTCAACTCATTGTGTATCCAAACATCGGGCACATTCCGATGGAAGAACTGCCCGAGCGCAGCGCTGCTGACGTAGATGAATTTATTCAACGCCAGCTAAACAACCTTTCTGGTGGCTAGTCAGAACCTTCCGCTGACAGCTCAGAGATAGGCTTGTAGTAAGGCTTACCTTCTAGAGTTTGCACCTTTTTCTGCCAGTTGCTGCCCGCCTGCTCTGGTGTGTACGACCAATCTTGCCGATGGTAATTCCAGCTATCTGGGTTTAAGGCTTGAGCCTGCTGCCAATACTCGCTGGCTTTAGCCGCTTGTCCTATTGCTTTGAAATGAACACCTAGACGAAAGGCAGGCGCTGCTTTGGCTTGGTCCGCGGTCTTTTCTGTGGTTACCAGCGCCACCGGTTGTGCCACATAAGGGCTGGATTCACCGTGCTTCACCCAATCTTCAACCATCGGCGCATAGTCATTGGTTCCGTACTCGAAGTCGCCATTTTTATGTACTGTGGCGTAGGTGCCTTCGTCAATTCGTCGCACGATGCCCTGCTCATCGATCCATACGGCGGAAGGCACATTGACCAAGTTAAACAACTCGCTAACCCGGTGCGTCGTGTCGACCAAACCAACATAGGTGATACCGGCTTTTTTGTACCAAGGCGCAGCAGCAGCTAAGCCTTCAACATCTTGTGCGGCAGCAATGAGAATAAAATCTTCCGTCGAAAGTTTTGCGTAAACGTCCTGCCAACCTGACAGGTCAAAGCGGCAGCCTCACCAACTGGCCCAGGACAAAATCATCACCTTCTTGCCCTTAAAGTCGGATAGAGAAACCGAGTTACCCTGCCAATCTGGCAGGGTGAAATCTGGTGCGATACCCCGTTCAACAAAACGTGCTCGGCTAACCGGTATGGCACCCAAGCTCCAGGTGTTGGTCTCGTGATCCACGACCACGGGTTGTTGCAGTCGGGCCGCCAGCTCGCTGACGTTAAACCAAGCTTGGCCAGCACGCCGAACGAAGAGCGCACTGTCTTGGTCTTGCTTCACCGGCACACAAATATCTTCGAAGCAGGCACCTTGGGGTTTCAACTCAAAGTAATTAACCCGAGGTAGGTCTGCTGGCTGGACCCACAAGTCCGTCGCGTCTGGCAGAATCGGAGAAACCGTGACGGTACGGCCATCAAAGAGTACCGTTGCGCTTGGGGTGTTGCCCCCAACGTTGGAAAAAGCGCTGGCAGATGCGCTCAACAACGCTACTAGCACCAGCGCTAAACGCGTAAACCTAAGACTCATGATCTAACGCCTATTCGAGTATAGAAAGCCCAGCCTAACAGCTAAGGCGTAAAGCCACACACATCAGGTTAGCTGCTGCGGCGCTAACATCGGATTGCGGTCGAAAAAGCCCACGGGAATCAAGTGAAAACCTGTGTATTCCACCGGCATCACCGGCCAGTCTTCTGGCCTAGGCACGTGGGACAAGGCAACGGTGTGCCACATCACTAGGTCGCAAGCAGAAATATCTCGATCGCCTTTGGTTATCTCCTGCAGCCCACCTTGCCCTGCATGCATCACGGTGTGTGGGCCTGCTGCGGCGAACTCCCCTTCGGCAAAAGGCGTCGCCCACAGGTGGTTTTGTGCAAAAGCCGCCCGTTTTGCCACTTGCGATTGAGGATTAGCAAACAGCGTAGGCGAGGCTGCCGGAAGCAACTTGTAAGCGGTCGGCAAGCCCAGGCCATTCTTTTTGTTGGGGTTGGTTACCTTCCAGCTTCTACTAACCTGGGGTGCGCTACGCCGCATAGCGGCCGCTTCGCTGGTTAGGTGCTGTGTCACCACTTGAAACTGCGTACCCTCAGGATTTGCATCGCTGATGGGCAAAACTTCAATGTTACTCTCGTAAAGCGAATTCACTCCACCGTCTAGATCCCAGTCCAACCGAAAGCAGAATAGATGTTGATGCAGTGGTGAAGCCAGACCAGGCGCAATCAAGGGTGCCTGTGCCGGGTTGTGCGTTTCATCCGTTACAGCGCTAACTCCAACGATACCCGTTAGCTTGATCTCCATCTGAATCGTGCCGTCAAGATAGAGATACCAAAAGAATCCATAGTCGTAATTACCAATAGTAAACACAGAGCTAATCACCAACCGCCGTGACCGCCTAACTTCTGTGGTTTGCGAGGCGCTGTCGTAGTGCTTCCATGCGATGCCATAATCTTCTTCATGCATACAGATCGCATTTTCAACGGTTTTGACTTTGCCTTCCCAGGTTACCTGTTGGGTATCAAAATAGTAGATTTCACCCAAGCAATCACAACCCAGCTTCAGGCTGTTAATGAGCACACCCATGTTGTACTCGCTGGCATCCAACACGTGCTTCCAGCTATGCATGGGATCGCTGTCGCCATAAGGCACCACCATTTCAGAGAGCGCTGCGCGGTAGAGTATGGGGCGCCCTTGTAACGACAATTGGTGCAATACCAGCCCGTTTACCGGGTGTATCGATACCCGAAACTCATATCCTTGCCACTTCACCTGATATCCATCAACAGTATATCCGGGGCCATTCGGCTGGGTAATCTCAAGCTTTTTTAGTGCAAGGGTGTCAGTTTGACTCGGGGTATCAAACCTGCCCGACTCGGTCGGCATGGGAACGGCACCATGATCTTCCACTTCGATCACCTGCTGCGCGGTAAGATCAACATGGGCAATCAACCCGTGGATAGGACGTGCATAACCATTGTCTGTGGCGTCTGTGCGAACAAACGCAATGCAGCGCAAACCGCGATGGCCAGCCGGGAGCAATGGATGGGCGTAACCACCTGCCGGCCAAGGATCAACCTGCACCAGTTCTAACGCCTCTTCGGTATCCACTTTGATACCTCTTGCGGCAACGGCTTCAAGCCAAGCCGCATTTGATTTGGTGAGTTTTATGGCCAGCCCAAGATCAACGAAACCGTAAGGCGCTTGGGCTTGCCCAGCTAGACGTTTGAGCAAAAAATCACCGGTCGTGACATTGACGTCTGCTTCAAAACCACCATCCTTCTGACTATCGATGCCCAGCAGGCGTATCTGGCGGATGACTTTGTCGCCGGGTTGGAACGCCTGAACAACAGTCTTGTGCGGCTCTATCAGACCTACCGAGGAGAAAAACGCCTGCTGATCTTTGTGATTGGCTCGGAAAAGCTCAACTGCACGCGCTATCTCTTCACTGGTGATCGGATGCAAAGGATGAGGGATAGACATAGGTTTCTCCTGGGATTCAAAGAGCCGTTAGTTGATTCTCACTGTCTCACCAAGCCACCGCCTGGCGCAAGGCAGAAACCGAACCAAAAGCAACGCAAGCGGCTAAGCCAACAAATCGCGGCTAATGAGCTCCTTCATGATTTCCGAGGTGCCGCCGTAAATACGCTGAACCCGGGCATCTGTGTAGGCACGTGATACCCCATATTCACGCATAAACCCGTAACCTCCAAACAGTTGCAGACAAGTATCCGCCACCCGCCCCTGCATCTCTGTGCACGACACTTTGGCCATGCTGGCACTCGGCACATCCAGGGCATTATTCAAAAAGGCTGTTTTGCATTCTTCAACAAACGCTCTATGTATCCGAATATCCGTCGCAACCTCAGCAAGCTTGAAGCGAGTGTTCTGCAGTGAGGATAAGGACGCACCAAAAACCTTACGTTCTTTGGTGTAGCTAACCGTTTCTTCTAGGACACCCTCGGCACTTGCGACAGCACCAATTGCCAGGGCCAACCGCTCTCTTTTCAACTCATCCATCAACAATCCAAAGCCTTGATCGAGCTTGCCCAGAATGGCGGTGGCAGGCACGCGAACATCCGTAAAAAACAGCTCAGAAGTATCGGAGGCATGCATACCAATTTTTTCTAGGTTTCTACCTCGGCTAAAACCTTCGGTAGCGGCATCAACCAGAAACAACGTGATCCCTTTCGCGCCAGCAACATCTAGGTTGGTCTTAGCAACAACAATCACTACATCTGCATGCTGCCCATTGGTAATGAAGGTTTTTGCACCGTTAATCACGTACTCATCGCCATCGCGCTTTGCAGTGGTTTGGACCGCCTGCAGGTCACTACCTGTACCGGGTTCCGTCATCGCAACAGCACCAATACAGTCGCCGGAAACCATGCCGGGTAGATAACGTTGCTTTTGCTCCTCGGTGCCTTGATTCAACAGGTAATGGGCAACAATATCCGAATGCACAGTGACAGAAGTACCTAGGGCGCAACAATTCGCCTGCATCAGCGCCTCTAAAACAACCATGGAAAAAGAAAAGTTGCTGCCGAAGCCACCGTATGCTTCGGGGATGTCCACAGCGAGCAAACCTTGAGCACCAAGCTGCCGCCAGATCTCCCTGGGCACTATGCCATCAGATTCCCATTGCGCGTAATGCGGAAGAATTTCAGCACTTACAAAACGCTTTGCCGCTGTGCGAAATATTTCTAACTCTTGTGCTAAATCATCGTTTGTTTGTTGATTCTGCATTGCTAACCGCTGTTTTACACTAGTAGTAGCGCAAGGATGAGCGATAACAAATCGGGTCAACAGGACAAAAGCGCTCGATTTTCTTGACCTAATTGCTCACCGTTACAATCGGGCGGTCACTGATGATCCAGTCGACTTACGCTCTCGGTACTGCGCAGGCGTCTGCCCGGTCCACTTTTTAAACGCCCTGTTTAACGCCGCAGGCTCTGAAAAGCCTATCCGTTGCGCAATTAAGTGAATTGGCAGGTCGCTGTTGGATAAGAGCTGGCAAGCTCTATCGCAACGCACGCTATCTTTTAACTTTTGAAACGAAGTGCCCTCTTCGGATAGACGGCGCCTTGTCGCCTGAGGACTCATGTGCAGGCTTTCACAGAGCCGTTCGAAGGTAGAGAACATGGTTTCTCTGGTGAACTGCCGCAGCAACTCGGCCTTGACTCGCGACGACACGCTGGTTTCTCTACCCGGCATGTTTAGCAAATCTGTGGGCGTATCTTGGAGCCACAACTGCAGCTCTTGATGAGTGCGAACCAAGGGTTTTGATAGATATTTGGTGTTAAAGCTAAAACCGCAGGTTGCCTGATCAAAGTTCACATCACACTGGAACAATTGCTCGTAGGTCCATTCGTGTGGTGGCGCTGGATAATTCATCCAAACCTTTTGTAAGGTGAATTGTTCGTCAATCGCCCAGCAAGCAAATCGATACCAACGAGCGCCCATAAATTCATTGAGAAAATGGTCCGGATCTCGCTCACCAGCGTAGTTTTCGTACTCAATGGTGGCGGTTTCACCCGATTGACGGAGCTTCAACTGCAGCGAATCTGGCGGTAGAAACTGAAGCGCACGTGCGCCTCTTTGGTACATCTCCCCCAGGGTTTCTGCACCCAACATAAACTCGCTGCACAAGGCCCACATACCTCGCTGCAAAGGCTCAGGATCAAAGCCCATGGTTTCATGGTCCGTGACTTCCCAGATACTTTGGATCAGTGCAACCAGGCGTTCTGTTCGAATCAGCGCATTGTCTGTTTGCGCATACTTTAGCGGTATCCGTGCATTTTCCAACAGCACTTCAACGTCTAGCCCAATCCGCCGTGCGTGTCGGGCTAAAGCAGAAACATAATGTGTGGTGGTGATAGACATTTAGTAAAAGCTAAATTCAACACTCAGAGGTTGAGATACTGAAGAGGTCACCCTTAGCTTGCAAGGGGAACCGCCCTACCGTCAATCGTTGCGCAAGCGGCTTAAGGTAACAGGGGTTATGCCAAGATAACTCGCAATCATATAGTGCGGCACAAGATCTTCTAAACCGGCAAACTCCTGCCTAAACTGCTCAAGCCGTTGCTTGGCTGCCTTGCTGGCTAGCGTAATTTCACGCTGCATGCGGCGAACCAGTTCGGTGCGCATGACAGCATCGCCCCACCGCTGTATTTCTGGCTGCGCCATCATCGAAACAATTAGGTCATCGTTGTGCAGCTGAACGACCTTGGATTGCACCAACGCTTCACAACTGACTTGTGATGCGCCGTCGACACTCCTGGCAATGGATGGAGACAATGCACAAGGTCCAACAAAAAAATTCAGGGTCACGTCATGCCCATCGGGGCTTAGTATGTAAAACCTTAGAATGCCATCGAGCAAAAAATACTCTGCGTTATTCTGTCGGCCCATGGTTAACAGAAGATCTTTTTCCTGCAGTGGTTGGTAACGCATGGTGGTCAAAAGAGCATCAAAGGCGTCCGCCGGCAAGGGTGCAATTTTTTCGGCGATGGCAACCACCGCCTGTCTCTGCGCTTCATTGAGTTCGGTTAACATTTGATAATGCTACCTGAAACATACCTGGGCACCATAACAACCCCTTGATCCACGAAGTATTTTTTATGTCTTACCTTAGAATAATCTCCAGCGCTCTGGTCATTGTGCTTGCTGGCTGCTCGTCTGTTAACCCGGTGGATTCAATTCTAGAACCGGTTGGTGATACTGCATCTCTCGACACCGCTTTGACACAATTAGTTGATTCTGGCGTCGCGCCGGGCCTCAGCTTGGCCGTCGTTAAAAACGGTAGACCCGTTTACCTCAAAGGTTTTGGCGATGCGGATTCTAGTCAATCCACTGACGTGACCGCCGACAGCGGCTTCAACCTTTGGTCGGTGTCCAAGGTGTTCACGCAGCTGGCTGTCCTTAACCTTGTTGAAGACGGCTTCGCTCAACTGGACGACCCCATCTGCAAATATATCCAATGGCTCAAATCGCGTGAGTGTGCCGCTGACGCCAGTGCAGTAGATACCCGCACACTTCGCACGCTGCTGAATCACACTGCCGGCGTTCCGGACCTTGGCCTCAAGCTCTACGGCGAAACCCAGTTCGAAACCGATGCTGTGCCAAGCCAGAAGGCCATAGCAACACGCCTACTTGACCCCAGCGACAGCTGGTCAGAACCCAGCAACGAGTCTCGCTATAGCAATACCCACTATTTATTGCTGGCAGCGATAGTTGAGCAGATCTCGAACCAGACATTTGCAGATTACGTCCAAAGGCATGTATTGGAACCTCTGGGCCTGAAGAACACAGGCTATCGATATTCTGCCGGCTTGCCGATCATGTCTGGTAGCCATCCAGCGGATATCACCAGCTTCTTCGCTTTTTTCTATGTCGACAAAGCCCAAGCTGTCCAAACCAAGAAAAAGGGTCGCTACTGGTTTAACAAGGTCTATAACAGCTCGTTGGGATCTACCGGCTTGGTTAGCAACGGACACGACATCGCCAACTTCATGACCAGCATGCTTGATTGTCTGCAAGCCACGGCAGGTCCAATATCCATGGGTAGTTGCAAACAGATCATCGAGGCGGCAACAGTGAAAGTAACCAAAAGCCCTGCCCGAAGAGTAGAAGGGTTAGAACAGAAGCTAGGCTGGTTTGTGTTGCCAACGCAGCTCGGTGACAGCTTTGCTCACGGCGGGAGTGGTATGGGCTACACGGCTATGCTGCAATTATTCCCAGACGAGGACCTAGGTATATTTGTTGTTGGGAACGATAGCTATTTTGACCGTAACGGCGGCTTGGCGATCACCAGCGCAGCGTCCAGAATAGCTTGGTAGGGTTTCAGGCTGTCAGAAACGAAAACGGGCCACCCCAAGGGGCAGCCCGTGTTTTCAGCTTAGGTGCGGTTTACTCACCGGTACCGGTCACACGTGCCCTGTGCAGCAAACCACCAATTGCACCACCAATAAGTGGGGCAACAATGAACAACCACAGCTGGCTAAGTGCGGTGCCACCAACAAAGAGCGCAGGTCCAATTGAACGCGCTGGGTTCACCGAGGTACCCGTAATGGTGATACCCACCAAGTGGATCATGGTTAGTGTCAGACCAATCACGAGACCAGCCATGACTGCTGAGCTTTTGTCCGCTGTAACGCCGAGGATCACAACCAGGAAGATAGCGGTCGCGATCACTTCAAAAACAAAGGCCGACATCATGAAAAACTCGCCACCGTAACCAGCACCCCAACCGTTCTGGCCCATACCCAGAGCACTTGCGTCATAGCCACCAGCGTTGTTCGTGGCAATAAAGTAGATGGCTGCGGCCGCGATAATCGCGCCGATGATTTGAAAGATGGCGTAGCCAACAAAATCCACTGGCGTAATACGCCCAGCTACCAATGCACCCATGGATACTGCAGGGTTTAGGTGAGCCCCAGATATCTGCCCAATTGAATAGGCCATAGCAACCACAGAAATACCGAATGCTAAGCTGATCCCGGTTATCGTGATGGGGTCAGCAATACCAACACCTGCCCCAGCCAGTACAGCTGAACCTACTCCGAAGAATACCAAAACAAAGGTGCCGATCATCTCGGCTATGTATTTTCTCATATTATTTACACCAGTCTGTTTAGAAGAAGAAACGCAAACATGCGCAATTAAGAGGTTGGAGCAAAGCGCTTAACTTGCATCAAGCTACCCATTCTCCGGGTCGGGATTGTGAACAGGTACGATACTAGCCTAACGCCGAAAGGGATTCGGCGTTAGCATTTAACAGTTACCCAGATGTTACGATTATATATCAGCCAAAACTAAGGTAGAAAAACGAATGAATTCAATCAATCGAGACTGTTTTACCCTAGCGGCCAGTGTACGCGGCTTTGGCCTGCTGTCAGTAGTAGTGGCTATGCTGGGTTGCTCTGATCAGGTCCAGGAGCAACCTGCGGTGACTGAGCAAAGCACTACGCCAATTGAAATGACCGCACCTGCAATTGCGGCACCCACTGCCTCGCCTTCAGCTAACACTGAGGTCAATGGCAGTTCGGACAGCTCAATAGAAATCACAATAGAAATAGGCGTTCCAGAAGAAGCAATGGGAGCGCTGCTACCGAGTTCTCGCCTATTTGTTATCGCCAAGTCTTCTGCTGGACCTATGCCGCTGGCGGTTAAAGCGTTCCCTATAGACGCTATCCCTTCCAGCGTTAGCTTGTCAGATGCTGACGCCATGATGCCGAACAGACTGCTATCCTCAGCGGATGAGTTGATAGTAACAGCGCGGATTAGTCGGGCGGGTGGTGCCATTCGAGCCCCCGGAGACTGGGAAGGCATCGCTGCTGAGCCTAAGCCTGAACGACCTAGCCAGTATCAGATTCGAATTGATCAACCCGTGAACTAAAGAACGGCCTGGCGCCTATCAAGATTGCAGCGGTTGGGTGCTTCATTCCGCTTGGTTCTGGTTCATTGATCGGTATAGGATCAACCATCCAGCACGAGAGTAAGCTGCTGGCTGTAAATCCTTTTAAAAATATAGCTAGGTCAATCAATATGTCAGTTGCAGAGTACAAATATCAGGCTAAGGACGTAGACGAAATTGTTAGCAGAGACTTCAACTTCGACTTTCCACTCGACCTAGATCCTGTTTGGGTGCCAGACAACCCCGTGCGTTCGCATCTGTTCAACGGATTTTCGTTATCGATGCCCTATCTTGAGCCATTCCTTATTCGGTCAGCGTTAAAAGCACGGGAGCAAATAGAGGACCCATGCTTGGTTGACGATATCCAACAGTTCAATCGACAAGAAGCAAACCACTTCAAGTGCCATCGCCGCTACAACCAGATTTTGAAAGACAACGGTTACCCAGAGCTAGCTCGCGTCGAAGCGCACATGACCAAAGCTTATGCGCGGCTTGAAGAAAAAAATTTAGAGACCCAGCTAGCGTATGGCGCAGGCTTCGAGTCTATGACCAACGGCTTCACCAACTGGTTCGTTGGTAAACGTAAAGCGCTCTTTGAAGGCGCCAACCCGCACGTCAGCTCTTTTTGGATCATGCACATGATAGAAGAGGGTGAACACAAGACCGTTGCTTTTGATGTCTATATGGCCACGTCAGGACGCTATCTTCCTAGAATGCTTGGCGTACTGCATGGTAGTGGACACATCCTGATGCTAGGTCTATGGGCTATGTTTGTCGCTCTGAAAAAGGACAACCTGTTGTTCCGCCCGCGCACTTGGCTTGGCATTGCTAGGGAGATGTCATCCATTTTGTTCAATATCGGCCCCTATCTCCTAAGAGCCATGAAGCCCAGCTTTAACCCCCGCCAAGAAAGCGAGCCCCAGTGGATGAAGGACTGGGTTGCCGGATACGCAACACTTCCAGCAGGCGCCAACATCCCCTTGGTTGACACCAGCGATCCGGAGATGCCGGTACCCTTCTAGTGGCGCTATAGAGTAAAAGCTGCCACGGCCACCGAAGTGTCCATGAAGTCGCGAAAGCGGCTCCATTTGTTGCCCGACATCGTAATGACATGCACAAAGTCTGAATCGATGATCCCGCCGGTACTGATTGCCTTAAGGTTTAAGTGTCCGGTAACAATCACCTTGTCTGCATCCGCAAGCATTTCTTGTGGTTCAAACTGGTTGATCTCAACAGAAGATAAAACCGTTTCAAAAAACCCTCGAGCCTCGCCACGACCTTGATAGTGGCCAGCGTACGGAATCGTTGGCGGGCCATAAAATTCGATGGTGATGTCGTCGTTAACGTACTCGAGAATGCCAGGAATGTCCGCCGCACCAAAGGCTGCAAAGAGTTTTTGTGTTGCGGCAATATTGTCTTGTTGAATGGTCATCTATATTCCAACTCAGCTTTTAAAACGAAGGGTTAACTCAGCGAAGCTGTGGGTCAGCAGGCTCGCCGTTTGTGGTACCGGCGGTGTCTCTCCCAAGCTTAACCCAGGAAAATTATCAACCACAGCTTCAACTAATGCGGCAGCTTCCATCTTAGCCACAGCTATCCCTAAGCAATGATGAATACCAACTCCCATGCTCAGCTGCTGGCGTAAATTTTTGCGTGTTATGTCGAAGGTCTCCGGGTTCGGAAAAACCTCAGCATCATGGTTAGCGGCAGCAAAAAACAACGCAACCCAATCACCCTGCTTGATCTTCTTGCCACCCACTTGGACATCCCTGCTTGCCACCCGAAACAACCGTTGCGGTGGGCCGCTGTGGCGCAACGTTTCATTGATGAAAGGTAAGACTAACGCTTTGTCTGCACGGAGTTGCGCTGCCAACTCAGGCCTAGTCGCTAGGTTGTGCAGCAAGTTGGTGAGCAAATAGGTTGTAGTTTCAGCACCCGCTACCACTAGGGTGACACAAAACAGAACCACCTCTTCCAGAGACAAGTTCTCACCATCCACTTCGGTAGTTAGCAAGGTGCCAATCAGTCCTTCGGGGATCGGCGCTCCCGCTTTGATCTGGACATCAACAGCGCCCACCTGCTCCATAAAGTACATCGCCATGGACTGGTTGCTGGCCTCTCTCTCCTGCGGCGTTAGATCTGCTGACAGCATAAAGGCGGTAGCCCAATCTCGGCACTTGTCCGCATCTGCATCCGGTTGCCCAAGCAGATGCATCATAACTTTTGCTGGCACCACCGATGTCAGACCGGCAACCACCTCCATCTCTCCTGCGCCTATATCAGCAACCATCTGACCAATGCATTGAGCTATCCATGGTTCATGCTGCTGCACGGTACGGAACGAAAACGCCACATGCACAAAACGCCGCAAGCGATCATGCTGCGGGTTGTCGTGATTGACCAACATCAATGATGGCGCGGAGGACGCTTCTTGCAGGGGATCGCGTGAGCTGAAGGTTTCGTGGTCCCGAGCGGCTGCATCAACTTCTGCGTGCTTCATCAATGCCCAAGCCGTGACCGGCGCATCTTGACCCGGAATAGTCCCTGGCGGGTAATCTTGGTACCCAAAGACCGGGGTTATCGGACGTAGCTGGGCATATAGAGGGTAAGGATTGGCGACTCCTGCTGGCGTAGGCAGCGCAGCCACCAATTGATCAATGTCACTTGTAGCGGATTCACTCATGCGGATTCCTGTTTCCACTGTCTGGGGTTATAGTGAGAACAGATATAGCTTAAACTGTTTCTTTTGTAAACTGTTTATATACTGAATCTTTTTACTCACAGCACCACCTAGCCAACGAGCACAGATGACCAAGAGATCCCCCAAGGTACCAGCAGACGCGGCGCGTCAATTCCTCGAGCTCTACTACCCCATCCACTACAAAGCGGGCATAGGCGTTGAAGACGCCATGCGCGGCGCCAAGCTGTCGCGGCATCAAACCGCAATCTTGTGGCTTATCCATTCCCAGGGTGAAGACGGCCGACAGATGCGCCGCAAAGCAATCGTAGGAGCCTTGAGCAATTGGTTTGAAATTTCGAATGCAGCTATTACCAAAGCCCTGCGTGGCATGTCCGAGGCACCCTTACGCTTAGTTCGTCAGGATGAAGACCCAACTTCCGGTCGAGAAAAAGTAGTCACCCTGACAAAGAAAGGCGAAACCCACATAGATGAGATGATCGAACGGGGGAGCGCTTTTGTGCAGCTTATTGTAGATGGGCTGAATGATGACCAAGTTGTGAATGGCATCGACTTCTTCCAACGCATAACCCAGGTGGTGGATGGTTGGGCAGACGAAGACGCAGAGCCAAAGTGAGCCAGGAACAAGGCTGTGCGCTATAGCTTGGATCTTGCTAGATAGAGCTAGTCTTTACGCTCAGACGATGAGCAACCAACTCAATTATACAGCCCGAACCCACAGCAATGACACTAAGACGGTCATAAGGTGCATGAGGGAATATCAGCGCAGTAAACGCCACTTCGCCTTGCGCAAGAAACACTTCAACGGAACAACTATCTAAGAGCATGCGAACGTCAAGCTGTCGCTGCGTATGACGTACCCAATGTCGACGCGGAAACTCCCGGGGGCTGAAATCACTTTGCCCCGCATCAATCCGGTCGCTATAGGCAGCCTGGCGATCTACATCGTAACCAAAGGCATATACATCACCCAGTGCATTCGAAAAACGCAATTCAATCAGCCCATGGTCAGGCAGGGTCAAACTAAACTCTAAGTCCACGGGCGTTAACACCCTGTCCTCAAGCAAAACTAACTCATTGCCAGGCGTTAGCTGTTCATGAACTCGAACGAGCTCAGCGCTCCGACACGCCGCCACTTCGGTCACCGGCCAGGAGCACAAAACTTGCCCCTGGCTTGTCTCTCGCAAGGTCAAACTCCGTGGAATGCACATGACACCACGCCATTCTTCCGTTGGTACTTGAGAAGCGTACTCCCAGTTGCCCAACCAGCCCAAAAACACCACCCGGCCGTCATCGACCGGCAGGTTAGACCAGCAAACGCCTGCATAACAATCAGGACCTTGATCTATCCAGCACACATCAGATTTTGTGCTGCTATCAATCGCAAAGGTTGTGCCATCAAAATCGCCTACGAAATACTGGGTACCCGAACCTCGCTGCGGACCGCCTGGGTTAACACTTTGAATTAAGACCCAACGTTGCAGACCACGTCCTTCTATCGGCACTTGAATCAGATCAGGACATTCCCACACGCCGCCATGCGCACCAATCCCAGCGCCGAAGCAACTGAGATATCGCCAATCTAGGAGGTTGGGAGATCCCCAGAATTGGCATTCATCGCCAACGGCAAGGACCATAACCCACTGCGTGGAGCCAGCATGCCAAAACACTTTGGGATCTCGGAAATCTGGCGAGCAATCCGGATTATCTAGCACCGGATTACCGGCGTACTTGTGCCAACTCGACCCACCGTCATTGCTGTAGGCCAAGCCTTGAGTTTGATGATTGCCTAAGCCTGTACGCTCTTGGTTATCACAGTGGTAGGTGAAGATGGCAACCAAAGGCCCGCATTCGCTTGTGCCTAGCCCGCTGGTGTTGTGCTCATCATATATGGCGCTACCCGACCAAATCTGCCCCAACTCATCCGGGGCTAAAGCAATCGGTCGATGCTCCCAGCGCATCAGATCGCGGCTCACCACATGTCCCCAGTGCATCGGGCCCCAATTATTGGAATACGGGTGATGCTGATAGAACAAATGGTACAACCCGTCGAAATAGACCATGCCGTTGGGATCGTTCATCCAGTTTTCTGGAGACGAACAATGTACCTGGGGGCGAAACTTATCTTTATCCATTGTGGTAAACCAGACTATAAACTCGTTGGGGGGTTGTAGACGTCTATGCGGAAACCTACTGTGGTTAGCGACGAGCTGCTGCAATGAACTGCCGCACTTCATCATAAGTAGGTGGTGTACATCCTACCCGCGAAACATTGATCGCCGCCGCCGCGCAAGCATAATCCAACGCTTGCTCTAGTGAAGAAATCGACATTTGGGATACAGACGCTCGGAGCAGGTTCTGCCTCTCCAGGCTCGCAAGGAAGGCCGAATGAAAGGTATCGCCAGCTCCGATGGTGTCTGCAACCTGAGCGATTGGATAAGACGGCTTGGACACAACACCTGCTTTCGAAAACAGCTGCGCACCTCCCTGCCCTTCTGTCAGTACTAAAATGCCTCCCGACATCAGGTCAAAGACCTTGGAGGCCACTTCTTGCAGATCATCGCCTAGGCGCAGTGCCAACAAATCTTCATCGCTGGCTTTAACTATGTCGCAAAACTCAACCAGAGATAGCACCCCGGCTAGATACGTCTGAGTATCTGCACTCGCTCCCAACCGGATATTGATATCCACACTAATGAGTACCCTCCTATTTCGGAGATATTCAAAGAGTTGGCGAATTTTTGGAAGCTGGCTTGGTGTTATGGCGAGCGACCCGGTATGAAAGAGCCTTAGCTGGGGCGGAAGATGGGCACGCACCTGCTCGTAGGACGTGTCTTTGTCGGCGATTCCCTCGCGGTATAAGGTGTAACTAGGCAGACCCTTCGGGTCTACGTTAACCAGGGCTAACGAAGTCGGACGTACCGATCGTGGAACGCCCGGTAAGAGCACTCCTTCAGCGGTTAACGCGGCAGACAACTGATCACCAAAGGCATCGCCCCCCAACGGAGACAGGTAGGCAACCTCTACCCCTTGACGCGCCAGTCCGATCGCGACATTAAACGGAGACCCTCCCAGGTGTGGTCGATAAGCACCATCGAGCCCTTCAATCAGATCAATTAATGCTTCACCTAATACTGCGATGGTCATTAACTACACACGCCGTGTGCGCAAGTCTTGCTCAACACTGGCAACCGTCGCACGATCCAAACGATAAAAAATCATTATAAAACCGCCGAGCAAAAAGAACACCGCCGGCAACAAGTTGAACATAGTGCGTATGCCGCCCAATGCGAGTTCAGTTTGCACCTCGTTAGCAACAAACCCATACCAAGCGAGCATGAATCCAGGCAGCGCACCACCGATCGCAGTACCGAACTTCAGTGAAAACATGGAAGCGGATACCACCAAACCGGCAGAATTTTTCCCATTTTGCCATTCACCATATTCAGCACAATCGGTATACATAGAAAACAAGAGCGTGATAATTACGCCAAAAGTAAATATCCCGAGGCTATGTGCCAAAACCACCCAAAAAAACTCACCTTGAGGTATGAAGTAACAAATCACCAACAACGCGGCATGAAGCAAATTCATACCTACAACGAGATGATGCTTTTCAAATCGTCGTGCCAAGGCTGGTGTTATCAAAGCGCCAATGAGTTGCCCTATTAACCCGCAAGAAGTAAAAACAGCGGTTCGATCAAAGATAAGAAAAATCTTAGCTCCATCATCAAGGAGATAGTACTTCATGTAAAAAACAATAGATGAGAACCGAGCGATCAAACCAACGATAATCAAAATGCCGCTGATCACCAAAACAATCCAGGAAACATTCTTCATTAAATTCTTTAGATCCTGGCGGACACTAGAATCGTTTTTAGGTTGCTGAACACGTTCGCGCGTCGTAGCAAAAGTAACCCAGAAGATCAAAACCGATAAAACGGCAAAAAGGACAACGGTTAAGCGAAAACCAAGCACCTCATCATCACCCCCGAAAAAACTGACCAACGGGGTAGCAAAGGCACCAATACACAGCGTACCCAATGATGCGAACACAAACCGGTACTGGGTTGCCTTGGTACGCTCTTCAGCACTTGGATGGATCACCGCTAACAAAGCCGAATACGGAACGTTAATGGCGGTATAGGCCAACATGACCAAGGTATAGGTCAAATAGGCGTATATCAGCTTACCGTTCGCGGAGAGATCCGGTCCCAAAAATAGCAAGTAACCCAATACTGCATAAGGAATCGCGACAAACAACAGATAAGGGCGGTACTTACCCCAGCGAGATTCCGTACGATCAGCAAGCAAACCCATAGCCGGGTCACTAATTGCATCGACAACCTTTGTGACCAACAACATGGTTGCAGCCGCGGCAGGAGAGATACCAAACACATCGGTGTAGTAGTACAGTAGAAACAAACCGAAGAACCCCATATAGAAGTTCGACGCCATGTCTCCAAGACCGTAGCCAATCTTTTCTTTAACGGTGAGCGGCGCATGTACTGTTTGATTAACACCAGCCATACTTTTATCCATTCGTCGTTGCTAGCGCACAGTCACCCTGCAACGAGATGTCGAGCAGCGGCGCCATGCTACCAATAAAATAGTCTCGACTACTCGAATGGGCCTCAACCTCTTCTAGTGACCTACCATCAAGCTTGGGAAAATCTATAAAACTAGTCACCGTTAGATTCTGCATCACATACCAAGAATACGCTTGAAACGGTTCTGCAACAGGATTGCTTAGCACTAGACCAGTACCGTTCAATGGGCGCCACTCACCATCCATTCGATCCGCAACAAAACCATACAAACCGGTTGGTGCGACCACATCCGCGTGAAAAGTTCGCATTTGGGTAGAGAAAAACAGATAGTACAAACCACCGTGAACCACTACATGGGGCCGCTCGAGCTCGTTGTTAACGCCATCCGCCGTAAGTAACGGCGGCAAAAGCGCGAGTTCTGTTAGGTCGGGGCCACAAGCGGCGCCTATCGCACCATCAAAGTCTGTCTTAGACCCCATCATGCTGGCCGTAAACAGCACATAAAGCTGGCCGTTTTCTGGGTCGACAAAACGAAAGGGGTCACGGAAGCCTTTGATGAGCCCGGGTGTGCCTGTGAGTTGATTCAGTGTGGATTGATACATGGTTTCAGGTTGAATCAATTCTTGATGATCGGTCCAATCGCTTAGCTCTATTCGGCTATCCCGATACTGCAGCCTCGCCGTAGAGGTAAAAATTCGTTGAATAAAACTAGCCGATGCCTCGCCGCGGACACCGCTAGCGGTATAACAGAGCTCTAGCTCACCACTGTCCGCAAAGTAAGTCGCACAACCCGCCCATTCTCGACTACCTGGAGTCGCAGCATCCGGAAAAACATCACCCTGATCCTGCCACTGAGGCTGCCCACCAACCTCTTTCAGGGTAAACAAACGGATTCGAGCCACATCGTGTCGTGCTCCTGGCTCGATGGCTGCTGACGCAGACAATGCCATCCAAAGCTGAGCGTCATCTACACGAGCAACCTCCCCAAGCGCAGTCTGCACGGGCCAGGGATCCCACAAGTATAAGTCAGGAATCGGACGCGCAAGCTCACTTTCGAAAAACAATCGGGTTTCAGGCTTGGGATGTGACGCTATACGCTGAGCGTGCGCTAACTGCCAGCTTGAACTCATCGTACCGCACTCGACAAAATTGGAAGGAAAGTGGACGACGCAACAAACCTGTTCTTGCGTCGCCGTCTTAGGAGCAAAGATAGTGCTAGAAGCTGTATGTCACGCCAACCACGGTTGAACGACCGCTCAATGGCCGCGCCCTGATGATGTCACCTACCGCCGCTGATCCTTCTTCAGACTCGGTCAAAACAAATTCATCAGATAGATTGTTCACATTAATGAATGCAGACAGTTCGTCCGTAATGTTCCAAGTACCAAACAGGTTAATCAACACGTAGGCCTCTTGCTTGAGGTCATTGTTATCCTGAAGATAAAAGTCAGTAGAACCTTGTAGCGCCACACCAACCGCAAATTTTTCGGTGCGGTACTCAGGAATAATGGTGTACAAAAAATCTGCTTGACGACGCGGTGTATTGCCTCTGATCGCAGGATTGTCGCGATCTTTGCTAATTTCAGCATCGGTCCAGGTGGCGTTACCACGTAGGTAGAACGAACCGCCAAGGCTAAGATCCCCTTCTAGCTCGATACCGTTGGACTCGTACTCACGCACAAAGGTCAGACCACTGGTCACCTCGGCCTGAGTCTCCTCGGTCACGGTATTGAAATAAGTCGCAAACAACGACCAATTGTCACCTTGATGCTTGTACCCAATCTCGAACTGCTCGACGTTATCGTAACCATCTGTGGTTCGAGCCAGATCACCATCAGCAGTCAAGGATCCACCAACCTGAGTTAAACGGTCCGCAATAGCACGACCACCATCGCTGTAGCGCGCGAATACAGATGAGAAATCCGTAAGGAGGTAAGTACCACCAACGGAAAAAGCAGTATTGTCCGCATCGTAGTTCACATTGGTTACAGCAGCATTGGCTTCGTTTAGCGTACGCACACCGCCAGCGATGAATCCAGCGGAAGTGGCACCGACATTTTCAAGCAAAGCATCGCTATCTAAACGGGTAATGACACCACCCACCACCTCAAACTGGCCTACAGAACCGTTGCCGTTAAGGTCGGTTGAGGTATTGCCACCACAGCAGCCGTCTAAACGCTGACCGCGAGCTTCTACGTCATCACGGCGCACGCTCACATCTATGGTTGCGCGGTCACCAACGTCAAATCCAACGTTCAGATAGGGTGCGATCGTGGTGTATTCCAGATCCCAGTTCCAAGCTAAGAAGCTCTGCGTTACCGCACCGTTGTCGGCAAGCACAACATCTGTTTGGTTGCCATCAGCATCGATACCTGCACCCAAAGCTATATAGGAGATGTTCTGAGAGTTACTACCGTCTAATGTTTGCATACGAGTATGCCAACTGTTCCAAGACGTCATGATATTCTGCCTCGAATAGTACAAACCAGCTGATACACGGAAGTTGTCGGCATCAAACGCTAGCTGTAGATCGTTAGCGGTATGACCGAGATCATGAATCTTGGTATCAAACATCAAATTGGTATATGCCAATTGATCAGGGTTCGCGGCAACCCCATTAATCGTCGCCGATACGCCACCTGAGCAGTCCAAGGAAGCACCACCCACACTAGCAGAACTACAAAGAGCATCGCCCTTGTTTGCAATAGTGTCGGTACCGCCCGCAAAACCATCGGTAAAGGGTGAGATAAAGCCACCAGAAATATCTGAAGTGCGGAACTTGTTGTTCAGCGTGAGTCGATCCGTTATCGCCTTCTCGAACTCAAAACCAAACGCGGTGACATCCGATTCGATTCCATCGGATAGCGAGCGGCTAACCGGGTTACCAAACTGATCAAAACTACTAATATTGCTGGTTTGCTGAGAGTGAGTTGCCTCTGTACTAGCATCGTAACCGGGCAACGAACCGTAAGAGTCACCGCTTTTCACTAGCACGGCAGACGGTAGATAGGTTGTTACTTTGTCGTCTAAGCGCTTGAAATACACCCGCAAAAATCCATCTTCTAGCTCTTTGGTTACGTTGGCTTTAAGCTGACCACCACTGTCGCCGTTAAAACCGGTATCGCGAACACCTTCTCCATCGCGATAAAAACCACCAATATGATAGCTGATGGTGTCACTAATGCGACCGCCGTACTCAAAATCTGTTCGCAGCTCGTCGTAGTCCACGCCAACGCTCAAACCAATACTACCTATCTCGTCACCACCAGATTTACTGATCATGTTGATGATACCGCCAGGCGAGTTGCTAGCAAAAGTGGAGGCAGAACCACCTCGGATGCTCTCAATGCGATCAACCGAGCGATCGAAGCGTATCCAATTGTCCGTGTTACCGAAGTTGATATCACCGTATTCAAGAACCGGCAGTCCATCTTCCTGAATTTGCATGTACTTTGATCCACCAGTCGCCAATGGAATACCCCGAACCGTGAGGTTCGCATTACCACCGCCGCCGGAAGATTCGGCTCGAATACCAGGTAAGCTACGGAATACTTCGGCAACCGAGCGCGGAGCCAAGTTCTGGACATCTTCTGCGTGCAGCGAGCTAACCGACACGCTCGCCTCTAGCTTGTTGGTACCACCTCCCGGAACACCGGTGACGATAATCTCTTCAATCGTTTCATTGGTTGCTTGCTCGACGGCAGCTGCTTGGCCAAATGGCAGCATAGTGACTGCAAGCGCAGTGCTAACGAAGCACCCCAGGTTTCGAATTTGCATAACTCTCCCCTTTCTCAAAACTGAATGATCACGCCGACAACACCCTTCTGGCGTGGAATCGAGCTCAAATGTAGGGGTTAATGCAATCGATTGCAATTAGCAATCGATTGCATCGCTACGTTAAATTCATAACTAGCTGTTTTATATGGATTTTTACATTGAACCAAAAGTATAAAACATGCAGTATAAGGGCTACTTCATAAGGGTTTGATCCAGACATGAGCAAATCCGGTAAGCGTATCAGCAGCCTACAAGATTTAGCAGACCTAGCCGGGGTATCACGCGCCACCGTCTCCCGCGCGCTAAACGATAGCCCGCTAATCAACGAAAAGACCCGCAAACGGCTACAGGCGCTAGCACGCAAGCACAACTACACGGTTAATCAGCAGGCGCGGGGCTTACGCCTGAATCGATCACGCGTGGTTTCCGTCGTTTTCATGCTTGATCCTCGGTCCGATCAACACCCGTCCGACCCCTTCTTTCTTGAGATGCTTGGTGGCATTGCTGACGGTCTTGCCGCCCACGACTACGATCTACTACTAGCACCTGCTCCCATACCCAGCATCCAAGAACTAGCCGCAAGCCGAGCCGTTCGACACGCTGACGGTGTCATCTTCGTCGGCCAAGGTGAAGAGCACAAAGCCCTCAGCGAGTTGGTAGATCAGGATGTCAATATGGTGGTTTGGGGAAGTGAAATTGCCGGTCGTCGTTACACACTTATCGGCGGCGATAATGTTGGCGGGGGGTTTGCAGCCACCCAACATTTACTTGAGCTTGGTCGTCGACGTATTGCGTTCTTCGGTAATATGCGTTCTCCAGAAAACTCAGCACGTTACACGGGTTACCAAAGCGCACACGTCGCCATTAAAGCACCATGCGAGATGTCGCTCACCTTTGACATACCTGCAGATATGCAACATGCACAAACAACGATCCGCGCTATATTACAATCACAACCTGGGTTCGATGCCATCGTTTGTACTAGCGACGTCATGGCCATTGCCGCTATATCAGCACTATCTGAAATAGGGATTAAGGTACCAAGCGACGTTGCTGTGGTTGGCTACGACGATATTTTGCTCGCTGGCTATTCCACCCCTACGTTGACCACTATTCGCCAAAACATCCCTTACGCTGGCGGCGTACTTGTAGATTCACTGCTGACCCTTATCGATGGAAAGAAAGCATCCGATAGAATATTAGGCAGCGAGCTAGTCGTCCGCAAGAGTAGCGGTGCCTAAGGTATACCGCACAACAAAGCTCGGGTTCACTTCTGCGAACCTGGTCCTGCGGCCCCCTGCCTAAATTTCACCAATGCCCGTTTGCTACGTCGCAACTTCTCTTCTGCATCAGCCCCCAGTGACAACGCTAGCGCAACTTGCAAGGCATCTAACAATGCAAGCTGCACCAAACGTGAGCTCATTGGGGTATACAGATTGGTGTCTTCATCTGGGTGAGATTCAAAAGTTATCTGCGCAACACTCGCCAAGGGTGACGTCGGATCCGTTATCGCGATAACAACAGCGCCATTATTTTTGGCGACAACCATTGCCTCTAACAACTCTGGCCAGTTACCTAAGTAAGATGTTGCCAAGAACACATCACCCGGCTGGCTAATAGCGGCACTTTGCAAAATGGTTTGGCTATCTGTTGCCGTTGTACAAGGTATTCCTAAGCGAAAGAACTTGTGCGCCGCATCGCGCGCTACCAGACCGGATGCGCCCAAACCCACAAACACAAACTGACGAGCGGACCGCATCTCATCTATCGCGGATTCAAACGGCATGCTACTGGCAAGCGCGCGCAGATTGACTAACGCCGATACCGAGGTATCGAGCACTTTACCTACCGCGTCAACGGCTTTATCGGTGGCCGCAACATCTTGATGCAAGAAGCTCTGCGGATTCTGTAACGACACCACCAATTGGGTGCGTAACTCGCGAAAACCGCTAAGGCCAAGACTGCGGCAGAACCTCACTATTGTTGGTTCACTCACACCAGCCGCGGCTGCAAGCTGCGCTATTGAGCCGTCCGCTGTAGCCCGGGGTTGCCCCAGAATCCACTGCCCTACTTGTGCTTCAGCACGGCTTAAGACGGACATTCGCAGCTGTATTCGAGAAAGGATGTCAGCGTTCATGTAGTAAAACTACATTTTTTCACTGGAATACTCCAGGTATATTCGATACATTGCGTCGATTTGTAGCTAGACTACGTATATCTACCAGAGGATGCGATATGGCACAGCTGATCCCCGTAGCTCCGTTTGACCTCATTATCTTCGGCGGCAGTGGCGACCTAGCGCTACGCAAACTGATGCCTGCGCTATTCAACCGGGATAGCGATGGTCAACTCTCCAAGGATAGTCGAATAATCGGCGTTGGCCGCAGCCCAATGGCTCAAGAGCAATATCTCGCCGCAATTCGAGCATCGCTATCTGCACACCTAAAAGACGAAGCGATCGACGAAGTGCAGTGGCACTCTTTTGCCAACCGCATTAGCTATATCGATCTCGACGCTTTCGATCCTTCATCCTGGGGCGCATTAAGCGATGCGCTAGAATCCGGCCAAGACAAAATTCGCGCGATCTACCTAGCAACCGCACCCGACCTCTACGGGCCGGTTGCCCAAGGCTTCTCCAAGAACTCTTTGATGACCGACAACATGCGCATCGTGCTGGAAAAACCCGTTGGGCACGACTTTGACTCTGCCTGTGCAATCAACGATTCGGTGGGCGCGTGCTTTCCAGAAAACCAAATTTTTCGAATAGATCACTACCTGGGCAAGGAGACTGTGCAAAACCTGCTAGCACTGCGTTTTGCCAACTCGTTATTCGAACCCCTTTGGCGTAGAGAAGTAATCGACCATGTACAAATTACGGTTGCTGAAGAACTTGGAGTTGGTAACCGCATAGAGTTTTACGACGGCATTGGTACCTTGCGCGATATGGTACAAAACCACTTATTGCAATTGCTTTGTCTAGTAGCGATGGAACCACCTAGCAGCCTGGATGACGATGCGGTACGTGACGAGAAGCTAAAAGTACTGCGCGCACTCAAACCTATGGGAACCAAAGAGGTACAAGCCAATAGTGTGCGCGCACAATACAAAGCTGGCGCGATTAACGGGACGGCGGTACCAGGCTATGCCGAAGAGCTTGGCAGCGCCAGCAAGCGCGAAACCTTTGTCGCACTGAAAGTGGAAATCGACAATTGGCGATGGTCTGGTGTCCCTTTCTACATTCGCTCCGGCAAACGTCTACCTGCAAAACATTCAGAAATTGTTATTCAATTTAAGCCCGTACCCCACGCGATCTTTGATCAGCATTACGGCACTACGCCCAACCAGCTTTCCATCATGTTGCAACCCGATGAAGGCGTAAAACTCTCTATCATGGCAAAAGAGCCGGGACCCGGCGGCTTCAATTTACGTCCCGTTTCTCTTGATCTCAGCTTTGAAGAAACCTTTGATATTCGCTATCCCGACGCTTACGAACGTTTGCTGATTGAAGTTATGCGTGGAAACCCTGCGCTGTTTATGCGCCGCGACGAAGTAGAAACCGCCTGGCGATGGATCGACGACATATTAGCCGGCTGGGAAGAATCTCAGCAAAAAGTAGACACCTACGTAGCTGGTTCTTGGGGACCACCTACTGCTGCGATGCTGATGGATCGCGACAATCGCGCTTGGGAAGCCAGCGACTCGTGAGCATCGACATCAAAGGCTTTGATAGCCGCGCCCAGGCTTCGATACAGGCAGCTGAGTTACTCGGAGCTGCGTTGCAAGTTCAGCTTGAAAACCACCCCACCGCAATCCTGGCCGTTAGTGGTGGCTCTACACCGCAAGCCTGTATGCAGCATCTGTCACAAATGCCTCTGCCCTGGCATCGAGTCTTGGTCACACTCACCGACGAACGTTGTGTGCCTGCACAACACTCCGATAGTAACGAGCGCATGTTGCGGCAGTATTTGTTTACCCACCACGCCGCAAAAGCACAATTTATTCCTGTGCAAGAGGTCGCCTTACAAAAACAAACGCCAGGCCGGTTAACCGCTGTTCTACTGGGTATGGGCACAGACGGGCACTTCGCATCTCTCTTTCCAGACGCTGCCAATCTACAAGAAGGCCTGAATTTAGACAATTCGCAAGCCACGATCAATGTGAGCACCGCAGCAAGCCCACACCCTCGTATCAGCATGACGTTGGCGCGCCTATTGAATTCAAATCACCTGCTTTTGCTGGCTTTCGGCAATGACAAACGAGCGATTCTCGAAACACCAACGGGCTACCCAGTGGGTCAGCTCTTGCACACAAAACCGCGACATCCGTCCATGCAAATACTGTGGGCAGAATAATCAAGGAGTAGCCAATGAACCCCGTTGTTGAACAAGTCACCCAACGGATCGCTGAACGCAGCCGGGAGCGCCGCCAACAGTATCTGAACAAGATAAAACGTGCGGCCGACGAAGGACCCACCCGCTCCAGCATGTCGTGCTCAAACTTGGCTCATGGCATGGCTGCTTGCGGACCTCTCGACAAGGATCGATTGGCCGGCGATAAGGTACCTAACCTGGCCATCGTTACCGCTTACAACGACATGCTAAGCGCCCATCAGCCCTACGCCACCTTTCCTGAGCGTATTCGCCATGCTGCTGCGCAAGCGGGCGCCGTGGCACAAGTGGCAGGCGGTGTACCCGCCATGTGCGATGGGGTCACTCAAGGTCGTGATGGCATGGACTTGTCCTTATTCAGTCGCGATGTGATTGCGCTATCCACCGCTGTCGCGCTGTCCCACGACATGTTTGATGGTGCGCTGTACTTAGGAATCTGCGACAAGATTGTCCCTGGACTCATGATCGGCGCCCTGTCTTTCGGCCATCTGCCTGCGGTATTCGTACCCGCTGGACCAATGCAATCAGGCTTACCAAACAAAGAAAAAGCGCTAGCTCGAGAGGCACATGCTGCAGGGGAAATTGGTCGTGAAGGCTTGCTGGCAGCAGAATCAGCCTCTTATCACAGCCCCGGCACTTGCACCTTCTACGGCACAGCCAACAGCAACCAGATGCTGATGGAGTTTATGGGGCTGCAGCTGCCAGGTGGTTCTTTTGTGAATCCTACGGATCCGCTGCGGGACAAACTCACCGACGCTGCCACGCTTCAGGCCTTGGCGATCACCGCACTCGGCAATCACTACACACCCATTGGTGAGATCATCGACGCTGCCGCCATCACCAATGCCGTTATCGGCTTACTGGCTACCGGTGGCTCAACCAACCATACGATACATCTGATTGCCATCGCAGCCGCCGCCGGGATTTCTTTAGACTGGCAAGACTTTGGTGACCTCGCCGCTGTCATTCCTTCACTAACTCGCATTTACCCAAACGGGCAAGCCGATGTGAATCATTTTCATGCCGCTGGTGGTCTGGGGTTTGTCATACGCGAGTTGCTAGACGCAGGCCTATTAAACCAAGACGTCAACACGATCATGGGGCCAGGACTCGACCGCTTCACGCAAAGACCCGCCCTAGAAGGTGGTGACATCGTCTGGGGCAACACACCGCTTAAGTCTGAAGATCGAAGCGTTTTGCGCGGTGTAAGCGATGCTTTCGAAGCTGACGGAGGAATGAAAATTCTAACGGGCAACTTGGGCCGCGCGGTGGTAAAAACATCCGCTGTCTCAACACAACACCGATCTGTCACCGCACCTGCACGGGTGTTTCGCTCGCAATCAGAGTTCACTAAGGCATTCGAAGCTGGCGAGCTGGATCGCGATTTGGTTGCCGTGGTAACCCATCAGGGACCTGCGGCCAACGGTATGCCAGAATTGCACAAACTCTCCCCCTATCTTGGAATTCTACAAAACAAAGGATTTCAGGTGGCCTTGCTAACCGACGGCCGAATGTCCGGCGCGTCCGGCAAGGTGTTAGCCGCCATTCAAGTAACCCCGGAAGCCGTCCAGGGCGGCGCTATCGGAAAAATTCAAGATGACGACATGGTTACCGTTGACGCTAACCAATCTAGCCTGCAGGTTGAAGCAAACCTCGACAGCAGAACAGCCGACTCGGTAGATATGACGGCAAGCCAGCAAGGCTGCGGACGCGAACTGTTTCAGGTCTTCCGCGACCGGGTGGGCATCTCATCTGCCGGGGCCAGCATTTTTGCCGAGATCTAAGCCATGGATGCAACAAATTTACTCAGCAGCACCAAGCTAATCGCAGTAGTAACTATTGAAAACGCTGACCAAGCCGTGCCACTAGCACAAGCCTTGCTTGCCGGTGGTATCAATACAATCGAAGTGACCCTGCGCACAAAAACCGCGCTAACCGCCATGCAGTCTATCGCGAAGCAGGTTCCCCAAGCGTTACTGGGCGCCGGTAGCATTCGGCACAGCACACAGTTTACCGAAATCCAAAACGTTGGCTGTGCCTTTGCGGTTAGCCCCGGCGCCACGGACAGCCTGCTCGACTGTGCAAACCTACCTTACATCCCTGGCGCAGCAACAGCTTCGGAATGCCTAAGGTTGCTCGAGCGCGGCTATGTCTTACAGAAGTTCTTCCCAGCTGAGTCTAACGGTGGCGTAGCTGCCCTAAAAGCGGTCTCTGCTCCATTACCCGAGGTGCGGTTTTGCCCAACCGGCGGTATCACCGCAAGCCTGGTACAAGACTACTTCGCATTAAGCGCGGTGAGCTGTGTGGGCGGATCCTGGTTCGTGCCTGCTAACCTTCTAGCACAAGGAGACTTCTCAGCTATCGAACAACGCGCCAGAGAAGCGATACAGCTAGCCAATGGATAACAGCATTCTGGTCGGCGATATGGGCGGCACCAATGTGCGCTTTGCTTTGGCCGATGCTAACACTACCCGCTATCACTCAGAAAAAGTCTACCGCTGCCAAGAGTTTGCTAGCCCCGAAGCTGCAATTCGGCAATATCTCGATGAGATTAATCGCCAGGTTCCATCACGTATCTGCCTAGCCGTCGCTGGACCGGTGAGTCAGGGTACGGCAACCTTCACTAACAACAATTGGACCTTGAATGCAGGGCAGCTGATGTTCAGCCTCGGTACCGGCGAAGTTCAGCTATTAAACGACTTCGAGGCGCTGGCACACTGTCTTCCCGCCCTTAAGCCCGAAGACTGTTTAACCATTGGGGGACCGGGTGCTACGACATTGGCAACAGACTACAACCTAGCAGTACTAGGTCCAGGTACCGGGCTCGGGGTTGCAACATTGACTCGCTTAGGTGGTAGCCAACCTCAAGCGCTAGCAACAGAAGGGGGTCACACCGCTTTCGCTCCAGAAACTGAACAGCAAAGACAGGTACTATCGCGCCTAGCCTCGCGATTCGGCCGTGTATCAAACGAACGACTGATCTCAGGTCAAGGTATTGAGAATGTGTACTGGGCTCTGAGTAACAATCAGAGCAACACAAAACCGCCAAGCGCTGCCAGCATCTTTGATCGCATTAACAGTGATGCCCTAGCCCAGCAAACAACATCCCTATTTTTTCAGGTACTCGGCCAGGTTGCTGGAGATATTTCCTTGGCAACCGGTGCTTTTGACGGAGTTTACCTGGCAGGCGGCATCGCACAGCGATACCCAAGCCTGCTTAGCCATAGCGGATTTCGGGCAGGTTTTGAAAATAAAGGCCGTCACAAGGCGCTAATGCAAAGCATACCCACGGTGCTAATTAGACATCCACAACCTGGCTTGCTCGGGGCAACCACCGCCTCTGATCGCTAACCAAGCAAACATCCAACTCAGACGAGTCGAGAGAAATCGGCAGCCTGAGCAGAACTCCAAAGCGGATTGTTGATGCGGCCTCACGAGCAAACAGAAATTTGTTAGTCCAGCAGCGCGCGGATTAGAACAGGTTAACTGTGGTGTACGTGCTGCAAGGTCGAAACCAAGGGCGTCAACCAAGGTTCAAAATTTCGCCATTGCTCAATGGAGTCCGTAAATATAGGTTGCCGAACCTGCTCTGAGCTGGGTGTTCGAACGTTGCGCTCCGTCTCAAAAAACCGCAGGCAGGATTCTTCAAACGGCAGACCACAAAACTCAAGCATACGCCGCACCTGGGTTTCTAGATCGGCCACCACATCCTCGTGCTGAACCCGCAACACAAAGCCAGGTAACACGGTATCCCAATGCGACATGAGATCAACGTAGTCACGATAATACTCACCAATGTCTTTGAGATCGTAGGAAAACTCTTGGCCTTCAGCAAAGAGCTGTTTGAACCCACTAAAACAACAAGCCATGGGTTCGCGTCGAGCATCAATAATTTTCGCGTTTGGCAAGATCAACTTGATCAAACCAATGTGGCGAAAGTTATTGGGCATCTTGTCGATGAAAAACGGCGCGCCGGCTCTATGGATGCGAGTGTCTTCAATGAAAGCAGAGCCAAATTCTTGGCATTCTTGCGCACTGAGATCAAGCAACCCGTCGGGATAACCTTGGCCACCCGCTCGACGCCGCAAGCGTTGCGAAAGCGACAATATGTTCGGTAGCTCCAAGGTGCCGTCGACTTGACTGTGCGACGACAGTATTTGTTCTAACAAGGTGGAACCAGCTCTAGGCAAACCCAAAATAAAGATAGGGTCTGGGGACGCTGCGCCAAACTCAGTTCGGCTCGCAAACATCTGCTGGTCGCAGATGCGCTTAACCTGCGCCAACTCTTCATGCATACGTTCCGAATCGT
>CALHVX010000132.1 GCA_938036875.1 uncultured Pseudomonadales bacterium
AACCGAAGTCGGATCTACCAGCAACGGCCGAAGCGAAACCCCCTCAACATGCGCAGGCATCTTTAGACCGGCGAGATCCACCACAGTCGGATAGACATCCAGCAGGTCCGTGACGGATCGCACTTCATGTGAACTGGTAAAAGACGGATGCGAAATAATGAGCGGCGTACGCAACGCCGGTTCGAACAACGCATGTTTGGTCCACATTCGCTGTTCACCCAACAGAAAGCCATGATCTCCCAGCAAAAGGACTAGTGTGTTTGCAGTCGCACTACTGTCTTCCAGTCCTTGCAGTACGCGCCCTACCTGAGCGTCCGCATAGCGTACGGCTGCATGATAGGCGGCAACGATCTCTGCCGCGTCCTCGTCACTAGGGTCACCAAAGAAAGGCAATGCATCGTACTGACCACCCAGTTCCGGAGACCGATGAAGCGCGTGATCGGGAATAGCAGGCGCAGGCGATTGCCATGTTACCGGTAACATCTCATCAGGTGATCCAACGGGCCGCCAGTATTGCGCCGGCGCATTAAAGGGTAAATGGGGTTTTCGGAAACCAACCGCCAGGAAGAATGGAACCTCACTCTGCGCTAGCCGTTGCAGGTCTTGTACTGATTTAGCCGCAACCTGCCCGTCGGGATAGTCATCGTCAGCTACCTCCAACTTTTCAAAATAGGGGGAACGCCCACTGGGCAGCGGTTCGAGGTAAGCAGACTGAAGGTGCTCTCCCCGCCCATCAGGCTCCTTCCCAAACCAATCATCACCCGGACTCCAAACCGGCTCGGTCCAACTGGCAGCGGAATCTGCGATGACATCAAATACTTTACCGTTGGCAGCCGTATGCCAACCGTGCTGACGAAAGTAGGCGGGTAAAGAAACCGCATTATCTACCTCTTGATCAAGACGCGAGTCATAGGAAAGAAACCGCGTGGCGGTTGGGGCAAGCCCGCTTAACAATGATGCTCGCGAAGCGCCACAAACGGGTACGTTGGCAAAATTTTTCGTAAATCGAACGCCCTGTGCGGCCAACTTATCCAGGGCCGGCGTTGAGACCGGCCCACCGTAGGGGCTGATTACTGGCGCAAGATCATCGACGATAATCATCAATACGTTAAGTTTTGGTTCGGCCGCCTGCGAAGTAGCGGCAAACGACAGGGCGATGCAAAGTGCAACTAGAAACCTCATCGCCGTATTAAGGCACCAATCACAGGCAATGAACAGTACCCGCGATGTTTTTCAAGGCCCGAATCAGTGACCTTGGGAAACTAAGCAATATTGGGTAAATTCAAGCGATAGAGCACCTAACCTATTGAACTAGCACCAAATACGTACAACCGCCACAACAAAGTAGGGTAACGTTCTCACTAAAGCCATTAGGTATGCCATTTTTTGGTCGAGCTAACAATAGACCGCCACTGAACAGGGCACCAGCAAGCTGAACGCCTGTACCTTAATGCGCACTCACTTCGACTCGAACCTACGGGTTTTCTTCTGCCAAACAGCAGCGTTTGTAACGTTTACCGCTACCACAGGGACAGGGACTTTTCTTACGAATTCTCAATTCCGCCTGCACCGCCGCCCGGTTCTGCTGATAGAAACGTTCCAGTGAATGGTAGACCTTTGGATGCTTACGTTTTAGGAGCTTAGGCCGCTCAAAGAAGTATTCGCTCGCCACAGAGAAAAATTCCGCGCGGTTGGTGGCCGCATAGTCCCGTATGTCACTTCGATTGCGCTCAATGTCGTTGATCTTTTTGTCGATCAAATCCAACCAAGGCAAGACATAATTGTGGCTCACAATTTGACGGGGCAGGCCGTCTACCTTGCCATCCGCCATGTCGATCAAATGCGCAAACTCATGAATCGCCACGTTGCGCTTGTCTTTGCTGTTTTTGAAACCTTTGTGCAGCGCGGCTTGACTAAGAATCATCTTGCCACGGAGTTGATGCGTACCGACCAACCCGGTGATGTTCGAATCTGCCTCACCAAACTCAGAATGCTCGTTAAACGCCCCTGAGACTAAGAACACCTGGTCGACGTTGACGTAGTGCCACTGGGAAAAACCCCAGGCTAAGATCACCGACCCCGAAGCGACTAGCAGTTTGTCTTCGTCGGTGACGTCCACGTCATGTCCGATGATCTCTGTGGTCGCGAGAAACGACAGGCAACGTTGCTCGAATTGGAGTTTGTCAGCAGCATCAAGCACTGAGTAGAAGGCGACTGTTTCAGCCAGAAAAGCGCGGTGCGCCGGGGTCATGGCCAATGCCATGGGCGGTTCCGGCGCAAAATAGGTTCGGATGCGATCCAAAACGCTGCGAATCAACCTAAGCATAGGCGGGTCAACCTTTCTCTGTCAGGTATTCGACCTAGTCGTGTTCGGAAAATGCTCCGGCTCATACCGGCGGGCCTTTTTCTATCCATTCACTTCTCGATACATACAAAAAAGGCCCGGGTATGGCGGAGCGGACGGGACTCGAACCTGACGGGTGTGTTGCTAAGAGCAGATCATAGCAACTAACTTATTGAAATAACCGTACCTCGGAAGCTCTACTCGCTCTCGAACACTAGGCTTAAAATCAAAATGGTCCGAAAAGTGATCCCAGCTCTAGCTTCATTGCCTCCACGTAGAGCTCAACTTTGCCCATAGTGTTCACCCTCATCAAGCGCACCCTGCGAATTTTGTTGCGCGATGGCGTGCTGACTGAGGACTACGAAGAGATATCGAACAGCTATCATCTGGATATTTGTGGGGGTATATTCGAAGTAGATGCGGTTTAGTTTGGCTGGTCCATGGCTGTAGGAAGAGGCATGAAGGGATCGCAGCGCCAAGTTCAACCTTACTTTGTGAAAACTAGGAGGGGAACCAAATGTTGCTACAAGGTCCGTCGCGCATTGCGCGAGTCTTAACGAGTGCATTACTTACCACAATAGCACTCACGCTCAGCTTGCCGACACTGGCTGCTGAAATCGAAGAAATTGTTGTTACTGCTCGTGCGACAGAGGAATCGGTTCGCGAGATACCTGTTGCCATTACTGCAATATCCGAAGAGCGGCTAAACCAATTTGGTTTAGAGAGCCTAGAGGATCTAGAAGCCATGACTCCCCAACTCTCGATTGGGCGAGCAACCAGTGGTAACGGCGCCTCCATTGCCCTTCGCGGGATCGGTTCTTCGCCAACCAGTATTGGTATCGAACAGTCGGTCGCCGTCATTATCGACGGCGCCTATATGCCCCAAGGACGAGTCATCAACGAAGGGTTGTTCGACACCAGCCAAGTGGCGGTTCTCAAAGGTCCCCAGGCGCTATATTTTGGCAAGAACTCTACGGCCGGGGCGATCTCTATCATGACCAACAACCCGGGTGATGAGTTTGAAGCCTCATTGCGGGCCAATCACGAGTTTGAGAGCAAAGACACCACCTTAGAAGGTGTCATTTCATTCCCGGTGAACGAAAAGCTTGGGTTGCGCTTGGCCATTCAGGCTTCAGAGATGGACGAGGGTTGGATCGCAAACAGTGCTACCGATCCGGATGTGTATGCCACCTTCGATGCCGCTACAGGCAATATCAACTTATTCGATAATCCTCTTGCAGAAGATTACCTACCGCAAGAAGAAACGTTTTTCGCCCGACTGACTGCTGCCGGGGATCTCACTGATCGGTTTAGCTACAACTTAAAAGCCACCTTCTCCGAAAATGAACGAGTGTACGGCGCGGTATCTGAACTATTCGATTGTTCAACGCTTGGTGGTGTGGCTCACACGAGCCAACTTGCGGGGACTCAACCTCCAGGCAGACAAACACCCTTATTCGAGCCGCTGCCGCTAGCGGCAGTCGACTGCTCCTTCGATGGTGAGCGGGGTA
Organism: uncultured Pseudomonadales bacterium; assembly: GCA_938036875.1. Classification (GTDB taxonomy): domain Bacteria; phylum Pseudomonadota; class Gammaproteobacteria; order Pseudomonadales; family Azotimanducaceae; genus CALHVX01. The sequence goes on from CALHVX010000132.1 coordinate 3,856, forward strand.
TCAACAACATCCCGCCTGAGGTTGCTGCCGCAAACAACCTGCTGAATCAATTCGGTGGTGGCGACGCGAGAGACGAATTCGAATCCACAATCTTGACCGCCAACTTTGACTATGACTTCGATTCTGTGCGTGTACAAACAGTCCTTAGCTACCAAGATCAGACCTCGCAGTGGGTGGGTGACCAGGACGGCGGCGCCGTCACCTCCATCTTTGCAGCGGAAGAGAACACCTTCGAAAACTTCTCTGCCGAAGTACGTGCAGTCACTAGTTTTGACCAGCCGTTGAACTTCGTGTTGGGTGGCTACTATCAAGCTTGGGATCGTGAATTCGAACAAGACGTTATCTTTGCGTTTTTACCTGCCGGCGCGTTTCCTGGTTGTGCGGCGGGCACAGCAGGAGCCTGTGGACCGCAATTCTCGGGACCGTTAGCGGACCCTAACGACGAGTTTACCGCTTACAACAAGTATTCAGAAACCGATGGTGAGACCATGTCGGTCTACGGTGAAATCGTTTGGGATATCGCGGATCGCTGGCAACTCACGGCTGGGGCTCGCTACCTCCGCGAAACTAAAGATTCGTTTTTCATCCAGCCGTTTGTGAATCCGTTTGTGACCGGTTTGTTCATTCCTTTTGATCCGAGCAATCCATTGACCCGCGCAGCGGCGGACCAAACCTTTGAAGATGTTATCCCTGAGGTAACCCTACGTTGGGAGCCAACCGACGATTTGACTCTCTATATCGCCTATAAAGAAGGCTTTAAGACGGGTGGCTTTTCGAACAGCGCAATCTTGAGCAACCTGTCGCCGCCCTTAGTGAATGGAGCTCCCTGCATTTCGCCCGGTTTGGGTGGCACCTGTACCGCAGGCCCGGGTGATGACATTGTGTTCAGCGACTTCGTGTTTGATGAGGAGACGAACAAAGGTTTTGAAGTAGGCGCTAAGGCATCGCTGTTTGACAACTCTATGTTGTTAACCGTCGAGGCGTTCTTCTACGAATTCGATGATTTGCAGGTGGACTTCTTCAACTCTCAGCAGTTCGCTTTTGTGACAGAGAACGCTGGTGGTTCAGAAACTTACGGTGCTGAGGTTCAGGTAGATTGGGCGACATCGGTCGAAGGGCTAATTTTGTCCGCCAATCTGGGGTACTTGCAGTCCAAATACACCGAGTTTGAGGCATTCTGCTACGTTGGCCAGACACCGGCTGCCGGTTGCGGCCCCCTGCTTCCAGGTCAAACTGAGACGGATTTACGTCAGGATCTAAAGGGTAATACCCGTCCTGGTGCGCCAGAGTGGAGCGGTTTTCTTGCCGCGAATTATGAGCGCCCGATATCGGATAACTTGATGTTTGGCATAACGGCTAACTGGCAATACCGAAGCGAGACGGGTCTCAGCGCAAATGACCCGCTTGCAACCTTCGAGTCTTATTCCACTTTAGATGCCAATATTCGTATCGGCACGCAAGACGGCCAATGGCAGTTGGCATTCATCGGCAAAAATTTAACCGATGAACAGGCGATCCGGACCGCAACCAACGTGCCAGGCACGGGCGGAAATACTGGAACGGCTGAAGGGTTTCGTGGCGACCTGACCGGTGGCGCTATCCGTCCGGTCCAGTATGAATTGGAATTGCTTTACCGATTTGTTGAATAAGTTGTTCGCTCTGGTTCCACCACAGGCTGGGTGCAGCAGGTGGTGGAACCAATAAGCCCACACATTCCACGCAAAGTTGCTAACGGTGACCTTAATCGCCGTCTTCGGTTGGAAGTGTTCCCCACGGCACTGCTAGACATTCCCGGGAAGCACCCGATGAAAATGGCGGAGCGGACGGGATTCGAACCTGGCGGGTATGCATCTAATAGCAACGCACAGCAACTAAGCCACTGAATTCGCTAACACTGACAACTCGACCCCGCTACCCGCGCCTCAGAGCGCAGAAGAAATGGTCCTAAATATGGTCCCAGTGCTTACACATTTATTGAGTCGCGACTTGACCCCCAGTCCAGTGGATTGCCGTTAACACCAATTAGCCGATCCGCACTCACGAAGCATATTGAATCCACGATTTCTGACAGCCATCCTCCCACTTGACTAATTGATGACATGTCATCATGACTAATCAATGGATCAACGCAGAAACCAACTCCGACAGGCAAAGCAGCGACAGCGCGAACGGGATCGCGAAGCCGGGCTCGTGTTGTACCAGACAAAGCTTCCCTTGCACCTGGCGCGCCGTTTGAAAGCGGGGCTGAACAACCCTGGTTTCCGAGTGCTCTTTAATGAATTCTTGGAAGCCGAGCTTATCGCCCTAGCAGACTTCCCACAGTTGCAACAGCTGTGCTGGAACTTAAAGGTCGAGTTTCTCACCCGTGCTGACGCGCACGCCATCTATGAACGCAACTGGCGATTGATTGATCAGGCGAACTTGGCGCCGACCGAACTCAATCTAATCCAATAACTTGTACAAGAACTCGGCAAAGGAATGGTCAATGCTTAAACCTGCCCGCCCACACCATCAACGGGTGCGGAGCGGACGGGACTCGAACCTGTCGCGCTTCCGGCATATAACAGCTGACAGCATAATACGTAGAACAAATGACCCTGAATGTGGTCCCGCCAACTCACTCCAACGGTTGACCTGGCGCCTTTCCTAAACTTGGAAATCTTGGTCTACTAAAGGCATTCAACACCTCACCTTATCAATCATCCGACGGAGCCAGTTTATGGAAAAGCGCAGAATGGGCAGATATGGGTTAGAAGTACCAGCACTCTGTTTAGGAACCATGACCTTTGGTTTGCAAGTAGCCGAAGCCGAATCACGGACCATTCTTGATAAGGCGTTCGATCACCGGCTGAGCTTCCTGGATACCTCCGATGCCTACCCGCTGGGTGGAACCCTGGACACCATGGGTGACACCGAAGCCATTATCGGTCGCTGGATGAAAGACAAAGGCAACCGGCAGGATCTGATCATCGCCACTAAGTGTTTTGCGCCGAACAGACGTGGCTTGAACAATTGGGGATTGTCACGGCAGCACATTATGGAATCCGTGGACAAAAGCCTGCAGCGTTTAGGCACAGACTATATAGACCTCTATCAGTCCCACGGATTCGACCCACACACCCCGTTGGACGAGACCCTGCGTGCGTTCGAAGACCTGGTTACCGCTGGCAAAGTCCGCTATGTCGGCTGCTCCAACTATCGTGCTTGGCAACTCGGGGAAGCACTGCGAGCAGCGGACCGGTTGGGCGCAAGCGGTTATGTTTCTGTGCAACCCAGATACAACCTGCTGTATCGCGACATTGAAGTGGATCTTTTACCGCTGTGCCTGGACCAGGGAATTGGTGTGATCTCCTACAATCCACTAGCGGGCGGGTTCCTGTCTGGCAAATACAAACCGGGGCAAGACCCTGTAGATGGTACGCGTTTCACCCTGGGCACCGCCGCTGATCGTTATCAAGCCCGCTACTGGCACGATGCCCAGTTTCAAGCGGTAGAGAAGCTCAAGGCCGTTGTTGAAGGTAGGGGACTTAACATGGTGTCGGTGGCTGTGGCATGGGTGTTAAAGCAACCGGCCATAACCTCAGCGCTCATTGGCGCATCCAAT
>CALHVX010000133.1 GCA_938036875.1 uncultured Pseudomonadales bacterium
CACCAACCCGCCTGGGGATTGTTACACCGAGTTTGCTGAGTTTCTTGGGCAACGCTTGGCCAAGCGTGGGTTTGAGCTGGAGTACGTTCGCGCGGTGGGTGCCCCTGGGGACTCCGACCGTTACCCAAGAACCAACCTAGTTGCGCGCAAGTCTGGGACCAGCCCAGGACCTTGTGTGCACTTCAACTCGCACCTGGATGTGGTAGAGCCCGGCAACGGTTGGAGCTACGACCCCTTTGGCGCGGAGCTGGTAGGTGACCGCATTTATGGTCGCGGCACCTGTGATATGAAAGGCGGTTTAGCCGCGTCCGTTATTGCGGTTGAATCCCTGCTAGAAGAAGAACCCAATTTTGCCGGACGTCTTGAGATATCGGCCACCGCCGATGAAGAGTCAGGTGGCTATGGTGGGGTGGCTTACCTAGCGGAGCGCGGCACCTTCGACCCAGACAAAGTGCAACACGTCATTATTCCTGAACCCTTGAACAAAGACCGGGTGTGCTTAGGTCACCGTGGGGTCTGGTGGGCCCAGGTCGAAACCTTTGGGCAAATTGCACACGGCAGCATGCCGTTTTTAGGCGATTGCGCCGTGCGCCACATGGGCGCGGTGGTGCAATCCTTTGAGGACAAGCTGTTCCCGCTGCTCGCCACCAAAACTACCAACATGCCCGTGGTACCCGATGGCGCTAAGCAGTCAACGCTCAACATCAACTCGCTGCACGGCGGTCACAGCGAAGATTTTGATGGTCTACCCGCACCGCTAGTTCCCGACAGCGCGCGTATGGTTATCGATCGACGATTTTTGATCGAAGAAGATATTGCAGAAGTTCGCGCTGAGGTCACTCACCTGCTAGAAGAGCTGGTAAAGAAGCGACCGGATTTTCGCTACGACATTCAAGAGCTGTTTAGCGTGCTGCCAACCATGGCGAATCGAGATGCTCCGGTAGTACAACAAACCGCTCGGGCTATCGAAGAAATTTTGGGTAAGCCCGCTGAGTTTGTGGTCTCCCCGGGCACTTACGATCAAAAGCACGTAGACCGTATCGGCAAGCTAAAAGACTGCATCGCCTACGGCCCAGGCATTTTGGATCTAGCCCATCAAGTGGATGAATACGTTGGCGTGACCGACATGATCGATTCTGCCCAGGTGATGGCGCTTACCGCCAAGCGTTTGCTTGCAGGTGAAACCTAAGGATGGCAGAGCTAACAACCCCACGCTTAGCTGGCCAGGTAGCCTTCATTAGTGGTGCAGGCGCAGGCTTTGGCGCGGGTATCGCGGCCAAGTTTGTCGCTGAAGGCGCTCGGGTGGTTATCGGCGATCTCAACTTAGGCGCCGCCCAACAAGTGGCGGACGAACTGAACCAAGATGCTGCGCAAGATCAACCAAAGGCTTGGCCTTGCCATGTGGATGTGAGCCAAGGAGCCAGTGTCAGCAGTGCGGTTACGGCCAGCCTCGCGCAGTTTGGGCAAATCGACATATTGGTTAACAACGCCGGTCTAGGTTTAGGGCCAACCGCATTAGAAGAGCTAGACGAGGCAACCTTTGATCAAGTGCTAGCAGTTAACGCCAAAAGCATTTATCTCTTTGCACATTATCTAGTGCCGCATCTAAAAGCTCAGGGGCATGGCGTGATCTTAAACATCGCCTCCACCGCTGGGGTTAGCCCAAGACCTAATCTAACTTGGTACAACGCCAGCAAAGGCTGGGTTATTACCGCCACCAAATCCATGGCGGTGGAACTGGCCAGCCACAACATTCGGGTAAACGCGATAAACCCGGTGGCGGGAGAAACCGCCATGCTCACTACCTTTATGGGCGAAGACACCCAGGACAAGCGCAGCCAGTTCTTATCCACCATTCCGCTTGGGCGCTTTTCTACGCCTCAAGACATCGGCAACGCCGCCTGCTTTTTGTGCAGCGAAGAGGCCGGCTTGATCACCGGGGTTGCGTTAGAAGTCGATGGAGGCCGTTGCATCTAAACGCGCCACCGCTATGCCAACCACAACCAAACTCCCAGCAACACAACCTGGTCTGCGGCTGCCAGCGAGCTCGCCTTTTGACGTGCGTCGTGTACCCGGCTTCTACGGCTGGGTTATCTGGATCTTATCCACCTTAGGCTTTTTGTTTAGCGTGCCTGGGCAAACCATGGGTATGGGGGTATTCACCGACTCCTTTATCGAAGCCTTCGGTTTAACCCGCACCCAACTGTCCAGCGCCTACTTCTTTGGTACTTTGGGTAGCGCCCTGCTGCTCACTTGGGCTGGACGCCAGTTCGACCGTCACGGCGCTCGCACCTTGCTGGTGCTATCCAGCCTCACCTTAGGTGCGGTGCTGTTGGTCATCAGCGTGCTTGGCAACATCATCGACTGGGCAACAGATTCACCGGTGCTTGGGCTGTCTCTGTCGCCCACTGTCATTGGCTTTGTGCTCATTTTGCTGTGCTACTTTGGTGTGCGCTTTAGCGGCCAAGGGGTACTTACCAGCGCATCACGCAACGTACTGCTGGTTTGGTTTGACCGGCGTCGCGGATTGGTTTCCGGCATTCGTGGGGTCTTTGTGTCCCTTGGGTTTTCACTAGCCCCGTTGGGGCTTGCCATGCTGATCGATCGTTTCGGCTGGCAGGGTGCGCTATGGCTACAGGCTGCTGTGCTGATTGGTGGATATGCGTTGCTGGCTTTGTTTTTTATCCGCGACAATCCCGAGTCTTGCGGTTTGCAGGCCGATGGCGCTGCACCGTCGGCAGATGCTCCGGCCCCTCGATACACGGCTGCCAACGGCACGTTGCGTGACGCTCAGCGGAGCCCGCTGTTTTGGATTTACGCCTTGGGGCTTTCAACCCATGCACTGTTCGGCACGGCGGTAACGTTTCATGTCGTTGATGTGTTTGCCGAGGCCGGTCGCAGCCGGGCTGATGCTTTCGGTTACTTCTTCCCGGCCGCTGTGGTTTCGACCAGCGTAAACCTGCTCGCCAGCACCTTGGTTGATGCTCGAAGCTTAAAGCCCTTTCTACTCACTATGCTCGGCGGCTTTGTGCTTGGTGCTCTTGGTTTGTTGCTCCTGGATCAGTCGTTAGGCTATTGGTTGCTAGTGGTTGGCTTTGGGCTGGGTGGAGGTTTGTGGGGGGTACTGTCAAACCTGGCCAACATTCGTTTTTTTGGTTCGCTACACCTCGGCGAGATTAGCGGTTTTAACACCGCCATCTCTGTTTTTGCTAGCGCCATCGGACCGGTCGCATTCAGCTTAACCCGTGACACCTGGGGCTCGTATCACGGAGCCGTGCTCTGCTGCCTAGTGGCAAACCTGGTGCTGTTGGGCTTCGCTATATTGGTTAAGCATCCCGACCACAACCGGCTATCGCCACAGCAGCCAGGGTAAGCGATACGCTTTGCCGTTGGCCTCTGGCCACCAACCTTGTGGTCTGTGACTTCATCCGTATGATCCATTGTGTATAGGGGCGTTTGCTGAGGTCATTAGGGTTCTAACGCCAATTGTTTTGATACCAATCAACGAGGGTTAATCCATGGCTGATCTAAAAGGCAAAGTCGCCATTGTTACCGGCGCCGCTTCTGGCATTGGTGCAGCAACAACCAAGCGCTTGATCAGCGATGGTGCGCAAGTCGTCATGACCGATATCCAGGTAGACGCCGGCCAGGCCCTAGCCCAGGAACTTGGCGCTACATTCTTGGAGCAGGACATCGGCAACGCCGAGCGTTGGGCAGAAATTGTGGATGCCACCAAGGATCAGCATGGTCGGCTGGATATCTTGGTCAACAACGCCGGGCTTGTGGTCCGCAAATCCATTGAAGAGGTGGATCTAGAAAGTTGGAATCGCGGGCTTAACATTTTGCTCACCGGGCCCATGCTGGGTTGTCAAAACGCCATACGTGTCATGAAGCAAAACCCGGGCGGGCCTTGCGGGTCTATCATCAACGTGGCATCCACCACCGCGTTCACTGCGCTACCCACGGATGTCACCTACACATCCGCCAAGAGTGGCGTGCGCATGTTGTCCAAATCCGTTGCCGTACACTGTGCGCAACAGGGCTACAACATTCGCTGCAACGCCATCATCCCGGGTGCCACCAGCACTGCGATCACCGCCACCATGCCGGATGAAGTGCGTGCGGTGGTTGCCGCCACCTCACCGCTCAATCGATTTGGTGAACCTCAGGAGCTTGCTGCTGCTATTGCATTTTTGGCCTCAGACGACTGCCCCTTTATGACCGGCTCAGACATGCTGGTGGACGGTGCCGCGTTAGCGATTCATCCTGGGTTTTAGCACCGGGTTAACTAGGAGCCACTAGTCGCTCAGTAAATGGTGCGCTGCATGTGCTCGGCGTAATCGGCATCGTACTTCTCACCATCAAATGCCTCAGTCGACATCGCTTGCAGCATTTCACCCGTACTGGGTAGCTCACGGCGATCAACCCGGGCATCTGCATCCCACAAACGCGAACGCGCCAGGGCTTTTTGGCATTGGAAGTACACCCGGTCTATGTGAACCACAATCACGCTGCGTGGCGCCTTACCCTGGATTTCAAAGCTGGCGTTCAACTGCGCATTCACCACCACATCGGCGTGACCATTAACGCGCAGGGTTTCCCCCACACCGGGTATCAAAAATAGCAACGACAAACGGCGTTGACGAACTATGTTGCGTAGCGAATCAAGGCGGTTGTTGCCTTTACGATCGGGCAGCATCAAGGTTTTGTTATCCACCACGCGCACCAAGCCTGTGGGGTCACCGCGCGGCGAGCAATCCACACCTTCTGGGCCCACGGTAGCCAACACCACAAAAGGCGACTTTTCTAGAAAGGCTTGGTAGTGAGGGCTTAACTGATCCAACTCTTTGTCTAACGAGCGCTGGGACGGGGCCCCGTACAGGGCTTCCAGCTCAGCAATAGAAGCAAGACGATCGTTAAGCGAAAACGCAGCTGCCATATCCATCTACCTATGGGGGTGAGAGAGCGCTCACTGTGCGAGATTACTCGTGGGTGATCAACAACAGTTTGCGCGCGCGCTGATCCATGCAGTCCAGCACTCGGTGCGCGGTGTGCGGGTCCAAGGGTGCTAGCACTTCATCCACCACCAACAGGCCCGGGTTCTGCAGCAGACCGCGTGCGAGGAACACTCGAGCCCGTTCGCCAGCCGATAAACGCCAGCCGTTATCTCCAACCACTTGGTTCATGCCCGCCGGCATAGCCTGCAGCAGCGGCGCCAACCCCAACTCAACCGCAATTTGCTCTGCACGAGCCAAATCTTTGCGGCTAGGTGGCCAAGGGCTGCCAAGCAGCAAATTGAACGCAAAGGTTTCCGCCACAATATGGTTGGTGTGCGCTTGGGGTATGTAGGTGACCTGAGCTTGCCACCCTGCAGCACCAAGCACGTGTTGATCTAAACCGCCGGCCAACACGCTGCCACCCATCGGCTCTAGACGCCCACTGAGCAATGCGCCCAAGGTGGATTTGCCACCACCGCTAGCACCAAGCAACAAGGACCGAGAGCCTGGCTCGAGCTGCAAATTGAAATCATGGATCAACGGTTGCTTAGCATCTGGGTAAGCAAAGCGTAACCCCGAAACTTGTAACGGCAGATCTGCTTGCGCACCTTGGGGCGGCATCTGCACTGCAGGCGACGGTGCGTCTGTTGAGGGTGCTATGGGCGTGGGTAGGTCTTGCAACATTTGTCGCACATCCAGCAGCGGCACCACCACATCGGCAAAGCCCTGCCATGCCCCGGTGGCAACCACCGCTGCCGCTAGCAACAACAGGTTGTTGCTGTGCAGCAGTGGGGTCTGATCTTGAAACACCAAAAACAGCAAGCAACCCAGGGCCAGCAATAACCAAACCTTAGGCACCACATCAAGGCAAGTTAACAGGCGGTCCAACTTAGCGGTCAACCGATGGTAGTTGGTAAGCAACACATCTTGATCCGCAAACCATTCAGCACGCCCAAGCAGCGCTTTGCGGGTGCGTTGACCCACCATCTCTTCGGTTTGCAACGCGGTGATCTTGAGCTTGGCTGGATACCAGTGCTTGTGTAGCAGGGCAACTTGATACAGCAGCAAACTCAACATCAATGAAGTGAGCAACATAAGCAGCAGCAAAGGTAAGCCGTTAGCGCTGCTAAGCACTAACCCTCCAGCCAACAGCAGCTCAAAAACAGAGAACAGCAACACCACACCAGCAATACAAGCTTTGGTGTCGATGTTGTTGGTTTCTAACGCCTGGGCGATCATCTCGCCCAGGCCAAGCTGGCCCAACTCGCCGCGACGCAAGCTTAAAGCGCGATGCAACAGCGCTTGGCGTACACCCACACCAACCTTAAGCGCCAGCTGATGCTGCAACCAGGAACCCACCGGCAACATCAGCAGGGCAGAAAACAAGGTCAGCACCCATAAGGCGTAACCCCCTTGGACATCCACCTGGCGAAGCAAAGCGCTGAGACCAAACCAGCTCAACACCCAAAGCAGCAAAAACACCAAACGCACCGCCGCCATGCTCAACAAACCAAACCCAATGTGCCTAGCAACCGACTTGGTGTTCGCGGGCGGCTCCTGCAACACCCAACCTAAGTTGATACGAAAACTGTCGTCTTGGGCCTGCCAACGGGTTAGCGCTGCAACCGCCGGCAGGGTCTTTGCGCCCAGGTGCGGTTGCAAGGCATCCAACAACGGTTGCTTATCCATCTGGGTGACGTTGCTGCCCAGGTTGGCCGTTCGGGTTTCGCTTGAAACACGGAGCCGGTCCGCAAAGGGTGCCATGGGCAGCCGCACCGTAGAATCATCCGGGTTTAACAGCTGCACCCAGTTGGCATTGGCCTTGGTGACCAGCAGCAGCAGACCATCGCAGGCCACGATCATGATCCCCGCTTGGGCTAAGACTAAATCTACCTCACCGTCACGGCCGCTGACCAAACGAAGGTCGACACCCTGTTGCGCAGCCGCTGCTGGCAAGCTGTCCGCAGGTTGGCTTGCCGGCACCGGCGTTGGGGCCAACGACTTGGGGCTCAACTCAACAAACTTGCTGAGCAAAGCACCAACGCTCGGCCAAGCGCTGGGGGTTAAATCCAACAACTGCGGTGCCGCGGACGCTTGCGTCATCGCAAGCTCCCATCGGTTACCCCAGATGCCGGCTTAATCTGAATCGGTTGCCAGCCGGATTGCGCGAACAATCGATCTTTGAGCTGCGCTTCGTCTGCGCACATGAGCGCAAAAGCCGACTTAGGCTGGTTACGCAGCGCTTTAGGATCCCCATCTTCCAAGATGCGGCCACCACCAAAAACCAGCACGCGCGAAAAATCCATAACCTCTTGCAGGTCGTGCACAACAAACAGCAAGGTGCTGTGGGGCCAACGTTTGCGCAGAGCTAGGCGTAACTGTCGGCGTTGCTTGGATCCCATGCCGACAAAAGGTTCGTCCAGCAAGACCAGCTTAGGCGCTGCGCGCAGCAGCCCTCGGGCAACACGTACGCGCTGGCCTTCACCACCAGACAAGCGGCTGCCGTTTTCCCCTAAGGGTTGCGCCAAACCCTGAGCATAACGCTCTAGATCGTCTTGCAGCAGGGAGTCATTCACCGCTGTCTCTAAATCTTGGGAGCTGTAGCCTTGGGAGCCAAACACCAAGTTGTCAAACAGCGGGCGATTCCAAAGATACATCTGCGAGTCGATAACCAAGGTCTGCTCACGCAGACGCGCAATTCTCTCAGGGTTAGCAGCTATACCATCAACCAGCAGCGCACCCGCCTGCGGCGTCAGCCAACCCAGCAACAGGCTGATAAACGAGCTCTTGCCGGACCCGCTGCGGCCGACAATGGCCACTTGCTCGGACGCCGCAATGCTTAAGTTAAGGTCTGCTAGGACCGGTTGCTCTGCACGTTGAACACTCACGTCTTGCCATTGCAAGGCAACCGCCCTGGGGTTCATCTCGGCGTTGATCTCGGCGTTGTAGGCCTCGTTATCCTCCTGCATTGCCTGGGCTGCGCTTTCGGCAACCTCACGCGGCGCATCAAGAATCTCAAGCACACGCGTGGCGACGTTGCGCAGGTTGGGATACTCGCGCAGCAGCAACAAGAACTGGCGAGCCGTGATCGGCAAAAATAACGCCCAATAGGCTACCAGCAGCACAGCACCCAAAGTGGCTGATTGTGCCAGCGCTGCGTGGACCAGCATCACGGCCACCAGCGCCATGATCAGCAACTGCAGCGTTTCCAGGAGCAACACCAACCAACCGCTGTGGTTAAAGGCTGTGTGCCAGCGCAGCACCCGCGCTTCGGATTCAAAGGCTATGGGTTGAGATGCCCCATGCGCCGCTATGGCTTCGCTGCCACGCAGCGCATCTAGGTAAAGCTGGCCCACCGCGCTGGAATGGGTGCGAATCCGCAGATCTAAATCGCGAACCGTTCTGTGCATGACCAGTGGCAGGCCTATGGCAGCAAGGCCTGCAAGCAATACCCAAAGCACTTGCCCGGGCAGCAACCAAACCAAGCCAGCCAACACACCCACAATGCGAACGGCCACCACCAGCAAACGCTGCAACAAAAAGGGCATCTTTGCGAGCAGGGCCAAGGCGTGGCCACGTTCCGCCAGGTCGTTAACCAACCGAGAATCAAAGTAACCATCGCTGATCAAAGGTAGGTGTTGCAACAAACGTTGCCGCAGACGGCTCTCCAAGGTTCGACCTAACGCTCGTGCGGTATTGCTGCATAGGGCCAACAGGCCCACACCTATGGCAACGGGACTCAACACAATCAAGATTAGCTGCAATGCTGCCGCCCAGCTTGCGGGGGCCGGAGCGCTGATGATAGTGCGCAACACCAGCGCCTCAACAAAGGTAAGCACACCTACTAACAACGCACAGCCAAATAGCAACAGCACTAAAGGTTTAGATATCTCCGCTACCAAACGAGCGAGCACACCGCCCTGGCTTTGGGATGCAGACTGCATCTGGCTTGCAAAGGCTTGGGCTGCCGGACTGGATTGAGGCTCATGATTGCCGCAGCGCAATAACACCGCACCGTGCAACCATATCGCTTGCGGCTCTTGCTCCGAGCGTCGGACTTGCCAACAATGCAGTGGAATTTGCTCCGGCGCTGCGAGCAAGGTTTGAACTAGGGTTTGATGTTGGGCGGATGTCAGCTTTAGGCCTTGCCGCGTCAATTGCAAAGCGCTACGCATTGCAGCCTCGAGTGCAGCCCAAGCCTGCCAGCCACTGTTCTCGTTCAGCGTCTGCTGATGCTCAGCAACAAACCCGCTGGGCAACTTAAGCTGCTGCGCCATCGACTCCAGTACAACCCGATACTCATCGGTTTGCGCATAACCAAGCCAGTCCTGGGCAGACACCAAGGTTTCGTGCTCAAACAAACGGCGCTCAAGCTCGCTCTTGCGCAGCCAAACCCGGCCTTGGGCTGGATCCATAATTTGCACCCAACCAAAACACTGCCGCCAAACCACAACAAAGTGGGTCAGCCGGTTGGGCAACAGCACCACGGCTATACAGGGAAGGTTAGGCAGTTGGGTGTTAAACAGCGCATCCACCGGAACCATGACTTGCTCAGCCGGCATGCCCAAGCGTTCGGCCAACTCCTCCATGGCGTCAATGGAGGTGCCATCCACATCGGTTTGGCAGGCTTCGCGCAACCGCGGGTAGCTAACCCGATAGCCGCAGCTCGACATCCAAGAGGCCAGCGCTGCCGGTCCGCAGTCCATGTTGGAGGTTTGCACCACCTCATGCGCAGACCACACCCGGTTGAGCCGAGGGTCTGACTTAGTCTCTACTTCAGTCTCGAGTTTGGACATGAACTACGCGGCTACCTGAGGCTTCATTCGTTTTGCTGGTTACTGCGCCACCCGCCTACGCTGGGCGAATGGCAGCCCCTCAACCGATTAGATTGAAGGTTCTGGCGACAGGCTCAACAACCGCATAAATCGCTGCGCCAAGGTTAGCGCACCCACCTCTACTCGAACACGACCTTGCAGCCCCTGTTGCAACTGGGCAAACAGTGGATTGCTAGGTGTCGGGGCCCGGAGCGCAAAGACAACCTCAATATGATCATCGTTAGGCACTTGGCCAACACGCAACACCTCCGCGGCTAAGGTGCCATGTTCAACCCAAGGCAACGCGTACAACTCAATTTGCGCCGGTTGCCCAGGCGCGATGCGCCCCCCCGCGTTTCGTACGGGAAACCGCGCCTTGAACTGAGGGGCCTGCATAGGCAGCAAGGTTAAAACCCAGCTATCCAGGGGTAGCACGCTGCCCTCCCCGCTTTCGGCTAGCGCACCAACAGTGCCCGCAAAAGGCGCAAGCAAGGTGGACCGTTCTATCTGGAGCAACAGCTGATCTCGGGCGCGTGCTAGATCGGCTCCTTGCTGCGCCAACAGTGCCTCGCGCTCTTCAAGCTGGGCTTGCTTGGCTCTGTTCTGAGAATCCGCCAGCTCAAGCTCCGCTTGGGTCTTAGCCAAGGTGGCATTCACCGCATCCAGCTCTAACTGCTCTTGTGCCAGGGTAGCTGCGGCTTGCTCATACTGAAGCTTGTCAATGCGCCGCTCTGAGCGAAGCTGCCCATACAACGCCTCGGCCTTACGGGCGTAGTCTATCTTGCTCTGGGCCTGCGCCACCTTAGAGCGCAACCGCTCAAGCTCTTGCTGGGTACTGCGCTGCTGATCTAACCACTGCGCGCGCAAACCTTGGTGTTGCTCACGCACCGACACCTGCTGTAAGCGTTGCTGCTCCAACTGCAACTCCGTGCTTTCGAGATCGAGCATCAAGGCTTGGGTATCAAACTCTAGCAAGGTGTCGCCTGCGGCCACTTGTTGGCCCAAGCTAACCGAAACCTTTTTGATGCGTTGACTTGAAGGCGACAACAAACGAGCGTTTGCACCCGAAGAAACCAAGCCACCGTCGCTTGATGCCAGCTGCACTGGCAACACAAACCAACCTGCAGCCAGCAACCAAACGACCAACAAAAACACCAACACCCCACCAACAAAATAGCGTCCGACGCCGGACTCTCGACGCAACACCAACAAGGTTTGCTCAAATGGAACACTCGACATACGCAGTACGCTTGTACAACAGACAAAGTCTATCGTTGCACAGGATAGAATGAATAGAAATGTCAATATGACAGTGGTAACTTGAATCGAAGACTGACACAATCCAACCAAGTTAGCGAAAGAGCAGCGTTCTAACTACTTAAACCGGTCTTCATAAATCCGAGTTAAGAAGTTTTGCCAAAGACTAACAAATGGATGTTCACATTAATCTCGTGAAATAGACTAACGAAAGCGGCGAGTCATCACTGCAGCCAGCCGCACCGATTATGAATTTATGAATGCAGCGCGTTAACGCTGCACCAAATTATTGCACTGCTTATTGCACTGCGCCTCTGGCACAAGACCCAGTTAAAAAATGGGCACAGATCAGACCAAGCGCAACATAGCGCAAGCAGTGCTAACCAACTTCGATCGAGTACGACTATCGGAGAACAAACCGCAGCCTCTGGGGGGCTGCATACAATCAATCAAAAAAGGACATTTGAAATGAACGTTAAGTCTAAAGTAAAAGCAGGCGGCTTCGGCTGGGGCTGGCAGTAGCCGGCTAGCGCTACACTAGCGTTCGTCGTCAATGCTTTGACGACATAGCAACGCTGCATAGCGCTATTTATCGTCATGCCGGGCGCGCGTTAACACGCGTCCGGCATGTACGACACAAGACGACATAGCACCAAATGGCTGCAAGGCAAGCCTCAGATCTTCCCGAGTTCCTTCTACATCTCCCCGCTAAACCGCACTAGATCACACTTCAGATGGGCCTATCGCCCGCTCAGAACTTACACCCCCACCGGCTCCCGACTGCCAACAGGTATTGTGAGAGGCTTCACGGTTCACAAGTCAGGTTCACTTATATTTCATCGATCAGTTACACATCCTCAGTATTCAATACACGGAGCGGGACCAGGCATGATCGACAACGAGAGCACAGAAGTAGAAGCACTAGCACCCTATTACCAAACCGAGTTGCACGCAGAAGATCTAGAGCAGCACAACGAGCTGGGCCTACCGCATACCCACCCGCACTTGTTTGCCAAAGCCTTGCTTGCGCAGCTGGAGCGTCTACCGCTGATGGAGATTGACCGGGACCAGGAACCATTTTCAGAGCATACGGTTGCCCTCTCTGCCTAACCTAGACTGCCTAGTCTAGATGCCGCATCATCTGCGCCAGCAAAGTTACTGGCGCAGAAAAATGGCAAGAAAATTAAGCTTCACCCATAAGCTACAACACCTAACCCAACGAGCCCCGTCAAACCCCGGGCGCCGCGGGCTTCAGCTGCTCAGCTTAGCCGCGCTAACCCTGATCGGCGCTTGCGCAACCTCACCTTTGGGCCGCTCCCAACTTGTCTTGTTTCCGGCAAACGAGATGCAGCAAATGGGTGTAGCCGCTTATAAAGAGATGAAGGCACAAACACCCGCCACCAATAACGGCAAAAAAAGTGACTATGTTCAGTGTGTGACTGGCCACATCCTCAAAGCCATGCCCAACTACAAACCAGCAGATTGGGAGATCACGGTATTTGAAGACCCTCAAGCAAACGCCTTTGCACTGCCAGGCGGCAAGATTGGCGTCTATACGGGGCTGTTAGAGGTTGCCGAAAACCAAGATCAACTGGCGACCGTGATCGGTCATGAAATCGCCCATGTACTGGCCAACCACTCCAATGAGCGCGTCTCTACCTCAACACTGACCAACACAGGCTTGCAGTTGGCGCAGATTGCGGCCGGTGGTGGTAACTCCGCCACTAAGCAAACCTTGTTCGGCTTGCTTGGCCTGGGTGCACAAGTCGGGATCGCGTTGCCCTTTGGCCGCAAGCAAGAGTCTGAAGCAGATCTGCTAGGGTTGGACCTTATGGCAAAGGCCGGCTTTGACCCTCGCCAAAGCGTCTACCTATGGGAAAACATGGGCAAAGCGGGTGGCCAGAAGCCACCGGAGTTTATGTCTACTCACCCATCTGGCGAACGGCGCATAAACGATCTCAGCGGCCGCATGAAGTCCGCCATGGCCCTGTCGCTACAAGCGCGCAAAGCTGGCCGCAGCCCTAACTGCCGTTAGCTTTAGCCAGGGCTTACGGGATAACTTGCTAGGCCTAGCCACTAGACCTAGCAAAGCGGCCAAACAGACCTAACGCGTTGTGCTGGCGATAGACACCGCTGCATCACCCGAATGAATCCTGGTTAGCAGCGGGTGATTCACCTGAGACACCAGGTCCGATTCAACGTCTTTGATGCAACTCGCACGCTCGCTCAAATTTTTGGTGACCCCATAATCTGGGCAGTAGTCCAAGGCTATGCGCCGAATCTTACGGTGCAACGCCTTCACCGACCCCGCTGATTTGAGTTCCGCTGAGTTATAGCTCAGTTGATAACTCGCCTCATCACTATTGGCCGACCCGGCTAACGCCAAACCCGGGGCCGCAACCAGTGCAGACATCCCTAGGGCAAGACCAACTCGGCGCATTGACAAACCCAGGGTGGCGTTGGCTTTCTTGTTAATCGAAGATTGGTTATTAGGCATTGTGCGAACTCCCAAATAATGGCGGTAAGGGTTCCCTTTGCGTAAACACTAATGTGAATACTGAACAAACCCAGTTTTTCTGGTTTCTGGGCTGCTGGGTTGCGCCTCAAGTGCGGTTAATCAGCTGGCCCTTAGTACTTAGATGCAGCAGCTCCCCAAAGGGTTGCAAGAAATTTAAATTTATTCGATCTATTGGCCAGACCGCGTGAGCTACCGGCCCGCGGAGGCGTAAGAGGCATACCTAGCCCAGCGCAAAAATGGCTAACTGGCGCAATTCCAATCCTTTACTAGACTTGCCTGAGCGGTGGCACACAGTGGTGTCATGCAAATTAAGGATTGATATGCTAAAAATTACTAAGGCAACCGTTGCCGACCTAACGGCAGTGAAGAACTTTTGGTACCGGGTTTACGTCGAAGAGATGGGCCGGCACATTGACGATGCACTAACCAACCACGTCAACAAAGAACTAGACGACCCATTGCTAGAGTTGGGTAGCGTACTAATAGCACGTGATGATCAAGGCACGCTGGTCGGAACCGTGGTGAACACCTTGGTCGGCGACCGGAATCTTGGCAAATACACACAGCTATACGGGTTGGACAAACTAACCCAAGAAGAACGCGCTGGCGCTTCCATTACCACCAAGCTAATGGTGCAAGAGTCGTTGCGGAATGGTCGCTTACCTGTTGATCTAGTGAAGGCGGCTTACCAAGAGTTATTGGACCAAGGCATTGTCGATAACTTCATCGATTGCAACGATCACCTCGTCGAGTTCTTCACCCGCTTTGGTTATCGCAACCACCTTGGTCGGATCGATCACGATGACTACGGCTCCGTGAACTCACTGCGGTTGACGATCAACGACGGCGCAAACTTAAAAGCAACCAAATCACCCTTCTATCGCAACTTCATTGCGCACCAAATACGAGTCTCATTGCCAAGCCAAGAGATTGCGCTAGCGCAAAATGAAGAGAAAGTTGCACACAGCGCCGATAACCTGCGCGCACACGAAGTGCTGCAAGCCACATTCGACAGCACGATCGATGAGTTCAACAACTGTGTTGGCATGCAGCGCTTGTGGAGAGATGAGCTAAACAAAACCCACTACGCCGGTTTGATGCGCGAGATCTTCCATCATTCACGCGAAAACCCGCAGCTACAAGCCTTGGCCACGGTATTTTTCCGCGGCCCGCAACGCGGCATGGTTAAGCCTTTCTTGCGGCACGCCATCTCGGAAGTGGGCCACGATCAGTTAGCGCTAAGCGATGCAGCCGCTGTTGGTATGGACGTCTCTGCAGTACCCACCCAGCGCCCACTACCGGCGACCACGGCTCTGATCGCGTTTCCTTTCTATCAAATCAACAATCAGAACGCGCTTGGCTACTTAGGCTATTTGTATTTTCTAGAATCCATGCCAACCAGCTTTGGCGCGCAATACCAAGGCGCCTTTAACCGCATGGGCGTCACCGAAGAAGCGATGACGTTTTTGTGTGATCACACCACCATCGATGTGGGCCACACTCAAGCTATGCAGGGTTACATCAGCGCCTTGGTGAAAACCCCCGCCGACTTAGCAGAAGCCCAATACGCCATGCGTGTTACCGGTGAGCTTTACGGCAAGATGTTAACCGCGGCCTTTGCTAGCGCTGACGAGACCGCCATCGGCACCCAAAGTAACTTTGGTGTGAACACCAACGAGGCGGCTGCCTAATATGTCGAGCATGCATCCTTCACGTCACGACCTGAGCTCGTATGAGTTCAGGCAACAACGCCGGGCCTTACAAGGCCCGGATACAGCGGGCTTTGTACGCGCCATGCTGTTCGACTACAGCTGTATTGCCGTTGCCATTGCAGCGGTCATTATTGGCTCAACCCTACTCACTGGGTTCTCATTTGCTGGCCTGTTAGTAACGGCCTGGATCATCATTGCTAGTCGCCAACATGCGCTGCTGGTGCTGATGCATGACGCGACCCATTTTTTGGCAAGCCACGATCATCAGTTCAACGATTGGCTGGGCGAGCTGTTTACCGCAGCACCGATGCTTGTATCGCTACAAACCTATCGCAAAGATCACCTAGCGCATCATCAACATACCAATACCAATGAGGACCCGGACTGGGTACGCAAACTGGGCCAGCCCGAAGAAGCCGCCTCTTGGCAGTTTCCGGTGCAGCAGAACATGGTGATGTTCTTGGCAAAAACTTGGGCTAGGTCGGTGTTGTATCTGCTACGTTCGTTCCGTCATCTGTCCGGCGCGGGCAACGCAACCACCAAGCGCATTAGCCCTGCGGCTGCAACCCTCAAACGTTGGCGCCAGGGTTTGTACCTAAGCATTGCAGTGCTGCTCACCCTAACCGGTGGTTGGGGATGGTTTGCTCTGCTTTGGGTGGCTCCGATCCTGCTGGTGCTACCAATGATCATGCGCCTACGCAGCATCGCAGAGCACTTTGCACTGCCATATCACAACGAGTTCAATGGCACCCGCACCATCAAAGCAAATTGGTTGGAACGCTTTCTCTTTGCACCGCACAACGTGGGGCATCACTTGGACCACCATCTGGTCGCATCAGTGAGCTTTACCGCGCTGCCAAAGCTGCACGCAACGCTACAAGCGGAACCGGCCTATCGCCAACATGCACATCTCAACGATGGCTTTGTCCTAGGCAAGAAGACTTTGCTTGCGGACCTGCGCACGCAAGCGGTGGGTAGCCCGATGCAACACCCGGTCGTAGTGTCGAGAACTTAGATCTAAGGCTTCACAGATGCTGGCCTTGTCTTGCCCATAGGTCAGCAGACGCTCTAACAAAGCTCGGTCACGCCAAGCCGGCAAGCAGCCAACCAAGCCCAGCAGCCACTGTTGCTGGCTCTGGTCTGCAACCTCCTCCGCAATATCAGGCGCTTGCCGCACCTCCGGTGGGGTTGCCGTAGCAAAGGTCGCCCGGCGCTGCTCCTTGCGCAGCTGCCCGAGGTAAAGCTTGCGCACGATGCCAAAACAGTAGCCTTGCGGATTGCTCATTTGGACAAACGCATGGGGCCGCTCTAAGACCACCAGCGCCGCATCTTGGACAAGGTCTTCAGCCAGCATCACGTCACCCGATAGCCGCGCGAAGTGCTGCACTAAATCCGGAAGGCAAGCATCTAATATGTCGACTGAGGCCCTGACGGCCAAACTTAAACTTGTTGCACCCATACTGCGGTGATGTCACTTGTGTTGCGCGTAAGAGGTCGGAGTATGGGGCTTCGACAACTATCTTCCCTGTACGATTTGTGACTATTTATGAATTTTATGAATAGTTGTCGGACGATTTGGCCGGGGACCAGCAATAGCCGTTGCCACGGGCGGTTCGGATCGCGTTAAAGCCGGGGTCAATGGTTCGAAACTTGGCCCGAATGGCCTTTATGTGGGCAACCACGGTGTTCGGCTCAACCTGCACGTTGGCTGCCTGCATCAGCCGCTTATGGCTCAGGACCTCACCTGCATGGCTAACCAACGCCTTCAACATCCAGTACTGAGTCAGGCTTAGGTCCAGCGAGGTATCCCGCCAGTAAGCCACCAACACCGAATCGTTTAGCGTTAAGGAGTCAAATCGCAGCACCGTATCTGAGGGCACTTCCGCCAGCGCATCCAAACGCCGAAACAGTGCATGAATGCGAATGACCACGTAGTCGATGCTGTTGTCTTTGGTGATGTAGTCATCGGCCCCTAGCCGCAAACCGGATATTTTGTCTGTCTCACTCTTTAGCGACGTGAGAAAAATGATCGGCAAGCTTTGGGAGCGATGGCGCAACCAGGAGCACAAGGCGTAACCACCATCGCGGCGGTCCAACAATTGGATATCTAGCAGCGCGAGGTCCGGCAAGGACCCGGTAAAGGCTTCACGTGCACTAACCTCAGAATCGTAGCCTCTGACTTCAAACCCCTCGCTCAGCAGCACGTCGGTGTAGTTGGCACGGATAACTTGGTCGTCTTCGACCAGTGCGATAGTACGTTGGCTCATAATCTACTCAGGGTTCCAAGCTTGTTTGGTCAACAAGCAACTGCGGTGAGGCTAAGGGTAACAATGCCACAAATTCTGCGCCCGGCAAATCGTCCAGAGCAACGGGCTGTGCGCTGATGCTGCCACCCAACGCCTCAGCAATACGGGCTGCCACATACAGCCCCAAGCCGTGACGTTGGGTTTCATGGGGCAACGCGCCGGTCACCCATAACCCAAACAAAGTCTCGGTATCTTCGGGTAGCGGATCGCCGTAATTGGTTACACTCAGCTTGGCTTGACCTGCATCGCTAGCGGTCGCTAAACGGATGGTAATGGGTGCTTGCGAGGATGAATGGCGTACGGCGTTGGACATTAGGCTGTCGAGCATTTGCACTACGCGATAAGGCTGCCCCTCAGCAACAAGGCCCGGCTCAACCGCACCAACAATTTGATACTTTGCATAGGTATCCGTGTAGTTAAGCAGACAGTCTTCCACCAACGCCGACAGCGCAAAGGGCTCCGACTCTTCCGCGCGCAAAGCAGAATCAATGGAGCTTGCTTCGCTGGTTATATCCAACAAGTTTTGCATACGCTCTATGCTGGTAGCAGCACGGCGAGAATACTCTTCCGAGCGATCAGGGAAACGTTGTGCCAACTGCACTGAGGTGCGAATACCCGCTAACTCGTTGCTTAGTTCGTGCCGCAAAAAACGCGCTAAGTTTTCGTACCAACTGCTGCGCTCCATCAACGCACGTTGCTGACGCTCCGCCGATTCTGCGAGCTCACGTTCATTGAGATAGAGCTCGCGCTCCTGAAACTCCTGGCGCGCACTCGCCACCAGCAACATGGCATGGGTTGCCACCAAACCACCAATGGCACTGGCAATGTGAAAGCCAGGGCCGTCCATACCAGAAATACCAACAATACCGGCAGCCAATTGGAGCAAACCGCCGACCACGGCAAGCTTCAACGGCATTCGAAACAGCACGTAGTAAAACAGCGCCATCTCAGACAGGAAAGGATAGAAGAACGACAGCCCATCGGTATTCATACCCGGCGCTAGCGCGGAGAAAAACAGCGTGGGTGCAATCACACCAAGCGCTGCACCGGG
Source organism: uncultured Pseudomonadales bacterium (assembly GCA_938036875.1). Taxonomy (GTDB): domain Bacteria; phylum Pseudomonadota; class Gammaproteobacteria; order Pseudomonadales; family Azotimanducaceae; genus CALHVX01. The sequence goes on from CALHVX010000133.1 coordinate 18,656, forward strand.
GAACAACCAGCGTTTGAAACCGGACCAAAAAGACAGCGCAAGCAGGGCTACGCACAGCGGCATCAGCACAAAGAAGCGAAATACAACAATCTTTGCGGCATCCGCCTCGCTGAAATACAGGGTATCCAACAAACCAAAGAGGCTGGCCATAACAATGGCCAACAACAAACCCGTGCGCACCTGCCAAAGCGAGTTAACGTACCAGTGATGGCGAAAGCCCGCCTCACCGGTGGCGTCTGCAAAGCCTTTGCTAGACTCGATGCTCACTCGTCAAACCCCGCTTCCCTTTACTGTTAGTGGCTAGCGTCGGCCGGATCGACCATTGGCTCTAAACGTAAGGGTAACGAGCCCTCCCGCGAGCCGAACATGGCACTGATGACCTGCTCGCGCCAACCGTACTTCTTCAGCATCAAGTCGTTAATCAGCGTTGCCATCTCCGGTGCCGCCACCGCTCGGTAGGCACGGGCTTGTCCATCGCGGGTAACAACCACCTCAGCCTCGCCCCCTAAGCGGGTGGCCCATCCAGACTGAGCCTGACCAGAACGCAGCCAAGCCTGCCCTTGATGATCAACTATCCATAGTCGAGTTTCATGCAGATCGCCAGACACATCAGTGTAGCCAAGCACCACCACCTCACCGGATTCAGAGGCAACCGTTTGCAGCGCTACCGCCGCCACAATCAGCAAAACCAGTGCACCTAAGATAGTCTTTATTGCTCTCATCAAACTCGCCTCAACAAGCCAACTGCTCTAGGCGCTAGGCTAACAGTAGCTTGGTCGGTTTGAGAGTTTTTTTACGTCCAGAAACTAGGCAGATATCTGGCCTCCATAGCCCGAAATACCCTTAAAGTTGCAGGTTTCGGGCTCTGCTGGCATCTTGGATACCCCATCGCGCAGGGCGAGTTGTATGGCCGCAAAGTCAAAAAGTCCAAGCAAACCCAAGAAAACCGCTCGGCCCTTGGAGCAAGTAGTGCGGGAGGTCTGTCTAGGCCTGCCTGAAGCAGAAGAAAAGTTGTCACACGGCACACCCGACTTCCATGTACGTGGCAAAACCTTTGCCACCTATGCGGTCAACCACCATGGAGATGGGCGGGTAGCCTTATGGCTCAACGCGCCCGATGGTGCCCAGCAACTCTACAGCGAGCGCGACCCAAGCTATTACTTTGTGCCACCCTATGTCGGCCCCCGCGGATGGCTAGGCGTTGAGCTAAACCAGGGCCTTGGGTGGGACCGCATCGCGCAGCAGGTGGTTGCTGCTTACAACAAAGTAGCCCCCAAAAGCTTACGCCAAGATCCGGATGTTCTGGGTAAGGTAAAGCCACCCAGCCGCTTGCCCACGGCTGCTGAGATCGACCCAATGCAAGGCCGACGGGAAAAGTCCGTGTTGGCAAAATTTCGTAAGCTCATTGCAAAGTATCCAGAAACCAAGCCCGACACCCAATTTGGGCAACCCATTTGGCGGGCTGGTAAAAAAACCTTCGCCAACTTCTACCATCATGGATCTGAGCAACATCTCTCTAAAACAAGCAGAGGTCGCTTATACTTTTCCGCTTGGGTAGGCGTCGAACAGCAAGCCATGCTGACCTTCGATAAGCGTTACCATATACCGGCTTACACCGGCCACAACGGTTGGATAGCATTGGACATAGAAGACGAGCTCAATTGGTCAGAGATCGAATCGCTGACCGACCAAAGCTATCGGCACTTCGCATTGAAACGCATGTTAAAGGCACTGGATGACAGCTAAAGATTTCACCCCAACGGTTGAGCTGGCGGAGCAACTCTGGGATAGACCCGACCCTTACATCATCCAACTAACCGTACAACCAAAACACATCGATGCCTTGGGCCACACCAACAACGTGCACTACCTGTCTTGGTTACAACACTGTGCTTGGCAACACTCCACCGCGCGCGGTTTTGATGAGCAGCAGATGGTTGCCCTAGATCGAGCCATGGTGGTTCGCGAAACCAACATGCAGTACCTTGCAGCTACCTTTGTTGATGACACATTGCTTATCGGCGATTGGATCACCAGTACAGATCGCCGATTGCGTGCCACCCGTGAATTTCAAATCCTACGAGCCCCTTGCGGCACTTGCATCATGCGCGCGCGTGTTGATTACATCTGCATGCGCATTAGCACCGGGCGACCTACCCGGATGCCACCGGAATATATTGCCGCCTATGCTGACGACGTCCGCAGTTAATGCAGTTTAATCCCGCGTCTTACTTGCGCTCAGCGCATCTACAAACCGTACTTGCCGGTCGTATCGTCAGGGCCAGCCAAATGACATCCGCAGCCTTTGAAGCGGCCGCTAGCATTGAAACCTTAACCAGTCGAGACGGCGTGCAGCTGCAAGCGCTCGTCAACAAGCAGATGGATCACCCGGGCGCGCCTCTCGTCATTTTGCTGCACGGCTGGCTGGGCGACGCCACCTCAACCTATGTACGACGCTGCGCTGCTGAGCTCTACAACCAAGGGTTTAGCATCGCGCGGTTGCAGCTAAGAGATCATGGGCAGACCGCACACCTAAACGAAGCGCTGTTTCACTCCGCGCGGCTCACCGAAGTGCTTGATGCCTGCAACGCGCTTGGGGAGCGTTTTGTTGATCCGTCTAGCGATACAAACGGGGCCAACACAGGCGCCATCATTGGTTTTTCGCTCGGTGGCAACTTTACCTTACGTCTGGCAGGCACCAACCAGCTCAACCCACATTTTGAACGCTGCATCGCTATCTGCCCGGCGGTTAATCCAACCACCGCAGCGGTTGCTATCGACAACGGTTGGTTTGGCTACCGCTGGTACTTTGTACGCCGCTGGCAAAAGGCGTTAACCGCAAAGGCCGTCGCCTTCCCGGCGCTGTATAACTTTGAAGACGCACGTAAACTATCTACGGTAGCGGCGCTAACGGATTACTTTGTGGCAGAGCACACCGAGTTTGATTCAGCGCCCGAGTACTACAGCCACTACGCCGTAACGCCCGGGATGCTCAGCAACACCCAACACGCCGTGACCATCTTGGCCGCCGCAGATGATCCGGTCATTCCTATCGCGGACATACGCAACCTAGCCAACACCTGCCAACAAGCAAAAACACTGGAATATATAGAAACCGCCAATGGGGGACACTGCGGCTTCATCAACGACTTCAGCGGCCGCTCGCCAGTTGCCAGCTGGTTGAGCGCCAAACTAAAAGGCAGCACCCAATAGATGCTTGCAGAAACGCTACTACCACTCGGCAAATTGGACCCCGGTCTGGCCGCGCCTGAGGTGTCGCTAGACGTCACCAGCATTGGGGACCAGGCGCAACAGGTGGAAGCGCTCGGTTACTACGCGTTGGTGTTAGAAGAAACCAAAGACGATCCTTTTGCCTTGCTGGCCTTGGCTGCCCAAAACACGCAACAGCTTAAGCTGGGCACATCGGTTGCCATCGCCTTTGCCCGCAGCCCGTTTGTTACCGCCATGTCGGCATGGACGTTGCAAAAAATTTCTAGCGGCCGATTCGAGCTGGGTTTAGGTTCTCAGGTGCGCGCACACATGCAGCGCCGCTATGGCATTGACTGGCACGCCGCCGGACCTTGGATGCGCGATTACGTTGGCGCGGTGCGAGCCCTTTGGTCAAGCTGGCAGAACGAAGAGCCGGTGAATTACCAAAGCGAGCACTATCAACTCGATCTGTCGGTGCCACTGTTTACCCCTGCGCCTATACCAGCGCCTAGGATTCCCATCCAAGTAGCAGCAGTAAACCCATACATGTGCCGGGTGGCTGGCGAGGTGGCCGATGGCGTGCGCTTGCACCCGGTGTGTGACCCCGCCTACATTCGCGATCTGGTGCTGCCGGCCACCGCCAAAGGCCAGGCCATAGCAGCCCAGGACCTAAGGCGTGAACATCCGCCTTTTGAGCACTGCTTAAAGCCGCTTATTGCTAGCGCCGCTGATGCCGACACATTGGCCCAACGGGCCGAGGTGGCCAGGCAGCGCTTAGCCTTTTACTTGTCGACCCCCGCCTATCGCAAAGCCTTTGAGAACGCTGATTTGGGGGATATTGCCCGAGCAACCAGCCAACTGGCCCGAGAGCAGCGCTGGGATGAGATGGCGGCACAAGTCACAGACGATATGTTGCATCGTTGGGTGGTTGTGGCCACCCACGACAACTTGGCGGGGGCAATCCAAGAACGCTACGCCGGGCTAATTCAACGCATCGAGGTCAGCATCCCACTCCAAACCCCAGGTGACGTTGAGGTTCTAAAAGCCGTGGTCTCTAGCCTGAATCAAGCGCAAAACTAGCCGATTCGCAGCCAGCAACCTACAATGCGGGCTAAACCTGACCAAACAAGGGACCACTCGTGGACCAACTAACGCCAACACAACTGCGTAGCGAAGACGACGCCAAACTCTATGAGACTCTACTGAAGAGCCGCACCGTCCAAAAGGTGAATGAGCAAATCAGCAAGATGGAGGCAGATAACCCTTACAGTACCCGACGGCGTTTGCTCGCCACGTCGGTCCGGCTAAGCCCAACCATGGCGCCAGATTTGCATCGGATGGCAGATGAATGCATCGCCGCGCTGGGTATGGAAACACCGCTTGAGCTGTACGCGTTCCCTAGCGCTCAGTTCAACGCCATGTGCTTCAAGCCGGAAGACGGCAAGCTGTACGTGATGTTCTCATCAAGCCTGCTCGAAGGGTTCACCGAAAACGAGCTCAAGTTTGTTGTGGGCCACGAATTGGGCCACCACGTATATCGTCACCACGACATTCCGATAGGTTACATACTTCGCGGGCAGCAACGCCCAGACCCGCGCTTGGCGCTGAGCCTATTTACCTGGTCACGGCATGCAGAAATTTCCGCAGATCGGGCTGGTGCACATTGCGCCCAAGACTTTGAAGCCGTATCCCGCGCGCTGTTTAAGCTAGCGTCTGGGCTCACGGGCAAGTTCATCAAGTTCAACCTGGATGACTTCTTGAAGCAAGTGGATGACATGAGCCTATTGGATGCAGAGCCCGGCGAAAACGCCCCCAAAGAAGACTGGTTCTCGACCCATCCGTTTAGCCCACTGCGCGTTAAAGCACTACAGCTGTTTGATGATTCCGTGCTGGCTAAAGACGGCAAGACCAGCCGCGCGGATCTTGAGGTTGGCGTACAACGCCTGATGAGCCTGATGGAGCCCAACTACATGGAGGGCCGCACCAAAGTCTCTGAGGCGATGCGACGATTGCTTTTCTCTGGTGCACTAATGGTGGCCAATGCAGACGGTGACATCAGCGAAGAAGAGATAGCCGTATTCGAAAAGTTCTTCGGCAAAGGGGCGTTTACCGATTCATTGAACCTAGACAGCATCGCCGCCGACCTAGACGACCGCATGGCTCAAGTGCAAGAAAAAGCCAGCAACTCCCAGTGTATGCAGGTGTTGCGAGATCTTTGCATTGTTGCTAAAGCGGATTCAAAAGAGGCGGAAGTAGGTGATGACGAGCGTGCGGTTCTGTATCGGCTGGCGGATGGGCTGAAAGTGTCCCACTCGTTTATCGAGCAGACCTTGTGCTGTGATGCTGAGCTGGACTAGCCCGCATCCACAACAGGACCGGTGCGCTAGGCATCCGGTCCTTCAACATGAAACAGCTTGTTATATATCCGCCACTCATCCCCTGTCTTCAAAAACGACAAGGTATCCAAAAAAGTCATCCCTAAATAATCATCCCGAACCCGAGCTACCGCCGTATTCCCCGCAATCTCAAGCGACACAATCTCCAGCCGCTCTGGCACACCCTGCGCTTTCGGCGAAGGCTGCTGGCTAGCCACAAACCCGGCAAAATCTGCCACCGTCATTTGCTGCAGTCCATTAGGTAAGTAGCCGGTAATCATGGCCTGCGGATGAAACGCGGCATGGGTCTTGGCTTCACTCGATTCATGCATACACTCAAAGTAGGTTTGCACCACGGCTTGGATTTGCTGCGTATCTCTCATGTTTTGAACCCCTTATAACTGACGTGCAATTGCCCGAAAAAAGTCGATGGTTTCGTTCTCTCTGTAACTGGCTTCATCCGTGGTCATCCCATAACTGCTATTCGCTGATAACTTAACGATCACCAAGTCTTCCGCCGGGTTGACGTAGATAAACTGGTTGTACACACCAATAGCAGAGTACTCCCCTTGATCCCCATCGTGCAGCCACCACTGGTAGCCATACCCCATACCAAAATCGCTAGCACCCACTTCTAAATGCGGAGCATCGGCAACAACCGATACGGCTACCCAATCCGCTGGCAACACCTGCCTGCCCTCCCAGCGACCGCCGTTGCGATACAGCTCACCCAGCTTCGCGTAGTCACGAGCGGTAGCATTTAAACCACCAAACGCCATCTCCATGCCCGTGCCATCGGCTATCCAGTAGGCGGGTGACTCCATACCTAGCGGTTCCCAAAGTTTTTCCTGCATGTAATCTGTGATGCTGCGACCGGTCGCATTGGTGAGCATTTGACCTAGTACTTGAGTATCCGTGGAGTTGTACAGATTGACCGTACCTGGCGGTTTATCACGCACCAAGGTGGCTGAAAAGGCGTTCAACGAAGCGCCAGATGCCAACACCCCAGCTAGTCGCCCAATGTCCGAATTCGGGTCGCTATAGTCTTCGTTCCATTTAGCACCGGATGACATCTGTAGAATGTCTTTGATGCTGACACCGTCATAAGCTGAACCACGCAAACTAGGTACGTACGCGGTCACCGGATCGAGAATGCTCTGAATGGCACCCTCACCAATCGCAATCCCGATAAGCGCTGAGATAAAACTCTTAGCAACCGACATAGACAGCCAGTTGACGTCACGCCCACCCGTTAGCGAGTAGTTTTCGTAGCGGACCTCACCATCTTTAAGTACCAGCAATGCACTGGTGTCGGTTTCATCAAGAAAAGCTTGGGTTGGCAGCGCTTGACCACGGAACTGATAGGTTGCTGGTAACTCGATGGCGTTACCGGTGGGAAACTCATAGGGAGCGGCGGCTGCATTGAGCTTGGTGGTCGGCATCAGGTCTTTGATGCGATTAAAGTTTTGGTACTGCTCAGCACCTGAAAACAAGGTGCCAAAAAATTGCTCGCGTTCGCTAGCGGTCTGCGAGTTGGTGCAGGCAACAAGCGAACCGGCAACCAAAGCACCTAGCGCCAACGTTTTTATCTTAGTCATATTCATCTCCCCTTCCATTAGCACCACCAGAAACGGCTAGTCATCCAGCCACTTAGTGCAACGTTCAATTTCGGAATGATAACCGCGACGCTCGTAGATTCCGGCCGCTCGTCGGTTGGTGTGATACACATGCAACGTCATGGCCTGAGCGCCTCGCGCTTTCGCCTCCGCTTCTGCCGCATTTAGCAACGCTTTGCCAACACCAGCACCCTCTGCGCTTTCGGCAACACTAATCGCCTCTAAGTGCCCGCTGGGCTTATGGCTCATAAACTCCGGCTGCATAGTGACTAAGGTGAGGCCAACCACCGTCTCGTTTTGGACGGCAACCTGAGCAAAACACTGGTCCGCTGCACCCCGCAAGTGCGCTTCAAGTAGTTTGGCATCGCTTTGCCATAGATCAGCAGCATCTCGCTTGGGGATCAGTTCAAAATCACCAAGACGTGGGAGCAACTCACACATCGCATCCAGATCACCAAGCTGAGCAAAACGAATAGAAAAATTCACGGGTAACAGTCTCAAAAATTAGTCGGCCTAGGATACCAGCGTTAGAGCAGAACTCTGACCGCAATAATCACCAACAGCACAGCAAAACAACGGTTGATGCGGCTCCCGTGGCGTTCGATCCAAGCGCTAAACCCAAGCCGCCGTTGCGCTCGCTGCAACGCCAGCACCACCACCAAGTACCATGCCGCATCAATACCCGTGGCCAGCAGCACCATGCCCAGCTTTTGCCCCAATGGCGCTGCTTGTTCGACAAATTGGCTGAACAAAGCCAAAAACCAAAACAGGACCTTGGGGTTCAGCAAGCCGGTAAGAAAACCATCTCGAATGGCTTGGCCATAACTCACCGATGAAGCTCGCTCAGCATCCCCCTGCGGTGGCAACAAGGGTTGGGCTGCCCCGGTCCAGGCGCCCCAAGCGAGATAGAGCAAAAAGGCGGCGCCCGCCAGGCGCAACGCCTGCGTCAAGCCAGGCGATTGTGTAACTAGATAAGCCAAACCAAAGACAACCAAGCTTGCGTATAGGCCGACGGCTAACGCATGGCTTATGGACAACAAGACTCCAGCGACTGAGCCACTGCTTAAGCTGGTCCGCACGACCACCAGCAAACTTGGCCCAGGGGATATAGCGCCGCTCAGGCACACGGCCGCCAACATTAGCCACGCATTCCAGCTCAGCACAACCGGCCCGATGCTAGTGCTTCACAGGCGGTGTTGGCCATCTACTCTAAGGTTGGTTTGAGCTTGCTGAGAACTTTTGCTGAGCTGCAGCAAGGGAAGCAGGCGCTTCAACGCCGTCTAGCAATCTCGGGTCCTCTTCAGGCGCACCCATGGATTGGGTCACCGGCAATACGCCAGCCCAAATCGGTAGCTCGTAGTCTTCGTCCTCATCTATTGGCGGACCTTGGCGAATCTTTGCGGCCGCTGTTTCTATGTCTACCGCTAGCACACCAGTGGATCGCAGCTCTTTATCTGTCATCGGGCGAACCTCATCCCAACGATCCGGCAATAGATAATTGGTTACCGCAACCAAGGCGTGCCGCTTCTCTTCAATATCCGTCACGTTGCGAAGCTCACCATGCACAACAACCGAACGATAGTTAACCGAATGGTTGAACGCTGAGCGTGCCACGACCAGGCCGTCTATGTGGGTGACGGTGAGACAAACGGGGGCCGTTTCAGCCCCGGCTTTGATGATGCGCGCCGCTTTGGCGCCGTGAATGTATAAGGTTTCATCCACACGCACGTAGGCCATGGGGATAACCATGGGGCGCGAATTCAATACAAACCCAACATGGGCCACCAAGCCACAGTCCAAGATGGGAAAAACGGTATCGCGGTCGTAGTGAGCACGGGTGCTATACCGAATCTTCCCGTAGGTCCCAGGTTGGTAGTCTTTAGGTGGCACTCGCCTTCCTACCAGCCGTGTTCTTCACCGTTCCACTTATGGAACGCGGTGGAATCATCCAGCGTCATCTTGCCAATGGTTTCAACAATGCCTTGTGCGCTCTCAATGGGCTCTAGGTCTGCACCAGGACCACCCATGTCCGTCTTCACCCAACCTGGGTGAATCAGCTGAACGGCAATCCCGTCTTGCTTCATGTCGTCGCCGATCATGCGCATGATTTTGTTGACCGCCGCTTTAGATGCGCAGTAGGCGTACATCATATTGATGAACTCAAAGGAGATAGCACCCATCTGGCTGGTGATGGTGACGGCCTTTGGGTTGGTACCCGCCTTCAGGTTGGCACGGAATTGCTGCAGCATATGCAGGGGCGCGAGCGTGTTGACCTTAAAGGTATCTAGGTAGCCGTCAAAGTCGATGTCCTGGCTAGACTGCATTTCTGGTGCTGGGCCAGCGGTGCCAGCGTTGTTTAGCAAGATATCCAAGGGCGCATCACCCAAGCGCTCCTTCAAGGCAACCACGCTACTCGGGTCGCCGACATCAACAGCTTCTACGCTTAGCTTGTTGTTGCTGGCGGCTAGGGCTTGGAGCTCCGTTGCACCGGCTGGATTGCGGCAACCGGCGATCACTGGATAGCCTTGGTCCAAGTAAATTTTGACCATCTCTAAGCCGATGCCCTTGTTGGAACCGGTAATCAGTACACTGTTCATAGTTTCCCCTGTCATCTTTGGTAAACCCTGAGCATACGCAAGGCAGGAAACTTTGGCGACCATGCACAAGGTGCTGATCAGCGCTAAGCTTAGATAAATTGACAACCCACTCACTAGGTAAACCGCAAATTATGATGCCCATGCAGCTGTGCAGGACCAAAATTGTCGCCACCGCCGGGCCCGCCACCGATGGTTTGGAGCATCAGCTTATCCAGGCAGGGGTATCGGTCTTTCGGGTAAATTTTTCCCACGGCGAAGCCAGCGAGCATCGCCAGCGCGTCACCGCCATCCGCGCAGCGGCCATCGATGCCAAACACCATGTTGCGGTCTTAGGTGACCTACAAGGGCCAAAAATTCGGATTGGCCAGTTCGCCAACGGAGCAATCGAGCTAACCACTGGTGCAAGTTTCACCATCGATGCCGCTGTGGCCGAAAAGGCGGGAAGCGACACCCAGGTTGGCACCACCTACCAGCATTTAGGCGCTGATTGCCAAGCCGGTGATCTGTTGGTCATTGGCGACGGCTTGATCGAGCTGGCGGTAACCGGGGTGAGTCAGGGCAGAGTGGATTGCCGCGTTATCACCGGCGGCACGCTAAGCGGAGGCAAAGGCATCAACAAACGGGGCGGCGGCTTGTCCGCTGCAGCGCTCACCCCCAAAGACGAAGCGGACATCAAGCTGGCCGCCGAGCTTGATGTGGACTACCTTGCGGTCTCTTTTCCGCGTTCCGGCGCAGATCTTGAGTACGCTCGCCAACTGGCGAATGCCGCCCAGCTGCGCTGCCACATCGTCGCTAAGATCGAACGTGCCGAGACCGTGGCTACGGATGAAAGCCTGGACGAACTGATCAGGGCTGCTGATGCGGTGATGATTGCGCGTGGCGATCTAGGTATCGAAATTGGTTACCCCGCTTTGATGGGTGTGCAAAAGCGCATCACCCAACGCGCGCGCGCGTTAAACCGGCCGGTGATCACGGCAACCCAAATGATGGAATCCATGATCGAAAACCCTAGCCCAACCCGAGCGGAGGTATTGGATGTCGCCAACGCTGTGCTAGATGGCACCGACGCCATCATGTTGTCGGGCGAAACTGCGGTTGGTGCACATCCGGTTAAAGTCATCGAAGCGGTAGTCAGCGTTATGCAGGGTGCGGAGGCAACCGCCGCTAAGACCCACATCGAACGTCGCAATCAGCCACTAGAAGCCATCGACCATGCCATTGCTCTAGGGGTAATGTCGGTCGCGCGACGCTTAGAACGCGTCACCGCCATCGTCTGCTTCACTAGCAGTGGCAACACGCCACGCTTGATGTCTCGCTATCTCGGGCCCATACCCATCTACGCGATGTTGGAAGAGACCAAAACACTGGCTTGGGTTGCACTGTATCGCGGTGTGCAACCTGTCTTCTTGAACCCCGAGGTTCGCGATTACGAAGCCATGAACCAAGCTGCCATCCAGTGGCTTGAGGCACAGCAAGCGGTAACCAGCGGTGACCGAGTGATTATCTCAAAAGGGGATTTGCGCGAGGTCCGCCAAAGCGGAGGGACCAACACGCTCAAAGTCATCGAGATCGATTAGTCCCCCAGCCTGCTGGAAAAATGCTTGTCAAACAAAGGTGACAGCCGCGTAAAATCTAGCCGGCTCTTCAGTTTTGTTGCACCATCGCGTAGATACTGTAGGCCAAAACAGGGTATCTTGGCTCCGCTATGGAACCTTACTACGAAGACGACTCGATCCAAATTGTCCAATTCAAAGGTCCAACCTCACTTGACGAAATTCAAGAAGCGTTGGCGGCATTTTTAGAAGACAGCGTGGATCACCGCAAGTTTATGTTGGAGCTGCAACGCGCCACGTTGGACTTTAGTGTGGATGAGTCCAGCGAGCTGTTTCTTTACCTGGACCAGTATCTGGCCGTGCTAGAACACCGTCTGGTGGTTGTGGTCATTGGCGATGAGCAGCTGCAACGGCCAGAAACCAAGCGCCTTATCGATAAGCTAATGCCAAAAATCAACGCCAACCCCAACATCTCGTTCGCCAACGATTTAGCGCAAGCACACGATCTTTTCGCCGACATGGCAGCCCAGAAAGCCTCCTAAGCGGCAAGCAACCGCTGCTGACGCCGGGCCAACGCGCCGACCACCACCGCCTCCACCATAAACCCCAAGATCAAACCAAAAGCAGCCGTGCGATGGTCCAACAGGCCCATGGCAAATAGCCACTGCGCGTACAGGTAGATGGCGGCAACCCGCAGGATGCTCGCCCAGGCCATCCCGGCCGTTCGCCGCACCACCATAAGATAGCCGTGGTAATAGTTACGCACCAAAATACAGGCCGGCATACAGCACAACACAATAAAGGCCTCAACCGAGAGCCGCTGCAAGTTGGCCGGTATACCCATAGGTTGCAACCACAGCCACTGGGCTAAGGGGGTAAACCCGATGAGCAACATCACCAGGGTTAGACCACCACCAACCAGCAGCATAAACCGGCGTTTGCTGCGCAACTGGGTCCAACCAAAGGTGATAAAAAAGTGCCTGAACTGGTTGGTCGCCTGCTGAAACATCGCAGCAAAATCAAAGGCAACTCGCAACGCAGCAATAATGACCAGGCCATCCGGGCTTCTAGCGACAAAGGCATAAAGTACGGGTCGACTTAGTGCAAACATCACGCCGGTGGTGGCAACCGGGATAAAAAAGCCCGCCAGCTCAGCATAACTCACGCGGTCATGGTCCGCTTTTGTGGGTAGCTGATAGCGGGTACGGTACAGCCAGAGTAACAACGCTAATTGCACCAATGCAGCCAAAGCATCCGAGCCAACCAAAACTAAGGGGGCAGGTAACCCCAAGGACAAGCCGATCACCAAAGCGGCAATCAATAGACCCAAGTACACAAAGTTGGCCGAGGTAACCAAGCCGGTTAACCCAGCCTGCACCAGCAACCCATTCACAAAGTGACGTTGGCCATGCAAGAACACCACCGGCGCCAACAAAATCAGGTACTCACAAATTTTGCCAGCTAGGGTGGCGTCAATGCCATAGGCAAACTGCAGAAACGCCAAACCGTAAGAAGTGTTAGCAATGCCTGCCAGCAACAGCATCAACGCCAAGCCAACAAAGCAGACAAACTGGTAGCAACGCTTGGTCCCAACCGGGCTACGCGCATAGACATTTGACAGCTGCGCCACAAACCCTTGGCTAGCATTAAAAAAACCAAAGACACCGCTAGCTAGAGCAAATACGGCCAATTCTTGGACCGCGTCGGGGTAGCGTGCAAGCACCCCGTTTTGGAACTGTATGGAAACCACCATCGCGATGCCCATAACTGCCAACGGCCAGTAAAACTGCCAATACCTCAGCACAAAACACCGGTTTACCTAGTTGAGTCTCCGCGCACTATACGCGCACAATGCAACGCTTGCTTTGAGGACCCTCGGCCATGACCAGATTGCGCATATCCCGACTCACCCTAAGCCTGACTTACCGCTTAAGTGTTATTGGCCTAGCCTTATGCACAGCAGCACCAAGTTTTGGTGAGGAGCAACCCACGCTGCGGGCAGAGCAAATCACGGTGGCCACGGTGGCCGAGCTGCAGCAGCGGGGGCCAGACGCTTGGGGCGGTGTTGGCGATTGGCACTTAAGCAACGGCACCTTGTGCGCCACCATCTCTGCGGTTGGGCACGAAAGCGACCTGTCATCCCGGGGTGGTAGCTTGGTCGACCTGGGCTTTTGCGGGCGAGGTGATGATCAGCTGGTGGTTATGCACGACCTACTCAACGGAAGCACCGCTAGCCCAATCAATGTGCATGCCATTGAAGCAGTCGGCTCTAGCGAACGCGTTGCTATTCGCGCCTACAGTGGTCATGGCGGGCTTAGCATCGAAACCACTTTTAGCCTGGACCAAGAACACCCGACTCAGCTGCAAATTGAAAAACGCATCAAACGTCAGAGCGATGAAGCACCCGACTTCTTTGCCTATGTCCCCGTGCTGTTCAACTACTACTCCATGCAAACCTTTGTGCTAGACAGCCAAGACTCACTTAGTCCAGACCCAAGCGTTGCTAGCGGCTTTGCACACCAAGGCTTTTTCGACAAAGGGGCATCCGGTTTTGGCGCGGCCGCGAAACCGGCTGACACCATCGTGGCTATCGGCTCGCCGGGCACCGGCGTGCCAATCAGTTACGGTTGGCAGCTGCGCAGCGCGCAGCGAAGCAACAACCAGACCACCACCAAACTACCGACCTTTGCGCTCTCCGACCAAGGCAGCACCGTATTCTTAATCACAGCCGATGACTTTTTGGTTGGGGACAACAGCTCGCTAGGTTTGTTGCAACTACTTGAACTCACCACCTTAGGGTTGGCTCCTGGCGAAGAGATTCACACACACGAAACGCTCTACATCGGCGCTAACAGCGACGTTGCTGCAATAACCGATCAACTGCACCCCCAGGCCCCATTGCTCAGCGGCCAAGTGAACAACGGCGCGGCGGTAGTACACATCGATCACGCCAATGGCACACCCTACAGTTTTGCGACCACGGACACCCAAGGTCGCTTTGCCTTAAGAGCACCCAAGGGCAACTACCAAGTGCGCGCAGTGGCGCCTGGTGGGCTAAGTACCAGTAAAGCCGTTGAGGTCAACGCAACAAGCCCTGCCCTCGCTTTAGACCTACCTAAACCAAACCGTCTACAGCTGCCCCAAGGTGAACCCATGCGCCTCGTCTTCAAAGGGATAGAGGGAACACCGGACCCACAGCTAGACGACGCGCTAACCGGTTACACCATTTACGATGATGACAAGGCCCGCAGTCCTGCACCTATGCCAGCCGTATTCCTAGCCGGTGTTCCCTCGGACCCTCAACACCTGGATCTACCCGTCGGTCGTTATCGTGTGATTGCCACCAAGGGCATTGAGCACGAGCTCACGGAAACCAACATCGATATTGTTGCCGGCACCACCCAACAACTTGAGATCGCAATCCCTAAGCGGGCCTTCGATAGCCCCGGATACATCGCCGCCGACTTTCACGTGCACTCCGCACCGAGCATGGACAACGGCTTCGCCACCCAAGACCGGGTACGCACCTTTGTGGCTGAACAAGGTGAGGTGATGGTCGCCGCAGAACACGAAACGGTATTCGACTACAACCCGCTGCTAAAACAGATGGGGGTGACCGACCGCATGATCGCCATCGCGGGCACCGAGACCACCGGACAAGTACCTACGGCACGCATGCCGCACACCGCCGGGCATGCCAACTTCTTCCCTTTGCCGAACCAACAAACTTTGTTTCGGCGCGGTGTGCCTGCCAACGAAGGGCGTCGCCTGCGAGAGATTCTCTATGAGATTCAACAACACAAAACGCCGGTGGTGTCTCAACTCAACCACGCGCGCGCAAGCGATCAGTTTTTGGACGACATGTCCGGCGACGTTAAAGAGCGTATCGACAACGGCGCTTACCTTGATCACATGGGGCCAGCGGCCTATCCCTACAACCCAAGGCAGCCATTGACCTCACACCCCACCCACCACTTGGTGGAGCCAGACCCGATAACGGGTGTGCGCGATATCGACTTTGATGCCATGGAAATTTTAAACGGTCCACACAGCTACTCACCAACCCGGCGCCGGGCCTTGCTGGCGGACTGGTTGTCGCTCCTAAACCAGGGTATTCGCATTAGCGGCACCGCCAACAGCGATTCCCACAACAGGTCACAGCAGGTGGCGTTGCCGCGCAACATGGTTGCCTTAGCGGCAGATACCATCGATGGCTTTGACGAAGCAGCCTTTGTGCGTTCGATTAAACAGGGCAAGCTGTATGGCACC
>CALHVX010000134.1 GCA_938036875.1 uncultured Pseudomonadales bacterium
GGTAGTCCATGTGTTTATGGCACCAACCGCACAATTTGAAGCCTTAGGGGGAGGCGCCGTGCTGGCCGTGGCTTGGCTACAACAAGATGTCCCAGCGGGCGTTACTTCCATGCAGAAATACGGCGCGCTCCCCGCGACACAAGCAACAGAGAAAATGGCCCAATACGCAAACAATTGGATGGTAAGTTATCTCCAAACCCATGTTCAGATGATGCAAATGATGGGGCAAAATGCGGCGCTGAACCAACAAGTCATGGATAGCATGTTCAGCTACAACAACGCGCTATCCCAGTGTGCCGGCTGGGATTGCGATATTTCTCAAGGAGCAAACGGCATGTGGGAAGCCATTCCCGATTGACCAAGTTACCTCAGCCAACTCCGCCAGCGCTCTATGTTAGCGCCAACCGTGCAACGGTAAACAGCACGCTAGCGGCCCTGATCTTGTTTCTAACCTGCTTGCTAGCCGCGTTGATTATCTTGCTTGTCGATTGGCAACAGGGTCCAGAGGAAACTTACTCGCTTTTGTTTTACGCACTTGTCGCTTTGTGGCTTATTTGGTTCGCAGGATTTTGGGTTATTCAACTCATTAAGTTCAGGAAGTGCCATGAGGCCATCTTGACCATCTCAGAGCTTGGGGTCCAGGATTTCACAAGGCCAGAACCAAACCTGCTCTCTTGGGATGATCTTGCGCAGCTAAAATGGTCTCAAAAAGAGCACCTACCGCAAAAGTACAGCGCTTAAAAGGTTACGGCTGCACCATCTTGGCAGAGGTCACGTAGGCACGAGCATCCGTTATGCCGGTAGCGCCAGCCGCAACCTGGACCAGTTGGGTTGCACCAGCTCGCAGTTGAGGGATACGCGAGCGCAACGCACGTCGCGTACCATCCGCGGTAGCCACCTCAACAACCACTTCAACGTTGGCCACCGCAACCGGTGTGGTGTTTGCCACTTGCAGGACAAGCCGCTGCTGGCTATCGCGTGCAACACGTGCTGGAAGATAGCGGCTGGGGTTGCGCGGTAAATCAATACGTAGGCTGTTCACCAACGCCGTCCTACCCGCTTCTCCTTGCGCTCCCGAAGCTGCTTGGTAGTACTTTAGCGCAGCATCTGAATTGCCTTCGGCTTCAGCCAGCTCGCCCAAGGCGTTGTAAGCCACTGCCGTTGGCAACAACTCTAACGAGCGCGCTAAATCGCGTTTGGCCTGCCCACCGGATCGCAGCGCTTTGTTCGCCATACCACGACCCAGATAGTGGGAGAAGAATCCGTCGTCCAACTTTACCGCTCGATCGTAGTTGGTTACCGCGTCCGCAAAGCGCTCTTGGCGATAACGAATATCACCACGCAATCCATGGAAGACTGCCTCTTTAGGTTGCAGCGACAAGGCTTCGTTGACTTGGGCCAAAGCCGTCTTCCAATCTTTCTCGGCAGCCGCTTTGCGCGCGTCATCATAAGCTTTGTAGGCCGGGGCATCTCGTCGCAGTGTGCTCATCGCCTGCTGGTATTCATTGCCGCCAAAACGAGTTGCCTCGGGGTATTGGCTTTGTAGACGCCCAACGATGCTTTTGTTGTTTTCTACCCGCTCGGTTGAGGGTGGGTGGCTGGCAAACAAACCTTGCAACCAATTGCTTTGTGGTCGGTCTTTGGAGAGCCGCACAAAAGTCTCTTGCAAAGTGACAGCGGCACGGGGGTCGTAGCCCGCAGCGGCTAGGTACTCGGTACCGTAAAAATCCGATTCACGCTCGGCGTTGCGGCCATACTTAGTGGTGATTAACCCTGCGGCCATTTGTGCAGCGCCAAGCAAAATTTGGGAATGCTCGCTATCTCGTGTGCCGATGGCGGTTGCCAGCATGGCACCCTGCAGCAACATGCCCCGCTCCATCGCTTTGGCACCGTGACGAGCTGCTGCATGAACCGCTTCATGGCCAAGCACCGCAGCCAGCTCACCTTCGTTACGTAGCTCCGTGAGTAGACCTCGATTGATGGCAATTTTGCCGCCGGGTAGTGCCCAAGCGTTTGGCACCGAGCTATTGAGCACAACAAACTCATAAGGCAAGGGCACACCGGATTTGGCTGCTACCTTCTGGCCGACCCGATTGACGTAGGCGCTGACCCCGGGATCAACCTGGTATTGACCACCCTGCATCTGCTGGGCGGGTAAGTAATGTTGCTTGCCTATCGCAATTTGCTGATCGAAGGAAACAAAGCCAACTTCTCGGTTTCCTGTGACCGGGTTAACAACACAACCCGCCACAATCACAAAAAGTGACAACCCTATTACAGACCTCAACCCAACCTTAGCGCTAAGATTCCATCTGCTTCGTGCAGCGTCCAGGATAGATGTGGGCATGAGACTAAGCCTTTGAATTTGGATGATTTGATTGGCAAACGACCACGATGTTCATCATCGTAGAGAGCGCCCCACTTCTCGCAAGAGTAAGGGCAGTAGGCTAACAATCGACACAAGTAGTATCTATGGCAACTTCTAAAAAACCTTTAGGCGGAAATCCCGCCGCAGCGAACAGCCCCGACCACAACATTGCAGCGCAAGGGCTCCAGGCAGAATACCAACAAAGACAGCGCTCACCACGTCCTTTGCCCGCCAGCGTTGCTCGAGCTTACGAGGTATTGATCGCTCGTGGAGACCTGAGCAAAGACGCCTCAAACAGCGGCAGCTATTAACTAATTTATTTAAATTCAATAAGTTAGAAGCTCCATCCTCACTCCATTTTTGTTTAGCTACACCTCAATTTTTGTCCCTTATTGTTCCCTCCAGCAGTAAGGGATAGTTATGCAAAATATTCAAGATCACCAAACAACTCGTCTTGTCTCCAGGTCCGGCGCCTTTCTCTCGAATAGAGAAACTATTAATAGAGAAACTATTAGAGATGCTAGAAATAAAGCACCATTGGTTAGTCGAACCCAGGTAATGCACGCCGATACGTTGTCAGCAGTTGAAAGCGCCCTTCTCCTCGGCTCTTTCTTGACTCTGGCTGCAAGTCTGGCGTCCCTCGCTGCTCTCTAATTCTAATGCTCACCTGAGTTAGGGCTTGTTCTGCCAGCCCTACCCCAGGTAGCCATCAAAAGCGCTAACCCAAAGCTCCACTCCAAAGCTCCAGCTACCAGCGCTAACTTCCAACCCCAAATAGACGGCGGCACCGCAGCATTTCATCTATTGCGGGTCATGATCTGCTAACGTGGTTTTATCTTCAGCAAGCCACAACCGACTATGAAATATCTTCACACCATGGTTCGCGTCAACGACCTAGACGCGTCTCTAAACTTTTACTGCAACCTGCTCGGCCTTAGCGAGCTAAGGCGCCACGACAATGAGGCCGGGCGTTTTACCTTGGTCTTTTTGGGTGCACCGGATAACCCCGAGGCACAGGTGGAGCTAACCCACAACTGGGACCCCGAGGAATACAGCGGGGGACGTAACTTCGGGCACCTCGCCTACGCCGTGCCTGATATCTACGCGGCCTGCAAGCGCCTGCAAGATGGTGGCGTTGTCATCAACCGTCCTCCGCGGGATGGGCGCATGGCGTTTGTCCGGTCCCCCGACGGAATCTCAATAGAATTACTCCAATCCGGCAACGCGCTCGAAGCGAAAGCGCCCTGGAAAGATATGCCCAACGTAGGAGAGTGGTAAGCTCTAGCCACAAACTAACAAGAGAGATCACCTATGAAGCTTCTAAACTCCGTGGGACCCAACCCACACGTTGTGCGAATGTTTGCCGCAGAGAAAGGCGTGACATTAGAGCTCGAAGAGGTCGACCTAATGGCGGGCGCTAACCGCGAGGCTGATTACGTCGCTAAAAACCCACAGGGCCAGCTGCCCTGCCTAGTGATGGAAAACGGCAACTACTTATCTGAGATCACCGCCATTTGCGAATACTTAGATGAAAAATCCGGCGGCACCTCGCTGCTCGGCAGCAACGCAGAAGAGCGGGCAGAAACGCGCATGTGGACCCGTCGCATAGACTTGTATATCTGCGAGCCGCTAGCCAACGGCTTTCGCTTCTCCGAAGGCCTGCCGTTGTTCAAAGATCGAATGACCACACTGCCGGAAGCCGCTGAGGGCCTAAAACGAGTCGCTCGCGAAAAGCTGGTGTGGTTAGACGGCCTAATGGCTGGAAACGAGTTCGTTGGGGGAAGCCGTTTAACTCTCGCCGATATTCTTCTGTACTGCTTCTTAACCTTTGGCAAAACCGTAGGCCAGCCGTACGACGAAAACTTGAGCAACTTACATGCTTGGTACCAACGTATGGACGCTCGCCCCACGGCTAAAGCCTAGTTTTTAGCCCTTCCACCACCCCTAGGCACCGATATCTTTCGGTGCCTGATCTATACTTCAGCCACTTAAATCAACTGTTGTGGCAAGCGCTTAGTATTGGCTGTATCTGGCCAATGTGTTACCTTGCCGTGTTACTTTTGGTAGCACTATAGAGGTTCGAATCCCCCATGCGCACCACCTACCTAACCGCCGCCATCATTGCCATTGTGATCGGCGTCTGGCTCTTCTCAGGTCAGTTGAACAAACCTGAAAAAAGCGCCACTCAGACACTAGCGGAGCAAAAGCAAGCGCGTGATGTGCAAGCCGAAGATGATCAGCCCACCGTTGTTCGCGCGCGTGTCATCCAGGCGAGCCAACACCTACGTGAAGTGCGTGTGCGTGGTAGAACCCAAAACAAACGAACCGTGACGGTCAAAGCGGAACTCACCGGGCGTGTTATCGAGCGCCCGATAGAGCGTGGCGATCAAGTTGCCAAAGGTGCCCTGCTCTGCAAACTTTCGCTAGACGATCGCCAAGTCGGGTTGGACGAAGCTAGAGCTAGCTTGCAGCAAGCACAAATCGAATACCAAGGTAGCCTGGAGCTCAAAGCCAAAGGCTTCCAGTCTAATACCGCTATTGCTCAAACCCGTGCACGCCTGGCCACCGCTGAGGCACAAGTTGCGCGGCGTCGATTGGATCTCGCTCGAACCTCAGTGCGCGCGCCTTTTGCTGGTTACGTCGAAGATGTGTCTCAAGAGGTGGGCGACTACATCACCCCAGGCACCGCTTGCGCCACCATTGTGGATCTAGATCCGATGCTGCTGGTTGGCCGCATCGCCGAGCGCGATGTACAACGCGCACAAGTGGGTAAAACGGCTGTTGGCTTGTTAGCCGACGGCAACCGGGTGGAAGGCAAACTCTCTTTTGTGGGCAGCCAAAGCGAAGCCAGTACCCGTACCTACGCCATCGAGGTGCAAGTACCAAATCCAACCGGCAAGCTGCGCAGCGGCATCACTACCGACATCATGATCCCGGTGGACAACGTGCTGGCCCACAAAATCAGCCCCGCACTGTTTGCGTTGGATGATAGCGGTGTTGTTGGCGTACGAACCGTTAACGACGACAATCGCGTTGAGTTCTATCCGGTTGAGGTCATTGCTAACGAGCCCGACGGTGCCATTGTTACCGGGCTGCCTGCAGTCACCACATTGATTACCGTTGGCCAAGAGCTAGTGATTCCCGGTGAACGGGTTGAGGTTAGCTTTGAAGCAACGGGTGAAATGCCGGCAAGCACACCTAAGACCGGTGCGCCCGGCGATGCTGTCAGCGGTGAAGCAAGCGCCGCTGAATCAAGCGCTGCAGACAGTGCCACCCGATTATCCAGCGATCGCAACACGACAGTGCTGGCAGCAACCCCTAGCTAGGTCGCAAACCTCGTTGCACTAGCATCACCATAATTAGCAGGGCTTCGCATGAACGGACTCATTGATACAGCTATCAATCGCACCCGCACCACGTTGCTGTTGATGTTCATGATCATCTTGGCCGGCCTCTTAGCCCGGTCAGCCATCCCTATTGCTAGTGAACCGCACATCGACGTGCCGTTTTTTATCATCTCGATTTACCACGAAGGCATCTCGCCTGAAGACAGCGAACGCTTGCTGGTGATGCCCAGCGAGCTGGAGCTACGCAAGGTTGAGGGTGTTGAAGAGTTAACCGCCTACGCTTCTGAAAACTTGGCAACGCTCATGGTTGAGTTTGATGCTGACTTTAGCTTGGACCAAGCGCTGCTGGACGTACGTGAAGCGATGGACCGGGTTAAGCCAGAGCTACCGAGCACCGCAGAAGAGCCTGTGGTCCAAGAAGCCAGCACCGATGACTTCCCCATCATCCAGGTCAACGTCGCCGGTGACAACGTCCCCGAGCGCGTGCTCTACAACATAGCCAAAGGCCTGCAAGACGAGATCGAAAGTGTCAACGGCGTTATGGAAGCGGAACTCCAAGGGCAACGAGAAGAAGTCCTAGAAGCCGTCATCGACCCCAGCGCGCTAGAGGCCTACTCGATTTCAGCAGAAGAGCTCATCAACACTATCGTGCGCAACAATCGGCTAATCCCGGCTGGCAGCATAGATACGGGTCAAGGACGCTTTGCGGTCAAAGTCCCCAGCGTTATCGAAGAAGCCGCCGACGTATTCGACCTACCCATACGCGCTGTGGACAACACCGTTGTGACTCTGCGGGACGTAGCAACCCTCAGGCGCACTTTCAAAGATCGCACCAGCTATGCCCGGGTGAATGGTCAGCGCGCCATCTCGTTGAACGTCAAGAAAAGCGCTAGCGGCAACATCATCGAAGCCAATGAAGAGGTGAAGGCCATTGTTGCTGCACAACTGCCAAACTTGCCCAACAGTGTCGACATCTTTTACACCCAAGACCAAGCACCTTTCGCTCAGGCTCAAGTAACCGAGCTAGAAGGCAACATCTTTACCGCACTAGCGCTAGTTATGGTGTTGGTGGTCGGTGCTATGGGCTGGCGTAGTGGGCTCATTGTTGGACTGGGCATTCCGGTCTCCTTCTTGTTTTCTCTGGTCTTCATCTACCTCATTGGCTACACCTTCAACTTCATGGTGATGTTTGGCATGTTGCTGGGCTTAGGCATGCTGATCGACGGCGCGATTGTGGTGACCGAATACGCCGACCGAAAGATGACGGAAGGCTTTGATCGCCGGGCCGCCTACACCCAAGCAGCCAAACGTATGTTTTGGCCGGTTACCGCCTCTATTGCGACGACGCTAGCCGCGTTCTTGCCCCTAATGTTTTGGCCGGGCGTATCAGGTAAGTTCATGCGCTTTCTACCGGTTACAGTTTTCACCGTACTTAGTGGTTCGCTGATCTACGCCCTAATCTTTGGACCAACCTTAGGTTCACTGTTTGGTAAAGCTGGTGCGAAAGACGAGAAGGCGCTTAAGGCGCAGCTTGAGTTAGAAGAAGGAGATCCCACTAAGTTACGCACCCTAACCGGCATGTATGCACGCCTGCTGGCCGTTTGCACTCGGTATGCTGCGCTCACGATCGGCATCACACTCATCGGTTTGTATGCCATTTTCAGCGCTTACGGCACCTATGGCTCTGGCATGGTGTTCTTCTCCGATGCAGACCCTAAGTTTGCCAAGATTACTGTGCGTGCTCGAGGCAACTTATCAGCTCAAGAAATCAACGGTTTGGTTGGTGAGGTAGAAGACCAGATTTTGCAGGTGCCGGACATTCTCGACATGAATGTTATGACCATGCTCACTGGCGGTGCATCGCGAGATGGGTTTGACCGAATTGGCCTAGCTTTTCTGGCGCTTACCGAAGAAAGCGAGCGCTCCCGCGGTGCCGGCGAAATATTCAACGAGATACGCGAGCGGACCGCAACGCTGGCAGGTATAAGCGTTGAGGTAGAAGGCATGGAGATGGGACCCGGTAGCGGCAAGCCAATTCAAATTCAATTTTCGTCACACAACAAAGCGCTGCTTGAACCTGCGGTGACCCGCGTACACAAGTACGTGTCTTCCCTAGATGGCATTGTGGACATTGACGACACCCGCTCGTTACCCGGGCTCGAGTGGAAGCTTACCGTGGACCGCGCCCAAGCAGCGTTGTTTGGCGCAGATGTTTCCCAAGTGGGTATCGCCGTACAGCTGGTGACCGGTGGCGTTAAAGTTGGCGAGTTTCGACCCGACAGCGCAGACGATGCGGTAGATATACGCGTTCGCTACCCATCTGAATATCGCGGCGCCACAACCCTGGACGACTTAAAAATCAGCACCGCCAAAGGTCTGATCCCAATCTCCAACTTTGTTTCACGCTCGCCAGCACCCAACGTGGACGCCATTCAACGCATCGACGGTATTCCTGTAGAATTTATCAGAGCGAACGTTGCGGAAGGTGTCTTAGCAGACACCAAAGTCAAAGAGATTGAAACCTGGCTAGAGCAGCAAACGTTCGACCCGCGTCTAAACATAGATTTTCGCGGTGCTAACGAAGAGCAAAATGATGCCATCGCTTTTGTCTCGGTTGCCTTTGGTATGTCCCTGCTGCTGATGTTCATACTCTTGGTGACCCAGTTCAACAGCCTGTATCAGAGCACGCTCATCTTGTTTGCCGTGGTTATGTCTACCGCCGGCGTACTGATCGGGTTGATGGTCTTGAGCGCTCCCTTTAGTGCCATCCTTACCGGCGTTGGCGTTGTGGCGCTAGCCGGTATTGTGGTCAACAACAACATTGTGCTCATCGACACCTACAACCACTTAAAGCGTGAGCACCCGCACTTAGACTATGTGTCTTTGATTGTCCGTACCGGTGCGCAACGCCTACGACCCGTGATGCTGACAACGGTTACCACCATCTTTGGCCTGCTGCCGCTGGCGAGCAACCTGTCTGTAGACATCATCAACAGATCCATCGTCTACGGTGGCCAGCTATCAAGCTTCTGGGTACCTCTATCCCAGGCCATCGTCTCCGGGCTGACCTTTGCCACCTTGCTAACCTTGGTTGCTACCCCCGCGCTGTTGGCCTTGCCACACCAGCTAAAAGCGGTCTTTCAAAAAGGCCGCATCGTGCAAAAATGGCGTACCCGTCAGGACAGCAAAGCGGCCGCGAACAAGAAGCCTAACGGCCTGCCAGATACCGCGTTGAGCCGCACTACAGAAAACCGCTAATCAGCCTGCCTGGGTCATGCGTTTTTAACGCTTCCCAGGCATACTGCGCGCCATGCCGTGGCTCCGATCTCTTTCTCAACTCAGCACCGTCGACGCTGGCGCCTACGGCAACAAAGCTGCCCAGCTTGGTGAGCTAATCGGGCACGGCTTCAACGTCCCTCAAGGCTTTGCACTAAGCGCTGAAGCCTTTCGTTCCCATTTTGAAAACGAGCTAGAAGCAGACTTTGCACCCGGAGCGGGGCCGGACCACGAACACCACAGGCCGCGTCTACAACCAGCGCTAGCCCAGTCGCTGCGCGAGGGTTTTGACGCTCTGTTTGCTCAGGCCCCAGCCACCAATCGGGCCACTCAATATGTCGCCGTACGCAGTTCCGCCCTGGGCGAAGATGGTGAGCGACACAGCTTCGCTGGACAACACGCCACCTATTACTACATCACGCGGGATCGACTACCCGAAGCCATTGTCGACTGCTGGCTATCACTGTGGTCCAGCCACGCAGACGCTTACCGCAAATCGATCTCCAGTAGCCCAGTACCCGAGATGGCCGTCATCATCCAACAGATGGTGGGCGCGCAGAGTGCTGGCGTTGTATTTACCGAAGATCCAAGCCAGTCGTTTAGCGACCATAGTCTGATTGAATCAACCTGGGGTTTGGGTGCTGCATTGGTGGATGGTCGAGTCAGCCCCGATCAATTTTTTGTTAGCCGCGCCGGAGATATTGCCCGCACACGTATCGGCGCTAAGCGCTTGTATATGCCGCCCGGCTTACGCTCCCCCAGCAATGATAGGCTTGAGAGCCTCGCCCCACACAAGCGAGAACAGTCCAGCTTAACGAATGCTCAAGTCCGACAAGTGGCGCAGCTAGGCAATGACATCGCCCAAGCCATGGGTGGCCCACAAGATGTTGAATGGGCATTCGCTGACAACGAGTTAGTGGTCTTGCAAACCAGACCGATCACCGGCGTTGACGCACATACATCCAGCACAGCAGACCAAGTGAGCGGACGCTGGATATGGTTCAAACCACTAGCTGAAAACTTTACCGAGCCTTTGACCCCCTTGAGCCAAGATTTGTATCAACGGGTGCTGCCCGGGCTTGGGCGTTTTATCAATGGTCGTTATTATCTCAACTTTGACCGTGTTCGGCGCTTGCTACCGCTGCGTGGCAACGAAACCGAGGTGGCGCAAGCCATGCTGCTACGCGGTGGCGCTATCGATCTCAGCCAGTTGAGCTGGTTAAAGCTGCCCTTGTGCTTGGTCCAACTCGGGTTTGCCTACTTAGCCACTGGGATGTTTTGGCATCGTTCCAAAGCACTACCAGCAAATCATACCCAACGCTTTGCAAAACGTATTCGCGAGCTGGAGCAGCCACAAACGGATGCACTACAAGCATTAACTCAAGCTCTGTATGGCAAGCGAGTCTTTGAACCAGCGTACAACTACCCATTTTTTTTGAACATTGCTGCCGGCCGCTACTTTGTCTTGCAAGGGGCCTTAAGATCCATGCTAAAACGTTGGGCGCCGCAACTGCCGGCCAACCTGGTCGACCAGCTAAGCATCGGTGAGCAAGGTATGGTTAGCCGGGACATGCTCAACGAGCTTTCGGCGCTAGCGCAACTTATCAAAACAGACACCGAGCTGATGACCTTGCCGGACCAACGTTTGCTCAGCCAATTGCAAACACTACCGGTTGAGCATCCAGTTGCAAAAAGCTTACGCGGGTTTCTGAAACGCTACGGCCATCGTACGGCTCGCGAGTTAGAGCTGGCTACCCCACGTTGGCGGGAATCACCTCAAACCTTGCTGCAAACCTTGTTGCCGCTGCTTAGCAGCGAGGCCGAACGGCCTGACGCACAGCTGGCCTACCAGCAGGCACAACAAAAACTAAAGGACAATCTAAGTCGACCGCGCTATTGGTTAGCCAACCAACTGGTTCAGCGCTCTCGCCACTACGTAACAACACGGGAAAACACTAGACACCAAACCGCCGCGGCATTAGGGGTGGTACGCGAAAAGTTGTGCGCAGTAGAGCGAGACCTAATCCATCAAGGCAAACTGCACTATCGCGGGGATGTGTTTTTTCTGCTCTGGGATGAGCTATTACAGTTACAGCAAAGCGCAGCCAGCTGGCGAGATGTGCAAGACAAAATATTAGAGCGGCGTCAACAACGGCTACGCCTGAGCCGCAACACGCCACCCATGACCTTTAATCTTGGCTTAGAACCCCCAACCCTTCAGCATCAACCTGAAGATGCCAATACCTTGGTCGGGCAATGTGCAAGCCCAGGGTACGCTGAAGGTACTGCACGGGTTGTCTTAGACCCTGCTTCAGCATCCAACCGGCTCGAAGCTAACGATATATTGATTGCGCCCTACACAGATCCAGGTTGGACACCGTTGTTTCTTAGCGCGGCCGCCGTTGTTGTAGAAACCGGCAGCTACCTATCGCACGCTGGCACGGTAGCGCGAGAGTTTAAAGTGCCTTGTGTTGTCGACGTCTCTCGCTGCACCGACCGCATACCTGATGGCGCAAAAATTCGAGTATTTGCAGACAACGGCATTGTTGAAATTCTAGAAGAGCCTCAATCCTAATGTTGGCTGAACTCAACAGTTGGATTGCATTGCTGGTGTTCACTATCAGCTTACCCGTGGCGGTGATGAGTGGTGCTGCCTTGCTCGGCCTGCGGGACACGCAGTCCAAAGCGCCAAGCTTGCTGCGCCTTCTGGTTTGCGCGGCCATATTGCTTACGCTGATGATCTTGTTTGGTATGCGCTACCAGGTAGCGGTACTGGCAGCCTTTGCCAGCGTCACCACTCTGCACCTAATGGCCTACTGGGGTCTCCGCCGCTGGGTGAACACTAACGGCAAACGTTAGCCTTGGTCGATGCAAGCTCCCTGTTGCAGCCACTCAACTAACGCTGGGTAGGCTGTCTTGTCTTGGGCTAAAAACAGGTGACCACCGTCAAAGGTAAGGAGCTTAGCCCCCGCAATTTGCTCTAACAAAGCCTGTTGATTCGCTAACGGTGCAATACCGTCGTGGCGTCCGGCGAAAATACACACCGGCATCGCTAGTTGCGGCAACCGATCCCAAGTATCGTGCAGCGCACGCGCCGCCAACTGACGCGCTGCACCTGCCTCATCACGATCCTCACGCTGAGCATTCATCGCCAAGCCCAACAATCTTTGCCAACGCTCGGGGTTTTGGCGTTGCCAGGTTGCATCTTGCCTTATATCGGCCACCGATAAGTGCTGCTCAGCCCGTTCTAGCGGTGTAAGGTCGCTCAGCTCATGCAACGGAAATGAGGCGCCCCCAGCACCGCCACTGCTGGTACAACATAAGGCTAGGCTCTTAACTTTATCTGGATATCTTAACGCCAACTCTTGCGCCACCATGCCGCCAAACGACACGCCAACTACGGGTACGGCGGGCCAGCCCAAATGATCCAACAACGCGGCCGCATCTGCGGCGTAATCGGCCATTTTGTAATCTGTTGCCGGCTTGCCAGACTGTCCTAAGCCGCGCTGGTCATAGCTCAACACTTGGTGGGTACCGGGCAAAGGCCCGTCAAACACGTTTGGACGCACACGCAGATCGCCCCCGGTCCCGCTGATAAACAAAACCTGAGCGCCACCCTGAGCGGTCGGCCCATGCAACTCGTAGTAAAGATCAATGTCTGGCGTGCTAGCAATGGGCATCCGATTTCCTTTTTTGACCTTGAGTGCTGTGCGCTGCGAGCTGCAAACGGTATGCTGAGCCCTAGATATTACCGGAGTACCAGGCACATGGCGCTATCCTTAGGCGTGCACGTAGGTCAACAGAATATGTCGATGGACGACATGCGGGCGCTATGGCGAAAACTCGACAACAATAAAGTTGATTGGATCTCCGCCTGGGATCACTTCTACGAGGCGCCCCCCAAAGATGGCACCGAGCCACATTTTGAGGCCATCGCCACCTTAGCTGCGCTAGCGGCTGAGACGAAGCATGCTCGACTAGGTTGCTTAGTATTCTATGTGGGCTATCGCAATCCAGCCTTGCTCGCTAAAGCGGCCACCACCCTTGATCACATCAGTGGCGGTCGGTTCGAACTCGGGCTTGGCGCCGGGTGGCATATCTGGGAAGCCACCGCTTACGGCTACTCTTTCCCCGACATCGGCACACGTTTGGACATGTTAGACGAGGCAACCCAAGTTATCCGACGCCTGCTAACCGAAGACCGCACAACCTTTTCAGGCAAACACTACGTGGTCGACAACGCCAGTTGCTTACCTGCCCCGGTGCAACCGCGTCTGCCGATTTGGATTGGTGGCCTTGGCGAGAAGAAGACCTTAAAAATTGTTGCCGAGCGAGCGGATGGTTGGAACGCCGCTTACTTACCGAGCGATGAGTTCGCACGGCTGAACACCGTGCTCGACCAGTGGTGTGAAGAAGCAAAGCGCGACCCTAAAACGGTACGTCGTGGCGTCAACCTAATGTTTAACCTCGCCACCGGTCAAAGCCAAATGAAAGCCGAGCGCGAACGCTTAGCAACAGATTGGGGCAAGATGGCACCGCGTATTGAGGGCGGCGCCTTGTTGTGCACCCCCGACCAAGCAGTAGAGCGCATCATGGAATACGTAAACGCCGGCGCCACCGACGTCAACGTTGCCCTGCGCGCACCCTGGAACGAAGAAGCGTTGGATGCTTATCTAACCGATGTCATGCCAAGGGTTCGTAAAGCCGCCGGCTAACGCCGGCTAAACCTAGCGTGCAGCAAGCGCATCAGCAAACAGGATCACTCGTTGCGCATCTGCTGCATGCAAATTCTCGATGAGCTGGCCATCCAGCTCAACAACACCGCGTCCATCTGCCTGGGCTGCATCCCAAACTTCAAGTACCCGTCGCGCATGCTCAACATCATCCAAAGAGGGGCCAAAGTGCGCGTTAGCCAGCTCAACCTGCCCTGGATGAATTAGCGTTTTACCGTCGAACCCCATATCCACGCCCTGAGTGCAGGCCAAAGCGAAACTCTCTAAATTTCGAAAATCTAGATGCACACCATCCAGAATATCGACACCTAGAGAACGCGCTACCAACACACAATGCTGCAAGGCATAAGCAATGTTCTGTCGCGAGCCAGTGTGTTGTGCCCGTAGCTCTTTGACTAGATCACTGGTCCCCATCACCAACACCGCTAAGCGATCGCTAGCACTAGCAATGGCCTCTGCGCGCAGAATACCAACGGGTGTTTCCAGCATGTACCAAAGCGGAAGCTCGGAGCCGCCAGCAGCATCCACAACCTGGCAGATGTTAGCCACCTGCGCTGCGCTTTCGAGCTTAGGAAATAGCAATCCAGCCAGGGGCAAGCGCGCGGCCATGGCCACGTCATCTAGGCCCCAGGGCGTATCTAACCCATTGACTCGCACAATCAGCTCTCGATGCGCATAGCCACCACCGACAATCGCTTGCTGGACTTGCTCTCGGGCAATGGACTTACTATCCGGGGCAACCGCATCTTCCAAATCGAAGATGATGCTATCGCAATCAAGACCCTTGGCCTTTTCCATCGCCCGAGCATTGGCACCCGGCATGTATAAAACGGATCGACGTGGACGCATAACAAATTCAACCTAACTAACGTTTCACACGAATGCTACCGCAAAGTTGCTCGCCAAACCCGCTTGTTGTGATTGTGGTGTGGTTACGCTGCGGTTGAGTTGTAGTTCACCTGGTTTTCGCCAACAATCAGTCACGGCTTGAAACCTTTCTATTGTCTTTGAGGATACATCTGTTGCTACCGGTTAAATTGCCCACCATGCACAAGACCAATCAGTTTTGGCTGCTCGCACTACTGCTGTTTGGTGTCTCACCGATGGTCACCGCCCAAACCTGCCCCAGCAACGCCGGGACCGAGCATTTCAGCTCCACCGGTTGGGGTTTGGGCACCGGGAACCAGCGCTTTCAAACCGATGCCGAGCAAAGCTTACGACGGGACAATATTAGTTCACTCGAACTGGCTTGGGCATTCGCTCTCGATAGTGATAGCCCACACTCTTATCCCTTGGTCACCGAAGATACGGTCTTCATCGGCACCACCGAGGGGCGCTTGCTAGCACTGGACCGAGACACCGGATGCCTGCGCTGGGAGTTTGAAGCTAACGGCGGTATCCGCACAGGCATCGTCCATGGCCAAGTCTCCACCGTGGCAGGTACCCGCCCGCTATTGTTCTTTGGTACCTTTCAAGGCCGCGTGCATGCCGTAGACCCAACCGATGGCACCGAAGTTTGGCAACGCGATGTGCGCACCCATCCGTTTGCTGTGGTGACGGGTACCCCCGCCTTCCACAACAACAAGCTCTACGTACCGGTGTCGTCCATCGAGGTAGTGCTGGCTGCCATACCAATCTACAGCTGCTGCAATTTTCGCGGCTCCATGTTGGCACTAGATGCGGCTACAGGCGCAGATCAATGGCGCACCTTCACCATCAACAAAGAGGCTGAAGAAACCGGCAGCCACTATTTTTTTGTTGAAGAGTACGGTCCATCCGGTGCGCCCGTTTGGTCGGCGCCCACTATTGATGCCGATGCAGGACAACTCTTTTTTGGAACCGGCGAAAACTACTCAGCACCAGCCACCAAGGGCAGCGATGCTATCTTCGCGGTCGCGCTAGCCGACGGTCAGGTACGCTGGCAGCAGCAGTTTACCGAGCAAGACGCCTACAATATGTCTTGCGAAACTTCAGCCAAACACCCCAATTGCCCGGAAGAAAACGGACCAGACCTAGATTTTGGTGCACCACCGATCCTAGCGACCAACAAAGAGGGTCAGCGGTTGCTCCTGATTGGCCAAAAATCCGGCGACGTACGCGCACTAAACCCAGACAACGGCAAGCTTTTGTGGCAACAAAAGCTAGGGCTTGGCGGCAAACTAGGCGGTGTACATTGGGGCATGGCATTAGCACCGAAACAAGAGCTGCTGTTGGTGCCTATGAGTGATCGTTCACCATTCGGCAAATCGCCAGATGAGACGCCGGGCTTAACCGCATTAAACATGAATACCGGAGAAGTCGCCTGGACCCAACCGGCCGAGGATGGTTGCGCCGGGCGCAGCCAATGCTCATCGGGGTTCTCAGCCGCCATCATTGCCACCAATGACATAGTCTTTGCTGGGCAACTCAACGGTTTGCTGAGCGGCTACGACATAGCGACTGGCGAGTTGCTGTGGCAGGTGGACACCTGGGGTGAAGTGGATGCGGTAAACGGCACCGCAGTTGGCGGCGCCATCGACGTTCACGGGCCCATGGTTGCAGGTCACAATCTCTTTGTTAGCTCTGGCTATGGCAGCTTCGGCCAACGCGGGGGAAACGCTTTTCTTGCATATCGCCTCAAGCCTGATAGCAACCAATCCAGAGGCAATGCAACACCCGCATCAGAGGTAACGCCATGAGTTCTAACCCTCCAGCAAACCGATGGCGTCGCTTGTTCGCTACGGGCATTGATCTACTGCTCTTTTTGGTCGGCGCAATGATAGTGACTTTGGTGAGTGGTTTATTGGAGCGCGCAGAAGCCTGGGAGTACCAGCAGCTGATTCCAAGGGTAGCCTTGATCATCTTCATCACCTACCTGCTTGTGCACGGACTTGCCTTATACAAATACAAGCATACGCTGGGTAAACAGTGGCTAAAGCTGCGTATTGTCTCTACACAATCGCAACAACCATTACCGTTTTGGAAGCTGTTGTGGCTGCGCGGTCCATTTTTGCCCATGCTGTTGCTCTTGGCAGCCGGCCCACTGGCGGTACTTCCGTTGCTAGATAGTTTGCTGATCTTTACCCGTAGCAAACGTTGCGGTCACGACTACGTAGCAGCAAGCCAAGTGGTTTGCGTTGCGATCAAAAGACCGGCTCAAGAAACAGAGTAACGCCTTGCGAGACTAGGCCGCTGCGCGCAGCGCAGCAATTCGCTCACTGAGCGGCGGGTGGGTCATCGTGAGTTTCTTCAAGCCTAAGGCGCCAAGCAGACCACCATTGAAACCCATGGCTTGCATCTCCGCCGGTAGCTGGCGGGGTTCTTGCCCAGACTGCAACCGTTCTAGCGCAGCAATCATCTTCTCACGCCCTGCTAGAGCAGCCCCACCAGCATCCGCACGGTATTCACGCCAGCGACTAAACCAACGCACAATGATCGTTGCCAAAAAGCCCAGCACCGCCTGGGTGATCATGTAAGTAACGCGATAGCCC
>CALHVX010000135.1 GCA_938036875.1 uncultured Pseudomonadales bacterium
TTGTTGTCGTAGCATCGTTTTTCCAATGTGGGCCTAGTGGATGGCACATCTGGATAAGTACATACAAATGTACTTATGTACTTACATATTTAGGAGGAATGGGGTCAGAGCCAAGTGCCAGAGTCGGTTGCTACCGCAACCGACTCTGGCACTTGGGTCTGACCCCATTCCTCCTAAATATGTAAGTACATAAGTACATTTGTATGTACTTATCCAGATGTGCCATCCACTAGGCCGACGTTGGAAAAACGATGCTACGACAACAAGTCATGGTCCTTTATCTTGGGAGCTCGGCGCTGGATACCACGGTTATTGCCTGGGCGTTCTACGATGGCACGGGTCGAAAACGCCATATGTCGGGTGATTCCGATGAACCGCCTTACCAAACCGGGCTAGATGCGCTGTTGGACGGTTGGCGGCTTATCCAAGCCAGTCCACTGATCAGCCATGTGAGCGGTGATGAATTCAAAACAGACTACTTAAAGTACGAGTTCTTCTTCGAAAAGATGGTGGAACATCATGAGTGATCGCAAGTTACTAAATTCCACCGACATGGCGAGGTTTGCGGCCCGTGGCTTTCTGCGGCTTGACAGTATTGTGCCGGATGAACTCAATCGTCAGTTTCTCAATGATATTGGCCATGTGCATGAGAGCGAAATAACGGATCCCGCAACCCACTACGGACGGGTGATGAGCAGCAGCGCTATTCCTGTAGTGAGGGCAGGGGTGCCTTTTGGCGAGGCTTATCCGGAAGGTAGCGCGTTGCAAAAGATTGTCGCATTACCCGCGGTTTCGGGTGCAATACAGAGCCTGGTGGGTAGGTCCCCAAGGTTTGACCATCACTTCTTGCACATGATGTTTCCACCCAGCTTTTATGCAGGTGGCGAGAAACCCCAAGTGTCACAACATACCCATCAAGATTCGACTATCGATCCTAGAAAGTCCTTTGATATGCAGATTATGTACTACCCGCATGAGGTGACGTCGGATATGGGCGGCACCCGGTTTGTGCCGGGCACCCACTTGCGCAACGTCAGTGAAGCCGCCATCAGCCGTTACCAAAACATTCGTGGTCAGCAGCATATGGTGTGTAAGGCGGGCACACTGTTGTTTATGCACATGGGGGTGTGGCATGGCGGTGGCCTGAATCTTTCGGATCGCTTGCGCTATATGTTTAAGATCCGCCTATGTCCAACCGAAAAGCAGGTGCGGCTGTGGGATGACTCCGATTTGCCCGAAGCGCATTTTGAGCAGCGGCCGATCTTTTGGACCGGTAGCAAGCAGGGCGTAGACCCGATTCATCAGATTTTAACCGCCAGCGAAAAATGGTTCGAAGCGGATACCGAGCGGCTGGAATATTTGAACAGGATCCGGTTTTGGCGCTATCTGCTGGGTGACGAGACCTTTGATGCCGATTATTGGTTAACGCGGGTCGAGAACGAGATAGTCTGAGCTACAGCAATTGACTCTGGCACTTGGCTCTGACCCCATCATTAGCGTTAAGATCAGCGACATCGTAAGCAACTCGAAATAGTGCCATGGTTGAACCTCCCGTAGATCCATTCCGCGATGCACCACCACCCGAAGTTCAGGCCGTTCGCACGGGCGAAGCCCTGGATTGGCCCGCTATAGAAGACTACCTGCGTAAACATCTACCGTCGGATCTTGAGTTAAGCGGTGAGTTTGAAGTGTTGCAGTTCCCTAACGGCTCAGCCAATCTCACCTACATGCTGCGATTCGGTGCCACCGAGTTGGTCTTTCGGCGTCCGCCCTTTGGCACGCTGGCACCCGGTGCGCACGATATGAAGCGCGAGTACCGAGTGCTATCGCGCCTTTGGCAGTTTTTTGATCGGGCGCCGCGTGCCTATTTGTTCTGCGATGATCCTGACATTGCCGGTGCTGATTTCTTTGTGATGGAGCGTCGTCATGGTGAGGTCATCCGCGGGGTCATTCCCGAGTCCATGCGCCAACACAAAGACGTCGGTCGGCGCATGGGTTTTGCGCTGGTTGACGCGATCGCCGATTTTCATTTAGTTGATACCCAAGCCCATGGCTTGAGCGATCTGGGTAAGCCAGTCGGCTTCGTTGATCGTCAGCTGGCGGGCTGGAAGAAGCGGTGGGACTTGGTGGCTGACCCACAACACGATGCGCAGATGCAGGCCTTGCACCAGCGCTTGCTGGCCCAGCAACCTCAGTCTCAGCGTGTCTCGCTAGTGCACAACGATTTAAAACTAGACAACTGCATGTTCGATCCTGCGAACCCAGACCGGGTGATTGCCTTCTTTGATTGGGATATGACCACGCTGGGCGATCCGCTCATTGATCTTGGTACGCTGCTGAACTACTGGCCTGACCCAAAAGACACTCAAGAGCAGCAGCGCGGACATGACGGCATGCAGCGTATGGGGTTGCCAACCCGAGTAGAGGTGATCGAACGCTATGGCGAGCGCACGGGGCTGGATGTTAGCCACGCCAACTGGTTTGAAGCCTTTGGTTTGTGGAAAACGGCCACGGTTTTGCAGCAGTTGCATCATCGATGGAAAGTGGGTGAATCAACGGATGAGCGTATGGGGACCAAAAATGAAGGCATTCCCCGGCTGCTTGCAAGTACGGATGAGGCGCTGCGGAGCATTTAGTGGGGTGGTAGGTTAGGTCGAGCGAGGTTAAATCATCGCTCGCCGCTTCAGCTCAACCACCACACCCTCCACAATCTCATCCAACCCGCGCAATTCAACCCCCAAGGAGTTTTGACGCGTCAAATCAAACTGGGTCGCGCGCGCTGGTGTTTCGCCCTTAGGGAAGGGGGGCACAACATAATCAGGATATGCGCGTTGCACTGCTTCCAAAATATCCTGCCAATGCCAACTCTGTTTTACCCCAAAGTAGCGCCCTTGAGCAGTGTCACTCTCCAACGCATTCACATGCAGTTTGGCTAGGTCACGTACATCAATCATCGACATAGAACCGTTGGGCACACGTTCGGCGTGTCGACGTTTCTCGATGATCGCCTGAAACGAGCGTAAGCTTGCCACCGGTTCTTTCTGAAAAGCTGGCCCCGCGATCAATGATGGATTCAAGATGCTAACGCGCAGCTTGCCATCGGAGCTTGCCATCCGCGCGAGCGCCGTTTGGTCCATCAGTGTTTTGGCTGCGGGTGAGAACTTACCTGCCGCTTGCTGTGCCTGCGGATCAGACCAGTGATCTACTTCGTTCTTGATCTCAGGCTCGCCTTCTGGGGGATTGGTGGACCCCGTGCTCGACGTAAACACCGCGCGCCTGATGCCCAGGCTTAGCGCGCAATCTGCCACATTGTTTGCCGCACCCACCATCAAATCGATGGTGCTCAGATCCTGCTGCTCAACTCCCGCGCACATGATGACGCCGGTGCAGCCCTGCATGGCTTTATGCAGACTTTCTTTGTTGGCTATATCCGCAGAGTGCAGGCTAAGTTGGGCTGATGCGGTGGCCTGCAGTGGCAGTTGTTCCAACAACCACTCAGACGCTTCGCTGCTGGCGTTACGCAAGGTGCCTTTTACTGGGTAGCCGCGGCTCAGCAACGCCGCAGCCACATGGCTACCAACAAAACCGCTAACACCGATGACGCAGATGGATTCCTGTGCCATATCGGGTTCCCTAACCGCCACCTTGGTTAAACGGAGCAACATCTTCTAAGGTTGGCATTTTGACCTCAAACGGACCGCAGTGCTGCGGATGTGGGGCTGGAGGCCGCGGCGTAATGGGGCCAACCAATTCAACAAAAACTCCGTCAGGGTCTATGGCGTGCACAATGGCCATCTTGTCCTCGCCGGTACCAGAGCAGCAGGGTGCAATCTCAGATAGAAACTCTACGCCTTGGCTCTTCAAAATGCCGACCGCGCGTTCCATGTCGGCTACAACCACAGCAATACGGTTGATGCCGATATGGTTGATTGGTGCTGGGTAAGCCCTCTCTGGGTTGAACGGTGTAATCCACTGGAGCAGCCGCAGGCTATGTTTGTCACCACGTGCAAGAGATACATCAAAACCCTTGTATTCGAAGGGTGCGTCTAACCCGTAGGCTTGCGCTTCGGCCAAGGTGCTAGTGCGTTGAGGGATTGGCGTGATATCCGTATAGCCAAGCCGTTGATAGAAATCTAATGAAACGTCGAGGTCGCTTACGTTGATCCCGATGTAAGGCATGGCAATGATATGCGCGCTTGTGGCGTTAGCTGCCGCTGGTTTGTTGTGCGTTGCATCTTCCATCAACTTGTAGAGCACACCGTCTACATCACGAAAAAACGCAAAACGCTCGCCGGATGCACCATAAGGCGCTGACAGAAAGTCCACACCCTTACTTTTAAGGAAAGCGTAATCCGCATCTAGATCTGTGGTTAACATGCTGGCGTACGCCATACCTAAGTGGTTGGGCAGCTCGTAGGGTGGTTCACCGTTGAAGGGTGTCTTGAACTGCAGCAGATCCACGTTAACCGTGTTGATGCTGTCTGGAATGTCGATAACGGCGCCACGCACCAGCTCGTACTGGCAAACATCAAACATACCGAGCGCGCGAGCCATGACATGGGTATTGGTAAGCGGAAAGCCGCTGCGGCCGGTGGAGTAGCCGAGCAGTTGGTAGAATTCCCAAGCCCGTTGGAAGTCAGGTGTATGGGTAGCAAAGTGAACCCGAGCCACCAAGCCAATATCCGCATCGGACTGAAACTCGATGGGCGTGCCGAAGTTGGTTTGAGGTGGTGGGGTGTATGCCTGTTTGGCGGTCTGAGCATCTACTGGCGTA
Organism: uncultured Pseudomonadales bacterium; assembly: GCA_938036875.1. GTDB lineage: Bacteria > Pseudomonadota > Gammaproteobacteria > Pseudomonadales > Azotimanducaceae > CALHVX01. Next base: position 4,775 of record CALHVX010000135.1, read on the forward strand.
GATTTTGATTCTTGGGCGGTACAACCCATAACAAGCGAGAACAAAGAGAGCCAAAATAAGATTCGCATAACAATACTCAGTGACAGTTGATTGGATAGGTTATAGCCGTTGTTCGGGTGCGGCAAGCGCCGAAAACCCAAACGCCGGTTGGTTTGTTCAGCCAACCAATGGGGTTTGTCGTGATGGTGACATTGCCGCAGTCACGGCGCAGTATAGGTCAGCAGGGTTGTTGCCTAGGAGAGACAGATGAAAACAGGTTTACTACTGACAGCGGGGAGTGCCAGTGACAATGTGGCGTTAGCCAAGAAGGCGGAAAGCGCCGGGTTTAATAGCGTTTGGACTGTGGATTTTCAAAGCAGCAACGCCTTGGTGCAAGCGGCCGCCATTGCGGTAGCAACCAGCCAGATTGAAGTGGGTACTGGTATCGCCAACACCTTTACCCGGTCACCTACCGTACTTGGCAGTGGTTTGCTTGATATAGATGAGTTGAGCGGCGGCCGCTTTCGACCTGGTCTAGGCACAGGTTTACAGCGGATGAATGAAGAGTGGTACGGCGTCGAGTTTGGCAAGCCGGTCACACGCGCGCGTGAATTGTTTGGGTTGCTGCGCGAACTCTTTGCCACTAGAGGTCCAGGGTTTAATTGGGCTGGTGATAGCTGGCAGCTAAAGATGCCGGCCTACCTGCGTGCACCGGGCCCTCGCTCTGACATCCCGCTGCTGTTGGCGGGGGTGAATCGCGGCATGATCTCAGCGGCAGGTGAGTTTGCTGACGGTTTGGTTGGTCACCCCGTACACTCGCGTCGGTGGCATCGTGAGGTTTCCCTACCTTTGCTGCAACAAGCCCAAGAACAAGCCGGTCGCAATATCGACAGTTGCCCGATCTTTCCACACATCATCGTGGCTTTAAACAACGATGCGGACTTAGCCCGCTTTGACGCTAAGTGCCAAATTGGGTTTTCGTTTTCCGTAGAGCACTACCATTCGATCTTAGCGCTGCATGGCATGGAAGAAGTGGGGGTTGCCTGTCGAAAGCTGTTGGCCAGCTATGATTTCAAGGCAATGGCTGAGGTGGTGCCCGACGAGCTAGTTGATGAAATTGCCATTGCCTGCACGCCAGACGAATTCGGTGACCGGCTAAGTCAATGGCACGATATCACGCCGGAACCTATGTTGTTCCCCGCCAGTATTGCCGTTCCTGCTGAACGTCGGGCTGAGAGTTTGCAACATTTGCTCAGGCTGCAATCTAGTTTAGGCTCAGCCAGAGCATCATAGCGACAACTGTGGGTGTGTCGCGTCGTTAGAAGTGTGAACTGGGTCGCCTTTTTTTGGGGGTTCCATACAATCTCATGCAAAGCGAGCGCTTGGCCTGTGACACCATAGTTTTTCACTCGAACACAAAGCGTGGAAGACAAATTAGATGAAGCTATTTAAGAATCTAGCGTTGGCTACAACGCTGGCGAGCCTACCTTTGGTTGCCTCAGCAGGGGTGATTACAACAACATTCAGTTCCAACAACGGCTTCGCCGGCAACATGTTTGATACAACCATTGCCAGCAACAGCCTGACGGTGACCGGTCTCGATGTTAATCTTGAGAGTGTCGGTACAACGGCGGAAATCTCCGTTTGGACGCGGCTAGGTGGTTACATGGGGGTTGAAACGGATGCCTCCGCTTGGACGTTGCAAGGAGTGCATAGCGTCACTAGTGCTGGGAAAGATACGGCAACTTTCGTTGATGTTAGTGACTTCACATTACAGGCTAGCAGCCTCTACGGATTTTACGTCTTGGTCTCGGATTACACTTCTGGGCAAGGCATGAAATACACCAATGGCAGCAACACCTACACTAACGCAGACTTGTCTTTGACTGCTGGTATCGGCAGGGGCGATGGTGCTTTCACTGGCAGTATCTTTAGCCCCCGCACCTGGAACGGCAGCATTCACTACAATCAGGCAACGGCTTCTGTACCTGAGCCCACTATGCTTGGTTTGCTCAGCATTGCTTTGATTGGGCTTGGTTTGAAACGTCGTCGACAACGCGCCTAAATCTGGCGCATAAAAAACCCGGCTGCTGCCGGGTTTTTTGTGGTCAAGATTAAGTAAGACGGATCGAGTTAGAACGAAACATCCCACTGTAGCCGCGCACGGTTCTCAGATTCTCTGCGGTTCAGCACATCGTCCTCAAGACGCAGGCGCGAGAAGTCCAAGGTAAGCTTGTTGTTGTGACCACTGAAGAACCAGTTGGCTGCCAAGGTTAGCTCTTGACGTTCGTTTTCAGCTCTAGGATCCAGCGCGTTAGGTTCATCAACAAACGCATAACGGATGGCAAATTCCAGCGGCTTTGGTATCGAGGGAAAAAGGTTGTGGAAGAAGTAACCGGACTGAATGTAGCCGCCGGTTAGATCACTCTTGATGTCGGTTAGACGGTCAGTCACTTCTTTGCGATGCAGTTCCTGCTGGATGGACAGACCGCGCCACTTGTAGGCAAATTCCTGCACGGCTTGCTCAACTTTGAACTGGTCCGCAATCGCTGCACCTGGTGACGTAAAGCCATCCAGGTTGCCGCAACCGGAAGAAGACCAGCGGGTGCAGCTACCTTTGGTTGTTGAGGCGCCAATAGCAAAGCTGGCGGTGGGTAGCTCGGTGTATTCCACATCCGTTTGACGCAGGCCTAGGTCACGGCCCAGGAAGTTCCATTGCAACCGACCGATGTACATCAGGTTGTCATCGGTGTTGCGCACGCCCCGGCCTTCGCCAGTGAAGGCGCCGATGTACCAGCGAAAGTCTGCTGGGGTGTTCTTGAAGGCATGACCACGGAGCTGGACACCCACTTGGCGATCAACGGTAAAGACCCGGTTAACAATGGAGCGTTCAACAAACTGCTGGCGACCCGAGGAGTCAACACGCTCGCGGTTGTAATCCACTTTCCACTGTCCAACCCGGATGCCGCCCCAGTCCCACTTGGCGATATCGATGCGCCAGTCGATAACGCGAGCGCTGGATGATGAGGAGCTGTCATCAACGTCGCGGCTTGGCTGTAGATCCACTTCAAAATAGTACTTGAGCCAGGGTTGGAAACCATGACCGCCAATTTTCATCCGTAGGCGTCGCGCCTCGAAGGTCGATTGATCTTCGTCGTTAAAGGCCGATATCTGCCTTGGATCGCCGCTGGAGGGGTTGGTGTAGCGCAACTGGGCGCGCCACTGGAGATTGGTTTGCCAATTGCCATCCCCGGTTTCTAGCCGGAAGCCTTTGCTGCCGTGGCTGGCTTTAATTGGGGTAGCCGCTTCGATCTGTTGTGCAATCTCAGCCACGATGCTCTCGTCTAGCACCGTTTCTGGCATGGCTGGCGCGCTAGCTGGGACCGGTGGGATTGGCGTTGCTGCTGGTGTTTTTGGTGCGCTGGCGATCGGCGTATGAGGCCCATGTTCTTCTTCGAGCTTTTGCAGCAGCGACTTGTGCTGGGCCGCTGAAATGGTGCCGTTGTCGAGCAGAATCTCTAGCAACGCCCGGTCCACATTGTGCGCCAGGACCGGAGCGGCGAGGAAAAGGGTTAAAACCGCACCAGCGAGCAATTTGGTCCGGCTTAGAAAGGGTGTGGTCATTAGCATGTTCCGATCTGGATGATTGATGGAGAGTGCGTGGTCAGGGCCTCAACTAGGCGATGACGGGTGCAGATTAGTACCCGGATATGACAATCGTATTACACAATGGTAAGGCCATTTAGGGCGGTTTCTCAGGAATAGTGCCATGGCTTTCCTTCATTACTTCTCCCCGCCTAACCCTTTACACTGGTAGGCAACCCAAATATCGAGAAAGAGAACGAGCGATGAAAAGCGAACCTGATGTAGACGCGGTTGTTGTGGGTGCGGGCTTTGGTGGGATGTACATGATGCATCTACTGCAACAACATGGTTTGACCGCCCAAGGCATTGAACGTGGCAGTGATGTGGGGGGCACCTGGTACTGGAACCGTTACCCGGGTTGCCAGTGCGATGTCGAAAGCATGGAATATTCGTACCAATTTTCGGATGAGTTGCAGCAGAAGTGGGACTGGAGCAAGCGCTATGCCGGCCAACCCGAGATTCTGCGCTATGCCAACCACGTTGCAGACGAGTTTAACCTGCGCGACAACTTCTTGTTCGATGCTTGTGTTAACGCGGCCAATTATGACGACGCCAACGAGCTTTGGTCGGTCAGTACCGATACGGGAACGACGGTGAATGCGCGCTACCTGATCATGGCCACCGGTTGTCTGTCAGCCACCAACACGCCAGACTTTCCAGGGATGGCGGACTTTGCGGGTGATACCTACCACACCGGCAATTGGCCCCACGACGGGGTAGATTTCAGCGGCAAAAAAGTTGCCGTCATTGGCACTGGTTCATCGGGCATCCAAGCCATTCCGCCCATTGCGCAGCAAGCGGGTGAACTGACGGTCTTCCAACGGACGGCCGCCTATACGGTGCCTGCGCAAAACAAGCCTTTGGATGACAAAACACAAAACGAGATCAAAGCCAATTACGCCGAGTTTCGGGCCATGGGCCGAATGTCGCCGGTTGCCTTTGGCGCGACTTTTTCGTTTAACCCAATGTCTGTTTTCGACGCGACGCCTGAAGAGCGCAAAGCCAATTTCGAGGAATTCTGGAATTTTGGCGGCTTCAGCTTCTTAGCTTCCTACGGTGATCTATCCGCTACAGTAGAAGGCAACGAGTTTGCTTGCGAGTTTGTTCGCGACAAAATTCGCGAGATTGTGAAAGACCCAGAAACTGCGGAGCTATTGTGCCCGCAAGGCGTGATTGGTTGTAAACGCCTGTGTTCCGACAACGGCTACTACGAAACCTTCAATCAGCCCAATGTGCATTTGGTGGACGTATCTACCCACCCCATTGATCGGTTGACGGTTAATGGCATAGAAACCAACGGCGTTGAATATGAGTTTGACGCTATCGTTTTTGCCACCGGCTATGATGCGCTGACCGGGTCGCTGTTGAGATGTAATATCACCGGGGCGAATGGACTCAAGTTGGAAGACAAGTGGTCGGCGGGCCCAACCAACTTTTTGGGACTCATGACCACCGGTTTCCCCAATATGTTCACCATGACCGGCCCAGGCAGCCCCTCAGCGCTGGCCAATTTGATTACCGGTATCGAGCAACACGCGGAGTTCATCACCCAATTGATACAGTGGTCTCAAAGCCAAGGCTACCAATGTATCGAGGCCGAGCAGGGCGCGGAAGACAGTTGGGTTGAGACGGTGAACACCCGAGCGGCAAAAACCCTTTACCCCACCTGCAACTCTTGGTACCTGGGTGCCAATGTGCCGGGCAAGCCGCGAGTGTTTATGCCTTATGTGGGCTTTCCGGAATACTCTGAGAAGCTGAAGACGGTGGTTGCGGAAGACTACGCTGAAATGCGCTTCGGCTAAGGTCTGAGGTAAAGCTGGCACCTACTTACCAGCTTTGGCTGTTCGGTACACCCTTGATGGGGCCTTTGATGTTGCCGGTCACCCAGCCCCCATAGTAGCCGCTGGGCTGTGGAGTAACGGCTTCTCCGTTCATGGTGCACTGCAGCTTGGCCGGGTAAAAGCTTGGCCATAGGTACAAGCTGGTAAAGGCAGGGAACATTTGCGCATAGCGCCAGCCCGCATTTGCGATGCCGGCCACGTCAATGGTTTGTGCAACCCCTTTCCATTCACACAGCGAGGTGAGCTCGCCGTAGGCCAGTAGCGACTCTTCGACATCTGCAGGTGGGATGTAAACCGTTGGCGCCCCAGCGGTCTCTAGCACTCGGACCGCATTGCAGCTGTCAGCGATCAGCGCATCGCCAGCATACACGGTGACACGCCCGGAATAGGGAACAATCGCCGGTGGGCGAGGGTAGTCCCAAACGGATTCCTGTGTTGCCGATGTGGCTTCGGCAAAGTCAGGTCGCGTTTGGCCGGTGTAGGTCCAGCCGCTGCGGGCCGCCAGGATATCGGGTCGTTCGGGAAATAGCGGAATGGTCGTTGTATTGGTCATGTTATCGGTCATTTTGTCGGTCACTTGCTGATTGTAGCGGCTAGCCTCGCAAACATTGCTGGCGTTAGCCAGAGAAGCCCAACCAGTTGGCGCATTGCCGTATGGGTTACTTTGGCGATAGCCTATTCACCTTCCGTTCATCCAGGTTCGGCAAGCTAAGGGCAGGGCGTCTATGCGAATATTTGGGTAGCGAGGCGCATTGGCTAACGGGAGAGCTCAGATGCAGCACAGAGTACCAACCCTAGTAACAATACAAGCGATGCTGGTGTTACTGCTAGTAGGCTGCGGTGGTGGCTCAAGCCGGATCTGCGTGGGCTGTGGTAATGGGTTCTTGTTGGCAGATGCGGATGCCCCCGGGCAGGTCGCGAGTGGCGCTGAAGTCATTCTCGATGCTTCCGACAGCGAAGGCGACATCGACGACTACAACTGGATCCAGCTGCTGGGCCCACCGGTGGCGATCCGCAACCCTGGGTTCCGTCGTGCAAGCTTTATAGCGCCTGAGGTGGATGTGTCCACCACGCTGGCTTTTCGCCTGACTATTACCAATGATTTTGGTGGGTCGGATTCGGATCGCGTGGGGATTATTGTGGTTCCACGGCTGCAACAAGCTGCGGCTATTGGTTCTAAACTAGTCTTAGATCAATTGAAGCCACGCAAGCTGCTTGACGCACCAACACCTTCCGCCACGTTGAGCTTGCCGGTATCCGTTGAAAACCAAATGGTTTATCAAGGTTTGTGGTTGTCGGTGCTGGCGGCGCAATCGCAGTGGCGTAGCACGAGGGTAGAAGCTGGGTTAGCAACGAGCGACACCACGCTGCGCTTGGATGAAGTGCGTGCTTTAACGAATCATCTTGAGCTGGAGTCCGGTGCTGCGCTTAGCGCGTTGTCTGCTGGATATTTGCATGAGGGAATGAAGGCAATGGCGATAGCGGTGGCCAACGACAGTCCTTCGTTAGCCGCGCAGCTACAGGGCCTGCTAGCCAATGACCGTGGTTTGTCCTCGGCGCTTGTTAACCCAATGGCAATCACCCCAGCGTCAGATGAGGTTCCCTTGCTGAACCAAACATCCAATGGACAGCAGTTACAGGTGCAAACACTCCCCGCAACTGAAGCCGAGGCGCAGGCGGTGCAAATAATCTTGGGTGCACAAAACCAACCAGTGATGGATTCGGTTGAGATAGCGTCCGCCACGCTGATTGTTCTGCGTCTGTTGGCGCAAGCCTCATGAATCGCTGATCTAACCTTTCGTCTTATCGGTTTACAACGTCGCCTAAATGACATAACGCTTAGACAGGGCGGTTTATATTCGTTGAAACTGCAACAATGAGACGACAACCATGAAGAGAACCCTTTCGCTCCTGTTATTCATACCGGTTTGTTTCGGTTTAGCCGCTTGCGGCGGTTCGCAAAGCACTAGTGCTGGCACTAAGGAGGTTGACGTGGCTAGTAGCTCAACATCTTCCGGTGCCGGGCGCTTCAGCCAATTCAATGGTAAAGGCTGCGATGTGTTAACCGCTGAAATGGTTGGCGCAATCTTCGATATGCCGGCGGATAACTTTAAGCAGACTAAAGTTCTCGGTTGTATCTACACCTGGAAGAACGAGACCGATCAGGCAAATGGTCGGATCTCCATGCTGCAGGTTCACAAAAACACAGCGCAAGCGGTCGCTTGGTTTGAGCGATCCACCGCCGATCGCAGCGTTGAACAGGTGCAGGCTGAACTGGACAAAGTATCCAACCGGTTGGAGGAAAGTGATCGGCTAGAAACCGGTGTTCAAAAATCTGCTGCCAAAGCTATGATGGGTGCTATTGGGGCTGAAGCGGTTAAGTTTGAAGAAGTTTCCGGAGTGGGTGACGAAGCTCGCTCTAGCGGCGACGGTTCTATTTATGTGCGTGTAGACAACCTAACTTTTGTTGCCTCGGGTTACAAAGGTGCCAATGAGCCAGACATAAATTTCTCTGGCATGGCTGTGCAGGAGATACTGAAAGCCTCGAAGGAGCACTCTAAAGCCTGGGCTGCACAAACATTGGATCAACGCACCAAACAGGGGGTTCAGATAGCGTCGGCAATTGTGGCTAAACTCTGAACCGGTATTGGGTTCTGTTCAGGCTGCATTGTCGTGAACAATGGTGCGTGCGATCGCAGCACGCAGATCGTCGAAAGAGAAGGGCTTGTGTAGGAACTCGACATCCAACTCAACCGAGTTGGTGTAGCCAGACATGATCAGCACCGGTAGCTCAGCATGGTGTTTGCGCACTTTGGCAGCCAACTGCTGACCGTTGATCTCGCCTGGCATCATATGGTCGGTGATGAGCAGGTCCGGCAGCGGCCGGTTCTGGAGTAACTTCAGGGCTTCAGCGCCGCTGCTGGCGCTTAGTGTTTCAAGCCCCATCTGCTCTAGCAGGCGACACAACACATCGCGAATTGCCTTTTGGTCATCGACGATCAACACCAATCCGGCCGTAGGAACGCTGGGTGTTAGCACAGCCTTGGGTGTATCGCTGGTGTCAATGCTGGCATCTAGCGGAATGTGCAAGGTGACAGTGGTGCGCTTGCCTAGGGCGCTGTCGATGTTCAAATACCCACCGGATTGCTTGGCAAAACCATCAACCATGCTGAGACCTAAGCCGGTGCCTTGGCCTACAGCTTTGGTAGTGTAAAACGGCTCCGTGGCACGTCGCAGTTCAAGCGGCGTCATGCCTTGCCCGTGGTCAATGACTGATATCGTGGCCCAGTGTTGGGGTTCCCCTTGCTCGTTGATCTGCAGCAATTCGGATACTTCTAAATCAACTTGGCCTCTGCCCTGCAAAGCCTCTTTGGCGTTTAGCAACAGGTTGATGATGGCGGTAGTGAGTTGAGAGCGGTCTACTAAAATGGTGCATTCTTCGATGCGGGTGTGCAGCGCTACGCTTTTGCCTAGCGTGCTTTCAAACAACGGCAGTGATTCGAGCACAAAAGCTTCTAGGTTGGTAGATTCTGGTGCTAAGGGTTGCTTGCGGGCGTAAGCGAGCAGGCTCGCGGTGATGTCCGATGCAGAGTCTGTGGCGGTGAGAATGTTGTCCACGTGCTGAACTAAGCTGCTGCTAGAGATTTGATCGGCGTCTTTGAGCAAACCCGCTGAAAGGGTCACCACCGTCATCAAATTGTTAAAGTCGTGGGCCACGCCGCTGGTGAGCTGGCCAATGGCTTGGAGTTTTTCGCTTTCAGCCAGGCTTTGCGCCAATAGGCGTCGTTCACCCTCCGCACCTAAACGTTGAGCCATCTCTTGCTCGAGTGCAGCCGTGCGCTCTGAGACTTTGGCCTCAAGCTCCGCGTTGGCGGTTTGGATGGTTCTTGCCACTTTACGTTCGTATCGACGGGATAGAACTAAGTATGTGATCAACGCTAGTACCAACGCGCTCAAAATGAGCTGGTTACGTAAGGTGATATCTCGTTTGGCGCGGGCTTCGCTCTGCCGGGCTTCTTGTTGCGCGTTGGCCAGCTCGTTGGCTTGGTTAGCAAGCTCCAGCGATTTACCGAGCATTGCTAGGTCCATGTCGTGCTCTGCACCAACCACTTTTGCCTGCATCTGGCGCGCTTGCCTTTTGGCTGAGCTTGCGGCGATGCGTTGACCGGTTGCGCGTAACACATCACCACGTAGGTCCAGAGCCCGGGCCAGCATCATGCTGGGTCCAAGTGCGTTCAATGCGCTAATGCTTGACTCGATCGTCTGCTCCGCTTCTTGGTAGCGCCCTAAACCAACCAGCGCATCCGCAAAGTACACGTTAACCTTGCTGACGTGCAGCGGATCACCATTGCTTGCGGCCAGTTGCTGGGCTGCCTCAAAGCTCTTGATGCCTTGCTCGATATTCCCCAACGCAATTTGCAGCTCGCCGATAACTGAATGCGCATAGGATTTAACGCCCAAGACACCATATTGGCCGGCAGCGTCCAATACAGCTTTAAGACGGTCATAACCCCCTTGAGGGTTGCCCATCTCAAGGGACGCTCGGGCGAGTATGACTTCGTCGATCAAGTTTGTTGGGTTGTAGCGGTCGTAGTGTTCGCCGCTGATGGCGCTCTGGACCAGGGTGTTTGCGGATTCAAACTCGCCAAGCTCTAAATGGGCGGAGGCGATGTTAGAGGCCAGCAACGCCAGAAAGGATTCTTGATCCGGTTTGTTTGACTGACGCACGTGCTCTAAGGCTACCTGAAACTTTTTTAGTGCCTGAGCTGGTAGCCCGCGAATCAAATAATCAACACCTTGGTTGTTTTGTGTGGTGGCGGCCAGCAAAGAATCGCCTGCGCCTACCGCCAGCTGCTCTGCAGCGCGGTTGGCCCTGAAAGCTTGCGCATAGTGACCGTTGGTGGCCAACCAGATGCCAAAATGGAGTTGCGCCAGAGCTGCAGGCAATGGGTGCGTAATATTAGATATTGCTTTGCCTCGCTTGTTGCATTCAACCGGATCAAGCGTGGTACCCAACAACTCCGTGAATGAACATTGCAACATGGCCGCCAAGCGGGCTTCATCGCTGCCCGGATCGGCTGATGCTAAGGCTAGGTCTAGTTGGCGGGTTGCCTCTGGGATGTTGGTTTCTATCTCGTAGAGCGCCAGTGTTAGTTGGTGCCGTGGCGAGGGTTGCTTGGCGTTTTCGGCTCTGAGCTCTGCCAGGTCCATGCTTCGTAAGGCATCCCAGCCAGCCTCGTTCGGAGAATTAGTGTTAGCGATAGCCGTGCCAGCAACTAGCAATAGGCAGAACATTGGGGCGGTCGTATTTAGCCGTGAGCGGATAGCATCAATCAAGCTCGAAGACCCTCGTTGCTAAAGGTTTTAGATAGTCTACGGGTCAGACAAGGTTCAGGCTAGCGCCCATCTTGATCGAGCCAGCTTAGGCTGTACATCAATACCCAGTGGGCCTATGGTTTGTCCGACATTTGCTAATTGCTGCGGTAAAACTTTGTTGGAGGTAAACATGGAATATCCATTAACCGGGATCAAAGTCCTAGACATGTCGCGCGTGCTGGCCGGGCCTTTTGCCGGGCGCATGCTGTGTGATTTGGGTGCAGACGTAGTGAAGCTAGAACCGCCGGAAGGAGATGTGACCCGTCTGTGGGGGCGTTCTATTGGCGGTATCTCTGGTTACTACAATCAGCAGAATGCAGGCAAGCGCAATATCTGTGTTGATCTCAGCCAACCCCAAGGCGCGGAGTTGGTAAAGCAGTTGGTGCGTGAAGCCGATGTGTTGATCGAAAACTTTCGGCCCGACGTGATGGGTCGGCTTGGTTTGGACTACGATACGCTAGCGGTGGTGAACCCAAAGCTTGTTATGTTATCGATCTCCGGGTTTGGTGCAGGCAACGCGGACAGCCGACGTGCAGCCTACGCGCCGATTGTGCATGCAGAAACCGGTTTGGTGGCACGCCAAGCGCAGATCAGCGATGCTTATCCCGCAGAGCTTGCACTGTCGGTAGCGGATACTAATGCGTCGCTGCATGGTCTGGTGGGTTTGCTGGCCGCATTGTTAGCTCGAGATCGAACCGGGTACGGTGAGCACATTGATCTGTCCATGGTAGATGCCACCATGGTGACCAACGACGGGATGAACTTCGCTTTGGATGGAGCGACGTTGACCACACCTAATGAGGTGCATCAAACCGCGGCTGGCCCGCTGATACTGGCTGGTGACTTTCGCTTCATCTGGCATCAGCTCAGCAAGCTGTGTGGTGTGCAAGACGGTCTAGCAAAGGTTACTCCTGAGCCAAGCCTGGATGAGAAAATTGCCGCTCGGCGTGCAGCCGCGCATGGTTTTTTTAACAACACCTGCGCAGATCGCGAAGCGGTTATCGAGGCGCTAGATAAGATGAACATCGCCTGGGGTGATGTACGACCGGCTAGTGATATTCGTTCTTTGGCCAGCGTGCAAGCCCGTGATTCGGTTACCGAAGTGGACGATCGTGCTGGCGGTACCCGTCCCATCCCACAATCCCCCTACCGCTTTCGCCATTACGCCTCGCAAGTGCAAGGTGGGGCTCCGCATCTGGGCGAGCACAACGCGGCGGTATTGGCAGACTGGTTAGGGTTTGATGAGGCGCAAAGCGAAAAATATTCAGAGGTACTAAAGCATGGTAAAGATTGAAGTCGTCCGCAATACGGATTTATCTGCGGACCTTGTGTGGGAAGAGATGCGGCACTTTGATCGAGTTTTAAACTGGATACCTGGTGGTGCACAAAGCAGCATTAAGGTGGTGGGTGAAGGGGTTGGTGCCATTCGTGATATCACCTTGGTAACTCAGGGTTATGTTCAACACCGGTTGGTTGCTTTTGACAATGAGCAGCGCACCTTCTCTTACGAGCTAACGGCTGGTAAACCCATCGGCATGCAGGACTATAAGGTGGTTGCCTCGGTGACGCCTGTAGATGAAGGTCATTGCATCATTCGTTGGGCGGGTGAGATGACGGCTGATGGTAGCCTTGATGAAGCCATGGTTGGCAGTGCATTAGAAGTGGCCTTGGGCAATATGGTGACAGGAACCATTGCGCTGCTTAAGGGTGAGGAACCGGTGTTTGCCGCTCAGCCCAATGAAGACTGGCAGCTTAAGCAGCCGAGTGACAGCTAGTCCTCAAGGACCTTCCGAATGTTGCGTTTACTACTTTGGGTTGTGCTACTTATTGCCGCGCTTGAAGTTGGCTTGCGGTTAACGCTGGATGCCAAACGTCTTTATAGTCGCTTTCACACGGTTCCAGCGCTAAATGAGTGGCGCAATCAGGTGGCTTTCTGGGTTAAAAACCGTGATGTCGAAGACCCAGACCAATTGGCGACAGCAGCAGGGTACGATCAGGCGTTAGGCTGGGATGCGGAGATCACGGGTGATCGGATTCGCGGTTCCCACGTCTATGCTAATCCTACTGCGCCAGATGTAACTCGAGTGGTGACATTGGGTGATTCTTATGCCTTCGGTTTTGAGCTCGATAATACTGATACGTTCTCCGCCATTTTGACAGCCCAAGATAACCAGATCGAAGCGTTAAATATGGGGGTTCCAGGATACGGCATTGATCAAGCGTACTTAAAATACAAGCATCACGGCTCGGCGTATCAGCCACATGTGGTGCTGCTGGCAATCTATATCACGGACTATGAACGCACGAGCCTCAACTTTAGCTTTCTTGCTAAGCCGAAGTACGCGCAGCGTGATGGTGAGATAGTGCTAGAAAACGTGCCTGTCCCGCATCCTGCTGTTGCCTTGCAAAGTACAGAGCAAGCGATGCAAGGGCGCTTTTATTTGGTGGAGCTGGTTAAGAATGCAGTGCGTAAGCTAGCGTTTAGCGAAGCGGCGGAGCAAGCCTACTTTGACAGCACAGATCAAATTGTCACCCATATCTTGGGGCTGTTGCGCGCAGACCTAATGGAAGATCAAAAGCTCCTGGTCTTGCATATACCCAATGCCGATACCTTGCTGGAACCTCAAGGCTACCGAGCAGAACTTGATAGACGGTTGATCAATATTTACTCCGCACTGAACCTGGATTACATCAACCTCACTGAAGATTTTTTGGATTCGCTCTCTCCAGCACAAGCCTACGGACGCTACTACCTAACACGGGACAATGGCTCCGCTGGCCATCTCAGTCGAGCCGGGCACAAAAAGATCGCGGAGCTGGTGGCAGCTCGAATACGTTAGCTAAACAAACACAAGGAACAAAACATGCGACTAAAAAACAAAACCTGTGTGATTACTGGTGGTTCTGGCGGTATTGGCGAAGCGGTAGTGCGCCGGTTTGTCGCTGAAGGTGCTGAGGTGTTGATCGCGGATGTGGCCATTGACGATGCAAGCGCTTTGGCTAAAGAGTTTGGTGATTCAGTTACCGCAATTCAATGTGATGTTCGGCATGAGGAGCAAGTGGCAGAGGTGGCCAAGGTCACGCGCGCGCGGTGGCCGCACGTTGATATATTGATCAACAACGCTGGCAGCGAGTTGAATCGATCTTACGACGAGACCACGGTGCAAGAGTGGGATCGAGTGCTCGATACGGATCTGAAAGGACCTTGGTTGATGTGCAAGCATCTGGTGCCCGATATGGTTACTCGAGGTAGTGGCAGTGTGATCAATATTTCCTCGCTCAACGGTTTGGTCGGCTTTCCGCTCTCTACAGCCTACGGCAGCGCCAAAGGCGGCTTGGTGGTGTTTACTCGCGACATGGCCATTGAGCTGGCTAGTACGGGTGTCCGTGTGAATTGTGTTTGCCCGGGTGTTATCGCAACGCCGATGATGGAACGTTGGACCAAGAAGATGCCGGACCAAGATGCCGCCAAAGAGATGCTCGAGGGTACAATGCCAATTGGTCGTATGGGTCGGTCTGACGAAGTGGCCGGCGCCATCCTTTTTTTTGCCTCTGAAGACTCCACGCTATGCCAAGGCTCGGTGCTATCGGTTGATGGTGGTTTCACTGCTCAGTAGCGGTACTAGGTCACATATTTAGCGCGACTCCCACCGCTTTCCTGCGATACCTCTAATTTCGGCGCTCTATTTTGGGTTCAGCACGCCACAGCTGCTAACACTAGTAGAGAGAACGGCGAAAAAGACAACACAGGAAGGTTCGTTTAGGTCATCAACATTGAGCTTGATGCCGGATGAACCGGTGGCTATGAGCAAAGCAGGCAGGAACAAAACGGCGAGCAAAGGTGTAGGGTTTGCCTCATGGCTAGCCCGACTGATGCACAGTGGCTTGGATCCGCAGGACGCGGACCCGCGTCTGTTCCGCCAGGTTAAAGTGCTAAATGGCCTCATGCTAACTGCCATGGCGTTGTGCATTCCGCTTGGTTTCTTTTGGACCAAGATCGGGGCCTCAAATTTCAGTTACGTCTACGCCGTTGCTTTTGTCGCTTGGGCTGGGCTTCTGGTTTGGTTGCGTCGCAGCTTGCAGGCTACCTTTGTGGGTCGTGCTGCGGTTTTTGTGCTCTTTGGTTTGTGCACAGCGTCGGTTGCGCTGTTAGGTGGAGCGGAATCTAACCTTTTAGCTTGGTATATGTTGATGCCACTGGCCGCCGCGGTTTGTGTTGGTCAGCGTGACCTCTGGTTTTGGGGCGTTATCTCGACCCTGACCCCAGCGTTTGTTTACCTTTTTCCCGAGTGGAGCATTATTGCGCCGACGCCGTTCAGCGTAGAAGTAAATCACCAGCTCTCCGGAATTGCCCTAGCCTTAGGCGCAATAATCGTCTCCATTTTGACCAGTATCTGGATTTCACATCACGAGCGCCTAGCGGATCGGCTCGATGATTCAGTGGAGCGTCTAGAGAAAGAGGCGGATGCGCATCGCCTGTTGTTTGATACCGCTATGCTGGCCAGCGGTGAAACTGAGCTCAACAATGGCGCGCGAAAATTGCTTGAGCATCTGGAACAGGTGGATTGGGTGTCGGCTTCTTGCTTTTGGGATACCCGCGCAGGGTTAACCCCACGCCAACCTTTTTGCAAATTGCCCGAGTCCGCAAGGTTTCAGCCATCACCCTTGTTAGCCCGATCAATCCGTACAGGGCAGCGCTCGGTATCCAAAGCAACCGAAGCTAACCTGCGCAGTGTCTACTATCCTATTCAAGATGGACAAGAAGTGGTTGGCGTGATTGAGGTGGATGCAGATGCCTTCCACGATGCCATCCTAGAAGGGAATTGGCTGCTGCAACAGATTGCTATTCAGCTAGGGCACATCGCGGAGCGTGAGCGCACGGCGCAGATCATTCAGCGGGAGGCGCGCTACGATTCGCTCACCAGCCTGCACAATCGCCGGGCGTTTCAGTCCATTCTTGAGCATGAAATTATGGTTGCACAGCGCGATGACAAAAAGGTGGCGCTGCTATTCCTAGATCTAAACGACTTTAAGCGCATAAACGACAGCTTAGGTCATGCGGCTGGCGATACGGTGCTGCAGGTTGTGGCCAAGCGTTTGCAGAAGGCTGTTAGACAGTCGGGTGCAGCCCGGCACCAGGTGCCCGCTTCTAGTCGAGCTTCGGATTCGATCTCACGCGTGGGCGGAGATGAGTTTACCTTGGTACTTGAAGACGTTGGTTCCACCGAGTACGCAGACGGCGTTGCAGAACGAATCCTGGCAAGTCTAGAGGCACCGATTCGACTCAATGGCCAGCAGTTCAAAGTAGGGGCCAGTATCGGCATAGCCATCTACCCCGACGATGCACAGCAAGCGGATGTGCTGGTACGTTCTGCGGATGCTGCCATGTATGCAGCCAAGCGCCGAGGTGGTTCTGGCTTCAGTCGGTATCGTGATGCGGATAAAGCGGTGGATTCGCTAAGCTTTGAAGCCGAGATGCGTTTAGCGCTCAAAGAAGGCCAGCTTGAGATGCACTACCAGCCAGTTTTTCGTTGTGCAACCAGTGAGCCCGTGGGTGCTGAAGCACTGATTCGTTGGCGTCATCCAGTGCGCGGCTGGATCCCGCCGGGTGAGTTCATACCCTTGGCTGAAGAGTTAGGTTTGATTGGCGAGATTGGGCGGTTTCAGTTTGAATCGGTTTTTCGATGGTATTCGGCTGCTGCTTCGCAGTTACCAACAGACTTCCGAATTGCGCTGAACCTGTCGCCCATGCAGATCAAAGACCAGAAATTTATCCAGTGGTTGCAGCAGCACTTAGCAAAAACCAAGATTCCCATGCGCAATATTGAGCTAGAGATCACCGAAACGGCGCTGCTGGCAGATACACCGGAGGTTCGGGCCAATATTTACGCTTTGGCTGACCTGGGCCTTTGCATCAGCTTAGATGACTTCGGCACTGGGCAGTCGTCCTTGTCGCTGTTAAAGCGTTTTCCCATCGGCCGAATGAAGATAGACCGCTCCTTTGTCAGTGGCTTGCCGGATCGCGGTGAAGATGTCGCCATAGTTGGTGCGGTACTCTCGCTGGCCAGCTCGCTGGATATTCCGGTGGTTGCTGAGGGGGTAGAAGAAGAGGCACAAAAATTGTTCTTAACCCATCGCCAGTGTGAGGACATGCAGGGTTTCTTGTTGGCAAGACCAATGCCGGGTGAACGCTTGCTGAGTAAACTGCAGGATTCTAGCTTTGTCATGTCGAGCGCTAAACCTACCTATCCCGCACCTGCTATCGAGCAAGGGCCCAATGCTGTCCGGGTTACCCCTACCTAGGCAGACACTCGGTTAGACATCCCCCCGCGCACCCCGGGCAGATTTTGTTTACTATCCCCACAGGTTTTCGGTTTCGATCCTGCTGTCGTTGCTGGAGCCTGGGTTGTGCGCGCGTTCGTACCGCGATCGGATAGTTAATGTTGTTGGAGGTGGTGAGCCGTGAAATTTTTCAAGATTGCTCTGAGTTTGATTGTTGTTGTTCTAGCGGTGCTGGTCTTTGTTGCGCCCGTTGGTCCCTTGCCAGGTTTTTTCATCGGTGGCACTAGTGCGCCGACACCAGATCGCTGGATGGATACATCCCAGACCCATGAAATTAAGCTGCGCATTCCTGGGTCACCACCCAGGGTGGTCATTATTTGGGTGGTCGAGCACCAAGAGGCTTTGTATATCGTTGGTGATGCGAAGGGAGGTTGGGTAAACATGCTTGGCCAAGGTGGTCCGGTGGAGATGCGGCTAGGGGAGAATCGGTATTCCCTGAAGGCATCTCGAGTGACGGAAAACTTGCAACCAATCCTTGATGCTTACGTTGCTAAATATAGGGCAGACTATCCGGATATTGTGGACGGTATTCAAAGCACCATAGCCGATGGGACCGAGCGATTTGGTGTGTTTCGCCTAAACCGAATATAGACCGAATATAGACCGAGACTAAGCATCTTATGGACATGAACGAGTACAACAAAAAGATTATTGCTGAGTTTAGAGAAAAAAATGGCCTCGTAGGCGGCCGCTTTGCTGGCGCTAAGTTGTTGCTGTTGCACAGCATCGGAGCAAAGAGCGGTGCGGTCCGCATCAACCCGTTAGCTTACTTTGACGATGGGGCTGATTTGCTTATTGTGGCGTCCTACTCTGGCGCAGCGAAACACCCGCCTTGGTACTTCAACTTGCTAGCAGAGCCGAACGTCACCCTAGAGGTGGGTAGCGATACGTATGCGGCGATTGCTACCGAGTTGGGAGAACCCGAGCGCAGCGAGCAATACCAGCGCATAGCCGGTATGTCTGAGGCGTTTGCGCAATATCAAGAAAAGACATCGCGCATCATTCCCATTATTCGGCTAACAAAAACGGCCTAGCCGCGTAGCTCGGGAAGCGTGTCACCGGCGGCAACAAAAACTAGCGCCAAACCGTTGTTGCACCAGCGTTCACCACGGGGTTTAGGCCCATCTTTGAACACGTGCCCCTGGTGACCGGTGCACCTTGCGCAGTGGTACTCCTTACGCGGTAGCAGCATTTTAAAGTCGGTTTTGGTTGCCATGTTGCCCGCAATGGGTTGGGTAAAGCTTGGCCAACCGGTGCCGCTGTCAAATTTGTCTGCGCTTTTGAATAGGGGTAGGTAGCAAGCGGCGCAGATGAAGGTGCCTTCACCATGCTCATCATCCAGTGGGCTGCTCCCAGCGCGTTCGGTCGCTTCTTCAAACAGAATCCGATAGCGATCTGCTGGTAATAGGGATTGCCAATCGGGTGGTGGTACGGATAAAGGCGTAAAGTTTGCGTTGGTGGTTTTGCTCACAATGACCTCAGAGGCTGATGAAGGGCGGGTGCATCCTGCTATTGAGTATGCTGCAGGCAGGACTAAAATGCTGGTCAATAAATTTCGGCGATTCATGAACATCTCCTGTGGATGCGGCGCGCGATGAATGTTGCGCTCTACTACAACAAGACAGCTTTCCTCAGAAAAGTTCAGCTTTGGGGTAAAAATCGAGCAGACTATTCCTCAAAGTACCTTTGTGGGTACTATTCTCGTACCTTACTCGATCATGGAGATAGTACCCATTAGCGCTTCCGCATCAACAGATCGCCGCATCTGGTTATTAGGGGTCGTCGTACCCGGCCGCTGGGGTCGCTGGATTACCGGTTTTATGCTGCTGGTTATGTTGGTTGGGTTTTACTGGTTCATTGGTGTGTTAACCCACCCTCAGATCGAGTTCTCGGCTAAGTCAGCGTCCTTGTTTTTCTGCGTCATGATTGCCTACATCACGCCGACCTATCACTACATCATTGAACGAACTAAAATTGCCTTCGATTTGATTGCACCCCAACTCAAACGGGTGGAAGAGGATTTGCCGGATACGCTGCCGCGTTTGCGGGCTAGCATTGACCACAAGTCCACCCGTTGGCACAGCATTGTCATTGGCGGGGCTGCGTTGGTTTGGTTCCTGCAGAGTTGGGTTCTCGCGGGTAGCTTCAGCGCTATGCTGCGTTCGTTCACCTCCAGCCTATTGGAGTGTTCGATGGTGATTGGCCCGCTGTTTGTTTGGCTCTTTACCGGTACCGCCATCGCTTCGTTGGTACGCAATGCTCGACTATTTTCTCAGCTTGCGCAGATTGTCCCCATTGATTTGCTGAATACGGTTCCGTTGATGGCGTTTGGGCGCATGGCCGTGAGCGCAACGCTGGTTATGATTGGTTCGTTGGCCGCGCTGTCGTTAATGTGGCTGGGTGGTACCAACTCTCCTTGGGCTGCATTGCCTGGCTCAATTCTCGCTGGTGGTGCCATGCTGTACTTGCTGCTGGTACCCATCGCGCCATTGCGCTTGCGCATCAGTGCCGGCAAAACGGCGGCCTTGCAAGACGTTCAGCAGGCTATTGATGCGGCCACCCCAAGTGATTTTAACGGGGTAACAACAAACAACCTTAACCGCTTAAATCCATTGCTAGTGCTACGTGCCGAGTTGCAGCGTGTGTCCGAGTGGCCGTTTGATATGCACGTGTTAGCGCGGTTTGGCTTGTATCTTGTGATTGTGCCTATGACCTGGGTTGGCGCTGCGCTGATCGAAAATCTGGTGGATCTTTTGATCGAATAAGGCGTTGAGCCTCCTAGTGGGCGCTTGCCTAAGGTTCGGTAATTTCGACTAAAGGCTAGATTAACACCTCGGCTAAACCTGATCGAACAGACCAAGAAAACGTATTTTTTGGTAGCCTGATTCGGGTAAGAATGCCTGCGTTGGTTATTTACAGATAGGTTCGAAAACGCAGGGGCGCCTGACATGGCGAACAAATGGTTTACAAGGTTAGTGGTTGCCGGGTTGCTTACCAATATGGCGCCAGTTCAGGCAGAGCAGGGTCATTGGGTTGTTCGCGACCTAGCGAATAGTGATCAAGCAGGCATGTATTTTGAACTCTCGGATAAGTGGTTGGTGAATTTTGAAACGCGAGTTAGTGGCATCGGCTTGCCTGTGCGAGTGGCTGGCAATCCCGTAGCGCGTTCGAATATCAACCCGGTTATGACCGCTTTGAAACTTGGCTACCAGTTTTAACCGCTTAAGTGAGGTGCAATCCATGAGAGCAAAAGAGCCGTCGGATCCACGTCGGATATTATTGTTTACCACGCACAGAGAGATCGAGGCAGAGGTGTTAGCCCGAGTGGTTGCACGAGCCCAAGCGCTCAACGCAAGCCTCAAGGTTTTAGTGACCATCCCGATTGATAAGCTAGATCAAGACGTAGACGATCACTTACTACCGCTTGAAGCGCTCAAGCCGCTAGCAGAACGCAGACGGCACCAGCGCATGGAGCTGCTGTTAACCGCGTACCAGCCGTTGTTGGCTGGAGAGATAGAGGTGTGCGTTACCACAGGCATTGAATATATCGAGTTGCTCCGGGCTCGGGTGTTTGAAGACTTTGCTTGCGTGTTTTGGGTAAAAGACGGCGCAGTGCAAGTTCTTGAGGCCGATGCGGCCCTGTATGTGGCAGATGTGGAAGATGACCTTGAACTCGATACACCGCAAGCAGACACCTGCTAGCAACGATTGGTGCTGCCGCCGATTAGGCTTAGTCGCTTGGGAGCTGCGCCAACATCTCCATAAGTTGCTCAGAGCTACGTAGCAATCCCCAAGATTGATATTTGCTCATAAATTGTTGATGCGCCGCTGCTTCGTAGGCGGTGCAAGCATCATCAGCAAACAACGCTGTATACCCTAGGTCCAGTGCCGCGCGCCCCGTGGCTTCAATGCATTCGTCTGTTTCGAAACCCGCAATGATTAGCCATTCGATATGCATATGGCGGAGCACGGAGTCCAGATTGGTTGCCGTAAAGGCACCGCTAACCGTTTTGGTGATGACAATTTCACCCGGGGTCGGGGTCACCGCCGCTAGAAACTGAGATTCGTTGCTACCGGGCGGATAGCTCCAACCCATACGGCGATGTGCAGGACCGGTATCTCGGCCATCCCCGCCTAAGGATTCGATCTTAACGTGTAGGCAAGGCACACCGTTGGCACGGGCACTGGTCAGCAGTCGTTCGCAGTTGCCGACGGCAGCGTAAAAACGCTGGTGGTAGTCGGCCAGCGCAGCGGTCACCTCGGTGCTAGGCAACCCTGCTTCTACCGCTCGCGCGGCGAGGTGCTCGGGTGTTGCCAGGGTTTGCACGTCAACCAGCAGCAGCGCGGTGTTGGCTTTAGTGGCAGGGGGTGGTTGCTCAACCTGTTTATAGCAGGCTGCTAGCACGTCTTTAATGGTAGTGGTGGGCACCTAAGCTCTCTCTACGGCTGGATCTTGGCTACTGTAACAAATTGATCTGGTATCGTGACAAACCCTTGTTGCCGTAGATTGATGCCAATGCCCAAGCCAGCTGAGTCTTTAGCTACCGCCATGACGCCTGCGGTTGAAGCCTACGTTTGGGGGTTTCCCCTGATTTCTGTGCAACGCACCCGAGCGTTGTTTTGCTCACGCGCCGATACCGGGGTGATGAATCACATAAAAGATTTGGCAACGCCGGCGGACCGTGGCGTGGTGGTCCCCAACAATGACACCTTGTACTCATCTGGGTGGTACGACCTGGGCTATGGTGATCTCAACATAGAGGTTCCACCCATGGACCATCCAGGCCGCTATTGGAACCTGATGATTGTGGATGCTTATACCCATGTGGCGTACGTCTGTCGGCGGCACCTGGGCGTGGGCGGCACTTCGGTTCGCGTTACTTTTGATCCGACAACGCCCGCGCCAAACGATGACAGCAGGGTTATTCCCATTGCGACACCAACAGCTTGGGTGATTGTCCGGGTCCTGGTAGAGACCGCAGAGGATTTAGCCCAGGCGCGCAAGTTACAGCAAGCCTTTGTTGTAACGCCGCCGGCAGATCACCCCAAGGCTCGCACCGAACGAGCCGGCAGGCCAACGGCCATCGCGGCAACCGGCGTGGACATCTATCACGAGATTAAGCGTTATACCCAAATGGATCCGCCGGCACCTTGGCATCCACAACTCTCGGCTGCTGCCCAAGCGCTTGTTGATAACCCCGCGGGGGTGGCCACTGAAGCGTTGGAGGCGGGTATTGAAGAGGGTGAAAAGTTGGTTGGTGGCCTCAACCTCCAGGGTAGCGTCAAGCAGAATGGTTGGAGCACCGGACGGGACGCAACGGGTTTCGGCGACGATATCTTGAAGCGTGCTGTGGGCGCTAAGTTTGGCCTTGGTGGTCATCAGGCCATCGAGAATCGCTCTTATACCGCTCAACAGGATGCAGAAAAAGCCAAGCTGGACGGCTCGCGCGCTTTGGTGTTGCGGTTCGAAAAGGATGCGCTGCCGCCTTGTAACGCTTTTTGGTCGTTAACCGCTTATGGTCCGGACCTATATCTGGTGGAGAACGAGATCAACCGGTACTCCTTGGGTGATCGCACGCCGGGGCTAATCTATGCACCGGATGGTAGCTTGACGGTTCAGCTCAGTGCGGAACGCCCGACGCAAGTAGCCAATTGGTTACCGGTACCACCAGGCCCTTACCTGTTAGGCATGCGGGTCTATGAAGGCCATGCTGAGGTGGTGGCCTGCGAGTGGTTTCCGCCGCCCCTGTTACCCTTGCCGACAGCGGGGTAAGCTAGGACAGAGTGTTCGGAACATTTTAGGATGACCAAGGGATGCCAAAAGCCCGCACCGCCATACCACTGCTGAGCCTGCAAGCTTAGGCCTACAAGGAGTTTGTTAAACCGTGTCTGTTACTCTGATCCCAGCCAAGGCAGTAGAGCCTGCTGAGCTAGACCTAACCGTTAACCAAACCGTCGATTTTAAAGACCTAGATGCCACTAAGATTGTACTGGTTACGCCTCCTTACGAACGCATTGCTAAGGGGTTCGAGTTTGTAAAACACATCACCAACCGTTCACCCTCACTTGGCCTATTGCATCTGGCTGCGGCGGTCCGTGAAGAAGGATACGATCCAACCATCATCGAAAGTGATTTGTTTGACTTATCTCCCGACGACATCGTTGAGCAAATCTTGTTGCTGAAACCGGCTTTTGTTGGCATTACCCTGTTTACCGTTGGCGTTTGGGTGGCCTCGGAGATAGCGCGTAAGCTCAAGCTGAAGCGCCCGGATATCAAGATTATCATTGGTGGTCCACACGTCTCGTCCATGGGTGAAGAGACGATCGAGCGTTTTCCTGAGTTTGACGTGGCGGTGGTGGGTGAGGGCGAAGAGGTGCTGATCCAACTGCTGAAAGCCTGGCGGGAAGGGGTGGCGTTAAAAGAAGTGCCCGCCCTGATTTTTCGCGATCCGGATTCGATCACCACAAACATTGTGACCACACCAAAGCTGGCCATCAATAAAGACCTAGACCGTTTGCCATTCCCCGCTTGGGATTTACTGCCAGACTTCCCCAACGCTTACTTGCCCGCGGTTTACGATTTTCCAAAAGGGCCGGTGGCGTCCATCGCCGCCTCTCGCGGCTGTCCGTTTCACTGCAAGTTTTGCGATACCTCAACCTTTGGCGCAAGTGTGCGCGCTTACTCTCCGGAGCGCGTCTTTGAGATGATGCAGCATCTGCAAGAGCGTTGGGGTATCCAACATATCTTGTTCGTGGATGATTTGTTTACGGCCAGCAAGAAGCGCACCACGGCATTGTGCAACCTGATTATACAAAGCGGTTTGAAGATGACCTGGAGCTGCGCATCCCGAGTGGATGTGATCAATCCAGACACCCTTAAGCTAATGAAGCAGGCGGGCTGTTGGGAGATGAGCTTTGGGCTGGAATCCGGCTCCAACGAGCTGCTGCAAAAAATGGATAAGTCTGCATCCTTGGATAAATCCGTGCGCGCTATTCACTGGGCAGACGAGGCGGGCATTCGTAGTAAAGGTTTGTTTATGCTCGGCTTCCCTGGGGAAGACGAAGACACCATGGCCCAAACCAAGGCCTTTGTGCGCGATATCCCGCTGACCATCATGAACTTAACCAAGTTCACACCCTATCCCGGTTCACCCATTTACCGAGAAATTTACGGCACCAATATTCGTGACGATCATTGGGAAAAAATGAACGGCATGAACTTCGTCTGGACCACGCCAGGGCTTACGCGCGAACGCTTGAACCAGTCTTATCGACAGATTTTGACCAGTTTCTACAGTCAGCACCGGGTGGGTAAAAAGTATGTGCAGCTGACACTAAAAAATCCCCGTCATTTGCTGCGGTTACTCAAGTTCTTTGGTGCCCTCACGAAATCCAAGGTCAGCGCGCGCCTGCGCCGGTTTCGGGGCGAAGAGCACGAACCGATGGTTAGCATGGACTAGGCTACTTGGTGGGGTTGTACGCCCAGCACTCCACTTCTAGCTTTGCGTTTAAGCCAAGCTGCACGCCGCCAAAAGCACTGCGTGCGGGTAGCTTGTCTTGATCGAAGTAGCCTGCATAGATTTTGTTGAACGCTGGCCAGTCGGACATCTGGGCTAGCATCACCGTGCATTTCACTACGCTATCAAAACCTAGGCCGTGCTTTTTAAGCGTTGCACCGATGTTGTCCATGGTCTGACGCGCTTCACCTTCGAATCCGCCTTTGGCCAGGGTTAAGGTGCCCGGCACGACACCAAGCTCCCCGGATAGATAGAGCACGTTATCTACCTGCACCGCTTCAGAGAAGGGCAGGTTGTTACCCTTTGGGAAATATTCAACGTCTGCTTGAACGGCTTGGTTTGCGAACAGCAACGCCAAAGCCAAGGTAAAGCCCTGTTGAGTTGGAAGTTCCACGGTGTTCTCCTTTTGCTATTGCGATAGCTTCGGGTGATTGATGGGTAGCAACTCAGCCCCAGCAAAATGGGTGTTGATTTCCTCTGCGCTCATGGCTTGGGTGTTGAACTGCAGGTATTCCTCTTTCGGGTGGGTCCACAACGCAGTGCGCCGACCGTTGAACGAAAGGCATTGGCCATTAAGATGTTTGGCGTCGTCGCTGCTTAGCCAGATAAGACCTTCAGCAACCTCTTCGGGTTTTCCGAACCCGATT
>CALHVX010000136.1 GCA_938036875.1 uncultured Pseudomonadales bacterium
CCAGAGCCCAGGGCTCTGGTGAATGACCCTGGCACTTGGCTCTGACCCCCTCACTACTTAGGCATTAGGTTGATTGCGCAGCACGCGACCAGAGCGTTGGCCCGTAAGCGCACCGTTTTCAACGATAACCTCGCCATTGCAGATGGTAGCTAAGTAGCCTTTCGCTTTTTGCGTTAAGCGCGGCGTATCGGCTGGGAAGTCGCGAATCAGGGTAGGCTGGCCTTCGATAACCTTGTCCACATCAATGATGTTAATGTCAGCGCGCATACCCACCGCTAGGGTGCCACGGTCGTCAAAGCCCAGGATACGTGCCTGTGCGCTCGTTAACAGGCGAATGGTTTCTTCCAGCGTAAAGCTGCCTTTCTCTCGGTGCCAATGGGACAACATAAAGGTGGCCCAGCCGGCATCAATGATTTGCGTTAGGTGCGCACCGGTATCCCCCAAGCTAGGCAGTATCCAATCATTTTTCAAGAAGTCCTCCATCGCATCGTAGTCCTTGTTGCCGAAGCGAACGTGGAATAGCGCCTCGCCGTCGGTCTCCAACATCACACGTAACCAAGTCTCAGCCGGATGCTCACCTGCCGCTTTAGCAATAGCCGGTAGAGATTGATCTGCCGCTTTGGTGTACTCAGGTGACTCACCTTCACCGAGAGAATAGAAGTTGCTGACCCAGGTGTGCAGAGACGGCGCGTTCTTGTCGTCGTTGCCCATGTCGCTGGCTTCTTTGATTAGCGTTGCACGCGTGTCAGCGTCTTGAATCGCGGCAAGGCGCGATGGGAAGTCTAGGCTGATCAGTTTTTTCCAAGCTGGTGACATAAACATGATGTTGGTTTTTAAGCCGGACAAGAAGCCAAAGGAGCGCGGTAGGGCAAGGCCCGTAATGTCGATACCTTCGGCTTGCATGGATTCGATGATGTCAACATAGGCATTCGCTTTACCCGCTGCCCCCGGGATGTGTGGTGCAGTAAAGATCACGCGTGTTTGTGCGGCTAAGGCTTGTTCGCGTAACAGTGCCATTTCGGTATCTAGGCGAGTGTACTCGAGAACGTTTTGAACCAGCCCGTTATTATCACCAACCGCCTTAGCAATCGCCGTCATCTCTTCACTCTTAGCGAAGGTGCCGGGAATGCTGCGGCCATCAGGCATCTTGTGCGCAACCAAACGGCTGCTCGAAAAACCAACAGCCCCTTGTGCCACGGATTGACCTGCAATCTCAGCCATCTGCGCAATCTCATCGCTGGTGGGTTCGTCGTCCACACCACGTTCGCCCATCACCCAAGTTCTGATGGCGCAGTGGCCCACCATGCCAACGAGATTAATGGCGGGCTTTAACTTTTCTAGTGAATCTAGGTATTCACCGTAGCTTTCCCAGTCCCAAGGCAGGCCATCAAGAATGACTGAGCTTGGAATGTCTTCAACCGATTCCATCATGCCAGCTAAGTACTCGCGATCTTTTGGTTTGCAGGGCGCAAAGGTCACGCCGCAGTTGCCAATAAGCGCGGTGGTAACGCCATGCCAAACAATGGGGGTGAGATCAGGATCCCAGCCCGCTTGTGCATCCAGATGAGTATGAAGATCAACAAACCCAGGAGTTACCGCATGCCCAGTGGCGTCAATCTCGCGGGAGCCTGTGCCTTCGACCTTGCCAACGGCGACAATGGTGTCGTTGTCGATGGCCACATCCCCTAGGTAGGGCTCTGAGCCGGTGCCGTCGACGATCAAGCCGCCGCGTATGATGAGGTCGTGAGACATGGTGAAGCTCCTAGTCCAAGTGATGGAGTACAATACACGAATCGATTACGAGGCGTTCAGCCTGCCAGGAGGTAAATGGTGTCCTATCAAACCCGTGTTCTAAGGGCTTTAAGCCTATTTGTGCTGCTCTTTTCCGGTTGCGCTACCAACCAAGGGCCTGGGGTGGTCTCATCCGACGTTCCCTTGTGCAGCCCTGGTTCGCCTGCGCTTTATACCGCCCAAGACCAGGATACAACCCTGCACCTGTTCGGAACCGTGCACCTGCTTAAACCTGAAACTCAATGGCGAAACCCATCGTTTACAAAAGCCTGGACTGCCGCCGACACCGTGATGTTTGAAGCCGACGTGGACTCAACTGAGGCGCAAAGTGCGGTTGCTGCACTGGTTCGGCAGCATGGGGTGTTAGCGCAAGGCGACAGTTTGTTTGGATACCTGAATGAAGATCAATCCACGCAAATGCAAGATTTTGCTGAAAGCCTTGGTGCCCCAAGGCAAGCCTTTGCCCCGCTAAAACCTTGGATGGCCAGTATCCAAATTAGCATGCAGCATTTGATTCGCTCCGGCTACGCTCCGGGTGCTGGCGTGGAGTCAGTGCTTGCAACGCAAGCCAAAAGTGATGGCAAGGCCTTGGTTTATCTGGAATCTTTGGAGGACCAAGTGTTGGCCATGAGCTCACTGCCAATGCCTGACCAACTTGCCATGCTCAATGCAACGCTGGTTGGTCTACAAGATGATCCGGATGGCTTAGATCGCCTAGTTGACAATTGGAGCCAAGGGAACCAGCAGGCACTAGCCGAAGAGTTTGTGGATATCGATGCGTTGGGTTCACAGGAAGTTTATGAAGCTTTGATGGTTCGGCGTAACCAGAATTGGGTTCCGCCTATTCAAGCGCTGATGAACGAGCCCGGGGTAAAGTTTGTTGCCGTGGGTGCTGGCCACATGGTGGGCGAAGACAGCGTTTTAGCTATGTTAGCAGGTCAGGGCATCGTCTTGTCCTGCGAGTAACGCTAGCGCGTCAAGAGTTTCGCATAGCACTAAATTCTTGGGGCTCCCAGTCGCTACGAAATGCCAGCATCAAGCCGCTACCGTTGCGCTGGTCTAGTGGCAGCCGTGAATCCCGTTCTGCCGCTTCGTTGAACTCTTCGTAAAGCACACGCAATCTGTCTCGAAAGCGCTGTGCTGTATCCGGCGTCACCGTTCCCCAAGCAAATCGAAAGTGGCTTTTGTCGCGAATGAGCTTCTTATCGAAGAAGCTGCTGAAAATGCTATTCACAAAGTAACTCTCAATGGCACCGCCAGCGCGCCAGTGAAACCCGCGCGCTAGCCGCATTCGATAGCGATTGTCTTCTAGCAACTCAATAATGTTGAGACGATCCAAGCGTACAAACAAACGCTGCAAGTCGTGCTCTTCGAAGCGATACATCTCCAGCACCTCGCTAAAGCGATAGCGGTTGATCACACATATGGCGCATAACAATAGCTGCGGGTTGTTGGCGAGCTCTTGCTCAACTTCCGCGGAAAGCTCGTCAAACCGTTCTTGCTGGTCATCGCTCATGCGCACCAGGTCTGTTAACTCAGCGCCGGCCAGCTTGGTCAGCGCTTCGATACGCTGCAGGGTAAAACTTTGCTCCGCAAACAGGCGCTTGATGCTGGCTTCAGAAAGATCTAGCGCCTCGGCGGCCTGGGCATAGGTAATGCCGGACTTGCGCAGCAACCCTTTGAGGGCGTTGGTTATAGCTTGGGTACCTGACATTCAACTCTCCTGAGCGGCGACATGGTATCGATAGTCGTGTATTTCGATACCTAATGCCAATACTCAGCGCACTAAACCCACGACAGCAGCATTTCGGGCGTAGTATACGAGCCTACGTGGTGCGTTTGAGCCAGAACTTGGAGGACACGTTAACCAACGGAAGCCCTGGCAATCGATGGTGGCTAGGTACTAACCTTTACGAATGAGCAAAATGACCGACACAACAAATGATCCTGCAGATAGTCTTGCTGACATGAATCAAGAGCAACCGCTTAGAGGTCCGCTGTCGGGGGTTCGAGTTTTAGATCTGTCTGCGGTGGTGTCAGGCCCCATGGCCGCCATGGTGTTGGCCGACCAAGGTGCTGACGTCATCAAAGTAGAGCCGCCGGGTTGGGGGGATGGTATTCGGCACTTAGGCGCTACCCACAACGGGGTAAGCGCCATATTCTGCATGATCAATCGCAACAAGCGGTCGATTGCCATCAACTGGAAAACACCGGCCGGTGCCGCGCTAGTACGCAAGTTGGCTTCTACCTGTGACGTGCTCTTGCAAAACTATCGGCCCGGAAAGCTAGACAGAGCGGGCCTTGGCTTTGAGGATTTGCAGAAGACCTGTCCTGATCTGATTTACACCTCGGTAAACGGTATGGGCGAGACAGGACCCTACGCAGGCCAAAAAGTATATGACTATGTTATTCAAGGCATCTCGGGAGTAACCGACGCGCAAGGCGTAGGCGGGGGTAAAGGTGGGCAAAAGATGGTCCGTACTATTGTTTACGACAAGGTCACCTCGCTAACCGTGGCTCAAGGCATAACAGCGGCGCTGTTTGCGCGCGAGCGTGGGGCGGGTGGCCAACACTTGCGCTTGTCCATGTTGGATGCCGGGTTGCAATTCAACTGGCCGGATCTAATGTGGAACCACTCCTTTCTTACGGACTCCGGTGAGGTGCAACTCTCCGGTGACCTAGCGGACATGTACGAAGTGATTAGCACAGCAGATGGTGCCATTGTGTCGCATCCCTTGGGTGGAGATGCGTCCGGTTACTCAACCGAAGAGTTGCTGGAGCTGTTTGCGCATAACGATGTACCGGTGGCGCGGGCGAACTCTCGGGCAGAGGTACCTTTTGATCCCCAAGTGGTGGCAACCGAAGCCTTGGTTAGCTACGAACACCCACGGGCTGGACCGTTGCAACAACCGCGATCTTCGATGCGCTTTGAAGGGACGCCGCTGGCACCGATACGACCGGCACCAGAGGTGGGTGAACATACGGTGGAAATTCTTGCGGAGTTAGGCATGTCAGAAGACGAGATGAGTGAGCTTGCGGTGCAGGGTGTGTTTGGTTGAGCCAAGCTATTAAAAACGATGAAGAGCGACCAATAAAAAAATTTCTAGTTAGAAGGAGCGTTGTCCATGGCAGAGCTGTTAAACGATATGCCCGTTTGGGTTTGGGTGCTCGGTGGTATCATCGGCTATGCATTCTTTTTCGGCGATTCAACACTCTGGGAGCTTGAAGCTAAGTTTCCCTTGGTTGAAGGGGTCGGGCGCGGTAGCATCGAGTTTGAGGCGAAAAAGAAGGCGGGCACGCTGATTGAGTGCGAGTTCGATCTGGTGGAAGAGCAGCGCAACAAAGCAATGCAAATCTATTTGGCTGGCCAACTTGTGTTTACCGTGCCCCAAAGTACCAACACCGGCCGATTTAAACTGGAAGAGCCGCTACCGCAACTGCAAAAACCACAAGAGGGAGCCTTGGTAACGGTGAAGCTTGATGGGCGAGAAGTCTTTTCGGCTCCGTTGGTTTTGGATTAAAGGCGGGTAGCTTTAGCGGCTGAGTCATGAGCAACGAGCGCTTAGTTAATTGCGCCGTTACTGTCGCTGTCCAGTCCAGTTTGCCGCTTTGCCGAGCTGTCGTGCCCTGGGCTTTGCCATCTCCACAGATCCGGTGAATACCTGACCTGTATCATCCAGCAACAGGCTGAAGACACCGCGGCGATCAAAGTTGTCTTGCTCGATGTGGCCAACAAACACGTTGTTGTGGACGCGCCCCACTAAGTGCCCGGTTTCTTCAGGCAGCTTACGGCCATTGGCTTTGGTGACGCTGTTGATCTTATATTTAAAGACCATGCGGCACGCAGAACCCACGGTGACTACATGTTCAAAGCTGGCTTCTCTGCCACCCGCAATGCCGTTCCACTGTTTAGCGGGCTTGGTGGCCAGCAGCCAGCTGCGGCGTTTCTTGGACCAGCGAGAGATCTTTTTGCAGGCAAGCTCTTGCTCCGTGCGGCCTTCATCAAACTGGATGCCGTCGGTGCAGGTTTGCAGAAAGTCGATTTGGCTTGCGTCGCTGCATAGACGGTCTTCCGCGGCCACCTTGGCGGAGCCTAGTAGCAGGGCGATAGACAAGGTTAGAAGGGTTAGTCTCATTGGGGTTCCATAAGCTGCTTCAGTGTTACCCAAATGATAACAGCCTCGAACCAAGAACATTAGCCTCTGTCAGGCAGCTTAAACGCATTATCAAAGCCATATTTATAGTGCACAGCACTGCGCATATTTGTAGTATGCGCCACTTCATCGTCACCACGTCTACTGCTATGGCAAACGTTTCAGGTTATTTTTCTAAGGTTTTCGGCGAGTCCCCCTTTGGCGACTTGCAGGACCACGCCAAGCTGTGCCTAGCAGCAACTGAAGAGCTAAAAACACTCTTCCCAGCGACTTTTGATGGCCAGTGGGGAGAGGTTGAAAAGTCTTACAACCGGTTGTCTGAACTAGAGCAACAAGCGGATCAGATTAAGCGAAAGATTCGGACGAACCTTCCAAGAGGTTTGTTTCTGCCAGTAGCCAGAGCAGACCTGCTGGATTTGTTGGGTTGCCAGGATGAGTTGGCGAATACGGCTCGAGATATTGCCGGACGCGTGCTGGGTCGTGAGCTGCAATTTCCAGCTGAGCTTCGGGATGACGTACTCAAATTGGTTGATACAACCGTGGCCACCTGCAGCACCTCCCAGCAGATTGTTGATCGGTTGGACGAACTCATCAACACCGCCTTCAAAGGACCGCAAGCAAGAATTGTGGTTGACCTGATCGAAGAGGTAGAAGGGCTAGAGCACGAGACAGACCAACTGGTTGTGCGCATTCGCCGCGTCTTCCAAACCATTGAAGATCAGTACCCGCCTGTACAAGTGATCTTCCTCTATCGCATCCTAGATTTCATTACAGAACTTGCTGATGATGCCGAAAAAGTCGCCCACCGCGTACAACTGATGTTAGCTAAGTAGCCGCTTGCAAACGCGAATCTTTGCAACACCCAATAAACTAAAACGACACTAAGAGACGCGTATGGAATATGAAGGCATCTTACTGATTCTAGCCCTTTGCTTTGGTTTGTACATGGCTTGGGGGATCGGGGCTAATGATGTTGCCAATGCAATGGCTACCTCGGTCGGCTCTAAAGCGTTAACGGTAAAACACGCGATTATCATCGCGGGCATATTTGAGTTTTTAGGGGCGTTTCTGGCTGGCGGAGAGGTGACCTCTACCATCCGCAAAGGCATCATTGATTCCGGCATGATAGACGATGCCAGCGTTATGGTTTTTGGTATGTTGGCCTCTTTGCTCGCGGCGGCCGTGTGGCTCACGGTTGCTTCACGGTTTGGTTGGCCAGTCTCCACAACACATTCTATTGTGGGTGCAATTGTTGGTTTTGCCATCGTGTCGGTGGGGGTTGATGCGGTGTATTGGGGCAAGTTGGGTACCATTGCCGCCAGTTGGGTCGTCTCGCCGCTATTGTCTGGCATCATTGCCTTCTTTCTCATTACCTCTGTCCAAAAACTTATCTTCGAGCGCGAAGATCCAGAGAAAGAAGCACGGCGATTTGTGCCCTTTTACATCTTCTTAACCGCAGTCATCATTGCTTTGGTAACCTTTCTGAAAGGCCTGAAACATGTTGGCTTAGAGGTGACTCCGGGACAGGCAATTTTGGGTTCGTTAGCAATCGCCTTGGCAGTCACCTTTATTGGTATTGGCTTTATCCGTCGTTTACCTGCGGTCCCGAAGCAAGAGCTAGAAGATTCCGCGTTTGCTAACGTCGAAAAAGTTTTTGTTGTTTTGATGGTGGTAACCGCTTGTGCTATGGCCTTTGCGCATGGCTCTAACGATGTTGCCAATGCCATTGGTCCGGTTGCCGCGATTGTTTCTATTGTTAACACCGGTGAGATTGGCCAGAAGTCGCCGGTACCCGTTTACGTGTTGTTGCTGGGAGCCGTGGGCATTGTGGTTGGGCTTGCCACCTTTGGCCGACGGGTGATGGCCATGGTTGGTAATCGCATCACCGAACTTACCCCTAGTCGTGGCTTTGCAGCGACCTTAGCAGCGGCTACAACGGTGGTTGTGGCCAGTGCTACCGGTCTTCCTATATCGACCACGCATACGCTGGTGGGTGCAGTGTTGGGGGTAGGCATCGCCAGGGGGATTGGCGCGCTTAACTTAGGTGTGGTTCGCAGCATCTTTACCTCTTGGGTTATCACGCTCCCGGTTGGCGCAGCGCTGGCCGTGGTCTTTTACTTTTTGCTTCAGGCCACTCTTGGTTAACGCCTTCAAGCAACTTTGCCAGCGGGCCAGAGGAAGTTGATGTCTACATCGGCTGGCTGGCGAGTGGTTGCGGCGCTGTTTGCCATACTCACGCTCGGGTCCGGCTTCGGCTTCTACAACCTCTCTGTCTACATGAACGCGCTTGCTGATGAGCGTGGTTTTTCGATTGCCCAGCTGTCGTTAGCGATCTCACTGTTCTTCTTGATGGGCGGTATCTTTGGTGTTGTGGTGGCCCGCTTGATTGAGCGCTATGACGTTCGCTGGGTGATGACGGCTGGCGCCCTGATCTCGGGCTTGGCTTTGATCTTGGCCGGGCTGGCTCGCAGCGAGGTCGAGCTGCTTTGGGTGTATGCGCTCTTCGGTTTGGGTAACTCAGGGGTGTCTTTGGTCCCTATGAGCACCTTGGTGACGCGCTGGTTTCCAGGAGCCAACCGATCCATGGCGCTGGCGACCGCGTCTACCGGTCTTTCGGTTGGTGGTGTCATCGTAACCCCCATTTGTGTGCTGCTGATTGAGCGCAACGGCGTGCAACCAGCATTGCTGCAGTTTGGCTGGGTCTATGCCTTGTTGCTCTTACCCTTGATCTGGGGCTTCGTGCGCTTGCCGCCGGATGCACCTTTGGCGCCCGGTGAAACGCGAGCGGTGCTCCCCGGTTGGAGTGAGGCTGAAGCGCGTACAACCGGCTTCTTCTGGCTGTCCACGCTTGCCTACTTTCTGCTGATGGGCGCTCAGGTCGGCGGTATTGCCCATCTGTTTAATCGAGTAGCTGAACTACTGGATCGCGACGTTGCGTCGATGGCGGTGCAAATTCTGGCGTTAGCGAGTATTAGCGGTCGGCTGTTCGGGGGCTGGTTGCTCAGCTATGTATCAACCCGTGCTTGGCTGCTAGGTAACGCCTTGGGGCAGGGGGTGGGCATGTTGCTTATCGCTGGCGCCGATAGTGCCGCGCTGGCCTGGGCCGGGGCGTTGGTGTTTGGATTAACGGTGGGCAATTTGTTGATGTTGCAACCGGTGGTGTTGGCCGAAGCTTTTGGGTTGCGAGCTTATGCGCGTATCTATGCCTCTGCAAACGCGATGACCACCATGGGCGTGGCCAGTGGCCCACTGTTGTTGGGGCTGCTCTACGAGGTTGGTGGTTACGGTATGTCGTATTTGTTGGCAGCGGTGTTGAGTATCCTTGCGCTAATTGTTCTGTTGTTTGCTGGGCCTTTACCGGATTGGAATATAGGCCCAAGTGACGCCAAGCGCTGATTGCTAGGTACCCATGGGCTGATGGGCTTTATGGAATCGGTACGCCGCAGCGAAAGCTAGTCTCTAGGTTGGTGTCTCCGACCCCATCCCAAATCGCTTGCTCAGGATAGGCGCACAGTGGTCGCGTCATCGTGACTTCACCGTCTGCTACTTTGCTTGCGATTATTTTAGTTGGGGCAATACCCAACTCTACCCAGCGTTCCAAGGCTGTTAACGCATCAAACTGGTCAGGTCCTGGGCCGCCAAGGCAATGGCCCATGCCGGGTACCATGAAGAGTCGGTAAAACTCTTGAACTTTCGCCATGGAAGCCTGCGGATCACCATCGGTTGTCATGGTCTTGATCACTTTTTGCCAATAGTCGATTGAGCTTAATGGTGAGATATCTGCATCGCTCCAGCCGTGGTAGACGATCAGTTTGCCACCAGCATCGCGAAACGGCTGCAAGTTTGTATCTGCAGCATCTACCGCTTTGCCCACTTTGGCCAAGGCAAATTCTAGGTCGCCGTCATAATCAAAAGTTCGAAAATCCCAGTCTTTATCTTCGAAAACAAAGTAGCGAAAGAAACCCTCGCCGCCGCGCCAGTGTAGCGAGGTAAAAGGTTTGTCACCGGTGACCCATAAGCCCCAACCGCCAGGGCTGGCTTCGCCACCAGGAACCAAACCCGGAAAAATTTGTTGGCCGGCGCTGTTTTGAACACCGCTCCAAATCTGGTTGAGGGCTTTGATTTGTTTTGTTGTTAAACAGTTGGCGTTATCTTCACCAGATGGGCAAGTTAAGGTTGCCGGATCGAACGAACACCGTCGCGGGTCTTGCAATATCCCATCTCGGATACCGTCTAAGCCATCACAAGCGGCGTTAACGGCATTACCAAGCAAGGGTAGTTTGGTTGGTGGAAGGTAGCTTTCCGAGTCGGATAGCAGGGCTTGGGAGTACCACAAGTGAGAACCCGCATAAAACCTTGTCCAGTCGTTGGCGGGATTGCCGGCGATCACCCCGTCAAAGTCGTTTGGGTAGCGTTGCACTTCCATCAGCCCTTGCTGCCCACCTTTGGAGCAACCAATGTAATAGGCGTGCTTTGGGGCGCGACCGTAGAAAAGTTTGGTGATTTTTTTGCTAGCAACCGTAGTGACATGTAGTCCGCGATGACCAAAGTCTTCGATTAGATCCGGTCTCCCCATACCCCATGAGGCGTCAAATGGTATGGGACCCGCCTCATGGCCTGTGTCTGTGGCCGCGGCGGCGTAACCTCGATTAACGGCAGCCGCAAGAGAGGCATAGCGAATTCTGCCAGCCATGCCGCCGTTACCAACGCCTTGATACTTGCCGTTCCAATTCTCCAGCGGCAGCCATAACTCAAAGTTAACTTGGGGTTCTATCTGGCCAACAACCCGACAGAACTTTGGTACCGGGAATGCTTGGTCAGCAGACTTGAAGGGGCCTGCAATCATCTGTGCAGAAGTGATTGCGGTGTTGGGTATAGCGGTTTTCGATAGCAGTGCGGTGCAGGCTATCTCTAAGGCAGGTGCGCTAGCTGGGGTAGGACTATTTTGCGTGTTCACCGAACAAGCGGCCAAGGTACAAGTTGCCAGAACCGCCGCGGTTTCAAGTACTTTACGGGTAAACCCCTTTGGTTTGCTATTCATTGGCTGAACTCCCTAACAATTCTGAATGGTCACAATAGCAATGCATTCGTCCTGGCGGTTAATACCATGCGGTGCCCCTAGTGCGCGGATGTGACTCTATTGGGTTAGATTACACCCTGCTGGAACAGAAAAAAGCCTTTGTAACTGTTGGTCAGGACAGGCATGGGGAGTCCTGTTTGCCTCCATGCTATTACTTGTTCATCCGATTCAGGAAAGCTCATGCGCCTAGTTTTCACTTTTTCCTTGCTTACCCTGCTGGCTATTCCGATGGCTGCGTCTGCAGACGTGCTTTCGATAGAGGCCGCGGCAGATGCCATTGAAGATAAGGTCATCGCGTGGAGACGAGACTTTCACTCTCATCCTGAGCTGGGTAACCGTGAGTTCAGAACAGCAAAAATAATTGCCACGCACCTGCGCCGTTTAAAATTTGATGAGGTTCAAACCAAAGTTGCCCATACCGGCGTTGTTGGTGTGCTCAAAGGTGGTAAACCTGGCCCCGTTGTTGCGCTACGCGCAGACATGGATGCGTTACCGGTAACCGAACAGACAGGATTGGACTACGCATCCAAAGCAACAACCCAATGGCGAGGTCAAGAGACCGGGGTTATGCACGCTTGCGGGCACGACGCACACATTGCCATTTTGATGGGGGTTGCCGAAGTATTGGCTACTAGGCGTTCACAAATTCAAGGGACTGTGAAGTTTATCTTCCAACCAGCAGAAGAGGGCGCGCCTCCGGGTGAGCAAGGGGGGGCTGAGTTGATGGTAGCAGATGGCGTCTTAGAGGGTGATAGCGCGCCAGGGGCAATTTTTGGGTTGCACGTGGGGCCGGTAACAGCCGGCGTGATCGGGTTTAAGCCTGAAGGCATGCAGGCGGCATCGGACGGGCTAGAGATCACGATTAACGGCCAACAAACACATGGTGCAATGCCTTGGGCTGGTGTCGACCCCATTGTTGTTGCTGCGCAGGTGATTAACTCGGTGCAAGGGATTGTGAGCCGCCAGATAGATATCACCCAGGCCCCAGCTATTGTGACCTTTGGTTCAATCAACGGCGGTAATCGGGGCAATATTATTCCCGCTCAGGTGAAGCTCACGGGCACGATCCGAACCTTTGATGAGAATATGCGTTTGAGTATTCATGAGCGTATTCAGCGAATTGCTACCAGTGTTGCGCAGGGTAATGGTGCAACTGCAGAGGTAGTCATTGATAAAGGTTATCCGGTGACCTACAACGATCCGGCGTTGGCGAAGCAGATGGGCCCTATATTGGATCAGTTTGCGCTGGGCGGCCAGGCGCTAATCGTTCCACCGATCACCGCGTCTGAAGACTTCGCTTTTTACGCACAGAAAATACCCGGCTTCTTCTTTATGTTGGGCGTGGCGCCAGAGGGGGAAGCGCCCAACGAGGTGGCGCCAAATCATTCGCCCTTTTTTGTCGTCAACGACAAGGCGCTGAGCGTGGGAGTGAAGGCGCTAAGCAGTGTTGCTTTGGAATGGTTGGCAACCAACCAGATAACGATTTCAGAGTAGCATGAGCTGTAGATCGATACGCTGAGCGCTAAATGAACTTGACAGTTGTCGCCCTCAACCGTACAAAGGTAGCGACCTATATAAAGCAGTAGATTTCAAGGTCGTTGAGACTTAGGGATATCTCTCCGGCAAATTCTAGAAGAACGAGGGGAGAGGTATGAGAATCACGAAGATTTTGCTTGCGTCCATTGTTTCAACTGCACCATTAACACCACCCGCCTTTGCCGCAGAAGAAGATTCTGCCAACATGATCGAAGAGATTGTCGTGACGTCACGGCGTATGAACGAGTCTGTGCAAGACGTTCCATTGTCGGTTACTGCATTCGGCGAAGAAAGAATTTCTCAGTTGAAACCCAACACTCTGAGAGACTTCGACGGCTTAGCACCGAACGTCTATATCGGTATGAACGCAGCCGGTCCAGGTAACAGCACAATCTATATTCGTGGTGTGGGTTATCCGGGCAGCGAAAAAACCCAAAGCCCGCAGGTTGCGGTGATTGTTGACGATGTTCAGATGGGGTCCAGCACAGGCGCTCTTATTGACGTGTTTGATGTGGAGAGCATTGAGATCAACCGCGGTCCTCAAGGTGTGCTCTTCGGGCGCAACACCATTGGCGGCAACATCGTGGTGAACCGGGTTAAGCCACAGTTTAATGAGCTAGGTTTCGCTTTGAGCCTTGGAGCCGGTAACTACGATTCTCGGAATTATAAAGCGCGCGTTAATATTCCACTGATCGACGACACGCTGGCACTTAAGATTGGTGCCATAAAACGTACCCAAGATGGCTTCTACGACAACTTAACGCTGGGTGGTGAGCAGGGCGATATCGACTTCCAATCGCAAACGGTTGCATTGCGTTGGTCACCAAACGATAGTTTTGATGCGATCCTTACCTACGATCGAATCGACGACAATACAGAAATTACCCCCCAAGACGCGCTATTTGATGGAGACAATCGGTTTAAAACCTTTGCCGACAAAGATACGCCAACTTCGCTTGAAGTGGATCAGATTGCATTGCGCATCAACTGGGATATCAACGATAACCTAACGCTAACGTCAATTACGGCAGATAACTCTGGAACAGACGATACTGAGTCAGATTTTGATGGAGCCTTCATCAATAGTGCAAACTCGCCCATCGTGCAGCTACACCCTAAGCGCGTGCAGGATTTTGACTACTTCTCGCAAGAGCTTCGCCTCAATGGTTCGATAACCGATACCCTTGATTTTATGGTGGGCTATACCTACTTTGAGTCAGATCTTGACTACGTGCAGTTTACCAACAACGTAATTCAGGTCCCCTTTGGGCTTCCGCCTGGCGTTCCTTGCAATGCGGTGATTCCAATACTAAGAGACAACCCTGCGTTAGGGAATGCATTTTGCCAGTTTCCGAATCAGCGCAGCACTCAGAATGCGGGCGAAGAAGTTGAATCAAGCGCTTACTTTGCCTCACTGACGTGGCGACCCACTGACGATCTTGAGTTTCTTATCGGTGCTCGACTTATTGATGAAGAAAAAGACGGTCAAAATTCTTACTTAGATCACTCAACGGGAACCTTTGACTTACCCGGGCAGGGTGAGCACGACTTCAGCGCTGCACCCCAAGTACCTGGTGCTAGTTACACGGTCTCTGACGATTGGCAAGAGACGATTACCACGGCTTCCGCTAGTTGGTCTTTCATCGACAATGCACGTGTCTACGCCAGCTACAGCGAAGGTTTTCGATCAGGCGGTTTCAGTATCCGTTCGGTGAATGCCAGCACTGCCCCTTACGATCCTGAAGATGCAGAGCAGATCGAAATCGGGCTTAAATCTGAATGGTTAAACGGCGCCTTAAAGTTCAACGTGGCCTATTACGAGTTGGAGCGCGATGGTGGCCAATTCATCTCGATTATTACGCTTCCTGCTTCATCGATACCAGGCACCAATACCATTATCAACAATGGTGGCAAAAGCGAAACGTCCGGCTGGGAGATCGAGACTTCCTAGCGTATCAACCAAAACTGGAGCCTTTTGTTGAATGGCGGCACGGTAGATGTAGACAACGGGGCATTCACACTGCCCTGTGATGTGGTTGATGGTTGTGTGTTGTCTGGAGATCCGTTGGGCACCATCCGCAATTTGGGTGGCGACAGCGACTCTAGGCAGCCGGACTACAGTGTGTCCGGTGCGGTGGCCTTCACGAAGGACTGGGGTCCAGGCATGTTTTCAGCAAACGTGGGCTACAAGAAGGTCGGCGATTTTTTGTTGGTGAACACCGGTGCAGGTCCAGACAACCGACTGTTTGAAGGGGGTTATGGACAATGGGATGCTCAGATTGGGTATGACATTACTCGTGAGAACGGCGATCAAGTGGCATTCTCTTTCTTCGGCAAGAACTTAAACGACGCCGAGTTTAAGGAGCAAGCGCTGTTCTTAGGTGGCCCGAATGCCGGTTTCCAGGGCTGGGGTGCGCCACGGACTGTCGCCTTTGAGGTTCGGTACAGTCGTTAACCCGTAAACCGCGAAAAGCTTGAACCTATTGGGGGGGCAACCTACTGGGGTCAGAACCTATTGGGGTCAGAGCCAAGAGCCAGAGTCATTGACTCCGGCACTTGGCTCTGACCCCATTATTTCGCTAGCCTTATTTTTTTTTGGGGTGGTATCACTATGCGCATCGGTTTGTTTCCTTTTTGTACTGACTACTCCATGCCCATCGATAAGCTTGCCATGGCTGCAGAGGAGCGTGGGTTCGATTCTATTTGGGTGCCGGAACACACTCATATTCCCTCGAATCGAGCTACGCCTTACCCTGGAGGTGGCGAGTTACCGCGTGAATACAGCCACACGCTAGATCCATTTGTAGCGCTAGGTATTGCCGCTGGCGTGACTACCAAGCTGAAGCTGGCAACCGGTATCTGTGTGGCGGTTGAGCATCATACGTTGACCCTCGCGAAGACGGTTGCCTCTTTGGATCATGTGTCGAATGGTCGTGTGTTGCTAGGCGTGGGTGGTGGTTGGAACCGGGAAGAAATGGAAAACC
This sequence comes from uncultured Pseudomonadales bacterium, assembly GCA_938036875.1. Classification (GTDB taxonomy): domain Bacteria; phylum Pseudomonadota; class Gammaproteobacteria; order Pseudomonadales; family Azotimanducaceae; genus CALHVX01. Next base: position 15,546 of record CALHVX010000136.1, read on the forward strand.
ATGGGGTTGCCTACAAGACTCGATTTAAAAAGCTTGAAGAGCAGATGCAGGCGCTTAAGCTTGTCTGGACCGAGGAGCAAGCAACGTTTCACGGCGACTTTGAGCACTTTGATGAGGTTTGGTCATGGCCCAAACCGGTTCAGCAACCCCACCCACCGCTTTTTCTTGGCGGTTCTTCCGACCACACGCTGAAACGCGTTGTGCGTGTTGCGCAAGGTTGGTTACCCATTACGATCAATGCGGATGCCATTATTGCGAAAATGCAGAAGCTTGATGATTTTGCCAATCAAGCGGACCGGGATCCGGCTTCTATATCGGTCTCCATCTTTGCCGCGCCGCCTAAAGATGAACTGGTGGCTAAGTTTCGCGATACTCGCGCCGAACGCATTATTTTTCAGGTGCCACCCCAGAACGAGAGTGAAACCCTGCGGCGGCTTGACCGCTATGCGCGCTGGGTTTAAACCATTAGCCTCGGTTAGCAGCGCAGGTTAACCTAGCGCACAATGATGACGGTTCGAAAAACATCTTCTTGGCCCAGACTCGTTAGAGTGGCGATCGGTTTGCTGTTTGTGGTGAGCGCCGCCCAGCACTATTACGCGCTTTCCCAGCCGAACACCCTGGCGGCTAAGCTTCCTGTTGTCCAAAAGCAAACGCCAGATGCCAATGATCTTGATAGCCTATTGGCGGACGTTGAGCGGCTCACTCGCGCCGTTTTTGAAAGCTCCGAGCACTGTGAGGTTTCGGATCTGCGGTTGTCTTGGTTAGAAAACACCATTTTAGCGCTAAACCCGTTCTCTAACCTGTTTCAGCAGGGGGTGCTTGTACGAGAACGGTTCCGTTGTGGATATTGTCATCAACGTGCCTTTCTGCTGCTGGAGATGTTGCAGGCGCATTTTGCCCGAACTGGCGCAACAGCTGAGATGCTGGGTCTAAATGGGCACGTAGTTCTTCAGTTTAGGATGCAGGGGCGTACGTTTCTTACCGACCCAGACTACGGAGTGGGCCCTTTTGCTTACCATAGTGAGGACAATGCGCTTGCGCGAGAAGTCGCCAGTGCATACGTTGGTCTGCCAAACCTCAACCAGTTGCTGTCAATGTATCTAAGTCGAGAGGATAATGGTGCTTACTCTAGTACCCATAGCTTCAACAGCATCAAGTCGAAACAATTGTGGTGGTTTCAATTTGCCAACATTGTGGGGGCCTGTCTATTGCTATTCGGGTGCCTCTTGATTTGGATTGGTTTGCGCAGGTAACACAGCCTGTGCAGACGTTTGCCTGGGCCTAGTGGACTCATAAAATGACGAGACAAAACATGAAACTTCGCCAAGTTGCCCTTGCTGCTGCACAACTCGAACCGACTCGCTCCAATTTGCTAGCTCTGCTTGGGGCAACAGCCGACTATGCAGACCCTGGTGTCGGTGAATTTGGGTTGGTGAATTCGGTGATGGCGATCGGCGATACCTTTTTAGAAATTGTGGCGCCCGATCAAGCCAACACGGCAGCGGGGCGTTTGCTTGAGCGACGTGGAGAGACCTGTGGCTATATGGCTTTGATGCAAGTGGAATCCTACGTTGATTTCAACTCGCACCTTGAGAAGAGCCAGGTGCGTAAAATATGGGAGGTGCAACGCTCGGAAGTCAGTGCTTGTCATGTCCACCCTAAGGATATTGGTGCCGCCATTGTCTCCTTTGATGAAATGCGCCCCCCAGAAAGCTGGTTGTGGGCAGGACCTGGGTGGGAAGGACAGCGGGCGCAGCACGCAAAGCGAATTATCGGTTGCGAATTGCAAGCTCAAAACCCTAAGGGCTTAGCCCAACATTGGGGTGACGTCATGCAAATTTCACCTGTTGACCTAGGCGAGAACAGTCGCTTGTCGTTTCACGATGGTACTTACATAGATTTTGTTGCAGGCAGCGGCTATGAAGGTATTTGTGCGATTACCTTTGAGGTTGATGAACCCAAAGCTATGTATGAGCGAGCTAAAGCACTTGGTCTATCGGTTACAGCAAAAGATGACCGGGTTGTGATCGGTGGGCTAAGGCTTACCTTTGTGGATAGCCAATTGTCCTAGGGTGGTCAGACGGGCATTATGAGCGGCTATTCGTTTTATTAAGTCTAACCCTAGCAGAGGAAACATTATGGGTCGTATGGATGGCAAGGTTGCAATTGTTACCGGCGCAGCATCAGGGCTGGGATCGGCCGATGCCCAGCGTTTGGCGGAAGAGGGTGCAACGGTGGTAATGACCGATATCAACGATGACGTGGGTACTGCACTTGCCAAAGACTACGGAGCTCATTATTTTCACCAAGATGTGTCTGATGAGGCCACTTGGGGTTTGCTAGTAGCGGATACGCTCAAGAAGCATGGCCGGTTAGATGTGCTGGTGAACAACGCCGGTATCGCCTATGTGGCAAACATTGAAGAAACCACCACAGAGCAATGGCGCCGAACTTTAGCCATACATTTGGATGCAACTTTTTTTGGTTGCCAAGCCGCTATCCCGGCTATGCAGCAAGGTGGCGGTGGTTCTATCATCAATATGTCCTCTACTGCAGCCTTGGTTGGTATTGCCCCTTACCTTGCGTACTCCGCTGCCAAAGGTGGCATTCGGGCAATGACCAAGTCCATAGCCATTCACTGTCGAGAGGCCAAGAACGGTATTCGTTGCAACTCGGTACACCCAGGTAGCATCAGCACACCGATGGTGCATCAGGCGCTGGAGTCATTGCAGGGCTTTAAGCTGCAAGAGCAAGACGATCCTGAAGCCACACGTAAAGCCATGGGCATTGGTGAGCCGCGAGACGTTGCCAACATGGTGCTGTTCTTAGCCAGTGATGAATCCAAGCACGTTAACGGTGCTGAGATGGTAGTAGATAACGGGGATACCGTCGTTTAAGACCCAAACAACGCGACAACACCAGACTAACCACAATAGGAAATTATGATGATCAGCTCCGGACCTTTTGAAGATCGCTTGGCTATTCGCGAACTCATTGAATCGTACAACCACGCCGTTATGCAGTTTGATGAGCAAGCCTGGGCTTCTAACTGGACAGATGACGCCACCTGGGACACTGGCCAAGGTGCAATGACGGGCAAAGATGTGTTTGTGCCTGCCTGGCGCGAGGCCATGTCAGCCTTTTCTTTTGTTGGCTTTTTCGCCTCTGCTGGCCCCATTATTGTCAAAGGGACCAATGCGCATGCCACTTGGTACCAGCAAGAGTTTCTCCACCAAAAAACCGGCGGTAAGCTCAACATTACCGGCCAGTATGAAGATGAGTACGTGAAGCAAGATGGTCGCTGGTTTTTTACCAAGCGCATCTACAAGATTTTGAATATGGATCAATCTTGATCTATGTCTGATGCCACAAGACTGGACTCCAATGCCTGGAGTCCTTTTGCACCGGCAGTCATGCAAGATCCTGCCGCTGGCCATCAGGCGTTGTTGCAGCAATGCCCAGTGCATCACTGTGCAGATTTTGATCCGCCGTTTTACACCTTAAGCCGTTACGCCGACGTTGAAGCAGCGCTGCGTGATGTGGCTACCTTCAGCTCGGAGTTTGGTCAGGGGCCGCGTTTCACCGACCCTCAGGGTATGCTGTGTGATGCCCCGCAACACACCTTTATGCGCAAGCTGACCCAGCCAGCGTTTACCCCAGGGGCGATGCGCGCCGTTGCGCCTCAGATCGAAGTGTTGGCCAATGAACTCATCGACCGGATCATAGATGGCCCAGAGACCTTCGATTTCCATGATGACTTTGCCTTCCCGCTGCCCGTTGTCATCATTGCTGGGCTGTTGGGGGTGCCAACGGCGGATCTTGATCAGTTCAAAGCTTGGTCCGACATACAGGTAGCAGCCATGGGGGCAGAAGACCCTGCCCAATACGCTAAGGAGCAAGCGGCATTTTTTGCCTATATGCAGAATCATTTGTCGACACGCCGGGCCCAAATGCAGTCCGGTGCTGATGTACCAGACGACCTCCTAAGTTTGATTGCTGGCGCGGCGTACGACGATGGTGCGTTGATTGATAACGCTGATGCGTTGTCCTTGCTGATGCAGCTATTGGTCGGTGGCAACGAAACCACCACCTCGCTCATCACTAACCTGGTGTGGCGCTTGTTGGAATCACCCGCGCAGTACGCACAGCTGGTGCAGGAGCCGGAGCTCATTAGCGCCGCCATAGAAGAAAGCCTACGTTTTGATCCACCAGTGCTTGGTTTGTATCGAAACACCACTCGTGCGGTGACGCTGCACGAGGTAACCATTCCGGCGCAAACCAAAGTCTGGATCAATTATGCTGCGGCCAACCGAGATGCAAGCGCATTCCCAAACCCGGATCTGTTTGATCTGCAGCGCTATCAGCATCACAAACCCAAGCGCCATATGTCCTTTGGGCTCGGGGTTCACTTTTGCCTTGGTGCCCCTATGGCTCGTTTGGAGGCAGAGATTGCGCTAAACGCATTGGTAAAGCGCCTGCCTGATTTACGTCTAATGGGAGAGGGCGAGCGCATTGCCCCGTTTTTCCTTTGGGGGCGACGAACCTTACCTGTTGCGCGGAAATAGTTAGCGCGTACTCATCTTACAATTGAGGCTATCTGTCTTGTAGAAGACAGTTCGCGCGCTTTGCACCCTTTAGCCTGATCTCTCCCAAACTTGCCCATTTACAGGAAGTGTTCGGTGATAACCCATCTCGCCTCAGTTGCCTATGCAAATCGATCAACCTTAGTTGCGTTGCTGATGATGTTTTCCATCGGTGGCTGTGATGCTGGGTCCGATACTACAAGGGATGCCTCAACGCCTGAGGTTAACAATGCCCAATTCTGGCAGGGTGAATCCCGCGGCTACGTTACCCAAGGTGATCCCACCCAAAACGAAGTGGACTTGTTGGTGTATCTAGGTCATGTACATGCGGCGGTTGGACGCGCTAACGATCATCAAAAAGAAGACGGTATGATCAATCCCTTCACACCTAAGGTGATGGCGGAGTATGCAGTCATTGATCCGATCGTGGCTGGCTTGGATCGTAAAGATCTATCGTTGTACCCATTGTTAACACAGGTAGCGTCTGCGGAAACCTTTGCCACTATAGTGGACCCAAGTCGCGAGCAACGCATGGAACGCAATGCTATTCATCGACAATTGGTGACCTTAATTGGTCGGTTGGACAGCATCGTCACCGAGCTGTTTCCTTCCACACGGTCCTCGGCGCTAGCCATGTCGGCGTTGGTTCGCGAAGCAGGGGCGTTGCTGCGCACGGGGCTGTCAGCAGATGGTCAAATTTTGAATGAGGCGCCGTATCGTGATGCGGTGCGGCTGATGGATGCTGCGCTGCGCTTGCGGGTGAATAAGGTCTTGTCTTGCCGTGTGAGTCGCGAGGCTTATGATCAACTCAAGCATCAGGGTCCTTTGGGCGAGCTGTTGGATCGCTTTATTATCGTCTCTGATTCTGGCCTGGTTGGGGCTAATGCGGGTGATGCCTTTGCCATGGCAGAGAGCCTGTCGGCCCTTGGGGCAAGCTTGCCGGCTGATGATGACCAGATTTGCCACTAAGGGCCCAACAAGCATTAACAGTAACGCTGCGCAGACGCCAAAATAGCGGGTTTTAAGTCTCTAATCTCGTCTTTGCGAGTGTTTCCAGTGGGTGGAGCTTAAGTCTCTTAGCTTGACTAATACCCCGTTTATTGTCAGATTGGAGCGCTATATCCAGCGCACCTGAGCTGGATCATGATTGATCGGGGGATCGAATGAAAAAACTAACAGTAAACACGCTAATGGCGTTGCTCTGCGTGCTGCCAATTTTTGCTCACGCGGGTCTTGTTATCGGTGATGAAGTAACAGTCACATTCGACCCGATCAACTTTCCTCGTACTGGTTTTGTTGGCCCAGGCGCTGAAACTGGACTTGGTAGTTTTTCCTTCGATTTTAACGCTGGCGCTGGAGGTGATGTGTTTGAGTGGACGGGCGCTAACATCCCTGGCAACCTCAACGGTATTTCTGGTATTACCCTAACAAGCTTAGAATTTGATGATGCATCGACCCTGATTGATTTTAATCTGTTTTCAACAGTGCTTCCCAATCTTGACTTCACCGTCACCGCCACAAGTATTGCGTTTACCTTTGATGCAATTTTCGAGGCCGGTCCAGGTACCATTCTTAGCGGCCAGTTTATTACCCCAACAACCACGGTGCCGGAGCCCGATATTTTTGCGTTGATGCTGCTGGGGCTCGTTGGACTGCGCCTACGCCGCTTGGCTTAGGTCTAGGTACTTTGCCGGCAAAGCCTTTTGCTTTGCCCGCCTTCCCAAAGCGTCTACCAATTCTCAACCCAGGGCCGCAGCACCACCTCATGCGTCCATGTTGACCGATGCTGTCTATGTAAGTGCAGGTAGGTGTCGGCAATGCGATCTGGGTCGGCCATATTGTCATCCACACTAGTACCCGCGAGCCAGTGCGCACGGGTGCCATCCTCTTGTGTCCAACCTATGGCAGCATCTATGGGTACATGTGCCACGTGAATGCCTTGTGGCATAAGCTCACGTGCCATGCTTTCCGCCAACCCCGCTTTGCCTTGGCAGGCCATAGCAAAAGCGCCGCTTAAGGGGTAGCCCTTAAAGGCTGCACTGGCGTTGGTGTAGATAATGCTGCCGCGTTGTCCGTTGCTATCTAGGTCCAATGCAAGCTGGTGTTGAGCCGCTTGCTGGCCCACTAGAAAGGCGCTGTAGGCAGAGTTGGTTAGTGTTTGTAAAGCCAGTGCAGGATCTGCCTCCACAATCGGCTTGCGAAATATGTCTGCCACGCGCCCGTCAATGTTGTGTACCACCAAACGCGGGGCGCCTAAGTCAGCGGTGACTTGGGTAAACAATTCGGCAACGGCGTCTGGCTGTGTGGCATCGCAGGCATACCGGCATATACCATGCTCTTGCTCGAGCCTGACCATGGCCGGTTTGTCGGGGCTACGTGCAGCCACAGCAACCTGCATACCTTCGCGAGCAAACAGACGCGCGCAACTAGCACTGATGCCCGGACCGCCGCCGACAAGTAGCGCGGTTTCTTGATTCGCCATGTTGATTTCCCCTGGTTGTGTTTACGAGGTTTAGTCTAACTTGAATCCGGCGTATCCATTTTGTGCACTTTCGTTGCAGTGCGCCATGTAGCTTTTGCTGCCCATGTAAAACAGCATTTGTCGGCGCTTGCCGGGGATGTTGGCGCCCATGTACCAAGAGTCCGCTAACGGCATCAGGGTTCGAGCACCCATCTCTTCCATATGCTGGGTCCATTTCTGGGCCGCCTCAAATTCGGCTTCGATTCGGTTGATGCCTTTGTCCCGCAGGTGGACTAAACAGTTTACAACCCAGTCGCCTTGTACTTCGGCGCTTGCAGGTCCATTCCAAAAGGCGGTTGGGCTTTGTGGGCCATACAACATCAGGAGGTTAGGGAACTGGGGTACCGCTAATCCAAGGTGTGTGTCAACACCGTCTTGCCAAACCTCTTTTATCGTTCGCCCGGAGGTACTACGCAAATCTATTTGGGTGAAGCCGCCGGTACCTGCATCAAATCCGGTGGCAAACACCAGTACATCTAAATCGTAGTTGTTTGAGGCGGTGCGGACACCTTGAGGGACAATCTCAGTGATCGGGTTTTGGGTTAGGTCCACCAACGAGACATTGTCTTGGTTGAACGCCTCGTAGTACCACTGCTCAAGCGACGGGCGTTTCGCACCGAACGGGTGAGGGGGCTGTTGCGGTGCTAACAACTCGGCGGTCTGGGGGTTTTGTACCCGTGCATGAACTTTGGCGCGCCAAAAATCGTAGGCCATGCGATTAGAATCGGCATCGGTAATGATATCGCTGAAGGTGCCGGTCCAAAAATGAAATCCGCCTTTGGCCCATGCGGCCTCGAACACCTTGTTGCGCTCGGCTTCGGGCACTTCGTGAGCCTTTCTTGGATCCATCTCAAGATCGTAGAAACCACCACCGGATGCGTTGCGAATGCGAAAGACCTCTTTGAGCGTTGCTTTCTTGGCTTGCTCTTCATCTACGGTCAGTTGGCGCTGTTGCATCGCTAAGGCAATCATGGGTGTGCGCTGGAACAAGGTTAGGTGCGCGGCTACTTTGCTAGCTTCTTGTATAACCTGAACGCCACTGGCGCCGTTGCCAATGACACCCACACGTTTGCCGGATAGGCTCAGTCCATCTTGTGGCCAATGGGCGGTGTGAGTGGCGTCACCGGTAAAGGTCTCTATCCCCCTAAACTCTGGTGTATGCGCTTTTGCCGCAAACCCCAGGCAGGTGAGGATAAATTGTGCATCGACAGTTTCTCCGTCTTGGGAAGTGACATGCCATCGACAGCTCGGTTCATCGAAGGCTGCACCGATGACAGTTTTTTGAAATTCTATGTCGCGTTTTAAGTCGAGTTTTTGGTCCACATGGGCGAAGTAGCGCTGTAGCTCTTGCCAGCCGGGGAAGCGCTCGGTCCAGTTCCAGTCCTGCCAGACTTCTTCGATGGAATATTCGTAGTTGGGGATATGGGAATCGACGCGTGCCCCGGGATAGCAGTTCCAATGCCAGACCCCGCCAAGATCACTGCCTGCATCGAATAGTTTGACGTTAAAGCCTAGCTTACGTAGCTGGTATAACTGGTACAAGCCGCTAAACCCAGCGCCAATGATCAAGACGTCGAATTGGCGGTTGCTCGGTTTGTTTGATGCCATGACAGCCTCTAGCGGCAGCTGCTTAAGAACTGGGTTGTTCGATCGGCATCTCCTGCTTCAACCTCAAATGGAAAGGCACAAAGGTCGGTGACACCAGCCGATTCCAGCCGGGATATCTGCGAGCGTACTAAGTTTTCGTCTCCGACGATGGCTAGGTCTTCGACACCTTTAGCACCTTCTCTGTCTAGCATAGCTCGATAGGATGGGATTTGTGCGTAGACGGAAAAGACTTTAGCCGCAATGGCGCGAGCCTTTTCGGGTTGATTGGTAACCATCACTGGAAAGCCAGCAACCACTCTTGGGGTCGCGCGGCCTGAGCGTGCAGCCCCTGCGGCCAGTTCCGGTACGATATGATCCGTTAGCGTGTTCAAGCCGGTTGCCCAGGTGATGGTGCCGTCTGCGAGTTCACCCGTTAGGCGCAACATGATGGGCCCGAGCGCTGCCACCAACACCGATGTTGGCGCATCGCCCGGTGGGGGCTGCAAGTTCACTTGGTACTGATCCTTTTCGTGTTTGACCGCTTGGCCGTGCAGCAACGGCATCAGAATTTCTAGGTATTCCCGCATATGCTTGGCGGGTTTTGCGTAAGACATGCCCCAGGCGTTTTCCACCATAAACTTGTGCGCCAGGCCAATGCCCAAAGAAAATCGGCCCCCGCAGGCCAGCTGGGTGCTAGCCGCTTGCTGCACCATGGCCGCTGGATGTCGGGTATAGGTTGGCATTACCGCAGTACCAATTTCGATTTTGCTCGTGCTCGCCCCTAGGACGGTGGCCGCCGTCATCCCGTCTAACGCAATGTTGGCGATCCAAGCGCTATCCAAACCCGCGGCTTCTGCCGCTCGCCCTCGTTCTACTAGCCCAGCCAGCTCTGGCGCTGCACCACTGCCTTCTCCGACCATCATTCCAATACGCACAGCTCACCTCTTTGACTTTGTTAGTAGCTGGAATTCTATGCCATCTGTGGGTTTGGCACCGGATTTTGTGGTTTGGTAATCGGGTCGGATTCTTGTTAGCGTTGAAGTGATGGTAAAAATGAAAGCTGAGAGAGGGCAGGACCATGGACAAACCCACGGACAAACCCACGGACAAACCCACGGATAGAACCATTTTTCAAAACGCTTGGGTGGTAGATGATGTTGAAGCGGCCTGCATGCGCTGGGTAAACGAGCTAGGGGTAGGGCCGTTTTTTGTTACGGAATACACCAATCAGTTTGCCAACGTCAGCTACCGTGGTAAGCCCTCCAAGCTATCCATGATTGTAGCCTTAGCTCAGGCTGGACCGGTACAGATAGAGCTGATCCAACCCACGGTCAGCCAATGCGCCTATCGCGACAGCGTACCGGCGGGTACCACAGGGTTTCACCACATGTGCGTGTGGACCCACGATATAGATCAAGATGCCGCGTACTTTGAGAGCCTAGGTTACGCCGAGGCGAATCGAGGCATGACGGGTGACGTAGGTTTTGCCTACTTCGACACACGGCCGCTTATGGGTTGCATGTTGGAGGTGGTGACAAAGAATCCAGGCGTAGTGGATCGGTTTGCAGAAATTGCGGCTGCTGCGGAAGGCTGGGACGGTAGCCGCCCCTTGCGATAACTGGTGTTGCTTAGGCTGTACCCACTACCAGCCACAACGGGTCTGCGTTCTGTGGTGACCGGTCGATAAAGTCCACGTCTTGAAACCCAGCGCTGTTGAGGTAATGGCAAACTAGGTTTATCCGATCTTGCGGTGGCATCTGGGTAAAAGCAGCGATCGCTTTGGTTGGGAACAAGCGGTGCGACATGGCGATGCAAATCTGCCCACCAGGGGTTAACGCTTGATAGGCGGATGCCATGACCTCCAAAGGTTTGATCAGATACTGAATAGAAACCGTTAGCGTGATGCGGTCAAAGCTGTGCGCTGAGTAGGGGAGTTGCGGATCGGTGTTGAGATCTTGAACGCACCACTCGGTGAGCTGTGGATTTGTCTCAAGCTCTACTGCGTTCATACCTAAGCCTGCAACTCGCGCCAATGAAAGCTGCGTTGGTAGATGTGAAATCCAAGAGGACATCAGGTCAAGTACATTGCTGCCTGGGGGGATAAACGAGCGATAGAATTCGGTCAAGGCTTCGATGGTAGCGGTATCGATGTGTTGGACTAGTCTTGGTTCCTGGTAGAACGCTTCATCGGGAGCGTTGTCTACGCGTTCAAACCAGTTGTCGGGTAGGTCTAGAGTATCCATAAGGCAACGCTTTAATTAACAAAATAGGGTTAACCATACCGTATCCTTTCTGATGGTTGTATGCCGGTGGCAATGGTCGCTAGCAGTGGTATGGTTTAGCGCTGTTACAACCCTTTAAAGAGGCGAACGTTATGTGTGACGAGACAACGCTTGATGATGCCGAAGAAGCATTTACTAATGGCAAGCTAACCCGACGAGATCTGGCCCGCTACTCTTCGGTGCTGGCGCTAACTGCATTGCTACCCACACCGGCTTGGGCTGCAGAGGTCACCGAGCAAGATGTCAGCGTAACCACACCCGCTGGCATGGCGGATTGTTACTTTGTCCATCCGGCTAAAGGTGCTCACCCAGCGGTTATCATTTGGCCAGATGTACTAGGTTTACGACCAGCCTTTCGCGTTATGGGTAAGCGCTTGGCACAAGCCGGTTACAGCGTTTTAGTGGTGAACCCTTATTACCGTATGGCCCCTGCGCCAGTTGTTGGTCCGGGTGCGTCGTTTCGCGATCCAGAGGTACGGGGCCTCGTGTTGCCATTGGCGCGTAGCTTAAACCCGGCAACCAATACGGAAGATGCCATTGCCTTTGTTGACTACCTTGACGCGCAGAGTGTGGTCGATACCAACCGTGGTATTGGCACTATGGGTTATTGCATGGGCGGGCCGATCACGGTTCGTACCGCCGCTGCAGTACCACACCGTGTTAAAGCGGGTGCTTCGTTTCATGGTGGTGGTTTGGTAACCGATGCCCCAGATAGCCCGCATCGTCTGGTTGCTGATATGGATGCCGCGTTCTTAATCGCCATCGCAGAAAACGATGATGCCAAAGAACCTATGGCAAAAATTGCCTTAGATGAAGCCTTTACTGCAGCCAACTTGGCGGCCGAAATTGAAGTGTACGCCGGTGCGCTTCACGGTTGGTGCCCACCAGATTCTCAGGTGTACAACGAAGCGCAGGCAGAGCGTGCTTGGTCGCGCTTGTTGCATCTATTCGAGACAGCGCTTGTGTGATGGCGTTTTACTAACAATAACTAAGGCAGGGTAGACGATGAAGGGGCAGGGCATGAGTTACACGGGTGTTGGGCGGGCGATTGGATTGGTTCTGTTTTTGACTATCGGTAGCAGTGCCGCCTGGAGTGTTGGGCCGCCGGCCAGCATGAGCGAGGCAGAATTTAATGCGCTGATGACCAGCATCTCAAATTGGGGACGTTGGGGTAAAGAGGATCAACTGGGCACGCTTAACCTCATTACCGAAAAGAAGCGTAAAGCGGCAGCCAAGTTGGTTCGTAAAGGTATCTCGGTGTCTTTGGCCTTGGAGTTAAACACCGTAGCCGATCCGTTGAATGCCAACCCGTTTGAACACAAATTGAGCGTCTCAGAGTTTGGTGGCCACCAGGTAGCCGGGGACAAGTATGCCGTGGACTATCATGGTTTTGCCCACTCTCACATGGATGGCTTGCCGCACTTTGCGCACAAAGGGTCTTTCTACAACGGCGTGCCGTACTCCGCTGCGCAGCCGTCCGGCAGCACCGCACTGGGCATTCATCATGCGGGTGTGCAAGGGGTATTCACACGTGGGGTACTCATCGATATGCCCAAGTTCTTGGGCGTTGACTACATGGAGCCTGGGACCGCAATTACGGTGGCCGATCTAGAGGCTTGGGAGAAAAAGAACCGCATCAAGATTCAACAGGGGGATGTACTGCTTATTCGAACCGGGCGCTGGGTCAAGGTTGCAGCGGATGGGCAATGGAATTTCCTAGAGAAAGCGGCGGGTGTTCATGCCTCGGTTGCGCCTTGGCTAAAGGACCGTGGCGTTGCCATGATCGGCTGCGATGGTGTGAGCGATGTGATGCCATCTGGCGTGGCAGGTCGACTCAACCCTCTGCATGAATTGGTCTTAGTGGGGTTAGGCATGCCCATTCTAGATAACTTAGATTTAGATGCTTTAGCCGAAGTGGCGACAGAGCAACGCCGGGTCAGCTTTTTATACGTCGGTGCACCGCTGCGCGTAGTTGGTGGCACCGGTTCGCCGCTAAACCCCTTGGCGGTGTTTTAATCCACTGAGGCAACTTGCCCACCGTCAGCGGCAAGGTGAGTGGCATTGAGCCACAAGCCGGCCGGACTGGCGGTGAACGCAATAATGCGTGCAATCTCTTCGCCGGTACCCAAGCGTCCCAGCGGGATACCTTTTTCCACTGCAGCGTAGAACTTAGGGTTTTCTTCTTTGCGCTGGTCCCAGCTACCACCGGGGAACCAGACTGCCCCAGGCGAAATCACATTGGCTCGAACCCCGTCTTTGCCGTAAGTTTGGGCCAATTCATTGGCGTAGGTGCGCATGGCGGCCTTAGCCGGCCCATAGGCCGACGGTGGGCGTCCAAAGTGGTATTGGCTAGCCATGGACCCAACAAAGACGATGCTGCCACTGCCGCTTTGCTGCAAGGCTGGGAGGGCTTGGTTAACCGCCCGAACTCCGGCCATGATGTCCACTTCAAAGCTGCGGCGCCAATCTTCTTCGGTGTCACCCACGCCGAAACCGCTGGCGTTGTGGATCAGGATGTCGGCACCACCCAGTGCGCTGATGGCCGCTTGGACAAAGTTGCGGGTGGATTCAGCATCGGTTAGGTCGGCTGGCTGTGCGTAAACGTCACCGGAACCAACGCCCTGCAAACGCTCTGCTGCTTGTGCTACTCCCTCAGCACCCCGTGCGCACAGAGCAACCGAGCAGCCCTCCTGTTTTAGTAGCAGAGCGGTGTACCAGCCGATGCCTCGGCTACCACCAAGAATGATGGCTCGCTTGCCTTTGAGTTCTAGATCCATGTTTACCTCTGATTCTGGTTTCTAACGAAAAATTCTAGTGGCTATGGTTCCACAAATGGGGGATTAACCCCATAGGGTCATTGCTGCTCATTGCTTAGTCTGGAGGTATGAATTCTTTTAGAGGTTTCTTGGTACCCAGACGGCTCGGCGCGTTAGCGCTCGCAGCGCTGCTCAGCGTGGTTGCTTCTGTAAGCAATGCAGCGCCACTGGCCCAGCCAGGTTACCTACTTCCGTTGACCGCATCCAATGTGCCTTGCGTGGGCTCGACACCTGAGAAGATGCGGGGTCTACACACGGAGGTGGATCAACAGTCTAAGGGCTATATTCGTCTTGCAAGCCACCCTTGTAATGGCGGTTTGTACTTTGCAACCAGCGATTCCGACTTCACTTGGATACTTCACGAAGGCTGGTGGCTTAATGAGCTGGTGGCGGTGTATTGGTTGGATGCGAACACCCTGCGTATTGGTGCAAGCTTTTATACCGGAGCCGGCCCACAAGCCGCGAAGCCTTTTAACGTGGCGTTCACGCTCCGACGCGGTGTTGACGGCTGGTCGTTGGATGGGCCGGAGTTGCTGCAGCGTGACTTTGATCTGCCCGAGCAATTTGCATTGCATGGCCTTCATGCCAAAGCGTTCCGCGTAGATACGGTTGAACAGCTGGGTAGCTTGCGCTCGAAACTTCAGGTCGAACTCGATTTTAGTCGCCAGCGATTGTGGATTGTTCCGATCACTTTGAATTCGGGTTCGATAACTGTTGAGCAAGTGGAGATCAGAAGTACTCATAGTCAATATGTGCTGAGTTGGAGGCTAACGTCTCCGATATTCGGTACCGCAGATATGAACCCAACCCTGATCTGGGCTGTTGTACCCAAAGATCATCGTACGTTGACCCTCAAAAATGACTTCTACTCTGCGCCTTGTCGTGCTTGCACCACGGGGCGTCAACATCATGCCTGGGTGACCTCTCGCCTTCAGGACAATCAATCGATCAACCATGATCACCACCGGGTGAAACCAAAATGAAGTATTTAAAAAAGTTTGCCAAGGGCCTTGGTCTTCAGCTTCTGTGCTGCATCCCGTTATTAGGATTTGTTCCTTCAAACAATGCCGCGCAGGCCGCGTTGCCCACGGCTGCTGAGGTAGCGATAGGGCAGCCTTTACGGATAGATGGAATCTGGCGGATCTCGGGTATTAACAAGCGTGTGCGTATTGAAGGTGGGCGTGCTGTTGTCATTGATGGTTGGAAGCACCTTTTCTTATGGCCGATTGAACCGGGTCAGGTGGTGATCCGCGACATTCGCCGTAATGGCGACGGCACTTACTCAGGGACGGATTTACCAATGAACGGTCCGTGGGAAGCGAAATTTAAGCGCAACAAGCGTGACCTCGAAGTTGTGGTGAGCGGGTCGATCAAGTACACAATGTCTCGTGCTTCCGTTGATTCTATTGATGAACCGGTCTACGACGAGCCGCCTGTTGCTGCGCCTAAGCCCAAGCCAAATCTGCGTAAAGCGAAACTGATGGGTGAGGCGCGTAAATTGGGTTGTCCAGGTAAACAATCCTACTTCTCTACGCTCCAAGGTGGCACCTGTTGGACCTGCCCAAGTGGATACAAGCGAACCGCAAAAGGCATGGATCATAAGAAGGCTTGTAAAAAGCGCAAGACCCTCGCAGGGCCTTACAAGCGGGCTAGGTTGAAAGGGCGAGCCTGGGGCTGTCCATCGGGTCAGTTTCATGTGGCAAAGATAGGTGTTGACCAGTGCTATTCCTGTCCTCGTGGGTATTCGCGAGTGCGCAGCGGCGGGTTGGATACTCGTATGTGCCGGCTGCGATTGGATACGGCAAGTTGATTATGGATAGAGGTGCGGTCAATCTATTGCGAGTCTTCATTACCTTGCTGCTGCTGGGTTGCTCGCCGGTTTTGTATGCGTGGGATGCGAAGATACCCTTTCTCAAAGACGTCGCTGCCACCCAGCCAACAGCGGTTGATGGCATCTGGCGCTTGGCCGTTAACAACGCACGGATACGTATCAAGTCTGGAAGGGCCTATGCGCTAGATCCATGGATCTATTTGTTGCTGTGGAAGGTGAAGCCGGAAATGGTGGTGATGCGCAATTTTCGGGAAGTATCTGCAGGTAAGTTCGCGGGGGATGATCTGCTTCTCGCTGGTCCTGCGACATTAAAATTGATAAACCCTGATGAGCTTCGAGTGCAGGTGCAAGGAGCGTTGGGTCCTGCAACATATAAATTTTTGCTGGTACAAGCCGATGACCCTCAAGCCCTGCAAACAGCTTGGGGTGGCGCACCTTTGGGCTCAGATGAGCTGCCAGGCGATGTAACGCCGCCAAGCACGGAAACGCCGGCTACCCAGCCTCCCCAACAAGAAAACTATACCGCCGAAGCTGTAGCTACCGATTGTGAGAGCACCGCTGTTGATCCGGATTCAGGAATGACGGTTTGTCTTTGAATCCAACTTATCAAAAGAACGAGGCAACACTAATGAAACCATTCGAAAAATTAGCACCGACCAGATTCCTTATGGGGATTGTTTGCTTGCTCATTGGTGTTGCTGCGCAGGCGCAAGATTCGGCCAGCTTATTTGAGGGTTGTGATGATCGTCAACGTGCTCCGTCTACTGGTGCCGATGCTGGCGTTTCTCCGCGGGAACGGGTAGATAAGCCAAAGGTAGACAAGATCACTAAACGATCCTTTGCCAGTCTCGGCATGAGCGATATCGAAAGTGGTGTTCCTGAGAACATGAGTAACCTGTGTTGGGCGCGACTTGATGGGGTGTGGCGTGCTGAAACGAGTCCAACGCTCGATCGTTCAAAAGAAGACAACACCGTTTGGGGTAGCGATACACCTCAACTCATCAGCCTTGCCAATGGAAATTACACTAAGCCTGACTATCTAGTCGTGCAGGATAGTGGTAACCCGGATCAAGAGTTGTTGATCACTACCGGACTACATAGCAATCGTTACATCCGTTTTGTCAGCTCCGATGGTCTCAGCTTGCCCGATGTTATGAAGCGCAACGGCCCGATTAAGACCTTCGTCGCCGATGAGCGCTTTGCCTTTGGTCAGCGTTTGACCTTAGACGTCACCCGTAGTGGCAGAGTGCGCTTAAACTTTTCCCGAACCTCCTTTGTGCGTCCCTTACCAGGCGTTTCCAAAGCCACAATGAGCGGCCAGCTGCCTGCGGATGATGCTTTTTTATTGAGCTACAACTTAGACAATCTTGCTGCGAGCCGTCGAGGCTACGACCCGGTCACCCAAGACCCGTTTTACCTGCTTCAAAATGACAAGATGGAGGTTTTTGCGAGGGTTGATCCGCGCAACTATTACATAACGGAAAAACGTACCGTGCCGCTAGGGTTTTCTCTGGTTCAGGAGCAGGCCCAAGGGTATGTGTTTCGCAAGAAATTGGTCACCAGCGAAACCGAAGTGCAGGAAACGCTTGCGCACTCTTACGGGGCCAGTGTATCCCTGGGTAAACCTAGCACGGCATCGGCGAATGTGGGTTTCGATGCAACCTCATCCACGACAAACAGTTTGACGCAAAGTAAATCGGTCGCTCAGGCTATTGGTTACTCCCGCGCTAAAAAATATGCGTTAGTTGTAGACCACCCCTACGTCACCTTGTCTGAAGAATTTATAGATGCGGTGGAAGATGCACGCCGTCATCATCGTTACCAAAGGCTGATCGATAAATTTGGATCACACTACGCGTATGCCGTGACCTATGGTGCCATGGCCCGTATGACCCAATCCCTGACCAGCGATCAGTTTATTGAGCGCGCGCAGAAAAGCGCTAGCTTCAGCGCGACCGCGGGAGCTTCTTTTTATGGTTCATCTGGTGATGTTCGTGGATCGACGTCAAGTGGCTCTATGAGCGGCACCTCCGGTTCGGTTGGCAGTGAGGGTATGACCTTTGTTGGGGTTGGTGGGAATGGTTCTTGGGATCAAAACGGGTTTAGCGCGGGTGATACACCCGTGCCTATATTGCTGGATCTGCGACAACTGTCTGAGTTGCTGAACCCGATGAACTTTCCGGATGAGCCGGAAATATATGGGCGGGTTAGATCTAACCTAGAACGTGCAATCACACATCACATGAGTCGAAACCGCGGTGTGCTAAGCGACGCATCTTGGTTACCTCCAGTTCCGGATCCTGAGAAAGACAAGCCTGTCGCACCCAAAGAAGAGCGTTGGTTTGCCTACGTTCGCAACGCTTGGTGCCAGGGTGGGCCGGTGGCTGCAGCTAAGACGAAAATGGTGAGCGGTACGGTTACGATCTCGGCAAAAGGCTTCGCTAAAGCCAAGAAGGTGAAGGTCGGGGCAAAGTGCAAAGTCAAAAAGGAATCCAAGACCTATGACTACAGCTCTGGAGATCGTGGGCTACTCATTTTCTCTGGCACCCGACAAGAGATTGCTAAACAGGCGATCTATTTCGACTACGAATACCAGATGTTGCCTTGGAAGAAGACCCACAAGGTGGAAAAACGGTTTCCGGCTGGTGCATTAAAAAGCGGACTTGGAGTCAACAAGAGCAAATCCTATGTATGGAAGATCGAGCGCAAAGGGCTATCTACTGTTTACCTGAATCTACGATTGAAAAGGAAAAAATAATGCAATCTCTTCGCTTGTTGGCGTCTTTTTGGCTGCTGTTGTTTGTTAGTACATCTACTCTGGCTGAGTATTCCCCGGACGTCTTGGAGTTAGATGGTACCCGTGCGTTGATGTTTCCAGCTGTTGAGGAGATGTACCTTGGTGGCGGTGGCACTATTGAGTTTTGGGTTGCACCAGATTGGACTGAAGATCCTGGATACGATCCGGTGGTTGTCTCAAATGCTGGCGTGGAAGGTGCGTCTTACTTGGTGGCTTTGCTGCGAGACCGTGATGGCATTGGATTGGTCAGTGGCGAATCCGAGCATCTAGTGGGGTTTGATTTCTCAGATAACAACCTGCACCACGTCGCGATGGTATACCTGGATGGGCAGTTGGTGATCTATATCGACGGACGCCTTCAGAGCTCAACCAACTTTAACATGCTCGATCTACCAGCCTCTGGGTTATGGATAGGCACCGCTGACGGAAAAACTGCACCCTTTGTTGGTGCCATTGCCGAGCTGAGAATTTGGGGTACACCCGTTGCACAGGAAAGCCTGGTGGAGTTTGCCGCTCAAGATGTAAGAGATGGTACGTCGGGTCACCCAAATTTCGACGCACTGAGAGCGGTTAGCGATTTTACGGAAGCAGATCTGTTGGTCTTAGTAACAGCGGACGAATAAGGAGAAAATGATGGTGGCTACAAAGTTTAATGGGTATATAGGTGTTCTGTTGTTGACGCTGGCGGCAATTCCATTACTAGCAGAAGCGAGTGGTAGAAAACGACCACCCAGTGTGCATTTGAAACCTCCGGTTGCAAATATGCCGATCGCGAAGAAAGCTGCCCGGCCGCCTGAACGACGTAAGAGCGACGTATCGATGCCAAAAGCAGTGCCGGGTGCGATTAACCAGCCTGCGCCGGCCTATCTTCAACCTGTAACCAAACCATCATCGAATGCAACACCTGCCAACCCGATACTAACGCCGAATAGTTCAGCCGGCCCTACTCAAGCTGGGCCACCTGTCGTTGTGCCCAGTCAAACTCAACCGCAGGATGCAGGACGTAGGTCTGGACTACCGCCTAGGCTCAGAAGTATCAGGCTATTCAAGCAAGCCTCCTTGAAAAAATTTGGTCGGTACGCTTATGCCAGCATGAAAAGCATCTTCATAGGGCGGGGGCAAGAAAAGCATTTGCCGCACGAGGCATGGCATGTAGTGCAAACCCGAGTCAGGGTAGATAGTTAAGATGCGTCGAACAAACCGTCTTTGACAGCGCGTGCGAGAAGCTCGGCAGTGGAATGCACTCCAAG
Organism: uncultured Pseudomonadales bacterium; assembly: GCA_938036875.1. Lineage (GTDB taxonomy): Bacteria > Pseudomonadota > Gammaproteobacteria > Pseudomonadales > Azotimanducaceae > CALHVX01. Next base: position 35,213 of record CALHVX010000136.1, read on the forward strand.
CTTGCGCATCAAGCTGGTGCGATGCTTATCAACGGTTTTGGGACTGATGTTAAGCACTCGGGCAATCTCTTTGTTCGTTTTTCCTGAAACGATCATGCTCAATGTTTGACGTTCGCGATTGGTCATGTCTGGTGTTGCATTGGCATTTTCTATCGACTCAACCAGCTCTGGCGCAACGTAGTGGCCGCCGTTAAGGATTAAAGGGATTTGTTTTAGGATGTTGGCCGGGTCGGCGGTTTTTGAAAAAATACCCTGGGCACCTGTTTGTAACACGCCGGCCAAGACGCCGGGTGCAACCACCCCGGTGAACACCAGAATTTTGGTCCCCGGGCTCCATTGAATGAGGTCTGAAAGGATCTCGGCGCCGGAGGCTAAAGGCATGGCAATGTCGAGGAAGAGTAGGTCCGGCTTAAGTGACTTGACCGAGGTCAAGGTTTCCAAACCATTGCTGGCTTCTGCCACAATGGTGAAGTTGAATGGGTCGTCAGCAGACGGCTGCTCTAGCGTGTTGCGCAGGGCGTCACGAACGATTTTGTGATCATCAGCAATGATTACGCTGTAAGGCAATAGAGTACGACAATCTAAGTGAAAGGAAGGTGAAGCTAATCTAATGGACGCAGGTATGAGGCACAAGCAAGTTTTACTGTGGCTGCCTAGCACCTGTGTGGTGTGGCTGTTTAGCGGTTCTGCTCATGCTGCAGCTCCGAGCCCGCCGTCGCTTGATATCTGGGATGCACTATTTTATGCCTTCTGCCTTATGAGCATCGGTATGTTCAGCGTTGCAGTAGTGGTGCTGCGTGAGTCCAATTGGCTGTCGTATGCGGTCTATGCATTGGGCCTGTGTTTGCTGATGTCCTCGCTGGATGGGACCCTAGCCTATCTAGTGGACGGATCCCCACGTTTTATGGCGGTGGCGCCGCTAATGATTGGTGCGGTGGTGGCTGCCTATGGTTTCACCCATGCGGCGCTGCGCCTAGAGTCGCCTCACGCATTTGATGCGCTGCGCATCCCGTTCCTCGGCTTTGGTCTGCTCAACGCACTGCTGGTGCCGGCATTCTTTCTCGTTGATAGCTTGGTACCGCTCTACACCATACTAAACACCTGCGTTTTGCTCATGTTTGTAGCGCAACTGTTTCCGCCGTTAACCTGGGTCGATAAGTCTTCGCAGCTGCATCGCGGTTTGATCGCCGCGCCTGCGGTGTTGGTGGGTTTAGTGATTGGTTTTTACGCCTTACATTTCTTGGGGTCAGGATTCAGTCGCGAGATTCTTGCGCTTGGTGGTCGGGCGTTGTTTATCGGCCACCTGTTGGTTCTCTTTGTGTTTGTTGTCTTGCACGCCTTGGATCATGTGCAGAGCTATCAAAAGGCGATAAGTGATGCTGAGATTGCTGCCCGCAAAGCGGCTGAAGATGCGTTGGCATTGGAGCGTGGGGAGCGCGAGTTTGAGCGGGTGAAGGTGGAGGCGCTACGCAGCAGTCGTCAGTTGGCTGAGGCATCCCATGATTTACGTCAGCCCATATTTGCCCTACGGGAGGCGATGAACGGATTGCAGGTTGCCCATCCACAGCAAGACAACGCTAGGTTAGTGCAGACCATCGACTACTTGGACCAACTGGCTAGCCGATATTTGGCCAGCAGTGGCGTCGAGGGTGGTGATACTGACGATGAGTTATCGAAGACGACAGAAGGGTTGGAGCGGATTAGCGCGGATTTACTGTTAACCACAGTAGAGCATATGTTTGCTGCTCAAGCCGAAAGTAAGGGTGTGACGCTACGAGTGCGTTCTGTGTCCGCCGAGGTGCTAACCAATCCGCTGGTGATGGTGCGAGCCTTGAGCAATTTGGTTATGAACGCGCTGCAACATGCCCAGGCAACCAAGTTACTGGTAACGGCGCGCCGATGTAGGGGGAGTATTCGGTTTTCGGTACGTGACAACGGGATTGGCATGTCTGCGGCAGTAGCCGCTGGTGTCATTGAACTGGGTGCCAGGGGCGAAGCGTCTGACGGACATGGCCTTGGGCTTTCCATCGTAAGAGGGTTGATGGACGAGTATGGCTATTGTTTTGTGCTCAGTTCAATTGAGGGGGAAGGTACAGAGGCGCAGATTTCGATTCCTGTTAGCCCAGTGTAAGCTAGGCCCATACCGGTAACCTGCAGCGGGCGCATCATCAATACTGAAATACTCTGTGTAACCTGTCGGCGGGCTGATCTTTCCGCAGAGTCTGAGCTGCCTTTTTGTCGAGACTGTCTGCTTGAGATTGGCATGGGTAGGCGCCGGCGCGATCTAGTGTTGTTGGTGCTGATTTGGCTGCCTGTTGTCTTCTATGCTTGGCTGGCGCTTAGCAATCCAGAGCTTGAAGGGGTATGGCGCTTTGCGGCTATTGCGCCAGCGGTACTCATCGGGTTGTTTCTATCAGCGTTCTGCTATCAGGGCATCGTAGATGCAAAGCGCCTTAAAAACGGCTTGGTAACCCCAACCCTGCGTTTGTTGGCTCAGCGGCGGCTGGCTAAGCTGAGTGATTGACAGCGCTTAAGCTAGGCTATTCATGAGCTCAGTCAACGACGGCGCAAAACGCTCACCCATGCGGATATAGCCTGCCGGGTTTGGATGCAGATCATCCGGTAGATCTTGCGCATCGGCAGCGCCAAACAGTTCCAGCCCATCCAAGTAGTGCAATGCCCTGTCACCTTGCGCCTGGCGCTGGGTGACCACTTCAAGCAAAATCTCACGAACCCGGGTTAAGGTGAGGCAGCCTTGGCGCAGATCGTTGTGTCCTTCGATGGTGACGAATTTACCGGCCTTGTTTGGCACCGTTGGTCCAGGGTGAGTCTCTGCACTCGGGCAATAGATGGGTGAGATCAACATCAGCGGCGTGTGGGGCTTGCCTTCGCGAATGGTGTCCAAAAAGCCGTGTAATGCAGAAACGAAGACCCGCTCGCGCATGGAATCCATGTTGATGACGTTAATACCGACTTTGGCGCTGATGACATCGGCATCGCTGTCGCGAATGGTACGGGCCACAAACGGATCCAGGTGGCATTGCCCACCAAAGCCAAGGCTGTGAAGGTTGGCGCCTGCAAGTCGGGCAGCAACGGCAGGCCAGACCTTGGCGGGCTCGTCAGCCTCCATGCAGTGGCTGATGGAGCTGCCGTAGTGTATCCAAGTCGGTTGGTTATTGGGTTGTGCCGATTGCAGCTGTGCGCCTTGGTTTAGGTGCAGTTGGCGCAATTCAACAAAAGCGTTGTGCGGTAACCACAGTTCGAACTGGGTCATGGTGCCAGGTAAGTCATCAAACCAAAGTGTGTCCGGCTCGCCTCGCTCCAAGGTAAATTCGCCGTTCCGTTTGGGATCGAGCACTATGCAGTTACCTGCAGCAGAATCAGCCCGCAGCAATTGCTTGTCGTATTCAAGGTTCAGTGTGATTTTACGGCGTGTCGCAGGTGGGGTTACCAAATTGGTGCCATGAAAGGTCAGCCCCAGCTTGGTTGCATCGCTGGCAAATCTAAGACGAACGCCGGATGGCATGCGTACTATGGTGTCCATTAGGACCGGTACTTGGGGTCGGGTCCAGCTTGGTAATCGCCTTGGGCTGATGCCCTTGGGCCTCGAATCAAAATCTAAGGCGCCGATGGCGTCCACGGTGTTTGCTAGTAATTCGGGTACTTCGAAGCTTTCGGTTGTTTGGTTTTGCTCGGCCATTGGTTTTCCCCTAGTTCCGGGCGTCAGCTTAGCGCTTGGCTTTGTGGGGAGCTAGGTTTGCTCTTGAAAGCTTGGATGACTCCGTAAATTTATAATAAAAACATAAGGTTACGTAATAAATATAAAATAATTATCTGAAAAATTCGCGCGCTACCTACCGGATTCGTCTGCGCTTCTTTGACCGAGCAACCTTGTGAGCCAAGGTTACTTTTACGCTCAGCTTACTAAGGGCTCAGGTTTCACCTAAGCTGTCGGCTGTTTTATTGGTGGCGGCAGTACAAATGCAGGCGGGACTCCGTTGGTACTTGGGTAGTACTGCTCTGTTTTTAGTGCCATCGGGTATTCAGATGGTGCTCTATCCCTGGCTTGTTGCCATCTATCTGCAAGAGACGCCAGAGCGCGTTGGCATTGCAGCGATGGCGAGCCAAATCCCTATGCTGTTTTTGATTCTGTGGGGTGGGTTGGTTGGTGACCGGTTTGATCAACAGCGACTGCTTGTGCGTTTGCAGCTCGCAATGGCTATCCCACCATTGATCATGGCGTACTTGGCGTATGCCGAACAACTTACCTTTGGCTTGCTCTTTGTGTGGGCCATGGTGGGGGGCACCTTTGCTGCTTTTGTGCAGCCCACTCGGGATGCGTTGCTGAATCGGGTTGCCGGTGACCAAGTTCAGCGGGTAGTGACACTCGCTATTGGCGTGCAGTTTGGTGTGCAGATAGTAGGCTTTGGTATTGGTTCTCTCGCTGCAACGACAGGTGTTCCTATCCTGCTGATCACCCAAAGCATGTTTTTTCTTGCCGCAACTTTGGCCACTCGAAGAATTCCATTGGCGCCCTTGGCGGCGAAGCCTGCGTCCAGCACCGGTGCGCTGGCAGCCATAGGCGAGGGCGTACGCATTGCTTGGGCCTCGCCCGGCATTCGCCCAGCGGTGATTCAAGTCTTTGCGGTGGGTATGTTTTTTGCTGGCACTTACATCGTGCTGTTGCCCTTGATGGTGCGAGATCTATATCAGGGAAGCTCGGGGGGCATTGCACTGGCGTTCGCCTCTAACATGCTGGGTACCATCACCAGCATCTTTTTTATGATGCGCCGGAGCCGAGTGGAGCGACCTGGACGATTGTTGATTTGTGGAAGCTTGATCAGCCTGTCGGTGCTGAGCTTGTTGATGCTGCCGTTACCCATCTGGGGCTTCTACTTTGTGGTGTACCTGTGGGGTGCCTGTGGCGGGGTCAGCATGGCAATGTCGCGCTCCATAGTTCAGGAGCTATCGCCAGAATCGCATCGTGCGCGGCTGATGTCTGTGTACTCGATGGGCATGATGGGCGGTATGCCTATCGGAAGCTTGTTGTTGGGTTGGTGTGTTGGTCAGTTTGGTACTCGAGAAGCCGTGCTAGTGCCAGTTTTGGGCATGTTGGTTGTGACCTTGGGCTTAGCCTTTGCCACCCAGCTGTGGCAGGTGCGAAGTGAGTGGGGTCAGACCCAGGTGCCAGAGTCAAACGCCTAGAGCAATGCAACCTCGTCCTTATGTAGGAACAAGGTTTCACCCTGGCACCTGGGTCTGACCCCATTGTTCGGACCCCACCCTTCGGCGCCAGGATTCAATGCGCAAACTTTAGGTAAGGCTTGCGTCCCAGTGCCAGCAGGCCGATTGCTACGGGGCCCATGGCCAGGGCTACCACCGCCAATGACATGGCCACGGACTTTGGATCGGCAAAGATATAGTCGGTGCACAAGGCAACCAGGGTAGGGCCGAACGCTAGACCCAAAACATTTGTCGTTACCACGTACATGCCATTGACCACGCCGCGCATGGCGTTTGGCGTGACCTCTTGCATGGTTGTGGTGACCAACGCTAAGGGTAAAGTAACGCTAAAACTCGCGCAGCCGATGAACACTAACGCGACCGACCCGCTAGCCACCAATGGTAGGCAGGCGAGGCTCAGCATTGCTGCCGCCGCACCAAAGATACCGACTAAGAAGGTTGCATCTTGTCGGCCATGCTCACGCAAGTACCGCGCAATAAAGGGGCCACTGAACACGCCAGCGGATCCGGTAAGCAGCGCAACCACACCATAACGCCGTCCCGCATCAGCCAGGTCCCATTCGAAGACCCTGACCAGAATGGTTGGTACCCAAGATTGCAGTCCGTACAACATGATCACGATAAACGGCACACCCAAATGCAGAGCCGCGTAAAGGCGCCAGTGGGAGCGGATGTATTGCCAAACTTCGGCCCAAGGTGGCACGGCGACGCCAACTCGCCCCTGACGTTTGGGTTCACGTAACAAAGCAAAAGCTGCCGCAATAAGGATGCCTGGAAGACCCACCATCACAAAAGTGAATTGCCATGGTTTGAGATCACCAATGAGGGGCAAGCTGATGCTGTCGACCGTTTGCGACCAGTCGAGTATTTGTGCACCCGCAATCATGGCCAGGCCTGCGCCGAGATAAGGTCCCATGAGATACACGCTGATTGGGCGTGCCAGTCGGTCCGGGTGAAAGTAGTCGGCCAACACAGACCAAGCACCAGGGGTTAGTGCGGCTTCTCCTGCGCCCACACCCAGTCGTGCGGCCAGCAATTGGTTGTAGGTTTGGGACAGACCACAACCAACGGTTGCGCTGCTCCAGACTAAGATGCCGATGATCATGATGCGCATGCGATTAAAACGATCGACCAGGCGACCTATAGGCACGCTCATGGCTACGTAAGTAATGACAAAGGCGAACCCTTGGAGAAAGCTGATCTGGGTGTCGCTGATCTCTAGGTCCGCCTGGATCGGCTCAACCAACAGGTTTAACACCTGGCGGTCAACAAACGAAAAGGTGAAGCCGACCAATAGGGTGAAGGTCACCCACCAGCCATAGCGTTCTGAGGGCCAGTCTGCGGTTGCTGCGGGTTCTGGGTTAGTAGCCAAGTATTCGTTCCTCACCGCTAACGTGCTCTAGGTTCATGGCGCAGATCTGCCAGCCTCGGTCTGGGTGGAAGGTTACCTCGTCGTGGTAAGTCCCCATCACCAAACGCAAACGTTGGTCCGGCCAAGCGTGCCATGCTTGGAGATAGCTCTTCATGTTGGCTGCCCCAGCTTTAAAGACCGCTGGCTCGCTTTGGATAGGGTCCCACTCAACTTGGGTAAATCGAACAAGCTGCGAGCCGATCAAGTGTTGGGTTGCTTGGTAAGCGTGAAGCGCATGGCGTGCCACATCTGCCCAGGCATCTGGACCTTTTCCTGCCAGCATTTTGGTGGTGGCACCGCTGACCTGAATGTCCGCATCTGGTGTGAATATCTCGTGGTATATATCCAGGCCGTATTGTTGGGCTTGTGCATCGTCCACCTTGCCAAGCGCATCCGTCGCGTGTGCGTACAAGCGGCGTAGGCTGGTGATCTGCTCTTGGGCTAGCACTAGCGCACTTTGTTGTGCGGTGGTATTGGCGAATCGCTTTGCTTCGAGAATGGTTGTCATTGTTAAGTCCCCAAATAGCTTGCGCCAGACATGACTTGCTTAATCTGCGTGAATTCCAGTATGCCTTCAGCGCCGCATTCACGCCCCCAGCCGGACTGCTTGTAGCCGCCAAAGGGTTGCATGAGCGACACGCCCGCACAGTTGATGGCAATGCCGCCCGCACGGATTCGGCGCGCCAAGCTAAGCGCTTGATCTTGATCGCCACTGTAGATTGAGCATGCCAAGCCAAATTTGCTGTGGTTGGCTAAATCAACGGCTTCATCCAAACCATCGTAAGGAATAACGGCGGTTACCGGGCCAAACACTTCGTCTTGGGCGAGGGCACTGTTGTTGTCCACATCGGCAAAAAGTGTGGGTGTGAAAAACCACCCCCGGTTTAAGTGTGCGGGCCGTTGACCACCGGTCACTAGCCGTGCGCCGTCCTGTTGCGCTTGATGTACAAAACCCTCAACGCGATCACGCGCTCGCTTTACTGCCAATGGACCCTGTTGATTTGCTGGATCAAAGGGGTCGCCTATGGTGATCGAGTCATAGTGTTGCGCTAGCGCTTCAACCACCTCGTCATAGCGTGAGCGTGGTGCTAACACTCGAGATAGATTGACGCATACTTGCCCCATGAAGCCGCTGCTACCGGCGCCCAGCGTTTGCATGACGTCTTGCAGGTTTGCATCTTCAGCGATGATGGCGGGCGATTTACCGCCGAGTTCCAATGCGGTTCTAGCTAGGCGGTCAGCGGTGCGCTTGATGACATCCACCCCGATTTGAGTGCCTCCGGTTAGCGCCACCATATCGATGGCTGCATGGCTAACTAGGTACTGGGTCACTTCGGTGCCCGCAGGCAGAACGCTAACAACCCCGTCAGGAAAGCCCGCTTCGGCAACCGCGTCTGCGATGAGACGGCTGGTCAATGAGGACTCTGGCGCGTGTTTGATGATGACGGTGCAACCGGCGAGTAGGGCAGGGATGATTTTCATCCCCATCAACACAATAGGGCCATTGAAGGTCAATATGCCCAACACCGTCCCTATTGGCTCTCGCCAGATGTGGATGTCGTCACGCATCTCTCGCCAGGGCAGGTCCGGTGCTAAAGCTAGTGCCTGGCGCCACACGGCAACACCAGCGCCGTTGTTGATCATCTCTCCGTGCGCCAGGGTTGGGCCGGATTCGAAGGTCCAAGCGCGGTTTAGTGCGTCTAACCGGGACTCCAGCGCGTCGCATAGCCGCGTACATACCTTCACACGCTCGTTGATATCTGAGGTAGGCCATGGCCCGGCATCAAATGCTTGGCGCGCTGCTGAGGCTGCCGCCTCTGCGTCTGCCAAGGTAACCGCGGCGACGCTGGTAACGGTTTCCTCGGTGGTCGGCGAGATGACATCGATGCGCGGCGCCTGCTTCGACTTTTGCCAGTGACCGCCGATAAACTGGCTGTCTAGGCCCGGTATCTCGATGTCCAATTGGGTCGGATGACTCGGCATTTCCCCTCCTATATTCACAATCCCTGCTTTAAGTGTACTCTGGTGGTCGCTGTTAAGGGACCGGTAGTTAGGGAGCAGACGATGTACAAAGTTTTTGCCTTCTTGAAGCGCAATCCAAATCTCACACACGATGAGTACCGTGCCGGCCATGTGGGTTACCACTGCGGGCAATCTAGGCGACTCAAGAACATCCGTGGCTACTTGGTCAATGTGTGGTCTAACCTGCCCTTTGCTGACCGGGTGGGCACGGATATGTTAGCTGAATTGACCTTCAACGAGCCCCCAGGGTTCACCGACTGGTGGGATGGTTTCCCCCAAGTCTATTTTGATGATCATGCGAGCTGGCTGGATGCACGAACGGTTGAGCCAACTCGCGCGATGACCGAAGGCTTGGTCGTGGATCCAGACTGGAGCCTGGCGGACAGCCCGCACTTGTTTAAACCGTCACCCAATAATCCGGACAAGTTCTGCGCCTTCCATCTGCGTATGCACGAACAGGTGGTTGTGCCGGTGAAACGCCCTGAACGCAAGATGACCAAGCTGATGCAGTTCTTTAGGAAACATCCCGCGTTAAGCGAGGCTGAGTTTCAACAACGTTTGGTTGATGACTACTATCCGCTAGCGGGGAGTATGCCAGGGTTGTGGGGTTACACCGGCAATTTGCGCGACCCAGATCAAGACGCCGCCATGCGGGATTTTTTTGCGGCCGACGATTGGCTGTTTACGGAAGAAGGCACGGCGGAGCGCCGTGCGTTTTGTGATCTTTGGCGTGGTGCTAACGAGCTGTTTTTCGAAAACTTTGCTGACTTTGTTGACGCGCGTAGCAATCCTCGATTGCAAGCGCCGCTACGTGCGCTTGAGCGTGAGTTGTTTGAGGCGGTTTGGTACGTTGAAGTCGATGAGAATTTGATTGTGATGCCTAACCGCGCCACTCGACCCGATTTTTATTACCGATAGGGGAAGCAAGAGATGCTGAAAGTATTTGGTTTTGTGCAACGTCACCCTTCGCTTACCCATGATGAGTATCGTGCCGGTCACGTGGGTTACCACAACTCCTTTGGTCGCCGTTTGAACAATATTCGTGGTTACTTGCTCAACGTCAATGCAAATCGGAGCTTGGCCGAGGTCTCTAGCGGTGAGTTCGTGGACAGCATCTCACGCGATGAGCCCCAAGGTTTTGATGAACGTTGGGATGCTTGGGGGCAGCTGTTGTTTGATACTTTGGATGATTATTTAGCAGCCCGTTCTCCTGCACGCGATCTGGCCGGTCCAAATGGACTGCAAGAAGATGAACGGGTGGCCGGTGTTGGTGGTGATTTTGACCAGCTCTATAGTGGCTCTCCATTCCAGTTTCACGTAGACGAATACCTGATTGAACCGGTGGTTAGACCGGAGCACAAGACCTTTAAGATTGTGCAATTTATCAAGCGCAGCGATGGGGTAGATCCCCTGTTGTTTCGCGGCTACCTCACCGGTCGCTATGCTCAAATGTTACGCACCTTGCCGCAACTGTGTGGCTTGACGATAAATTTCCGGACGGACCTTGACGTGATGACCGGATTTTTTGCGCCGGATACCGAAGGGTTTACAGTGGCCGGCAAGCAGCGGCGTGAGAGGTTCTACAGCGACTGGGATGTGATGATTGAGTATTGGTTTGAATCGCCGGCGGGCTGGATAGAAGGGCGCAACAACCCAGATATCCAATCTCGCCTAGCCGACATGGAAAGCGATTTGATGGCTCGCAGTTTCTATCGCGAAGTAGATGAAACCGTGGCTGTGTTACCCAATCGTGCGCCAGCCCCAGATTTCTATTTTCGGTAGGCACGGGTTGTTTGGTGAAACCTGTTGTCGGCTCGGGAGGCTTTAAGGAATGGGTTTAGTTGGTTGGGCGGCGAATCTTTGGGTCAGTGCGGCTATGTCAGCTGGGCCAATCCCACAACAGCCACCGATAAGCGTTGCTCCTGCATCGGCAAAGCGTTGGCACATCTGGACAAAGACCTCGGTACTTAGATCCACTCTAGAGCCGGTAACAATGTCGTTGTCTAAAGTCCATTGGGGATCTACCTGATTCATGCGGTTAGCGTAGCCGCCAATGGTTTTGTCGGTGAGTTGTCGCAGCGTTGGTATGGCGGCAAGAATTGCCTCAGGGCTGGTGCAGTTGAAGAGGTACCCTGCTAGCTCTAGATGGGCCACAGCGTCGAAGGCTTCTTCAATGGTTTCGCCACTGCGTAAGCCGCCGCCTGGCACTTCATTGAGTGTCCAGGCAACGTAAACGGGTTTGCCTTGGCCATGATTCACCGCCTGGGTTGCGGCGTTCAGCGCCTCATCAGCAGAGGCCATGGTTTCGCAGAGGTACAGGTCAACGTACGGGTTCAACGCCTCAACTAAGGTACGATACACGGGCTGGGCATCTGCTCCTGCAGGCGCTAAATCGGCTCGATAGCTTTCGTTTAAGGGCGGTAGCGACCCAGCGATCAAGACACCACCGCCGCAGGCGGCAACGGCTTGTTGGGCCAGCTCACCGCCGATACGGGTGAGTTCTTCGTAGCGGTTTTCTAAACCTTCTTTGCCGAGATAGTGTGGAATGGTGGAATAGGTATTGGTGATGATCATCTGAGCACCGGCCTCAATGAATTCGCGGTGCACATCCACCACAATGTCGGGCGCGTCCAACAATGCCCGTGCGGACCACAACCCCTGTGATGTATTGGCTACTCGGGTTTTAAGTTCTCCGCCCATACCCCCATCTAAAATAGTAATCGACATAAATACAGCTCTTTGTTGGGATGTTTAGGCTAAACCTAGTTGCTCGCTGAACGGATATTGGGTGTCAGCGGGGTTGGATATCCGGAAGCTTAGGATATATGTAAGCCATTGAAAAGTATGGTACTCACCTATTTTACAGTTCGTATCTCGCCGAATTTCTGCTGGTGTATCCGCAGTGCTGTTGCAACCTGAACAGGGATTCTCGATCATGACCGCTAACGGCACATCGGCTGTGCTCAAACTCAGACCAAACTCAGACCAAACTCAAACGAGACAAAGGACGCATCAGGTGCCATCCCATCCAGATCAGATCACTATTACCCGGCCAGATGATTGGCACCTCCATTTGCGCGACGGTGTCGGCCTGGCCGCGGTGCTGCCTGATACCGCGCGTCAGTTTTCTCGGGCGGTAGTGATGCCCAACCTGGTGCCACCAGTAACTAACGTTGCCTTGGCCACCGCATACCGCAACCGGATTATGGCGGCGTTGCCAGCCGAGTTGGACTTTGAACCACTCATGACTCTGTATCTTACCGAAGCAACGACGGCGGCAGACATTGCCGAAGCGAAAGCCAGCGGGATTATCCATGCAGTTAAATACTACCCGGCCGGGGCAACAACCAATTCGGATGCGGGAGCAAGAAGCCTCATCCGCTGTGAGACCGCCCTGCAAGCCATGCAGGAACACGACTTACCGTTGCTGATGCACGGAGAGGTTACTGACCCTGATATCGATATTTTTGATCGGGAGTCGGTGTTTATCGAAACCCAGCTCGAACCCGCGGTACGTCAATTTCCACAGCTACGCATTGTTCTTGAGCACATCACCACACGTGAAGCTGCAGATTTTGTCACGCAAAGCTCGGATAAGGTTGCGGCGACGATTACCGCACATCACCTGCTGCTAAATAGAAACCACTTATTTACTGGCGGTATTCGACCGCATCACTATTGTCTGCCGGTTTTGAAGCGTGAGCTGCATCGACAAGCCCTGCTGGAAGCAGCGACCGGTGGCAACCCAAGCTTCTTTCTAGGTACCGACAGCGCACCTCATACCAAGCACACCAAAGAAGCGGCCTGTGGGTGCGCGGGTATTTACTCGGCTTACAACGCCATTGAGTTGTACGCTGAAGCATTCGACTCCGTTGGACGTTTGGATCGGTTGGAAGCCTTTGCTAGTCATTACGGACCGGATTTTTATGGGCTGCCGAGAAATACGTCCAGCACCACGTTGGCGCGTCGCCCTCAGCGGGTACCCGCTGAGTTGCCTTTTGGTGACGATCACTTAGTGCCGCTGCGTGCCGGCGAAGAGATTGCATTTTCGATACTGAGTTGAGGCGAAGGGTTGTGGTGAGTATAGGGTTATACCCATCTTTGAGGTCATTGCGGTCGACCGAAGTTCTGCGTCCAGTACTTCCCGAACGTAGACCCTGGGTTCGATGCATCAGCTGCACCCATTTGAGTGAAAGCAGAGCTCATCAAATTGCTGCAATGTCCGGGGCTAGCTAGCCATCCATCCATCACGCTCTCTTCATCCGCATAACCTGCGGCAATGTTTTCGCCCCAGGCTTGCGGGGTGTAGCCGGCTGCCCTTATACGATCACCTGGGTCGGTTCCATCAACCGGGCTTACGTGCTCGTGAAAGTCGTTGTTTGCCATCGAGGTGGAGTGAGTCAATGACGACTGGTCGAGCATGCAGTCCCAGGCTAATGCGGGCTGGGGAGGAAGATCGTCTGTTCCGCAAGTTCGGCCAGCAGCACGCGCATTGTTCACTAAGGTCAACATCCGTTTGTCATCATCGTCCATGCATTGATCCATGGTGCTTTGGCTAGTAAGACCTAAGTTGAAGGGGCCACCGGTAGTGAAGAACCAGTTGTCACCCAAAAATAGATTGCCGTCGGGATCCTGGATGGAGCTGGAAACGGAAACGCCATACACCGTCTCCGTGGCCAGAGGCTCATCTGGCGTGAAGGTCAAGCGCTTGGTGGTGTTGTCGTAGTTGGCGGTACCTGGTACAGCAACCGCTTGCAGTGTCAGCATTAGGCTCTGCTCATCAATACTGGCTGGGTCTAATGACTCGTTGAACTCCACCGTAACCTGGGTGTTGATCGAGACTTCGGTGACTTGGTCTCCAGGTGTTTTGCTGGCGATGCTAGGAGCGCTGTTGACGCCCGTGCTAGGGGTTGGCGCCGGTTGTGGGGTAGGGCTAGCCACGGCCTCAGCGCTGCTGGCGGATGAGCCACCGCCTCCACCACAGGCGTTAAAGAGTAAGCAACCGGCCATGAGCGGTGCGGTGAGTAGCTGTCGAAGTATTGGCTGCACGGAGTTATCCCATCAAGCGAACGTTGAGTTGGAACGCGTAGTGGAATCTGACAAAAATGCGTCGCCAACATTGAGAACCAATTGGCAATAACGAGAATTTCGGGTGGGGTAAGTTGTCGTGTCGGACTAGTTGCTCAGCAAATCGGCTTGCTGAGCAACTAAATTCCTTAAACTAGTGAGGTTTTAAACGGGGTTCTAAGGCAGGGCTATTTGCGGACTTCTAGGTTATTGATGACCTTTTCAATGCCTTTAACACGGCGCGCCGCGTCGCCGGCCGCTTGTTGCTGGTCGCGGTTATCCACAAATCCACCCAGCGTCACCACGCCACGGTTTACTTCGACTTCCACGTCTAAAACTTCCGCAACGGGGTCTTTGGCTAGAGCACCGTTAACCCGGCCGACTAGAACTTTGTCATCAAGGTAGCGACCCATGCTCCGCGAACCTTCTGCGACCCTGAGGTTGTTAGAGACAGAAGTAACACCCTTGGTAGAGCGTGCGATTTCTTCCGCTCGTTGTAACTCTTCTTTGGAATCCGCGAATCCGTTGAGCTGGACACGTCCGTCGTTGATCTCAAGCTCGATGTCGAGACCATCGGTTAGCTTGTCCGCTAACAGTGCAGTTTTAATTTTGCTAGAGATTGCCGAGTCGTCAATCACTTCACCAGCAGAGCGCTTGGTCTCCGTTGATGCGCAGCCGCTCATTACGACGACCAACGCGGTAAACAGTAGGGTTCGAATAGAGTGTGTCATGGTTGCTTTATCCTTTATTTAGATGCGCTTGATGAAAACTTCGATCCACACAACCCTACAGAAACTAAGGTTAGAAATCTCCAGAATACAATCGTTTTTCAGTTGGACAAGTCTGGCTCTTCGATGCTCATGGCGATCAGGTTGCCAACCACAAGCGCAGCCAACATGGTCATCACTATCGGCATGAGTGTGTTGTCGTAAAAATGCCCGGAAAGCACGCCGAGCACACTCCCAAATAGAAACATGGACATGCTCATCAAGCTGGTGGCGCTGCCGCTAAGCTTGCCGAAAGGCGCAAGGTACATACCCTGCACAGATGGCCCGATAACCCCGGCGCAGCCTATGCAGAGCGATAGCAAGGGTGTAAATACCCAAACCGGCAGGTCTATAGAGATGACGAGCAACGCCAGAACAATAACGGCGATCAGTTGCAAGATGCGTGCTGCGGTGTATAGACGAAAGGGGGAGACCCGGTGGATTAGCCTGGATGTGATGGAGGTACCAATCATCATTGCCACCACGTTTGCGGCAAAGAAGAACACAAAGTTATGCTCCCCAACGCCATAGTGCTGCAGATAAATGAACGAAGAGTTGGTGATGAACACCAACATCAAGGATGACAGAAACCCTTGGGACAGTATCCAGCGCAATCCGAGCAGCTTGCCCTGGCTACGAAACGACAACACCGCAAAGTACTGGGGAAA
>CALHVX010000137.1 GCA_938036875.1 uncultured Pseudomonadales bacterium
CACCATCTCTTACAAGGGCATGCTGTATTCAGATGTGCCGAACTTGGTGCAGACCTTTGGCTACATCAATGCCTCTTGGACTTTGCGTGCTGACCTGACCGCGGAATATGTGTGTCGGTTGCTAAACCACATGGATAGCACGGGTACCCAGCAGGTAGTTGCCAAGCTGCGCGAAGAAGACCGCAACATGAAGATACTGCCTTGGATCACCGACTTTAGTGCCGGTTACATGCAGCGCATGATGCACATGTTCCCGAAGCAGGGGGATTCTGGTCCTTGGCGTAATACCCAAAATTACAAGACGGACAAGAAGATGATTCGTAGCGCCGCGTTAGAAGATGGTGCATTGCAGTTCTTGCGTACACCTACTGCAAGCGCGGGGACAACGGATTCCGCGGCTGAGTCAACGCGAGATGCTGCGTAACTGGGTTGGCTGGCCCAACCCCTATTGAAAACCTAGATTCAAAGCCCAGGCATCATCTGGGCTGCTGGCTTGGAATCAAACAGCTAAAGCGGTAAGAACCCTCGAATTAAGCTGGCCACGTTCTCCACATGGTCTGGTTCTAAATGCAAATGGTGTGGCCCAGCCACACTTTCTACCCTTAGGTTAGGGTGGTGTGCTTTGCGATCATCAACCTCGCCCTGATACCAGCGATCCCCTTGCTCAGCAAAGATAAGCAGGCATGGCGCGGTGGTTTGTGCGATTAGCGTGTTGATGTATTCCGTAGTGGGCCGCATGGGTGTCGCAAATCGAATCCTGGGGTCCGTGCGCCAAGTGACACCACCTTCGGCAAGCTTGCGATGACCACGAGCAACCAGCCGCTCCGCAGCAGCCGGAGATTGGTCTGTGGCTTCACTAACTCTTGCCACCATTTCTTGGGTGTCAGCATAGGGTCGAGGTTTTTTGCTGGCTGCCGTCATCATTTGCTCGATGGCTTCGCGGTTTTGCTGGATGCGCTCATCCGTGCTGGCGCCACCGGTGGCAAAAAAGCCATCGATGCAGACAATGTTGGTAACCCGTGTCGGGAAGGTTGCCGCGAACTCGCTGGCAATAGCGGCCCCCATGGAGTGGCCAATTAAGGTGAATTCTTGCCAGCCCAACTGGTCTGCTATGGAGAGTACCTCCTGCATATCCAGCAACGGCTGGTAGTGCACGCCTTCAGGGCGGTGATCGGATCGGCCGTGGCCCGCAAAATCTAATGCGACCAGATTTAGCTCAGGTAACAGTGGCGCTAGGCGGTCAAAGGTATTGGCGTTATCAAGCCAGCCGTGTAGGGCCAATGTAGGGATGCCCTTAGGGTTGCCCCAACGCTTGGCCGTGAGCTTAAGGCCAAAGCAAGAAAACTCGGTTTCTTCGCCCTGTCTTAGGGGTGGTACTGCAGATTGGTTCATCGATAGACGCCGAAAAGTGGCGTAGTTTACAGGCAAAGGTGTGGTTAGAGGGGTTGGCCTTGTAAGTAGAGTGCGGGGCCTGTGGCTTTAGAGATAGATCGGACCTGGAGGAATCCACCAGGTCCTGCTGTAGTGCTAGTTGTTTTGAGATCAGTCGCCGATGATGGCTTGGTGTACCGCAACCTTAAGGTCTGAGCGTAGTGGCCAAGGTGAGCCCATGAGCTGAATCATGGCGATCACAACCAGGTCTTCTTTGGGATCAACCCAAAAGACCGTGCCCGCTGCGCCGCCCCAGTAGAACTCACCTTTTGATCCAATGACCCCTGCAGCAGCAGGATCGGTCATCAAGCCGAAGCCTAGACCAAACCCAAAGCCATTGAGCTGGGTGCCAACCAAATTGGGGCTTTCACCGGTACCGCCGCCAGCAACCGAGGCGGGTAGGTGGTTTGTGGTCATGTAGTTCAGGGTGTTGCGTCCAATAATACGGTTGCCATCTAACTCACCGCCGCCGCGTAACATCTCAGAAAAGCGTAGATAGTCGGTGGCGGTAGACACTAAGCCGCCGCCGCCAGAGAACAGCGTGGCGTTGCGAAAACGGCTTACCGAATCGGGTCCAAGGGTGATCAGTTTATTCGCCTTAGGATTCCAAGCGTGGTTCGGTAGAAAGCGATCCATCTTGTCATCTGGCACCGAAAAGAACGTATCCACCATGCCTAAAGGCGCGAAGATGTGTTCTTGTAAGTACTCATCAAACCGCTGGCCGCTGATCCGCTGAACAATTAGGCCGGTGATATCCACGGCTACGCTGTAGTGCCATTGGGTGCCGGGTTGATACTTCAACGGCAGCTTGCCTAGCGAGGCGGCAAACTCATCTAAGTTCTTAGCCTCGAAACCCGAAGCTTTGCGGTACAGCTGATCCACTGGGTCGCTAGGGTCAAAGCCATAAGAGAACCCTGCTGTGTGGGTCAGCAATTGCTGCATGGTGATCGGCTTGTTGGCCGGGGTTAGCTCGCCCTGTGCGCCTAGCACCGATAGCTCCGCAAGCTCGGGAACAAACTTAGAGATTGGATCCGTTAGCTGGAACTTACCTTGCTCGTAAAGTTGCATGATGGCCACGGCAGTGATCGGCTTGCTCATGGAGTAGATGCGAAACAGATCGTCCTTTTGGAGCGGTTCCGCTTTGTCGATACCACGATTGCCTACCGCTTCGTAGTGCACCAACTTGCCATGGCGCGAAACCATGGTGATAGCACCCGCAATGCGTCCTGCATCAACGTAGCGCTGGGTAAGCTCTGTTACTCGGTCCAAACGCTCCGCCGACAGGCCAACGCGCTTGGCTTGAGTAGTCGGGATGTCTTTGCCCAGGGCTGGCATGGCGAGTGCGCAGATGGCACCAACCAGCAGTAGGTGACTAATGCCGCTTTTTATTTGCATAGCTTTTGTCGCTCGTAGTTAGAAAGTAGTTAGAGATTGTTGCTTGGTTGTTAGCGTTCGTTCGGGTCTTTACCGTCTTTGGGTGCGCCGATGCCGGAGGAGCCCATAAACAGTTTGCGACCGTCTTCAAAGGTAACGTCACGACCGTTCGCTCGCTTGGAGCGATCTTTGGATTGGTAGCCGTCAACCACAATCACGGTGCCAGGCTTTAGCGAGCGCTTGTTGAGACCCCGACGCAGCAGCGTGTTGGGCGTGCCTCCTTCAACCATCCAGACGGTTTTGCTGCCGTCTTCTTCCGTGGCTTCGAGGTGGATCCAGGCGTGTGGGTTAACCCACTCGACCTTTACCACAGGGCCGCGAAGAACCAGCGGTCGGTTGGGGTCAAACTCGGCGCCGAACGCGTGATGCGCCCAGCTACTGTTGCTTAGGGCGGTGAGTAGCAAGAAGGCACCTGCCACTAGGCTTAGTGTTTTGCTGTTGATGCTTTTGTGTTTGCTCATAGCAGTTCTCTGATCTAGCGATTGAGGTTAGGTGGTTTGATCTAGTTGCCCGCAGCTTTAAGTGCTTTAGCAGGGGCTTCGGCTTCCAATATCCGGGCGCCACGTAAAATGTTACCCATGGCGTAGTTGCCTTCGTGGCAGGCGTACTCGTAAACCTTTTCTTGTGTTGGCTCCCAGCTATATTCCCCGCTCCAGGTTTCTGTCCAAATGCTGGGGTCGTCTACCTCAAACTGGTAGAGCAAGGTGCCGTCGTCCAAGCGAGTAAAACGTTCAACAACGTGGAGGTTTTCATCTGCGCCGTACAGTGCAGGCTTGTTGGTGAAGTTGGTTGTGTCGACAACCAGAGTATTGCCCTCGAAATGGCCGATAGAATCACCGAGCCAGCTGCGTAGATGTGCCGGTTTGTGTTCGCTGTTCAACCTGACGATCCTGGCGTCGTGAATCATCTCCACTTGAATCATCACGTGGTCGGGCGTTTGCACGATGCGTTTGTGGTTGTTGTACAGCACCGGCAGCATGGGTGGGCCACCAGTGGAGCCGAAGCCAATGATGCAACGTTCTGCCAGCGATAGGGTTTCCGGACCATCGTAAGGTCCGTGTGGAATGTTGGGCTCGTTAACCCACCAGGCGGTGCCGGTGTTCGGGCGGAACAGTGAACGACGCACCATAAAACGTTTGAGCCCAGGTGCGGTCATTTCAGGGATACGACCATTCGCCGGTGAGGTGATGATAGAGGTTCGGAATTCACCGTTAACCGTGACGTTTTCTTCACCTCGGTCGATCCAAAATAGGTTGTAGCCACCGACACCGCCGGCGCCTGAAGCCTCGTTGCCGTCACCACCTTTAACAGGCGCATCGCGGTCCGGATCTGAGCTCTTTGCTGCTTCGTCAATAATGGCTGCCTCGGCAGCCGCAATCTTGTCCGCTTCGGCTCGAGTCATGGTTTGCTTGTTGCCGAAGGCCTTGGGGCGTTGTAACGGCGTAAGCGTTGCGGTGTCGTAGGTGCCACTGAAATCAGGCACGGATTGGTTGCTAGTTGTACTTGGTGACGTTGCGTTATTGCTCGCGTTTTGAGCACAAGCCGAGAGTGCGGTTGCAAGCGCTGTTAGCAGGATCACGCGAGGGAGTTGGCTAATCATGTTGGTAGTCACTGGCATGCTCCTTAAGGGTCGGTACTGCTGGGTTGTACGGTGAAGTCAGGGCGTGGCAACGGGTTGCGACGCCATTGGCCGTACAGCAACTCTTCAACGAACTCCGCGCACTTGAACTCCATTAACGATGCATTTTCTTCCATCCGTCGGTAGAGGGGCATCTTGATGGTCCAAGGCTCGCTATAAACGGCTGGGTCTTCGATGGTGGCTTCGTAGGTTAGGTGGAAGGCGCTGCTGGGTGTGTAGCGTTCCGTTACTTTAAGCTGGTCACTGTGGTAATTGCCGCTGCGGTCAAACCAAGTCTGGTCGCCAAGCCCGGTTACTTCGATTACCAAGGTGTCGCCATCCCAGCGGCCGTAAGACCAACCCATCCAACTGTCTAGTGGGGCTTCACCGGGATCCTCCATATATACCTCGCGGGTTGCGCCGGCGTATTGGTAGGCCATAAACACCGAGTCCTTGCTTTGCAAGATTTGAAACGGGTAAGGCATGTAAGTAGCCCGAGGAATGCCGGGTAGGTAGCACTTCACCTCTGGGTCGAGTTTTGCCCAGTTTGCTTGGTTTTCCGCGCGCTTGGCGGCTGCGCCTTCAAGGTAGGGAATCTTGCCGCCGACAACCACACCAAGCCCGGGAGGTATTGCGGCTAGTGAGCCCATAGCCAATGTGGCTTGTGAAGGCACCGGTCCGTGAGGACCGTCACGGACCTCCACGGATGCGCCCGCGACATGGCTTTCTAGGTTGTAGTGTGCAGAATTTAGGGCCTGCCATATGCCGTTGAGATCGGGGTGTATGCCATCCGGCCCGCGTGGTGCCTTGTAGGGCTCGGCAAACCCTGGTGACGACAGGCCCAGCGCAAAGCCCATAAGCAGGCTTGAGGCGACGCGGACCCAAGGCCGAAGCGGTTTGCGTGATGGTTGGCTAGGTTGGTTAGTAGATCTCGTACGATATAGATGACGAATAAAAATAATGCTGCGCTCCCCCAAGCTGGTCATCAGGATTGATGCCTAACTTACTATACCCAAGAAGCTGTAAGGCTGCATTTCAGGGTCAAAACGCACGAAAAATGCCGTTGCTCGGTGTCACCAACGATTGATAGGCGTATACTTTGCCGCGCTCTAGAAGGGAGCGGGATCTGGCGACCAAAAGGAGCCGATCGATGAGTGTTGTTCTTGACCCCGTGGCGAGTGTAGCCACCGCTTTTGATGCCCTGTTGTTGGCGCGCATCCAGTTTGCGTTCACCATCGCATTCCATATTGTCTTTCCTGCTATCTCTATCGGCTTGGCTGCGTTTCTTGCTGTGCTTGAAGGCCTGTGGCTATTCACCAAGCGCGCCGTTTTTATCAACTTATTCAATTACTGGCTGCATGCCTTTGCCATCGTCTTTGGTATGGGTGTGGTATCGGGCGTGGTGATGAGCTATCAGTTTGGTACAAATTGGGGGCCGTTTTCAGACCTAACCGGTCCCGTGCTAGGCCCGCTGATGGGCTACGAAGTGTTGAGCGCGTTTTTTCTTGAAGCCGGTTTCTTGGGTGTTATGCTTTTTGGCTTAAAGCGTGTTGGTCCTGGGCTGCATTTCTTTGCCACTTTGATGGTAGCCATAGGCACCATGCTTTCGGCCTTTTGGATTCTGGCCGCCAACAGCTGGATGCAAACACCCGCAGGCTACGAGATCAATGACATCGGGCAGTTTGTTCCGGTGGATTGGTTTGCCGTGATATTTAATCCATCTTTCCCTTACCGCTTTGTTCACATGGTGTTGGCGGCTTATTTGTCTACCTCTTTTGTTGTGGGTGCTTGGGCTGCCTGGCACTTGCTGCGAATGGGTACCGGCAAGCTGGCGCCCGAAGTGAAGATGGCATTCTCTATGTCGCTGTGGATGGCCGCTTTGGTTGCCCCGCTGCAAATATTGGCCGGCGATCTGCACGGCTTAAATACCTTGGAGCACCAGCCCGCTAAGGTAGCCGCGATGGAGGGTCATTACGATACTCACGTTGGTGCGCCCTTAATCTTGTTTGGTATCCCTAATAGCGATGCGGCGCGTATCGATTACGCGTTAGCCATTCCTAAGCTTGGCAGCATGATCTTGACCCACGAGTGGGAGGGTGAGATTGCCGGTCTAAAAGAATGGCCCCGTGCGGATTGGCCGAACGTTCCCATTGTTTTTTGGAGTTTCCGAATCATGGTGGCTCTGGGCAGCATGATGGTGGTCATGGGCATGTGGAGTTTTTATCTACGTTGGCGGGGCCAGTTGTATACACAACCTTGGTTTGCTCGCTGCCTGTTGCTCATGGGCCCGAGCGGGATTATTGCGTTGCTGGCCGGTTGGATGGTGACGGAGGTGGGTCGGCAGCCGTACACGGTTTACGGTTTGTTACGCACCGTAGATTCTGTTTCGCCGATTGGTTTACCTGCCGTTAGCGCCTCGTTAGCGGCGTTCATCGTGACTTATTTCTTGGTCTTTGGTGCCGGCACCTACTACTTAATCCGTTTGCTAGCGGAGAGCCCGACGGTGCTTGCCGAGCAGCCGCCAGCAGTCACCGCAAACGTGCCCGGTGCATCGGGTGCTATTCCTGGGGAGGTGCGCTAATGGATCTCGCTTTGATTTGGGCAGGCATCATTGCGTTTGCGGTGTTGGTGTATGTCATGTTGGATGGTTTCGATCTAGGGGTCGGCATGTTGTTCCTAGGTTTGAATAGCAAGCAGAAGGATCGCGCTATAACAAGCATTGCCCCTATTTGGGATGGCAACGAAACTTGGTTGGTACTAGGTGGCGGCGGGCTTTTTGCGGTGTTCCCGTTAGCCTACGCCACCATTTTGCCGGCGTTGTACGCACCGGTGATTGCTATGTTGCTCGCGCTCATTTTTCGTGGCGTTTCAATGGAGTACCGACACAAGACCGTGCGTTGGCATGAGTTCTGGAACTTAGGTTTTTTTGTTGGTTCCAGCGTGGCAAGCTTTTCTCAAGGCATTATGTTGGGCGCTTTTATTCAAGGCATTGATATTCAGGATCGTCAGTACGCGGGTGGTTGGTTTGACTGGTTAACGCCGTTTTCCATCGCTTGCGGGGTAGCGGTAGTGCTTGGTTATCGTTTGCTTGGTGCTGCTTGGATCTTGATGAAAACTCGAGGTGAGTTAGCGGTTCAAATGCGTCAGCGTCTACCGGGTATAGCGGCTGCGGCGGTTGTTGCGATTGTGGTTATCAGCAGTTGGACCGGATTGGTTAACGAACGCCTAACCGAGCGTTGGTTTAGCTGGCCTAATTTTTTGTGGTTAGCGCCCATCCCCTTGTTGGTTGCGGTTACAACTATTGGCCTGTGGCGGGCTATTCGTAGCGGTGGTGACGCAGCCCCTTTTGTCTGGGCCTTGGCTTTGTTTGGGGTGACCTTCGCCGGTTTCGGCATCAGCACCTACCCGTACATAGTGCCGGGTAGCTTGACCATCTGGGAGGCTGCTGCGCCGGATGTGAGCCTGAGCTTTTTGCTGGTCGGGAGCGCCTTTTTGTTGCCGTTGATCCTTGCCTATACGGGGCACACTTATTGGGTTTTTCGCGGTAAGGTGGAAGATCATGAGGTGGGATATGACTGATAACCGGTCAGAAGCTAAGCCTCGGGTAGGGTCGCGTTTGCTTTGGTTCATTTGTCTGTACTGTTTAGGTGCAGTAAGCGTAGCGTTAGTGGCTTATGGGGTTCGTTTTTGGGTAGGGGGTTGAATGCGATACGGTTTGTGGGTGGTGACGGTTACCTGGCTTGCAGCGTTTCTTATGGGTTGTGCCGGAGAGGTTGACCCGCACGAGACCGTTGGTGTCGGTGCAAAGAAAACCCCACCCAACATCGTGATCCTAATGGCAGATGACCTAGGTTATGGTGATCTGGGGAGCTACGGCCATCCCACCTCGCGCACACCCAACTTAGATACCCTGGCTGCGCAAGGGCAGCGTTGGACAGATTTTTATGCAGCAGCCCCGGTTTGCTCCCCTAGCCGGGGTGCACTGATGACCGGCCAGTATCCAACCCGTTCGGGTTTGTACGGCAAACGCATAGCGGTCATGTTCCCTAACGAACCCGATGGCATTGACCCAGCAGTCACAACCCTAGCGGAAGCCTTGCAAGCGCAAGGTTATGCCACGGGTATAGTGGGTAAGTGGCATTTGGGTGATGCAAAGTCAGCCTATCCAACGCGCCACGGATTTGATTATTGGTACGGCATTCCGTACTCCAACGATATGGACTGGACCAACTCACTCAGCTTCGATGAATTGATTGGGTTGTCGCTTACCGGCGCAACGACTGAGTTGGCCGAAGAGCTAGCCACCAGGCAACCACGCTATTTTGCTCCCCAAGTGGATTACTGGAACGTGCCCTTATTGCGCAGCGAGCGTGTTGGTCCGGACACCTTTGTTGACACTCAAGTTGAACGGCCAGCTCAGCAACCAACGGTCACTAAGCGCTATACAGAGCAAGCCATCGATTTTATTGACCAACATGCAGCGGAACCCTTTCTGTTGTACGTGCCGTACAACATGCCGCATACACCGTTGTTCGCCAGTGATAAGTTTGCTGAGCAAAGTAACGGTGGCCCCTATGCGGATGTAATTGAAGAGTTAGATTGGAGCGTTGGCGCGATCGTAGAAAAGCTCAAAGCGATGGGTTTGGCGGAAAACACCTTGGTTGTGTTTACTAGCGACAACGGACCTTGGCTGTTGATGCGCCATCATGGCGGTAGTGCGGGCTTGTTGAACAACGGTAAAGGCACCACCTTTGAAGGCGGCATGCGAGTTCCAGCCATCTTCTGGTGGCCGGGTACCATCGAATCTGCAATCGTGCATGAGATGGGCTCGATTATGGATCTGTATCAAACCGCATTACGTCTTGCTGGGGCTCCAGCACAGCCGCAGGCAACGGATAGCCTGGACTTAGGACCAACTTTGCGAGATGCGCAGCAGTCCAGTCGATCAGAATTTGCCTACTACCGTGCTGGGGAGCTTACGGCTTATCGCTTAGGTTCTTATAAGCTTCGGTTAGTGAATGAAGGCGCGTATCAGATGCCCCCAGCTCGAGAAGTCCTTGAGACTCCACAGCTGTTCCACCTTGGTGAAGATCCTGCTGAGCAGTTTGACCTAGCCGCGGCTCAGCCTGAAAAGCTCGCGGAGCTACAAGCCGCTATTGCAGCGCATCAAGCGACGCTGGTTCCTAAACCGCCGATGTTTGATCGGCGGCTGACGCGGTTTGCTCCACCTTCGGAGTAACCAACCGACCCAATAGCCAAGATTCTCTTGAGGATAAAGTCGACATGACCAAAGCAACCGGTCCCTTGAAAGACATCACCATTATCGATTGCACCATGGCGTTAGCGGGTCCGTTTGGTACCAGCTTGTTGGCTGACATGGGCGCCAACGTGATTAAAGTGGAGCCGCCTGGTGGTGATGTGTCACGTAGCTTGGCGCCGTTACCGCCGGATTACGCGAATCCCAACTCGAGTGAACCTGCAGGTGTCGACTTCGGTGGCTACTTTGCCAGCATCAATCGGAATAAACGCAGCATTGCTCTTGACCTAAAAGACCCAGCCGATCGAGAGAGCTTGCTGGCGCTTTGTGATGGCGCGGATGCGTTGGTTGAAAACATGCGGGTTGGGGTGATGGATCGGTTAGGTGTGGGCTACGACGTCTTGTCCAAGCGTAAACCCTCGCTCGTTTATGGCGCGATTCGCGGGTTCGGCGATCCTCGCACTGGCGCCAGTCCCTATGCCAACTGGCCGGCCTACGACATCGTAGCCCAGAGCATGGGCGGCCTGGCCCACATCACTGGACCACAAGATGGCTCGGGTAACCCTAGTGGTGCCAGTGTGGGCGACATTTATCCAGGCACGTTAATGGCGCTTGGATTGTTGGCCGCCGTGCACAATGCAAGAGCTACGGGCGAAGGGCAGTTCTTTGACGTGGGTATGTACGATGCGGTGTTGGCCTTATCAGAAACTGTGGTCACCAACTACAGCATGGCGAGCAAGGAGTTGGGCCCACGAGGTGCCCATCATCCTTCCTTGATGCCTTTTGGTATCTTTCCAACTGCTGACGGCGGCATTTCGATAGCGGCGCCGGGCCCTGGCCATTGGGCTGCTTTATGTGAAGCCATGGGCCGGCCCGATCTCATAGAGGATGAACGTACTCGCAATGTTCACGTTCGCAGTCGTAACCAGGCGTTTGTTGAAGCCATAGTAGCAGGCTGGACTAAAGCCTTAACCAAGCAACAGATCATGGAAGCCATCGGCGGCAAGGTCCCTTGTGGTCCTGTGAACACGGCTGCTGACATCTTTGCAGACCCTCACGTGGCCGCACGACAGATGCTGACCGAATTTGAAATGCCCGGCGATAACCCGTCTGCAACTATTGTTGGCAGCCCCATTAAATTTGCCAACACACCAAGCGGTTTTTATCGACGTGCCCCCATGTTGAACGAGCACGGTAGTGAGATACGCTCGGAATTTGGCTTGGTGGCGGCGAATGATGCCGAGCGCAAGGATTGAGAGCTTACTTTTAGGCTGAGTACAGCCTCGGCTCGTATCACTTGCCCTATAGCCTAGCGACGATAGTAGTTGACTCTCCCCTAGGGGGAGACGCCAAGATATGCCGCCATGGCTGATGCAAAAAACAAACGAATACCCATCGGGCGCTTTTCAAAAATGACCCGCTTGTCGGTGAAGGCACTGCGACTTTACAGCACGCAAGGGCTGCTGCAGCCTGTTTATATTGATCCCTCGTCAGGCTATCGCTATTACCAATTAGAGCAGGCCTACGATGCGGAGGTCATCCGGGTGCTGCGCTCCATAGACATGCCGCTACCGGACATTAAGCGGATTGTTGAATCCCAAAGCGATGAGGCGCTCAGCGAGCGATTGCAGGTCCACAAAACTCGCTTGGTGGAACGGATCGCGGCTCAAGAGGCAGCGCTGGGTTATCTGGAGACCATGATCCGGCACAAAGCGGTGGTCAGCCCTTATGCAGTGTTGCTCTCCCAGGAGCCCGCTCAGCGGGTTGCGGCGGTGAAAATACATACGTCCCTGAGCAAAATCGCGAGTGATATTCAAGTCGGTTTTGGCACCTTGATGCAGGGCTTAGGGCAGGCTGGCGTTGCGCCCATCGCAGCGCCCATGCTTGTTTACCACAACGTTATCGACCAAGAGAGCGAAGGCGACATCGAAGTTGCGGTTCCTGTAGGGGTGACCTTTTCCGCCGCCGGTGATGTATACGCGCGTGAGTTAGAAGCGGGCACAGTGGCAGCCACTACGCATCAAGGGCCCTATGCAGGCATTGTCCGCGCCTATCATGCGCTCACCCAGTGGGTGTCTGAGAATGGCTATGAGATCGCCGGTCCAACGCGCGAAATCTATGTCAACGATCCGCAGGTTGTGGCTTCGGACCACCTTCTGACTCGACTTGAATTTCCCGTTTGCGCGCAGCCAAGCGAGGTTTGATGAAAACCGTGATGCTGACGATTTTAATCATCCTTGGCGTGTTGGCAGCGGCTGCCGTTGTCACAGTCAAGTTGTTGTTCAGCGGTGAAGACCATAGTGAATACGATGTACCTGAGCACTCGACAACGGGTACTCGTCGCAGCGAGAGCCCTGCGCACGCGGCTGCAGCACAGCAGATTGTCGCCGGTATAGCCGAAGCACCCAAGCTCGGCCGCGATGAGATGCTGCAACTCATGCGCCAGCAAATGGATGAGCGAGGTGTATCAAGAAACATAGATTCGAAGGTTCGTCCGGCCAACGCTGCTGGAGTAGATGCCGAGTGGGTGATCGCACCCAACGCAACATCGCAGCGCCGCCTGCTTTATATCCATGGCGGCGGCTACGTGATGGGCAGCGCCAAAAGCCATCGGCCGATCACTGATCGTTTGTCGGCCATATCGGGTGCTGCGGTGTTGGCTGTTAACTATCGCTTGCAGCCGGAAAACCCGCGCATGGCTGGCATCGAAGATTGCCGCACCGCTTATACCTGGTTGCTTAAGAACGGCCCGGATGCTGCATCAATGGTGGAGACCCTAATCGTTGCGGGGGATTCCGCCGGCGGTAATCTGGCGCTGTCGACCATTGCTTGGGCGCGGGATTCAAGGCTGCGAGCGGCAGATGCGGTGGTGGTGTTTTCCCCGCAAACCGATGCCACCCTGGCCAGCCCCAGTTTGGTTGGCAACATCGATACGGATCTTATGCAAGGCAGCACCTTCGGTCCGGTAGTCAAGGCCCCTAAGGTCTTCTCGCTGGGTTTTGGTTTCTTGATGAATCGAATCAATCCTAGCAACCCGATAGTCTCGCCGTTGCTGGGTAACCTTGCTAACTTGCCACCAACGCTAGTGCAGGTTTCTTCTGCTGAAATGTTTTTTGATGATGCGCAACGTTACGTCAACAAAGCGAATGCACAAGGCTCCATTGCACTGCTACAAAGCTGGCCGTTTATGCTGCACGTTTGGCAAGCCTTCCCGGTGCCGGAAGCAGACGAGGCGTTTAGCGAGGTAGCGGCGTTTCTTAAGCAGCATGCACCGGCGCGCACCTAATTTTTTGCGGTTAACTTGTGTCTCCTAACCTTTAGTTTTGCAGCACATCAACAACATCGGCAACAAAGGTTTCAAAATCAAAGTTCGCGGGGTAGACGGTCAACCCAAGCCGGACCACCACTAGCGCCTGTTCCGGTAGGATCATTACTGTCTGACCTTCGAACCCTGAGGCGCGATAAGCGCTTTGAGGTAGTTTGGGCCATGGGCGTGCGGCGGGATCATCTGCTGGCCCATGATTGATCCACCAATGAGCACCGTAGTTGCCTTCTGGTGCTGTGGGGGTTGGCGTGGTGCTGTACGTTACCCAGCCTTCGGGTAGCAACCGCTTGCCGTTCCACCATCCATCTTGCAAAAACAGTTGGCCAAATCTGGCCCAATCACGAGCGCTGGCATAGCCAAAAGATGAGCCCACCAAAGTGCCGGTGGCATCGGGCTCCAATTGGGTGTGATGCATGCCGAGCGGTTGCAGGAGGCGGCTGTGAACGTAGTTGAGGTAGTCTCGGTTATTGCTGAAGGTGTTGCGCAATAAGCGTTGCAAGATGTTGGTGGTGCCGCTGGAGTAGGTCCAGTGGCTGTCTACCGGATGCTCCAGCGGTAGGCTCGCAGCAAAGCCCCCCATGTCATTGCCGTTGGCGCCGAACAGCATGCGCACCGCATCAGAGTCTGTATTGAAATAGTTCTCGCTAAACTCCAAGCCGCTGGACATGCGTAGCAAGGCATCGAGCGTGATGTTGCGGCGCGGGTCATCCGCGTCCTGCCATTGGGGGAGTAGAGCGGTATCGTTGAGGGCTAGCGCACCATCGCTGATGCGCATGCCAATGAGCGCATTGGTGATGCTTTTACTCATCGACCAGCCCATGAGCGGTGTGGTTTTGCTGAAGCCGTCAGCGTAACGCTCGGCAACCAATTGACCTTGCCAGACGATGGCAACCGCTCGGGTGTTAACCGGTGCCTCTGGGTCTGACTCATCAAAGGCCGTGGCGATGACGCGTTGCAAGGCAGCGCGATCAATTTTGCTAGTGATCTGTGGGTCGGGGATGCCACCTTCCGGCCAGGCAATTTCCGGCAGCGTCCCAGCGTCGGACAGCTTGTTGAATGTCCAGGCGGATGTGTCGATATCCATTGCGGGTGAGTCGGTCGCACGCACGCAGCCTAGGCCCGGATAGTGCTTTGCTGAGGCTTCTCGCCAGCCTGCAGAGACGTTAACTATCTCGGATAACGCATTGATATTGATATCAAATATATCTGGATAGTGAGCTGTGTCTTGCGCAATGACGTCGTTTTTGTCCCGCCCCATGACGTAGATGCCGGAGCAGACGGTCTTGGCCACAATACCCGTGCCGGCACCCAGGAGGTGGTGTAGATAGGGGCTGGCAAACGCCGTGGCAATAACGAGCAATACAAGGATGCCCAAGGTGATACGTTTGCCCACGAAATACTCCTGCAGCAAGATGGGGTGTGTTGAGGCGAAGCATAGCAATAGCGCCCACAAACCCGGTCAGTTATGTTCTCAGTCAAGCCCAGGCGCCGCTAGCCGCCGGTGATGCTATCGACCTTGCTTTCATAGAAGGCAACGTAGCCGGCGATCCTAGCCATCTCGTCGTAAGGCGAGGCATACCCCCAAATCAGATCATCCACTTGGCTTGTGCTGCCAGTCTCCTGCAAGTGCCAGTAGTTGGCGGTGCCCTTGAACGGACAGTAAGTTTCGGTAGCGCTGGGAAGCAAGCGTTCTTGGGGCAAAGCTGACAGTGGAAAATAGATGACTGGCGGGTACTTGCCTTCCTTCATAATCAGGCACTGGGTGCTGCTCGCTAGCAATTCACCGCGCAAATGCACCTCGCATCGGCTTGTGCTCTGTTCGAGGCTGATGCGGTGGTTGGGGTGTTGTGCGTAACCGGGTCCGGACGTCATAAGTTACCTCGGCGGTTGGTTAACAAAAGTGTGGTGAGTAGGCCATGATAGAAGACTAGGAAGGTTAGCGGCACATGATTTTGGGTCCCGATGAAGAAATGCTTGATGCCTGGGCTGCTGGGTTGAGTGCAGACAGTTTGGTGGTTGCACGGCCGCTGCCTTCGCAGTTGCTGACCGCTTTGCAGCAGCGAGCACTGCAGGTGTCATACAAAGCTGCTCACGTGGGGCGAGCCCAGCGCCGTTTGGCCCCGGAAGTGCGTAGCGATGCGATTGCCTGGGTTACCGCAAACCACGGGGTGGATGCCCAATGGCTAACCTGGCTAGATGCCTTGCAACTTGGGTTGAACCGGCGCTTGTTCTTAGGCCTAACCCACCACGAAAGCCACTATGCGTTCTATCCTCCAGGCGCCCGCTACCAGCGTCACCGTGATGCCTTTGCAGCGGACGGCTACTCCAACCGAATTGTCAGTTTAGTGCTCTACTTAAATGAAACTTGGTCAGATACCGCGGGCGGCGAGTTGGTGGTGTACGGCGATAGCAAGGGGGATGCTGAACCGCTAAAGCGCTTGGCACCGCTGCCGGGTCGGCTGGTGCTTTTTCTTAGCGCTGATCTGCCTCACGAGGTACTACCGGCGCAACAGAATCGTTACAGTTTGGCGGCTTGGTTTCGAGGTTCTAGCGCGAATTGACGTCCTATTTAGCTTAAGTTTCCGTTATCGTATCCCCCGTTGTAGACCATTCAATAACCCTTGTTACTGCTGGAGCTTTCATGCGCAAGTTACTCTACCTACTCGGTTTTTTAGTTCTGCTTTTAGGTGTTGGCGTGGCCGTTCTGTTATGGGCGCTGCAGGATGCCAATCGCTTCAAGCCTGAGCTAGAGGCTTTGGTGCAACAGACCACGGGTATGCCGATCAAGTTTAACGGCGATTTGAATTGGCAGATTTGGCCACCGGTTGTGTTAGCCGGCGAAGACATCGCGTTTGCCGATGAAGACACCGACTATCAGGTTGGCAGCGTTGGGGTTCGTGCAGACGTGATGGCGCTGCTGCGGGGTGGCGGCTTGGTCGTTCAAGAGCTTCGTGCTTCTAACCTTGTACTGACCGATAAACGTTTTGGTGACATCACGCGCCTAGCATCGGTGCAGGTGGATAACTTCGAGCCGGGCAAGCCTAGCGCGCTGAGCGTGCGCGGTGAACTGGTGACCCCAGAGGGTGAGCAAACGCAAGTAGCGTTAGATGGCCAGCTAACCTACTTCCCTGATGAGGGCAGGCTAACTTTAAGCAATGCTAATTTTGACTATGACACCTACAGCGGCACTTGTGATGCCAAAGTGAGCAATTTGGATCGAGAGCCGGCTTTGAGCTACAAGGCGGGGAAAGATGACTTGTTGCCGCTGGACAGTTTTCGCGCGTATGACTGGATAGCCGATTGCAAGGTGCCGAGCGTGCAAACAGAAGACTTAACGATCACGAATGTTGCCATCCACTCCGAAAATACCAACTCACGCAGCAAAACAACCATTACTGTGCCGGCGTTGCTGGGTGGCAAGCTGAGCGCCGACGTGGCCATTGATACTCGTCAGCGAACCCCAAAATGGAATATCAAAACCTCTGCTGATGACTTGCAAGCCCAGGAAGTCGCCAAGCTGTTGTCGCCCAAGCTTTCTTGGATTGCACCTTTATTGGCTGATGGTAGTTATCAGGCTCGCGGCAATACGCCGGATGCGTTGTTAGCCTCGATGAACGGCACCATGGAATTCAACGGCGGTGGTGGAACTATTGATATTACGCAGATCAAATCGATGATCTTAGGGTTGGCGCAACTTGCTGGCGAAGGGGAGCGTGTGCAAAATTGGCAAGATCAATTGGCGTACGAGCAGTTTGATGGAGATTGGAAGGTGAATGGCAATACCCATGATCTGCGGTTTACCTTGGATAATTTGCTCATCACAGCCGTGGGTGATTTTGATCCCAACTCCGGCAATCTAGATATGCGCGGTGCATTGCAAATCAACGAGCACCCCACCTTGAAAACACTGGATATCAATCCGGAGCTCTATGGGTTGGCCATACCTATCCGTTGCCGTGGTACCGCAGAAGACCCATCTTGTGGGTTAGACCGAGAAAATGCGCAAAAAGCGTTAGCTCAATTGGCTGCCAACAAAGCTCGGGGCAAAATTGGCGACGAGTTGGATAAGGCGTTGGAAGATAAGGTGCCAGAAGAGTATCGAGAGACCGCGCGCGATGCGTTGAAAGGGTTGGGCGACTTGTTCAAGAAGAAAGACTAGCTTGGGGGCCATTGGTTTAATTGGTGCCGCGGATTTTGTGGGTCAAGCGGTGTTACAGCGACTGGTTGCTCAAGGTGATTGGGTCACGGCGGTAGTATTCGAAGATGCCGAGGTAACTTTCCTCAAAGGGTTGTGTGAACAAAACCAAACCCTGCAAGACAAGGTTCAAGTGGTTCGAGTGGCTCGCGATGCCGGCAGCATTGCACCGCAACATTTGGCGGATCTGTTAGCCCCACTGGCTAGCGTGATCTGCTGCGTGGATACCCAGCGCGGCCGTTGCTTCGAAGATTTTTTACCGAGCAACGTGGCAACGCTGGCTAGTTTGATCGATAGTTTGCAACAGTTTCCTGAAAAACCATTGCTACACCTTTCGTCGCTAGCGGCATTACGCCCCGACATTTCTTGGTATGCGCGCAGCAAAGCGGCGGCCGAGTTGTTGTTGATACAGCAGCTGCGGGCAAATGCTGAGCGCGGAGTAGGGTTGAACTGGACAATCGCGCGCCTACCAGCAGTCTACGGTCCTGGCGCATCAGAGCTAAACCCTTTGTTGCAATCTTTACGTCGAGGGTTTGTGCCCATTCCAGGGTCAATGGATCAACGCTTCTCATTGTTGCATGTGTCTGACCTAGCAGAGGCGGTGGTTGCTTGGTTGGGTAACCCCGAAGCCTGTGCCGGTGAGGCTTTTGCGTTAGACGACGGTCACATCGTTGGGTACGACTGGGGACAAATTGCCCAGGCTGCTTCACCAGGTGCTCACCGTTTGATACCCATACCGGCTTGGCTGATGCAGTTGAGTGCCAATGCCAACCTAACCTTGGCCACTTGGTTCAACTACGCGCCGTTACTGACTCCGGGCAAAGTCCGGGAGCTAAAAGCGCCGAGCTGGGTTAGCGATAGCAGCGCCTTTTCTTCGGCAACCGGCTGGCAACCCCGGATTGACCTGGCCACAGGCATGCGCGAGCTGTTTGCTGCCAAGCCTGAACTTACGGCTGCGATCAGCACCTAAAACCGCTATCTGGCTTGTGCGCTGGCTTAAGAGTCGCCTGGTCTTCCTGTGGCTGGGGGCTGTGATAGCATATCGACGACTCTTTTCTTCGCTTGAATTGGTACTCCCTATGGCACGACAGATAAACTTTGGTCTTTGGTATGACCTGCGTAATCCAGCACCGTCGGCGGTTAGTTTTGAAACGCTATATGCGCAGTGCATCGAGCAAATGCAGTGGGCAGAAGGAATTGGCTTTGATTCGGTTTGGCTAACCGAGCACCATTTTTGCGACGATGGCTACACACCATCACCGCTAGTGGTTGCCGCAGCGATCGGCGCCAGCACCAAGCGTTTGCGGGTAGCAACTAACCTCATGTTGTTGCCGTTGGCGGATCCAGTGCGCATAGCGGAAGACACGGCAAGCTTAGCCATCTTAACCGGTGGACGGTTTGATCTGGGGGTCGGCATTGGCTATCGCGAGCTGGAGTTCAATTACTTCGGGCGCAAGCTCAGCCATCGACCTTCTCTGATGGAAGAATCGGTGGCCATTTTGCGCAAAGCATGGCGCGGTGAGCCCATCAACTTTTCTGGCAAGCGGTTCGAGATCGGTGATGTATCGGTTAATCCTGTTGCCAAAACACCACCACGTTTGTTGATGGGTGGTATGGCTGAGCCGGCAATTCAACGTGCCGCTCGCATTGGTGATGGCTTTTTGTCCACCGGCGGTATTGGTCACGATGTCTACGCTGCGGCTTGCAAAGCCGAGGGTAAAACCGGCGCCATCTTTGCGGGTAACTGGGCCATCATCTCCCCAGACCCTGAGGCTGAGGCAGCGAAGGTTGGCCCCTACGCGTTGTATCAATCGAATGAGTACATTAAGTGGGGGGCTTTTGGTCCACCGGATCAAACCCCCGAGTTCCCAGATGGAGCAACCGCGCTTGAGCAAGGCCTTTACGAAGTGTGGGATGCCGATCAAGCAGTGCAAGAATTGACCGCCATGCTGAAGGCGTACCCACAGATTCAAGACATACATTTCTGGGCGCAACTGCCTGGTGAGTCGGTGGAGAGTGGTAGCGCTCGAATTCAATATATGTCAGATAAAGTTCTACCCCAGGTGCGAGCCGCCATAGCCTAGCGCCAACACTTAGGAAATAGTTATGAAAGCAGATACTAAGCTTGAGATTCATGAGTTGCTGTCGCGTTCCGCCTACGCCCTAGATGAGCGTGACTTCGACATGTTAGAGGCCACCTTTGCGCCGGATGCAGAGTTTGTCATTGATATTGCGGGCAACGCAGAAGAGATTTCGTTCAGCGGTCGCGACGCCATCATGGGCTTGATGCGTGATGCGGGTGAAACCCAAACCGACAAGCGCCGCCATGTGGTCAGCAATGTGTTTTTTGAGGTTGCTGCCAACGAAAGAGCAGAAGTCATTAGCAATGTCACCATCACTAGCGTTGAACATAATGCCGTACGTTTGGTCACCACTGGCTTGTATCGCGACCGGGTGGTGTTGGTGGATGGCGGGTGGTGCATTGCTCGACGTCGCATCGAGTTAGACATGGCCTACTAGGTAGAAGACATATGAACCTCGGTTACATCACAGCCAAGTACGCCGCCTTGGACCCAACGCGAGAAGCCATCGTTGATATACCTAACTCACGCCGAATCAGTTTCGGTGAGCTTGATGAGCGGGTGAACCGGCTGGGTAATGCCTTGCTGCAACAGGCTAAGCTCAACAAGGGGGATCGCGTTGCGATCTTGGCAAAAAACTGTATTGCGTACTTTGAGATTTACCTTAGCTGCGCACGCGTTGGACTGATTGCCCAGCCGCTGAACTGGCGCTTGGGTGTGCCGGAGTTATCGCGAATTTTAAGCGATGGGGAACCCTCGGTGGTCATTAGCGAGGCAGACTTCAATGTTGAAGTGGGTGAGTTGCAAGGCTTGCTCGACATTCCTTTGTGGTTGCAATTTGGTGAGGCAAGCGACGGTAGCTACGAAAATTTTGTGATGGCGCATAAGCCGTTGCCATTGGTTGGAGAGTCTTATGCGGGGGATGCTGATCCTGCACTCATCCTCTACACCGGTGGTACCACCGGCGAATCAAAAGGTGCGCTACATTCTCACTACAGTTTGTATATGGGGATGCTAAACCAAACGGTGGCCGAACGAATCGTGCCTTCAGACGTGTACATGCTCACCGGTCAAATGTTTCATATTCCGGTGGCGCTGGCGCTGAACTACATGGCGCACGGTTGCCCGGTGGTGTTGATTAACTTTGAAGCCAAGCAGGCGATGGAAGTCATTCAAGAAGAACGGGTGTCTGCTTTCTTGGGTATCACCACCATGCTCAACTGGATGATGGCAGTGCCCAACTTTGACCAGTACAACATCTCCAGCTTGCGCAACATTCAATACGGCGGCGGTCCCATGCCGGCAACGGTTGTTAAAGCGGCGCTTGAGGCGTTCCCCTGCACCTTGATCCAAGGTTATGGTCAGACCGAAGGCATGACCATGACCTTCTTATCCCAAGAAGATCACGAGGCAGCGATTGCTGGCCAACATACGGAACGGCTCAACTCTTGTGGCCGTGAAGGCTTTGTCACCCAGGTTGCGGTGGTCGACAGCAACGGGCAACCGGTGCCGCGAGATAGCAGCACGACGGGTGAAATAGTGGTGCGGTCAGAAGCCAACATGATCGGCTACTGGCGGCGTCCTGAACTCACCGCTAAAACGATCCGTGATGGTTGGATGTGGACCGGTGATGTGGCGGTTTGGGATGCCCAGGGTTACGTCTTTATTGTTGACCGGGCTAAGGACATGATCATCTCGGGTGGTGAAAACATTTTTAGCACTCAAGTGGAGGCGGCCATTCACAAGCATCCTGCGGTGCTAGAGGCCGCCGTCATTGGTGTGCCCGATGATGAATGGGGTGAAGCGGTGAAAGCCGTAGTGGTACTAAAACCGGGTGAACAGGCAACCGAGGCTGAGATCATTGCAACCGCTAAGGAACATCTGGCGTCGTACCAAAAGCCTCGCTCCGTCGACTTTGTTGATTCGCTACCTAAGGCGCCCACAGGCAAAATTTTGAAACGCGATCTGCGCGAGATCGCCTGGGCACAACGAGACCGTAAAGTATGAGCGTACTAACCCCAGAGTTGTTAGCCAACATCGGTAAGCAGGCACCGCCGCGAACCGAAGTGGTCACCAGGCGAGACATTCGTAAATATTCGGTAGCCACCGCCCAGCGCGATCCTAAATTTATGGCGGGTGATGAAGCGCCACCGCTCTACCACGTTGCCTTGTTCTGGGACGTGGTGCCGTTAGAAGAGCTTACCCCAGATGGTGTCTCGGTAGATTCGCTGCTGCCAAAATTCCCGCTAGAACGCGCCATGGCTGGTGGTCTCAAGATTGAATATCACCAACCCATACGGCCGGGTGATGTGCTGGTTTCGAACCGTACCCTAACCAATATCTACGAGAAAGAAGGGCGCTCGGGTGCGTTGATCTTCTACGAAATTGTCATGCAGGTGACAACCGAAGCCGGTGAGCCGGTATTGACCGAAACCACCACCCGCATTTTGCGCTAGTTCCAGCTATAAGAAGGATAAACCTGCCATGACAGAAGCAACGCCAAAGCTTGAGGCGCTCAGTGTTGGTCAAGAGTTGCCAAGGCTGGAACACAGGCCCGACAACGTGCAATTGATGATGTATAACGCCGCCCTGTGGAACGGTCATCGGATACATTTTGATTTGCCGTACACCCAAGAGGTGGAAGGTTATCCGGGTTTGGTGATTGCTGGGCCCCTCATTGGTGACTGGTTAACCCAATGTTTGCTGGGGTGGCTTGGTAGTGCTGGGCGCATGACCCAATTGGAGTATTCCAATCGGGCTGCCTGTTATATTGGTGAAACGCTGACCTCAAGCGGTCAGGTGTCATCCATAGATCTCAAGGCGGGGACTGCCGAGATCACCTTAGCGGTGTTGAACGAGGCCGGGGAGGTCATTACCCCCGGCACGGCGGTTGTTGCCTTCGATTGAGCTAGAGCAATTCGTCCAGTGCTTCTGCATGTTCCGAGTACAATGCCCAGTTGTGGCGAATCGTATCGTTTAGGTCTTTGTGCAGGCGCGCCTCAAACAACGCTTTTTTGACCCATTCGTGTTCCGCCCAGTTGCCACCGCCACTTTTAACCACTTGCATCTCGGCGGTGCCCATATCCATTACGTCGCGTAGACCTCCAAAGAGATCACCTAAGGACGGGTTGTCGTTGTTGTCTGCTCTCTCCGAGATTTCTTGGAGGCGCTTGCTGCTGTTGTCGCGCATGTTTTTGGTGGTGCTAAGGAAGCGAATCAACATCGTGACCTGGTCTTCGTCAAGCTTGCCGTCTTTGGGTGGATTAAATGAATCGCTGCTGGCTGCCTCTACGTATTCGGTTTGGCGGCCGATGCCAAGCAATCCACCGTCGCTATTGCTGCTGTTTACGGTGCTGGTGTAACCGTCATCATCGTTATCGTAACGCTTTTCTGCCTCAGCTACGGAACGTTCGATGCGGTCACTTACCGATTCTTGGGACAGCATGCCACCGGCGCCCCCCAGGCCAGTAGCACCGATGCCGATGGCGCCCATCAGGCTAAAGAGTATGGCTCCCGCCACGATCCCGGCGATAAGGGTCGCACCGAAGTGTTTTGCACGGTCATCTTCTGCGATGCCCAGAAAGACTGGAAAGCTGCGATACATAAGGACAACGCCGTAAATCAAGGCCGCAAAAGAAAGCAGCCAGCCGACCCATGGGACTGTCCCGAGAATGGAGCCGATAAAGCCGGGTAAGAAAGCAAAGCTGATCGCTGCAAACCCTTGAGAAAAGGTTGGGCTGCCTGAACTGGGTACTGGGTCCTCGATACTTAGATCGTTAGGATCAGCGGCGGCTGCAGCCGCTGCATCTGCGGCTTGAGCATCACTGGCGCCGCCATCGAACATACGGGCAAAAAAGCTCGCGATGGCGGCCCACAATGACACGCTAATGACGCCGACAATGAGCGAGACAAAGAATCCGCCGATCCCGGGGCTGCCAAACATTGAAAAGCTACTAAAGAGGTAGCCGAAGATGAGCGTCAGCAGGGCGCTGGCGACAATAACCGGTAATGTTAAGGCCATGGCCGTGTCGAGCCAGGGTGCACGTTTGGCCGAATAGGCCGCCCAAGTGCTGTCTGGCTCGAACAAACCGCCTTTGATGAGATCGATCAATTTGTTGAAATCCATAGTTCTTCAGCTCCCGAAAGCAGTAGGGTTACGTCAAGTTAACATGCAGGCAACAAGGTCTCCCAACGTTATCGCTGCATGAGCAGGGTTAATGGTGCCTATGCTATAGATGTTTTGGGGCTGGAATGGCTTACACTTACGGGCTGTGTCGTTGCGGTGACATTGAGGCTCAATCATCAACCTCAATATTGGATCCGGCCGCATCAGCGATGCTAGTGCATTTGACCGCTGGGGCTTAACGCCCCAGCCTAATCTAGATAATCAGGAAAGCCCTTTGCAGACAAAGTCCTCGACACTCAATATTGCCATTGTTGGTTCCGGTATTTGTGGTATGTGCGCCGCTATTACCTTGGCTGAAAATGGTCATCAAGTGACCTTATATGAGCGCGATGGTGCCCCTCCTGAAGGCGATGCGGACAATGCTTTCTTTGACTGGAACCGTCGTGGGGCAGCCCAATTTCGGCATCCCCATGCTTTTCTTGGACTGATTTGCAATTTGTTCGCGCAACGCTACCCGGCGTTGCTCCAGGACCTGTTTGAGGCTGGTGCGCGCAAGGTGGATTTTGCCGAGATGTTACCTTTTGCGCTACGTGCCGATTACAAGCCTGAGCCAGGCGACGAGCGCATGTTGGTGCTGATGTGCCGTCGCGCCACCATGGAGCAAGTCATTCGCCGCTACGTTGAGCAGTTTGCCAACGTCACCATAGTAAACCGATGTCATGTGCAAGGTGTGCTAACCGACACCAGCACGGGCGCCATGGTCGCTCGTGGTTTACGCGTGCGGCATCGAGGTGATGCAGAGCAAGGCAGCGGTCAGGCAGAAGAAGTGTTAGCCGACATAGTAGTGGATGCTAGCGGGCGGAGCAGTAAGTTCCCGCAATGGTGGCGCCAACTTGGAGTTAGGGTAGAAGAAGAAAACGATGATGCGCAGATTGTTTACTACACCAGGCATTACCAATTGCGCCCTGGGCAAGAAGAGCCGGTGCGTGGCGAGCTACCCGCCGCGGGTGATCTAGGGTATCTCAAGTTTGGTGTATTTCCTGGTGACAACGGACATTTTGCAATCATTCTGTGTGTTCCCAAAGCCGAGGTGTCCTTGGTGGAAGCCGTGCGGCAATCCGATCAATTCCATAAAATATGCGAGAGTATTCCCGGATTAACACCTTGGGTGGCCCGGGATAGAAGCGAGCCAACCACCGACAGTTTTGGAATCGGTGCTATTCATGCGGTCTGGCGCCACTATGTGCAGGATGAAAAGCCCCTGGTGCATAACTTCTTTGCTGTTGGCGACAGCTCTGTGCGCACCAACCCCTTGTATGGCCGTGGGTGTAGTACCGGCGTCCTGCATGCCAGCATTTTGGCCGACGTTTTGGCGGATTCCAACGTACCGGTGACTCGAGCATTGAAATTTTATGAGCGCACGTCGGCTGAGCTCAGACCCATTTTTGACGCGAGCCTGTCTGAAGATAAGAGCGGTATCAAGCGAGCTAATGCGCTGCGTGAAGGGCGGACTCTCGACAAGCCGGACTCGTTGAAAAAATGGTTTGGGCTAGCCTTTGGCGATGCTTTGAGTGCTGCCGCTGCGAAAGAGCTGCATGTGGTGCGTGGCATTATGCGGACTGTGAATTTGCTCGAAAAGCCGGGTGCCTTTTTGAAGGATCCCAGCATTCGCCGCACAGTCTTGCGCTACATGATTCGTGGCCGCAAGCGCAATGCGGCGACGCGTTTGCAACCCGGCCCCAAGCGTCAAGAGATGCTGGCACTACTTGAGATACCAGATGCTAAGAATGGCCAGGCTGAGGTGGCGTGAAACCCTTATCGCTCTATTTAACCGGCACCGGTGCCTGGTTTATGGCGTTTGGTTTGCAGTCGGTTATGTTTGCCTGGTTGGTGACTATGGTGTTGCTAGAGACACCGCAAAAAGTGGGTTTTGCGCAAACGGTTATGTTGCTACCGGGCACCTTGCTGATTTTAGTTGGCGGCAGCTTTGCTGACCGAATTGGCGGCAAACGCGTAGCGGTTGGTGGCCAATTGGTTGCGCTGTTGGCCCCGTCGCTGTTGATCCTAGTGTTGCTGCAGGGCCAGCTGAGTTACAACTTAATGCTGTGTTATGCCTTGTTGATGGGCACCGCGACAGCCTTTGTCACACCTGGGCGCGATGGGTTGCTTAACTCGGTTGCCCAAGGGCGTGTGCAACGAGCGGTGATGTTGACCAGCATTGCCCAGTTTGGGATGCAAATGCTTGGCTTTGTTGTGGCCTACTTTGCCGACGTTGCTGGACCTGTTTTGGTGCTATCAATTCAAGTGGTGGTGCTGCTGATCGGTACCCTAGCGCTATCGAGATTGCCTGCTGACACACCGAACCCAGTGACAACGTCGCTGCTTGAGTCGGTAAAAGAAGGGGCGAGAACCGTTCTGTCCTCCTCTGCCATGCGCACCGTGGCCTTTCAGAACATTGTCATGGCCATTTGCTTCATGGGTTCGTACATTGTCACCATGCCGCTGTTGGTGCGCGAAGTGTTTGCTGGCAGCGCCAGTGATTTAGCCTTGATCAACGGGGCAAACGCGATCGGCTTGGTCACCACCATTATCGCGATGTTGCGCTTTGGCGATATTCGGCGGCAAGGTCGCGCTCTGTTGATCGCGCAAGCCGTTGGCGCCTGTGTGTTGGCGCTGGGTGCGTTTGTAACGCACTTCGCGCTGCTGTTGATTGTACTGTTCTTTTGGGGCATCTGTGGTGGTATGGCAATGACCATGTCGCGAACCATCATGCAAGAGCAAGCGCCTGCAGATCAGCGTGGTCGTGTGATGGGTTTTTATGCGTTTACCTTTATGGGCGCGGGGCCTTTGGGTGCCTTGATCAATGGGTTCCTGGTTGATGCGGTAGGGCCACAGATGGCTTTGCTAACCGCTTCGTTGTTTATGTTGCTGATGATTATCCTGGTGCGCTTGCGCTCCGGGTTGTGGCGAATACAAGGTGCTGTGCATGAAGGCTGAGCGATGACAAAGGTGGGCGAGAACCGGCTGGCAGTGGATATAGGCGGGACCTTCACTGACCTAGTGTTGGAATGGGGTGGTCAACGTTATTGCGACAAACTGCTAACCACCCATCAAGATCCAGCGCTTGGTGTGATGCAAGGGATTCAACAGTTGTTGGATACTAGTGGCGCGCGGCCGGCGGATATCGATTTGCTGCTGCACGGCACCACGCTAGCAACAAACGCCTTGATTGAGCGACGCGGTGCGGTTACTGGGTTGCTAACCACAGCGGGTCATCGTGATGTACTGGAGATGGCGTCGGAAAATCGTTTTGAGCAGTACGATGTCAATATCGACCGTCCCATACCTTTGGTGCCACGCCATCTTCGTTTACCCGTTGTTGAACGGTTGAATGCCCAGGGCGACGTGTTGGTACCGCTTGCAGAAGACTCTGTGGCTGCCTGTATTCCAACTCTACGCGATGCTGGGGTCACCAGCGTTGCCATTGGTTTGCTGCATGCCTATGCAAACCCTGCACACGAACTAA
The DNA here is from genome assembly GCA_938036875.1 of uncultured Pseudomonadales bacterium. Taxonomy (GTDB): domain Bacteria; phylum Pseudomonadota; class Gammaproteobacteria; order Pseudomonadales; family Azotimanducaceae; genus CALHVX01. Next base: position 26,994 of record CALHVX010000137.1, read on the forward strand.
GGGTTGCCGAAATGGTGCACGCGGCGTTGCCTCAAGTCAGCGTGACTACCTCAAGCGCCGTTTGCCCAGAGATACGGGAATACGAGCGGTTTTCAACCGCTTGTGCCAATGCCTACGTCAAACCTCTGATGGCACGGTACCTGCGCGATTTAGAGCACGCGTTGCAAGGGCTAGGGTTTGGCTGCCCAATGTTGCTAATGACCTCTGGTGGTGGCTTAACCACGCTGGCTGCTGCCCGTGAGTTTCCCATTCGCCTGGTGGAGTCTGGACCCGCAGGTGGCGCCATCTTAGCGGCCCGGTTGGCCGCCGAGCACGGCAGCGACGCGGTGCTCAGCTTTGATATGGGGGGCACCACGGCCAAACTGTGCTTGATCGACGAAGGCCAGCCCTTGGTGTCCCGGGCGTTCGAGGTAGACAGAAGCTATCGATTCAAAAAAGGTAGCGGTCTACCGATTCGCATACCGGTGGTAGAGATGGTGGAAATAGGGGCTGGTGGTGGGTCGATTGCAGCGGTGGATGCCCTGCACCGTATTCAGGTGGGGCCACGCAGTGCTGGGTCAGAGCCCGGACCTGCCTGTTATGGCCGTGGTGGTGAGCAGGCTACGGTGACGGATGCTGACTTGGCGCTAGGCAAGATTGGCGAGGCAGAGTTTGCGGGCGGCGCCATGCGTTTGGATCACCGTGCAGCACTACAAGCCCTGGCTGCACAAGTAGGCACACCGCTAGCGTTAGAACCAACAATGGCTGCGGTGGGCATCAGTGAGACCGTTGACGAAAACATGGCAGCCGCTAGCCGAGCTCATGCGGCGGAGTGGGGCAAAGGCGTTAGCGATCGGCTGCTGGTTGCCTTTGGTGGTGCAGCGCCTCTGCATGCCGCTCGGTTAGCGCAGATATTACGCATCCAACAAGTGTTGATACCGGCTAACGCCGGTGTGGGTTCAGCGATTGGTTTTTTGCTTGCCCCGGTACGATACGAGGTAGTGCGTAGCCGCTACATGCGCTTGAGCGAGTTTGATGTGGCTATGGTGGTTGAATTGATCAACGAGATGCGTGTAGAAGCACATCAAGTGATTGATGTCGCGGCGGGTGATGCACCTTTGGTCGAAAGCTGCAACGCCTATATGCGTTACCAAGGTCAGGGTTATGAGATTGCGGTGTCCTTTTCCGCCTCGGACCTAGCCACAGACTCACCGCACCAAATTCTTGGTGATGCCTTTGCTGCGGCATACGCTGCGCTTTACGGGCGGGTGATCCCTGGTCAAGAAGTGGAGATACTTAGTTGGACCTTAGCCCTAGGGGTTGAGGTGGCGAAGGTTCCAGCGCTCGGTGCGCCGGCGCAAGAGTTGTCCGAAGAGTCCGGGTTGGATGGCGCGAGCACCCAAGATTTGGTGGTAACCATGCCTGGGCCACAACACGGGCAAGCGCTGCCCGCGCCGTTAGTGCAGCGTGCAACCTTAGCTGTTGGCAGGCTTCTACACGGGCCGGTTCTAATTGCCGAGCCGCATACCACTACAGTGGTACCCATGGGGTCGCAAGTTGTGGTCCAACGAGATGGTGCGCTACTCATTAACCTCCTCGATGCAGGTGATATCCAACATGCCTAGCAAACCTACAGCCCCACCTGAACCGTCCTCTGCTCCCAGGCTAAGCGCGCTGCAATATCAGCTAGTGTGGAGCCGCATGTTGGCTATTGTGGAAGAGCAAGCGCAGACCTTGATGCGCACCGCGTTTTCAACCGTGGTGCGAGAAGCCGGGGATTTGTCCGCGGGCTTGTTTACGCCAAGGGGTGAAATGCTTGCTCAAGCGGTGACCGGGACGCCCGGCCATGTGAATGCCATGGCGGCGGCGGTTGGTCAGTTTTTGCAGGTGCGCCCGTTGCCGCAATGGCGTGCTGGTGACGTGATGTTAACCAATGATCCATGGCACGGCACTGGTCACCTAAATGATTTCACGGTGGTAACCCCAGTTTTTGTTGAGCAACGTTGCATTGCCTTGTTTGCTTCGACTTCACACATCGCGGATGTGGGGGGGCGTGGTTTTGGCCCCGATGCCAACGACCTGTTTGAGGAAGGTTTACAAATCCCCATTAGCATGCTGTTTGATGCGGGCCAATTGAATGACACGCTGATGGCAATCGTTCGAGCGAACGTGCGAGATCCTGTGGTTGCCGAAGGCGACTTGTACTCTTTGTGTGCCTGCAACGATGCGGGTGCTAAGGCGCTGCTGCACTTGCTGCAAGATTTTGGCTTGAAATCATTGGCAGGGATTGATGAGCATATCCTAGCCACCAGTGCGCGCGCGATGCAGGCACAAATTGCCCAGCTTGAGGCTGGTGTCTACACCCATCAAACCGTTATTGACGGTTACCGAAATCCGCTAACCTTGCGCTGCGCTATGACCATCTCGGCAACCCAGATTCAGCTGGACTTTGCGGGCTCGGCGGGCGCCTCTCGATTCGGCATCAACGTGCCGTTGCCCTACACCCAGGCCTATGCCTCCTTTGGCGTTCGTTGTGTGGTGGGTGGTGACGTGCCAAACAATGCGGGTTCTTTGCAGCCCATTGAGGTCCTGGCGCCAGCCGGTTCGCTGCTAGCGGCGATCAGGCCCAGTGCGGTTTCGGCTCGACACGCCATTGGTCAGATGCTGCCAGATCTGGTCCTTGGGTGTTTGGCGCAGGTGATTCCAGACCGCGTACCCGCAGAGGGGGCCAGCTGTATTTGGAACCCGGTGTTTCGAGGGGATGATTTTGTGATTAACCCCATCTACAACGGCGGCACCGGTGCGCGGGCGGGCAAAGACGGTTTAGCAACCACCGCCTTTCCTAGTGGCGTACGCACCACACCCACGGAGATCAACGAAGCCACCTCGCCCTTAGTGACTTGGGTAAAAGAGTATCGACCTGGTTCTGGCGGTGCGGGAGAGTTTCGTGGTGGGCTGGGGCAGCGTTTGGAGTTCACCCATCAAGCGGCGAAAGCCTTTACCGTCTCAAAAATGTTCGATCGGATTGATCACCCGGCAGCAGGTCGCCAGGGTGGTGAGCCCGGCGCTCCGGGTCGAGTGTTTGTGATCACCCCGGACGGCAGTCGGGTAACTCTCAAGGGTAAAGGGGTAGAAACGGTAGCCAACGGCGCGCGGTTAGTTTTGGAGACGCCTGGCGGGGGTGGTAGTGGTGATCCACAGGCTCGACTTGAATCCGCGCGATTGCGGGATGCGCTTGCGGGGATAGAAAGCACCGGCCCAGCGGATGTGTGAACCAGTTCACATCCTTAACAGCTTAACGGGGTAAAAATACAACTGCATACGATCTAGCCCGCAGGCTATGGCATATTTTAACTCGCCAGTAGTTAGGGCCAAGGAATCGCGGTCGAGCAGTGTTAGGCAGGGTAGAGAGCATGAAACTTAGAAAGTCTGATAAGGAAAAACAAGCAGCAGCCAAGCGTGTAGCCCGGTCTACGCGGTTTCTGCAGACCGATGAAGGTTGGTACTTCCGAACCCGCGAAGGGGTCATGCTTGGGCCTTACGAAGAAGAGTTTGACGCTGAGATTAGCGCTTCGTTGCTGATTGCCGCGCTTGCGCAGCTGGACCCTTCTGCGGACGCCACGGCGGCTATTCAGCGGTTTATACGCGATCCGGCGAATGCCCATATGGGTAAAGTGGGCCAGGTCGAAGAGCAAGACAAGAAGCCGATAAATTTGGCGGCTATCAAGCGGCAGCGCCGCATGCGAGAAAGCATGCCGACATTTCAGAAGGCTTGGCAGGCGATTGCCGGCCTGCGGAACTAGACGGGTTTCGACGACATTTGGGCGATTTTGCACGCCGAAACATTCCAGATTAGACCCTACAAGCAACTATTTTCACTTCAGCGGTTAAGAGCTTTTGCAATCAAGTCAAAAGCTTGTAGAATGCCGCTCGAAGACCACGGGGCACTTGGCCCTACTTCGAACGCGGGTGTAGCTCAGCTGGTAGAGCGCGACCTTGCCAAGGTCGAGGTCACGAGTTCGAGCCTCGTTACCCGCTCCATGTTTCGACTGAACAATTCCAGCGTTGATCAGTAATTCCAGGTGAGCCGCAGGCCTTTTGCGTGCTCACTCGGTCTCTCCTTTTGCTAACCCTTAGCTAGTTTTCAGTAACATAACGCGTTCGTACGGTGTAAACGCTGTCGCCTGTCAAGATTGCTCCACGACCGAATAGACGCCCGTTAGCCCAATTGGAAAGCCCGAGTTCTGGCTTCGACAATGCAAATTGCCCATCGACCCAGCGAGTTAGATTGTCGCCAACAAAGGGCGAGTGGATTTGGGTCCAAAATGCCGCGTGCTCGGCATCTAGTGCACTAATCAGGGATGCCACCAAGCGTGGACTATGGGTGTTAAATAGCTGCGCTGCAGCGGCAATGCTGTCCACCACTATTAGGGTCACTTCTGGCGAGTTCTCCCATTCCCACTCTTCGCCATAGCGGGCAGCTGAAATCGACTCCGCCTGTACTTCTAGTTGGGTACCTTCCGCACGAACAATGTTGACTTGCTTGCTGAAAAGCTCGCTGGGGACTTGGTCTTGGCTCCCTGCAGCTACGTGTAGCTTGAATTCGGTGCCACGGGACTCAGCGGCAGCCTGTAGGCCGCGTAAGAACGCGGGGATTAACCTGGCTGCTTGAGTGCTCTCGATGCAGCAAGTGTTGAGGGTGTTGCACACTTTTCGGTCTAGGGAGTCTTGAACCGCTTGTTGAAATGCGGTGGTGTCCGCGTTGGCTGATGCCACCATCCAAGCGCCGCCAGTTCCGTGCAGGCTCACGGGGACCCCAGAGCTTTGGGCTAGGGCTCCCAGCAGGTCTACTGCAGGGCCGGATCCTCGCGCTACTGCCAGTGACAGCCGTGCGTCAAGAAACAGTGCCCAGCCTGCGGAATGGGCCGCACTGTCTATTAGCGTCATGGCGTCCTCGGGCAAGCCCGCTTGCCTCAACGCTGGCCGGATAGTGCTTGCCATGATTTCGTTGGCGGTGGCTAAAGCATCACTCCCGATACGAAACACTGCGCTGTTGCCGCTGCGTAAGACACCGCAAGCATCCGCGAGCACGTTGGGTCGACCTTCGAAGATGAAAGCGACAACCCCAAGTGCGGCGCCCACCAGCTCAACCCGGAACCCGTCATGGGCAATAGTTTCCAACACCGCATCGCGACGTGAAGCCATGCTAGCCCACCCTTGCAGGCCTTCAATCATGTTGCCACGCATTTGCTCTGACACGGCCAA
>CALHVX010000138.1 GCA_938036875.1 uncultured Pseudomonadales bacterium
GAGGTCTAGGGGTTCCGCTAAGTTAGCTGGTGGCTCGCTAAACGCTAGGATGCTTACTCTGGTGTCGCCGGATGCTCCCCAGACGCGTAAGCCGTTACGATTGATGGCATCAACTTGATCCAAGTTTGTGTCTAGAACGCAGACGTTGTTGCCGGCTTTGGCCAACAACGCCGCATAAATTGATCCCATGGCGCCACAACCTACAACACAGATGTTCACATCGCGTCCTTAAGCAGACCAGCGATCACAGCTGTTAGCTCCGTTTTTTGCTCCAACCCAAAGCCAGGCGCATCACTGGGTATCACGCGACCATTGGTCAGTGTGCATTGTGGAGAGTAGCCACCAAAAGGTTGAAACACGCCGGGGTAAGACTCACATCCGCCAAGTTCAAGGGCGGTCACAATATGTAGGTTAATCAGGTGGCCGCCGTGAGGGATACATTGCTTTCGACTAAATCCTGCAGTTTTTGCCGCGGTAAGCATTTCTAGATAGGCCGTAAGGCCATAAGAGAGTCCAGGGTCCATTTGCAGTAGGTCTTGTTGTGGGCGCAGACCTGCAAATTGAAGCAAGTTTTTAGTGTCGATGACGCTGAATAGATTTTCGCCTGTGGCTAAAGTGCCTGAGTAGGTTGTCGCAAGCTTGGCCATTAACCCGTAGTCCAACGGGTCTCCAGGCTCTTCGTACCAACGCACTCCGGCAGCCGCAAGCTCCTGGCCATAAGCCCGGGCGGTAGCACCATCAAAGCGACCGTTAGCATCAACGGCAAGATGTTGTGCGCCTCCAGCGATACGAGCAGCAGTGTTAACTCGCTGCATATCTTCACTTAATGAGGCGCCACCTATTTTAATTTTGAAATCGGTGTAGCCCTGGTCTCGATATGCCAGCAGTTCGTCGCTTAGTTGATCGTTGTGGTTGGTAGGGTAGTAGTAGCCGCCCGCGGCATAGACCGGAACACCCGGCAGTTTGTCGGGGTAGTTGGATGTCGATGGGTATAGTGTTTTGGCGATGTGGGCCCAGGCCGGTTCGTCCGCCAACTTTGCATTTAAATCCCAGGTCGCCAGCTCAAGTGCAGCCACCGCGCCAGCGCGGTCGCCGTGACCACCGGGCTTTTCATTGGTCATGGCGATTTTTGCTACTGCTGCTGGACTAAAGGCGGTTTGCTCGGGGTTTAGCAAGGATTCTGGCGCTGCCCTTAGGAGCCGAGGAAGCATTCGCTGCCGAAGTATGCCGCTCTGGGCAAAGCGTCCGATGGAGTTGAAGGCAATGCCAACTACCGGCTTGCCGTTGCGCCTTTGGTCGCTAACTAAGGCAACTATGGAGACCGTATGGGAAGAAAAATCCACCACAGCATTGGCCATGTTGCCTTGTAGCTGTATTGGTTGTTCAAGTATGGCGGAGATGCGCATTAAGTTGAGGCTAGCGGTTAGTAGCTGTTGTACAAACGGTAGCCAACGCCTTTAGGCGCATAAACCATTAGCTTTGGAAAGTCAGGATGAACACGGGCTAGGGGGCCAACAGCTAGAAAGGAATCTTCGTCCGTCCACTGCGCTTGATGAACGATACTCTGCTTGTCTTTCGAGGCTAGCAGTTGGCTGCTGATAAAACCGGGTTGCTGGCTTAAGAAGCTTGCAACGTAGCCGCCAATCTCCCTTAAGGCCTGAGCCTGGTTGTCGCTGGTGGTTTGAAAGGTCACCACCACAAAGTGAGGGGTTGGACTCATGTCGTTTCTCGTTTGATGATCTACTGTTGTGCCAATTAGCTACTGACTATTTCTTTACGGACTAAATCGCGGCCAGCTACCATGTTTGCTAGCTTGCCGAAGGCAACATCTCTGGATAAGTATTTCATTCCGCAATCTGGGGCGACGACAATTTGCGATGCTGGTATCTCCTTTAATGCGGCCCGAATCCGTTGTGCAACCAACTCGGGAGACTCTACGTTAGTGTCCCGTAGGTCCAACACACCAACATGTACTTTTTTGTTCGGCAGCTGCGTGAGTAGATCCATCTTCAACCTTGGCTGAGCACACTCAATGGAAATCTCGTTTGCTGTGCAAGCATCTAGTTCTGACAAAAAGGCGTAACCTTCAGGTTTGTTCTCAACGTGTTTGCCATATCCGAAGCAGACGTGAAGTACCGTTGGTCCACTTGCGCCGGCTAGCGCCTTATCGATGGCGGCTACGGCGTATTCTCGTGCCGCCTCTGGTCGTGCTTGAACGTAAGGCTCATCCAATTGCACGATATCAACGCCCGCGGCGAATAAATCCCTAACCTCTTCGTTGACGGCTTCGGCATAAGCCATTGCTAACTCTGCGGGGCTGGCGTAGTAGTCGTTTTGTGCCTGCTGGGCCATAGTAAATGGGCCGGGCAGGGTGATTTTAATCAGCTTGTCGGTGTGTGCCTTCAAGAAGTTGATATAGGGTGCTTCGACGGTCTCGCGACGCTGAATTTGGCCGGTCACTCTGGGTACAGGTACGGCTTTGCCGGTACGGTCGATCGCTTCACCGGGATTATCAATATCTACGCCCAGCAAAGAGTTTGCAAACCGATTGGAGTAGCTCTCACGGCGCATCTCGCCGTCTGTGACGATATCCACGCCCGCTCTGTGTTGGTCACTCAAGGCAATTAACGTGGCGTCGTTTTGTGCCTCCTCTAGATCTTGCGGTGCCGGTTTCCACAATTCATTGAGGATAACTCTGGGTGGTAGGCGCTGCCCCAAACGTGACTTATCAATCAGCCAATCTGGTTGGGCATAGCTGCCGACTAGAGAGACTGGCAGAATGGGGTAGTCAATCATTGCTAACTCCTAGTTGATCGCACAAATTTGCGTGGGTTTTTGCAAGCACCTGGCGCGTTATGGCCACATGCTCAGCGCTGATGCCTGCTAGCGCTTGCTCGTTGACTTGCATTGCTAGCGGCATCAGCTTTGCCCGTAGACGACGTGCGCGAGCGGTCAGGGTAATGTAGCGTTTGCGTTTATCTTCGCTGCATGGTGTTTGGATCACTAAGCCTGCGTTGATCAGGCTGCGCACGGCGTGCACGGTGGTTGCTTCTTTGGTGCCCGTTCTCTCGCTAAGCACCCGTTGGGTAATGTTGTCTTCTTCCCAGAGCACTCTTAGCAAGCGCCATTGCCCACCACTAACGCCATGCGGCAACGTTAGTCGTTCTAGAGCAGCTGAAAACATTCTGAAGTTAACTCGGGTTAGGTACCCGACGCTATGCATGGGTTCCAGATAGTCATCCAATTTCTGCGGTTTGGTTGATTTAGGCATGCTCACGCGTCCTTGGATCGAATCCAGTCGACTATCATGTCAGCCACCTTGTCTCGAGCGTTGGATGGGGTCTCTAGGTAGTGATCTCCTTTAATCATGTGGAGGTGCTTGTCTGTGCTACCTAAGGCGTCATAAATGGCTTGTGCATCGCTGGGGAATACACCCGTGTCAGCTGTGCTTTGAATAACCAGTGCCGGCTGCGTAATGCGTGAGAGATGCGCGCCGCCGCGGCAATGCGAATCGCGTAATGACCACATAGACAGCCAGGTGCGCAAGCTGTTGTTAAGGCCGATACCCCGCGGCGAGAAGTTTGCCGTTTTGGGATCACCCGCGTAGCAGCGACCAACCTCCCGATCAGATGGGTCAATAGTGCCATCCATTAAGCGCAGGTCTGCCCAGGTGCGGTACATGTTAAACGCCCGATCAAACATGTTTAAGCTTTCTAACCGTTTAAGCTCAGCGTGGCACCAATCCGTAAGGCGGTGGTTCCTTGCTTGCTGGGCAGCGCGATATTTTTTGATGAACTCTTGGGAGTAAGGTGGCCCATGTTCGGGATTGAACATATTGAGTGATTCATCGATGCTGGTGGGGTCCTGTTCATCCGTAATAGATGGGTCAAACCAATCGGTGAGTACTTCTGGTCGGCCTAAATGTGCGCATAGTGAAACGTAAAGATCTGCGGGTATAAGGTCGTTCAAGGCATCAGGTAAGGTTAAGCCGGG
>CALHVX010000139.1 GCA_938036875.1 uncultured Pseudomonadales bacterium
GCGAACTTTGCAATCTCTGCTTCCCAGTTGCCGGTAACCGACGTGGGTGCTACGACCAGCGCGGGGCCATCAGCGGCGCGATGCAGTAACAGCGCCAGGGTTTGTAGCGTTTTACCTAAGCCCATGTCGTCCGCTAAACAAGCCCCAACACCCCAATGACTCAATCGAGCCAACCATTGGAAGCCGTCTTGTTGGTAAGGGCGTAACTCGGCTTTTAAGGTGGCAGGCAAGGTGGCGGTGTAAGACTTGGCATCACGCAAGCGCTGTTGCTGGTCCAGCCAGGCAACGTCTAGGTCGCTTTGGCTCTGATCAATCAGATCCTCAAGCGCTGATGCCGCAAGAGGATGGATTCTGACCCCTTTATCTTTGCTAGGGGTAGCGCTGCTAGCAAGCTCGGTTAGCTGCTTGCGAAACGCATCGCTTAACGCAACGAACTCTCCATCACCAAGCTCGAGGAAGCGAGAGTCTGGCGCCGCATCAAGCAAGCCGAGCAGTTGCTCCAAACTTAAAACTCGAGATTCGTCGATGGGCAACTCGCCATCGGCGCTAAACCATTCCGCCGCGCTGCGAATGCTTAGCTGAAATTGTGAGGTGTCAGCGCGTGCCACCACTTTGTAGGATTGGCCTTTAGGCCATAGGCAGCGAGCTTCGGCTTCGCGCAGCTGCTCTACCAGTTCCAAGCAGGGGCCGGCCCCTTCTAGGGTAATGTGAAACTGATCGTCGGCATCCGTTTGCAGTAGGGGACATCGAGCTTGCAGCTCTGCTGCTTGACGTAGCTCGGCCTCGAGATCCCGAGTACATTCAACGTTGGTTTCATCATGTCGCAAGTACAAGGTGCGACCACCGCTGCCGGGTTCAAACTGCGCAGCACTACCGCTCACCGGCTCAACCAGTAAAGATATCGATAAGCCGCTGTCTGTTGGCACCAACTGAACTAGTGGCTCGCTGTCTGCGGGGACCTCGATAGCGCTGCTGTTGTTGATCGCTACATCGCTATGGATGCGTATCTCGCCGGCCAATGCCGTCACCGCATCAAGCAACCGTTGGCGTGCCTCGGTAGGCAGGTTTAACCCTTGGGCAGGAATGATCTCGAACAGCCGTTGATGGCTTGAGCTAAATTTTGTCACCAGCAACTTGCTGTAGGGGTTTAGCGTGGCAAGATATTCGCCATGCTCGCTGCCATGCGGGCTAACCCGTGCGCGCAACATATCGTTGGCTTCGCTTTCAATAAACAGCTCGGGGTCTTGGAGCACTACCTCCACCGGTTCATCGTTAGGGCCAACAACGTTGGGGTGGCCAATGAGGGCATGCAGCGCCTGTGCATCGATGCTGTAGGTGGCGCTTGCCTGATCGCCCCAGGCGTTGCGCTCGACTTGGATTACGGCAGCGGCCGCTCTATCGGCATCGGTTAGGTACTCAAGCGTACGCGCTTCTTGATGCAAGCGTTTGAGGGCCATAACTCGCCCCTTAGACCAGGCGCCAGATTTGTTCAGCCGCTGCTCTCGCGGCATGGCGGTCCAGGAACCGTTGTCTTGTCGCTCGAGCTGCCAGGCTAGTCGTTTGGCCGTCTGCTCTCGGCGTTGCTTGCCGCTTGCGCCAGGACCTTGGGTGGCTGCTAGCTTTTCTAGTGCTTGCAGCGGGTACTCCCATTGGGCCAAGGGGGTAATTAGATTGCACAGGCTGACGCTGCCGAGCTCTTCGTGGGCAAGACTGGTGCTAGCGGCATCGCTTTCTAGGCCTTCTATTGGGTCTAGGGCGGTGGGATCCTGCAATTGTTGTGCGGTTTGGCGCTGCACAATTTGTAGCTTGGAGCGTACGTTGCGCAGCTCTGCAGCAAGCCAACGATAACCTTGCTGCTCGCAATGCTCGGCGTAGTGCTGCAGCGCGAGGTCTTGGCGCTGGCGACGTTGTGGTTCAAACTGGCCTTGCCAAACACAGGTAAAACCATACAAGAGGGTTGCAAAAGGACCGTTTTGTGCGTGTTCCCAAGCGAGCATCACATCGTTTTCGCTATTGAGCCCTGCGGCGTTTGCAACGCAAAGCACAATCTCTGGGTACAAGCGTTGGCGCGTGGCGGAACGCACCAGTTGTTCTATGAGTAGCTGTTGGTTAGGCCGGTCGAGCTTGATCACGGCTAGCATGGCCAAGGTAAAGGCTCTGGATTGCGGAAAGACCGAGCGCTTACGGCTGCTCTCTTTGGCTAAGGTGAGGGCTTGGGCGAGATCGTCAGCCGCCGTGTTGTAATCGCCGCAGATGCAGGCGATAGCGGCTCTTGTTGCGGCGCGTTCCATACGGATTTGGGTCTGCGCTTGCAGGTCGCTGGGAAGCTCGGCAAACACCGCTTGAGCCTCCTCGAAGTTACCCTTTAGAATTTCGATGAATGCGATGGGCCCGGGTAAGGAGGCAAGGTTAGGTGCCAGCTCTTTGCACAAGGCAACCACCGGCGCCGAGTTTGCTGCGTTGGAGATGATCCAATCTAGGCAGCTCAGCAGGGCGGCTTCTAGATAGGATTCCGGTAAAGTACGCAGCAGCGGCTCAGCACCCGCTTGGGCTAAGAAGTCCCAGGCCCCATGGGGCAGGGTTCCCAGCTCATCAATGGCGCTGAAACGCTTGGCCACGGTGTAGCAACGTAGCAACATTTGTTGCTGCTTCGGGCTGACACCCCAGCGGGTCCAAGAATCACGCGCCTGGGCGGCCATGATGGCATCTAGCCGTCCAGAGCGTTGTGCGGTAATGGTCAGGCCAGGAGCCCAGGTGCTGTTAGCGATTGGGCCAGCACCCAGATCCGGAGTCACAACGATGCCCGCGGCATGTAGCTCTTGCAGCGCTAGCTTGACCTGGTCACCCGTAATACGGCGCCCTTCGTGACGCATGTCTGCATGCGCAAGCCATTGGGCCACCCGTGAGTAAGCTGGGTCATGCGGGTAAACGACACCGTATATTTGCGCGACACGCTGCGCAACGCCAGATAGATTGGCGTAGCGTTCGCGCATGCTGGCTAGGTTTAGCTTGCTGGTTTGCGCGTTTGGTACTGCTGACATTATGTGTTGGAGGCGCTGCTGAACTGGACCGCGGATTGTAGACTAAATTGCCCGCGAACATTGGCTACATATCCCCTAAGTGCTGTTTTTTTTTGCCTACTGATTGCTTTGCGGGATTAAGGGTAAGTCTGCCTCTCACTGCAGCCTTAAGGGCGAGTTGATATCCATAGTTAAAATTCAATTATTTTGTTAAAAAACAATAGTATAGAGATTTTTTCTATTGTAAATGCTCATCTATACGTTCATGGCCCAGACATCGCGGCGCTAGCGTTCAACCGTGTATGCTTAGGCGAATTATCGGGGAATCAACCAAGATGCCAAGACTAAAACAAGTTAGCCGTGCTGAAGCGCACGCGTCGGTGCTGCCGCTATACGATGCGCTGTTCGGCGCGGATGTGGATCCCGTTGCACAACCCGGCACTGCCACGGGCACGCCGGGAGATTGGTGGACCGTCTTTGCGTTGGTTCCCGAGTGCTTGCAACACGCAACGGCTGGCTTCCAGTTTTATCGTGGCAAAAAGCGAAAAATCAGCCCGAAACTACGGGAGTTGGGGCAGGCGCGAGCCGGTTTTGCACGAGGCAGTCAGTTTGTCTTTTCGCAACATTGCAAAGCGCTACGAGCGGCCGGGTTCAGCGAGGCTCAGATTGACGCGATACCCCATTGGTCGTCGAGCGATGTTTTTGATGAGATTGAAAAAGCGGTGCTTGCTTACACAGATGATTTGGTCCTTCAGGGTGGTCGCGTGGCCGACGGCACCTTTGCGGTGCTGAAGAAGCATCTGAGTGATGAGGCGATTCTTGAACTCACCTACATCACCTGTACTTACGAGATGCATGCCACCATGACGCGTGCGTTGCAGTTGGAGTTTGATAACGTGGGTGAGCGCGTTGTTGAAGTACCGCTGCCAGAAGGCGAGGCTAGAGATATTGATTTCATGCGTGCCGTTGACGATTAAGGTTGATGAGTAACGCTGAGGGTTGCAAGCCCCTGTTCAAGGCAAGCTTGTGCCGCTAGAACCAATAGATCCAAGCAGTACGCCCAAAGCCACAGCAACCGATGCGTTGCCGCCGGGTGTGCCTATAGATGCGGTGTCTTTGGAGTTTGTGCGTAGCCGGGGCGCGGGTGGACAAAACGTCAACAAGGTCGCCACCGCGGTGCAACTGCGGCTTAGGGTTTCTGCCACCAGCTTAGGTTATGCCACGCAGCAGCGTTTGCTGGAATTGGCGGGTTCGCGCGCCACCAAGCAGGGGGAAGTGTTGTTGCGTGCTGACCGCTTCCGAACCCAGGCGCGTAATCGCGCTGATGCGTTTGACCGATTGGCAGAGTTGATAACACAAGCGCGCATCGTGCCTAAGCGACGTCGGGTAACCCGGGTTTCAGCGTCAGCCAAGCGGCGCCGCCGTGAAAGCAAAAGTCGCCGTGGTGTCACTAAGAAGCTGCGTTCTAGGCCAACAGAGTAGTTTAGCCTTAGGCGCGGTTTCTTAATCACCGATCGCTTAGACAAAGATAACCCCAAAATTTTGATTAAACCTAGTAAAAACGTTCGGAGACAAATATGAAGTTAGGCATTCTTGGCGGCAATATCGGCCGCAAAACGGGTATCAATATAGATGCCATTAAACAGGCTGAAAATTTAGGCTACGACTCGGTATGGACCGCAGAAGCCTGGGGTGCCGACGCGGTCACACCAGCGACTTGGATACTAGCGCAAACGGATAAGATCAACGTTGGCACCGCAATTATGCAAATGCCAGCACGGACGCCAGCCATGGCGGCTATGACGGCCATGAGCCTAGCGGAGTTGTCCGGTGGCCGATTTATTGTTGGTCTGGGTGCCTCTGGTCCGCAGGTGGTTGAAGGTTGGCACGGCGTGCCTTATGGCAAACCCATGACCCGGCTGCGTGAGTACATTGCCATCATGCGGCAAATCATTGAACGTAAAGGTCCTGCGGTGTTTGACGGTGACCAGTACCAACTCCCATACACCGGCGAGGGTGCTACGGGTCTTGGCAAACCGCTCAAAAGTATTTTGCACTGCGAAGAAGACGTGAAAATATTTGCCGCTAACATCACGCCCAAAGGCGTTGAAACCGCAGCCGAAGTGGCAGACGGTTTTTTCCCCATTTGGATGGACCCAGAAAAGTACTCCGTGTTTGAAGAACCCATCAAGAAAGGTTTTGCCAAAGCGGGCGATAAGAATTTAACGCAATTTGAAGTATCCCCCTTTGTTACCGTGGTGATTGGTGACGATGTGGATGAGTGCATGGCTCCGATTCGAGGGAACATGGCGTTGTACATCGGCGGCATGGGTGCGCGCGATAAAAACTTCTACAACAGTTACGCCAAAGCCTTAGGGTTTGAAGACGCGGCAGTTGAGATTCAAGATCACTTTTTGGCAGGGCGGCGTGAGCAGGCAATGGCTGCAGTACCCAAAGAGTTAATCGATGCCTGTCACTTGGTCGGGCCGGCTGATCGCATTCGCGAACGTTTGCAGCGTTGGAAAACGGCAGGCAATCGCGGGCAAGTGGCCAGCATGCTGTTAGGTACGCAGCAACCTGAGGCTTTAGAGCTTATCGCTGGAGAAATGTTGTAGTGACGGACAAACCTAAGGCCCCCGGGGCAAGCACCGAGCACAAAAATGATATGTACGGCAACGTTGAAATGCGTTCGGAAAGCGACCCCGGCGTTTCTGCGCTGATTCCTTCGGCAACCGTTGTGTTGTTGCGGGATGGCGCGGACGGCATGGAAGTGTTGATGCTGCGCAAGAACTCCAAGATCACCTTTGGTGGGATGTGGGTGTTTCCTGGTGGCAAGATTGACCCTCAGGACTATCCAAAGGGTAGCGATGCAGATCCATCGGAAGCAGATCGTGATGCTGCAGCAAGGCAAGCGGCAGTGCGAGAAACGCAAGAAGAAGCCGGGCTGAAGCTGGATGCCCAGGGCTTCGTTTGGTTTGCGCGTTGGACACCACCCCCAGGTCCACAAAAACGATTCACCACTTGGTTCTTTGCCGCACAAATAGCGGGTGATGATGCGATTAGCATCGATGATGGTGAAATCAAAGAGCACGCTTGGCTCAAACCGGCTGAGGCGTTACAACGTCATAGTGCGGGTGAGATCGATTTAGTACCGCCTACCTGGGTGACCTTGCATTACCTCAGTTGCTACCCCAATGGGGATGCGATGCTAGAGCGTATGGCTAAAGAGCCGGCCAAGATCTACTCAACTCGAGTGGTCAAAGCGCAAGATGGCAATCGGGTAGCTATGTGGGAAGGCGATGCTGGTTACGATGTATGGCTCCCTGACACGGCGGGTGCTCGCCATCGTTTAGTGATGGCCAAAGGCGGCTTTAAGTTTGAGAACGACGTAGAAACCTACTAGATAATGCGTATCGCTCGGGGCACCCGGCTCCCGGGTGCGGGTGGATCCTCGGGTGGGCCGGCAAAACACTGGGCAATGGCCATCCAGGCTTTGGCATTGCTACCGTTGACCAATAGCTTGGTATCCGCAATGTTGCGCACTTGGGTGACCACCTGACAAAACTCCACAGCGCTGCCAGCGATACTTTCGGTATGGCTGTTCGTGTCCGTAGGCTCATTGAACGTCCAAGTTGTGCCTGATGGTGCAAGCAAGCGGATGCAAGGCGCCGGGCTAGGCACTTCAAGCCCGCGATTACGAAAACTCCATGCGTAAGTGCGAACCCCAATATTGACGATCGGCTCCAAGGCGTCGCTATGGGTTCGGGGTTGTTGCATCAAATCGTAGATTGCCCAAGCGTGAGCCCAAGTTTCCATCTGCCGTGCAGTGGCAAACATTCGAGCTTTCATGCTGGGTCCTACCCATTGGAAGCGCTGCTCTGGGTCTGCTTGAGCTAGTGCCTGGCAGAGTTGCTCAAAGGTCTGGTACCAGCGGTTGAGCAGCTCCGGACCGCTGAGTGGTGTGCTGTTTTGTGGGGTTAGCCACTGCTGTGTGTAGTGGGTTAGGCCGGAGCTGTGGCCGATATCACGTAGCAGGGTGTTGAAATCTCGTTCGTTGGTGAGGCTGGTGAGCGCCATGTGATCAGAGAAATGAAGGTGCGCAATGATGTCCCAGGTGGTCCACTTTTTGAACTCGGTCTGGCTGGTCCAGTAGCCCGTGTCGGTGTCTTTGAGCAACGCATACAAGGTTGAGCCCTCGGTGGCCAGATGGGCCACCTGAGCGCTAAGTTGGGTGGTGGCGGATTGAGTGTCGGTCACTAGGCAGGACCCCGGCGCTGAGATGCTCTGACTATACCCAATGCTTAGCCTCTGATCAGCCCATTGGTACCTGGGTTATGGCCCTTTGGCATCATCCGCGAAAGGGTGCAATATAGCTCCACAACTTTAATAACTGGGGAAGTGTATGAACTTCGAATTCTCCGAAGATCAAATCCTGCTGCGCGATCAAGCGCGTGGCTTTTTAACAGATCATTGCTCGCCCGCTGTGGTGCGCCGGGTGCTGGAGGGAGATGAACTCTATGCTGCTGATTTGTGGAAAAAATTGCCGATATGGGGTGGACGGCAACGGTCATTCCGGAAGAGTTTGGCGGGCTAGGCCTGTCTTACTTGGAGCTTGCGGTGATAGCGGAAGAGCTGGGTCGTTGTGCCGCGCCTGTACCTTTTGGCTCATCTGTTTATCTCGCCACAGAAGCGCTGCTGCTGGGTGGAAACCAAGAGCAAAAAGAAGCTTGGTTGCCAACGCTTGCGACCGGTGAAGCCATTGGCACCTTTGCTTACGCAGAAGGGGGTGGTCAAAGCTCACCTAAGTCGCTGGCGACCAAGGCTAGTGGCGGCAAGCTGAGTGGTCGCAAAGTGGTGGTGCCCGATGCCGAGATTGCTCAATTTGTCATTGTTGCCGCAGCAAGCGACAGCGGTGATGGCGCTTCGCTATATCTTGTGGATATGAGCGATGCCGGGGTTAGCACTGAGTCAGTGCAAACCTTAGATCCATCACGCTCGCATGCCCACATTGATTTTTCTAGCGCTAGCGCTCAATTGTTGGGTGGTGAAGGCCAAGGTTGGGGATTGTTGCAGCGCGTCTTAGATAGAGCCGCAGTCTTGACCGCATGGGAGCAGTTGGGTGGTTCTGAGGCTTGTTTAGAGATGGCAAAAAACTACGCCATGGGCCGCTACGCGTTTGGTCGTGCTATCGCCTCTTACCAAGCCATCAAACACAAGCTGGCAGACATGTACGTGAAGAATACTTTAGCCCGTTCCAACGCTTACTATGGCGCCTGGGCTTTGAATACCGACGCAGCAGAGCTACCGCTCGCGGCAGCAACCGCGCGTGTTGGCAGCACCCAGGCTTACTACTTTTCGTCTAAAGAAAATATCCAAACCCACGGTGGTATGGGTTACACCTGGGAATTCGATTGCCAGTTTTACTATCGCCGCTCTAAGTTGTTAGCGGTCAACATTGGTAGTGAAGGGTTGTGGCAAGAACGGCTGATTGCCGCCACCGAACAAAGCAACGTCGCTTAAGGAGAACAAGATGGATTTCGAAGATACTAAAGAAGAAGCGGCATTTCGTGCTGATGCGCAAGCTTGGTTTGCTGCTAACGCGCCAACCGCAAAAGAGCTAGAAGGCATGGACGGCATGCAGCGAGCTAAATATTGGCAAGCGAAAAAAGTTGCTGCGGGCTGGGGCTGCATTCGGTGGCCAAAAGAATACGGCGGCCGGGATGCAAGCGCCATTGAGCAAGTGATTCTGAATCAAGAAGAAGCCAAAATCTCAGCGCCGGAGACGGGCGTCTTTAGCATTGGTCAAGGCATGGCAGCGCCAACCTTGATGACTTGGGCGAATGATGACGACAAAGCGCGTTTTGTCCCTCGCTTGGCAACCGGTGAAGATATTTGGTGCCAGCTGTTTAGCGAGCCCGCGGGTGGTTCTGACCTTGCCGCTTTGCGAACCAAGGCAGTAAAAGATGGTGATGACTGGGTGATCAACGGTCAGAAAATCTGGACCTCAGGTGCGCATTACTCCGATTGGGGTATTTTGGTTGTGCGTACTGACCCCAACGTTCCTAAGCATCAAGGGTTGACCTACTTTTACGTTGATATGAAAAGTCCGGGTATTGAGATTAAACCAATCCGCCAAATTTCTGGTGAGTCTAACTTCAATGAAGTGTATTTCACGGACGTTAGGATTCCGGACAGCCAGCGCCTAGGTGCGGTTGGTCAAGGCTGGAAGGTGTCGCTAACCACGCTCATGAATGAACGTGCGAGCATTGGTGCCGGCGGCGGCGGGGTGAAGTTTGATTCGGTCAAGAAGCTGGCGGCTTCGGTTAACATCGGTGATCGGCCTGCCATTGAAGACTCAGCGGTGCGGGCTAAGCTGGCCTCTTGGTACGTTCAAGAAGCGGGCCTCAAATATACCTCTTATCGAACCTTGTCGGCGTTGTCGCGCGGTGCCATTCCTGGACCCGAAAACTCCATTGGCAAGCTGGTCGGAGCGGTGAAGTCCCAGGATATGGCGTCCTTTGCCATCGATCTGCTGGAGCAAGAGGGTATTGTTCGAGACAAGAGCTATGACGAAGCGATTGGCTCGTTGTTTCAGGATACCTACATGGCGATACCGGGTTTGCGTATTGCTGGTGGTACAGACGAGATTATGGCCAACATCATCGCTGAGCGCGTGTTGGGTCTACCCCAAGAGCCACGTGCGGACAAAGGCATTCCCTTTAGCGAAGTGCCAACCGGTTCTTAGCTCATTGGGTTCGCTGCTACCTTGCTAGGTGCAAGGTAGCAGCAGAACTTTGGGGGATAACGTTAAGCGATCGTTAATCCATTTAGTTAGCTTGGTGGTGGTTCTGGCCACCAGCATTGTCATTGCTCGTCAGGTCAGCATTGATAGCTTTGGCCTCTATCTCTTTTTGATGTCTTGCGTCAGCTTAGGATCGCTTGTTTTAACGGGTGCTCTCGACGTTGCCTTGCTAAGACAGGTTCCCAGATACCTTGGTTATGAGTTATCAAGCCAAGCCGCGCAATTGCCGGGTTTGCTGCGCTGGGTAGCCGTTAAATTCGGGCGTCAGTTGGTCCTGTTGTTGCTGTTGGTAGGTTTGGTAACCGCATTGGCTTTTGGTGCAGCGCATGTGCGCCTTTGGCCTCTGTCCGAACAGTTCCACCCGTTGTTGGTTGCGATGGGTTTGGCATTGGTTGTGATGCTGAGCATCTTAGCGCTGCTGCGAGGTTTTTTGCACGGGCTCTCCGTTTGGTGGGCCGCATTGCCTGAGCAATGGCTCTATCCCATGTTGCTGCTAGGTCTGATCACTAGCGGTACCTTGCTGAATAGCCTTCATACAGTCACCCAACTGGTTGGCTACTCGCTGCTAGCGGCTCTGGTTACCTTAATCGTAGCGGCGTTTTTGTCACGACGCCAAGCGCAACGAATAGGCCCAATTATTCATGGTTCTGCTAGTAAGCATCAGATGTTGAATACTGATGAAGACTCAAACCGATGGTCTGCGGGTTTAAAGGCCGTGATTGGTTTGGCTGCTGCTCAATGGGTTTTGGGGCAGGGGGATCTGTTGATTGTGGGTCTGCTGCGCGGTCCAATGGACGTTGCTCTATATGGGGCTGTTGTGCAGTTGCTGTTGGTTTTTAGCTTCGGGTTTGCTGCGGTGCCAATGGGCTTTGCACCCCGCTACAAACAACTTTTTGCTGTTGCTGATCTTCCCGCCATCGCGCAATTTTCGCGTTGGTTGATCGGTCTGATGCTAGGCAGTTCAGCGCTTTTGATTGTTGTGTTTTGGTTCGCAGCGCCGAGGCTGTTGGCGCTTTTTGGGGAGGCATATGTCACAGGGGATACTCTGCTGGTTCTGCGCATCTTGCTGGTAACCCAGCTCGCTTTGGTGGTGGCCGTCATGGCAAGCTATCTGTGGGTGATTGCGGGACGTGAGAAGCAGATGGCGGTCATTGCCACCATGGCCGCAGTGCTTAACTTGGTTTTGAACCTAGCACTTGTATCCCGCCTTGGCATCGTTGGCGCGGCAGCAGCCACAGCGGCGGCTTTGTGTTTACAAAGCCTCACCGCTGGGTGGTTTGCTCGGCGCCTTGGCCTGATCTGAAGGGCTAACGCAACGCTAGGCCGTTTAGATCACCGGCTGCACGCCACTTTTCAAGCACCTTAAAGAAACGAATAGACCCGTCTCCATACATGTCAGAGAAGAAGCCACCTCGATTGCCCGATGTGCCCTCACCGTTGTAATAGCCCGGGGTGCATTCCGCATAGAAGCGCGCGCCAACGGTTGCTTTTGCGCGAATCTCGTCGACATACGCCTGCTCACCTTCAGCGGTTGCTTCAACCACCTTGGCGTTGCGCTCACGTAGCTCGCTTAAAATGTAGGCGATATGTTTTGCCTGTTCGTTCAGGGCGTGGGGAACGTTTACGGTGATTGCGGTTTGGGTGAAGCCCATAAAAAAGCAGTTAGGGAAGCCGTGGCTCTGCAGGCCTTGGTGGGTGCGTAGGCCTTCTGCCCAGTGGTTGCTTAGGGTTTTCCCATCGCGACCAGTGATGTCGTAGCCTGCTCGCTTGGTATAGGAGGTGCCTACCTCAAAGCCCGTTGCGAACACCAAGCAGTCAACCTCGTACTCGACCCCGTTTACAACCACGCCATTCTCGGTAAGTCGCTCCACGCCCTTACCATCGCTGTCAATAAGCGCAACGTTGTCACGGTTATAGGTTGGTAGGTATTCATCGTGAAAGCAGGGGCGTTTGCAAAACTGTCGATACCAAGGCTTTAACGCCTCTGCCACCGTTGGGTCTGCCACTAGCTCTTCTGCACGCTCGCGTACCTGATTCATCTTGCGGAAGTCGCAAAGCTCCATGAGCTGTGCGCGTTCAATCTTGGTCAGGCGTCGACCTAGCTTTTGGCTTGCGCTCTTGGCCACAGTGCCCGTGACGTTGCGCATGATGTCGGTCCAGCCATCGTTGATCAGATCCACATCCTGATGGCCGCCGCTGACCAGAACGTTGAAGTTGTCCATGCGCTCTTGTTGCCAGCCGGGCTCGAGCGATGCTGCCCAGTCAGGATCGGTCTCATGGTTGTTACGTTCGTCGATAGACGATGGCGTGCGCTGAAAAACGTAGAGCTGCTGGGCCCATTCCCCTAGATGCGGAATACACTGCACACCGGTTGCGCCGGTGCCGATAATGCCGACGCGCTTGTCCTTCAGGCCGGTAAGATTTCCTGAGGAGTTGCCGCCGGTATAGTTGTAGTCCCAACGACTGGTGTGAAAAGTGTGACCTTTGAATTCGTTGATACCTTCAATGCCTGGCAGCTTAGGGCGACTTAGGGGTCCGTTGGCCATAGCCACGTAGCGAGCGCGCATCTTGTCGCCCCGATCTGTACTGATAGTCCAATAGCCTTCCGCTTCGTCCCAGCTCATGTCGGTGACGCTGGTTTGCAAGCAGGCGTTGTCGTACAGGTCGAAGTGTCGAGCAATACGCTTGCTGTGCTCCAAAATCTCTGCAGCAAATGAGTATTTGTGTTTTGGCATATACCCCAGCTCTTCCAGCAAAGGGAGGTAGCAATAGGACTCGACATCACACATAGCGCCGGGGTAGCGGTTCCAATACCAGGTGCCACCAAAATCAGCCGCTTTCTCGATAACGCGTAAGTCTTTGAAGCCAGCCTCACGCAGACGTGCACCGGCCAGAAGGCCACCGAAGCCGCCACCAATAATGGCGATTTCGACGGTATCAAATAGGGGCGCGCGCTCAATGGGTTGCTCTACGTAAGGGTCATCTACGTAGTGCGAAAACTCAGCGGTTACCTCTTGGTACTGGGTGCTGCCATCTGGCCTTACCCGGCGATCGCGCTCTGCTAGATATTTGGCTTTTAAGGCGGTGGGATCAAAGTCCATCTCGCCAAACATTTCTTGTACGGTAGGATCGATTTTCACGGGTAGCGCTCACTTTTTATCTTTCGCAACCCAAGATACTACGATATTTGGGGACCTTGAGCATAGGTCGATCTTGTAGCGGGCATGGGCGAGGTTAAGCAGCACTACCCGTTTGACGAAAATCAATGCGGCCAGGGACGTAAGTGGCCACCCGAGGTGCGGCAATCTGCATCAAGCACAGGTCTGTAATGCCCGCAGGTTCTGCTTGATCGCGTATCGCCTCACAAATGTTAGGAGCTAAGTCTTTGGTTACCACACAGCGCAACATGCCGTAGTCTTGATTGATCTGAGCTCCCGCGACTACTTCACCTTCTTGGGCGGCGGAAAAGTTTGCGAAGTTTAGATTCAGACCCGGAGCGCCAGCGTCTAACATCATATCCATTAAGCGCTGGGTATCATCGCGTTTGG
The DNA here is from genome assembly GCA_938036875.1 of uncultured Pseudomonadales bacterium. GTDB lineage: Bacteria > Pseudomonadota > Gammaproteobacteria > Pseudomonadales > Azotimanducaceae > CALHVX01. The sequence goes on from CALHVX010000139.1 coordinate 13,371, forward strand.
CGATGGCGGACAAGCACACATAGGTTTGCTCACTGCGGGTGTTGGGTAACGCGACGTTTAGGCCAACCCCTTTGCCGGATCCCCCCACCGCAAAAACAGTTTGGTCGCGCCAATCCGTGTGGCCGGCCAAGTGATCAATCGCGTTGATCATTTGCTGCATGTTAGCGGTGTAACGTTGGTTGGACACACGCCCGGGTAAGTTAAACAACCCTTGGGTGACCGGCAAGCGATACATAAAACCCCGACCGGGCAGATGTAGTTCTGCCGCTTTGGCCATGGCGTTAAAGACTTGCTCAACGTCCGCTTCGTCAGCCAAGACCATCAGCACTTCTTTTTCAGTTTCTTTGGTGATTCGCAGCCAACCTAGTCGGTCACGAATACCGCGGCCTTCGCTGTAGTAAACGATTGGCCCGTGAGCACCCGCATTCACGGCCGCTTTGGCTACCTTGTCACTTTGTTGATGACCTACCACCGCACAAATCAGGCTTAACTCTTCTTTTAGGTTGGTGGTTTCGCTCTGAGTGTGTCCACCTTGCTCGCTAGGCCATAGATGATAGTCCTTGCCGACCCAAAGATGCTCACATGGGGTGCTGTAAACAGCACCAATGGCTTGTCTGTGCATGCTGCCTTCTTCAGCAACTGTATGCACAACACGTTTGACGTTGTGATCTGGTACCAACATCTGCAGCATAGATTTTGCTGGGCTCACCGGCGGCAAAAAGCGTTTCAACCAATGATCATGCAGCAATGTGCCTCGAGCTTTCCAGAGTAGGGCGCTAGCCCCTTGTTGCTGCTGAACACTGTTCATCACGCGTGGCACGATGGCGCCAGGAAGGATCGCGGTAACCGTAGAGTAGGGCTGGCTGGATTCGATCATGAGCTGGCTGCCTCAATAGCTTGTGGTAGTTCATCGAGGCTAGGCTCGCTGGTTTCTTCTTCGCGACTGATACGCTCCGCTCGTTGGGTATACAAACCAACCGTTAATACGGTGAGGATGGGTCCAACCGAGGCTAACGCTAAAACGCCAAACCCGTTGCTAACCCCCGGTACGTTGGCACCAATGCCCAAACCCATAGCAAGTACGAGGGGGACTGTTATAGGACCGGTGGTCACACCCGCGCTATCCCAACTAAAGTTAACGAAGCTATGGGGTGCTTTCCAAGTTAGGAATAGCACCAGTGTGTAGGGCGGAATGAGCATCCAGATCAGCGGTAGGTTGTAAGCCATTTTGAAGATCCCCGCGCCAATGCCTAAGCCCACGCCAATGGCAACGCTCTGCATCAGCAATTTCTTTCGGAATGCACCCGCCGTGGTGCGTTCTACTGTATCGCCTAACGCGTTTAAAGCAGGCTCAGCCAAGGTTGCGCCGTAGCCAAGAAAGAAGGCAAAGCCAACGGCTATCAGTTTGCCTAGATGGCCGTCATCTAGCAGCGGGCCTTCTGGGTACTCGAGACCCCAGGGAACGATCTGCGCAAAGGCGATGGGTACGTTGCTGCCTAGTTGCTCGCCAAGTGGGGTTAAGCCCAAGGCAATGCCAAGACCGAATAAAGCCATGCCCACCAGGGCAAAGATGACGCCTATGCTGACGTCCGTGCCGCGTTGCAACTTTTGACCAAGCACTAGCCTCAGCACCACATAGAGAAACAGGCACAGCGGGATAATGGCTCTCAGAGCATCCATTGCCGCACTTTTGAATTGGTCTGCTGTGGAGCTACTGGTATCCCAAGTTTGATCGTCGGCGAACTCAAATTGGCGTTTGTAGGTCTTAGTAATGAATACGCTCGGCTGCTCCATTTGGATCTCGCCATCAATCAAGGTAGCGCCGGTACCATCAAAGTGCACTTGGTAACCTTTAGGTAGCTGTCCTGAACGCAAGTACTCGGAAAACTCCGCTTCGGTAACCGGCACGTGATTGCGGTCCATGGTTACCTGAATCTCTGTGTTATCGGCAGCCACCGGGTTTGCTTGCACAGTTGTGGGGTCGGGGACGTAGTTTGGAGCACCAAAGTAGTCGGCTTGGGTGTAGTGAAACAGGGCGAGCAGCAAGACAGCCAGGATCGGGAAGAGCGATGCAAGGGTGACAATGCCAAAACCTGAGTGGCCACCGCCGCCGCTGCTAATAACCCGGCAGACACCAATGCCTAAAGCTAGCACCAGTGGCACAGTAACCGGCCCGGTGGTAACAGCGCCGCAGTCCCAGGCGAGCCCCAGAACGTCTTTGAGTTCAGGGATGGTGCTAAAGAATAGGGATAGACCCAGGAGTACCGCAATGCTTGGCATGGCTAGATATTTCAACGGCCAGGCGTAGAAGAAGCGCAGCACGCCAAGCATAACGGCGAAACCAACCCCCACGCCAACGGAGCCCACCAGTTGGCCTGAAAAATCGTTCAGCAAGCTGAAGAGCAAGGGGGCTTGGTCTGCTTTGACACCAGCACCAGCGGCTTTAAGAACAGCAATGGCTGGCTCGGCAAAAGTAGCGCCAACACCCAGCAAGAACGCAAAGAGCAAGATAACCGGCAGGCGGCTGTTGCGAGGCAGCACGCTGCCAATCTCTTCGCCCAGGGGCATTAATCCGAGCCGCAGCCCTTCCATGAAGAACATCAAGCCTAGCGCCACAACAAAGATGCCGACCCCAATCATTGCGGCGTAAACAATAGGCAGCTGCAGAACAAACAATTGAAAGAAAATGAGGTATGCGACGATGAACCAAATGCCGCTTAGCTGGTTCATGAAATTGCGGCGCACGTAGGGTGCAATGACCCGCAGCGTGTCTCGCAATCCTAGTTGGTACCTTTCGGCACCTGTATTTGGTGTGGGGTTGGTATTCGCTTGTGCTGAAGTCATGTCTGCCGATAGCGCATATCTGAAGGGATTCGATAGCGTTATCGGCAGGTTCTCAGAAAAGCTTAGTAAGTCGCTGGCTATGCACTGACTAGCTGAGGCCGCTAGTGCGAGGTGAGCGTTTGGTTAACGCTTGCGGCGGTCCTTTAGATCTTCGTCGGTCACGCTTAAACCCTTGCTTTTAAGCGCTTTCATGATAAATCCACGCATGGTCATGCCGCGATCAAGGGCCATACGTGCAAGCTCCTTGTGCAGTGACGTACGCATCTTCAGCGTGAATTGACTGGTTCCTTCTTTAGCGGCAGCCGCTGCGTCCACCCGGTTTGACGGGGCGGGCGCTTTTGGACTTTTAGCGGCTGCTGCTTTGACGGCTGATAGCCCGGGTTTGCTCATGAGGCCTGTGCATACTCATACATAAAAGGAAGATGTCCCATTTGAAATACCTCCTGAACCAACAATTGGCCTTGTGCTGCAGCTGTGCCTTTCTTGGGAATCTTGCCCGTGAAGGTCAGCTCTTTATAGGCCACAAGGTGGTGCAGTCTTGTATCCATTGCATCAAGCCCGTTCTTACGAATCTTCTTGCGAACTTGCTTGGCGATGTTAGTTTTTGGCGTGTAGTCAGTATAAACCACACGGTGCGGAATTTCGCGACCTGCAAGCTCACCGGCGCTTTCTACCAGTTTATGAGTCTTGATCGCCTCAATAACATCGCTGTTAGAAAGTTGAACGGGAATCAGCACTAAGTCAGCACAGCCGATAGCAAACAAGGTTGCCTGAGATTGCGCGCCAGCGGTGTCGATAATGACCATATCGTGCTTGCGGTTCATTTTGCGAGCTTCGCTGACGATCTTAGATTCATCATGTACTTTCTGAACATCTATCGCCATGTCACTGATTTCATTGAGCCAATTAGACAGCGAGCAGTTGGCATCACAGTCAATCACGCCGATGGAATAGCCCAGTTGATGAACTGCGCCAATGATCATTTGAGCCACGGTTGTTTTGCCAGCGCCACCTTTGGTAGTGGCCATGGTGATAATGCTCATACTGCTTTGCTCCTTAAAGATGTATGTCTGTATATACAGAAATATATACATACAGTTTTATGCTGTAAAGAGAAATTGTCGCTATTTATGAAAATATGAAAGGGTATTTGAGTTAAGCAGCGGCATGGTGTTTAAGCGCTGTCTTAGAAGTTGTTGGGTATTGGTTGTTAGTTGTGTCGGCGAAAAATTAACGAGGTGTTTATGCCGCCGAAGGCGAAGTTGTTGCTCATTGCGTACTCGGTTGCGATAGGGCGATGGTCTGCAACGATGTAGTCGAGCTCAGCGCAGTCGGGGTCGGGTTCAAATAGATTCAGAGTGGGTGCAAAGTTCTGCTCACCCAACATGTTGATCGTCGCCCAAGCTTCGATACCGCCGCAAGCGCCGAGGGTGTGTCCGAAGTGTCCTTTAAGTGAGCTGATGGCCACTTTGCCAAGTACAGATTCGGTAGCCTGGGATTCCGAGATGTCGCCTTGCGCGGTGCCGGTGCCGTGCGCGCAAACATAGCCGATGTCTTGGGGCTCAAGCTGAGCACTGGTGAGTGCCATGCTTAGACATTGCGCTTGAGTTTCGGTTTTTGGTGCGGTGAGGTGAGCGCCATCGGAGTTAGTGGCAAAGCCTACAACTTCGGCCAAGATATTGGCCCCACGTGCAATGGCATGCTCTCGCTCTTCCAGAATCAAGGTGCTAGCGCCTTCACCAAGAACCAGGCCATCGCGCTGCACGTCAAAAGGACTCGGTGTTTGCGCTGTCCGTTTGGAGGTGGCCAGCAACGTATCAAACACCGCGCTGTGCGCCTCGGTGAGCTCTTCAGTACCGCCGGCAACCATGATGTCTTGAGCGCCGCTCAGGATCGCTTCGTAGGCAAACCCAATAGCTTGGCTTGCGGCGGTACAGGCGGTGCTAGTGGTGAGCAGGCGACCGCTCAAGCCAAAGTGCAAACCGATGTTAACCGCAGCGGTATGGTTCATCATGCGCAGGTAGCTCGTTGTGCTGAGGTCTGCGGTACTTTGCTCTCGGAAAATGCTGACGAACTCTAACGTGGCATCAATGCTGCCCGTTGCGGATCCATAGGCAACTCCAGCGCGGCCACTTTTTAGCAACGGGTCTTTGAGCAGGCCGGCTTCTGTTAACGCGTTTTCTGTTGCACTCACCGCCATCTGGGCGAGTCGCCCCATGCTGCGTAGCTGTCGGCGTCTGAAGTGGGCGGGAGTGACGAAGTCTAGGGGCGCACCGAGCAGGCAGTTTAAACCGGCGATCTCTTCCCAAGCTGGCATCTGTTTTACCGCGCTACGGTGGTGTTGTAGTGCATGGCTGACGCTAGCCCAATCGTTGCCCAGGGCACTGATGGTTCCTGCACCCGTCACTACGACGCGTCGTAAGTTTGTTGTCATCATCTAGCCGGCCAACCCACCGTCAACCCCGATAACTTGTCGGGTGATGTAGGCGGCGCCAGCGCTGCAAAGAAAGGCCACCAATTTAGCCACCTCTTCTGGCTGACCAAGACGCTTTAGGGGGATGGCGTTGTTGATGAACTCTGCGGGTGTTTCACCCACCATATCGGTTTCTATCAGCCCTGGTGCTACACAGTTAACCGTGATCTTGCGTTTCGCCAACTCTAAGGCCAGTGACTTAGCCGCGCCGATCAAGCCGGCTTTGGTTGCCGCGTAGTTGCTCTGACCGCGATTGCCGATCAACCCCGCCACCGATGACATCACGACAATTCGACCAGGCGCCCGGCGTTGAATCATGGGCATGACCGCAGGTCGCACCACATTGAAGAATCCGCCGAGATTGGTGGCGAGGACGTTGTCCCATTGTTCATCGGTCATGGCGGGGAGCGGAGCGTCATCGGTAATGCCCGCGTTCAACACCATTGCGTAGTAGGCACCTTGTGCCTGGATGTCGGTTGTAATGGCTTCTCGTGCCTGGCTGCGGCTAGCAATGTCGAAGCCTAGACTGGTGGCTTGCCCGCCCTGGCTGATGATTTCATCGCAACACTGCTGAGCAAGTTCTTCATTCTGCCCGTAGTGGACCACCATGCTAAAGCCTTGGCTGGCCAGCTCAATGGCGACCGCACGACCTATGCCTCGGCTGGCTCCGGTAACCAAGATGCGTTTGTGTTGAGGATCGCTGTTGCTCATTCGTTAACCCGAGTTGTCGTTTGGTTGTTGGGGGGGAATGAAGACGGATAAATCACCTTCCACTAGCAGCTCGCCGTTCACCGCTGCTAGGGTGGCAGTATCGTACGGCAGACGGCTAGGGGTCGTCGAGAGTGGGAGTTGGTTGAGCGCCTCCGGCCGTGCATGCCAAAGGTTGCCCTGGAATTTAACTAGCCCCAGGTTGGCGGATTTGCCGGTTAAGGCGGAGCGGGGAGTTACTTGCATCAGTAGCAGGCTGTTGGCTGCGAATTGTGGTTGGTGCGCCTGGTAACGACGGCTGCCAATCAGCATGCCGGCGGTGGGTGCAACCGCTGATTGGTTGGTTGAACCCAATGTCGCCAGCCTTTGCATGGTGCGCAACTGAATCAAGGTGAAGAAAGCGGCGGTTGCTTGGCCCAAGTACTCAATGCCCCAGCAACTGGACAGTGGTTTGGTTGTGGTTGCGCTTGCCCAAAGGCTGTTGTCGTCTGCCGCCAGAATTTGGTCCAGCAACAGCATTGAATGCCGGTGTGGTATCAGGTCTGAAACCTGCCATTGAGCATCAGGCTTAGCAGTAGTCACTGGTTGATTGTCACGCGCTTGGGGCTTGAACTTGGATCAAGCGGTTGATGCGAGCCTGCAAAAACTCTGGAACCCCAACCATCAGTGCTTCGCTGTCGGCGGCCACGGGCACTTGCACGGTATAGGCTTCATTGATGCGACGACCTTGCTCATCAAATATCTGGTAGTACAGGCGTAAGCGAAATTCCCATTCGACCAGTTGGGCATGTACCCGAAGTTGGCTGCCAAAGGGTGCGCTGCGAATGTAGCGCACGCGCGTATCAACAATGGGCCAGATTTGACCAACCCCGGCCATGTCCCGATAGCCAAAATCTAGCTTAGCCATCAGCGTGATCCTGGCTGTGTCGTAGTAACGGAAGTAGTTACCGTGCCAGGCAACGCCAGTGGGGTCCGCGTCTTGAAAAGGCACTTCAAGCGTCACCTCAGCGCTAAGCGCTGCATGATCTGGCCAAGCGGATTGCCAGAGTTGCCCGCGACGTTTTGGCTTTGCACTGCTCATTGGGTATCACTCGAAGAGTTGGGTTGCGCGCGCGACATTAGCCGGCGCCAAAGCCGGGCAGGCAAACGGACCAGCGCGCCAAGCAATAGCAAGCTGTGCATTGCGGTAAGGCGCACGTTGTCTTGGATCATTCGGAAGTGTGAGCGACCGGTTTCTGGATAACGCACTTGGGTTGGCAAAAAATGAATATCTAAGTCAGCCCAGCTAGCGCGCACCAATATCTCGGTATCAAACTCCATGCGCAAACGATTGCCCAGTTGGCTGCACAGGGGCAACACTTGTGCCAATGGGTATAACCTTAGGCCACACATGGCGTCTTCGATACCCCAGTTGCCAGCTTCGATTTTTGCCAATGTGTTGGTGATCATGCGGCCGTAGAGTCGAGAAGCTGGAATGTCCTCACCAAAGATTGGCTTGCCAGAAAACAAGGCTTCAGGCGCTTGCAACGAAGCAGCATGCAGGCGCGCTATGTCCGCAGGGTCGTGCTGGCCATCAGCGTCTACCAAAATGGCGTGGGTGAAACCTTGGGTGTGGGCTTCGGTGAGCCCGGTGACCATGGCGGCACCTTTGCCGCGATTTTCTTCATGAGCGACTAGCTGCGCCCAGGGATGGGCGCTGATAAGTTGCTCCAAGTTTGCGCGGCTCTGTGCTGGGCTGCCGTCATCGACCACTAGCAATGGCAGTTGGGCCGCGGCAAGCAGCGGTAAAAAGTCCGCAAGCTGAACGTCGTGACAATAGTGTGGAATAACGATGCAGTAACGATCAGGCACGGTAAAGCAGGGTTCCTTGGCTACGGACTTCGGCGGGCGTTGCAAAAACAAAGTCTATTTTGCCCGGTTGTTGCGTTAGTACAAGTTGTAAAAGCTCGCCGGGCTCAATGGGTTGCTTGAACTTTAGGTTTTGCATACCGCAGTAGTTTGCTTGGTTCGTTGTCTCGGACCAGTGCTGCGCGGCAAACGCAATAGCCCAATCTAACTGCACCACCCCAGGCAAAATCGGTTGGCCTGGAAAGTGCCCGACAAAATAGGCCAGCTGGGGATCAACCCAAAGCAGGCAGCGCAGTTGCTGCTTATCTTGGTCCCGATCCATGACCCAAGGATGCTGAGCGGGGTTCCAGCCAGCGAGCCCCCCGGGATGAGCCCTAGCGGTGTGTGGTAGGCAGCTTTGGACGCCCAAGAGACGATCCAAGTAGTGGGTTGCACGACTTTGGTATAGCTGCTGGGTCTGATCAATTGGCAGGGTGGTTGTGATGCCTTGCAGTGGGCTGGGTTGGGTCGTCGTGGAGGGCATGGCTAGCTGCTGTGTAGCCGTTGGTAGCGTTGTCGATACAGCCACTCACCGATCAACATGACACCGATAATTAGGTAGCTGATCAACCCGTTGTAGAGGGCCCAGGTTTCAACGCTGGAGGCAATAGCGGTGTAGGCGGCAACCATCGCGTTGAGGCAAAAAAAACCTAGCCATAAGATAGTCACGCCCCGCAGGTAAGCTACCGCCTCTTGTGGAATGTCCATGCCAAAGCGGCGCGCAAATCGTTCAATCGCTGATGGTGGGTTGGTGAGCGTGTAAAGACAGAAGCCGGCGCCTCCGAGACTCATCAGCACTGGGTACAAGCGCAAAACCCGGAGCTGCTCATCCGCTAAAGCCAGCGCGCAAAATCCACTCAGCAACAGCAACGCCAAAACCCGGTTACCCGTCGATAGGGTGCCAGCAGCAAACAGTCGCACTACAAAAATGGCCGCTAAAGTGGCCACCAGCAGCAACGAGCGATTTGCGCTCGCAACGTTGTAAACCAACAATGGATAGAGCAGCAAGCCTAGGGAGCAGGCCGCTATTGTGATGCCACGCAATGGCTAATTGGCCTCAACCAATGCAACTACGTCGCCGATGGTGCGAACCGATTTCAGCTCATCCGCCGGGAGGTCTTTGCCGGTTAGGTCGCGTAGACGGGTGAGCATGTCGATCGCGTCGATGCTGTCAATGTCCAGATCCTCAAAAAGGTTGGACTGCGGGCTGATGCTCGCCGGGTCAATTTCAAACTCCTGCACAAGCAGTGTGCTGAGTTGTTGATAGATGGCAGAATTTTCTATGGTCATGGGTATCGATTCTATGCGGGGTGGCCTAGCCACCTAAGTGTTGCAGATTGCCGGCCAGCACTCTGCGTATGTCAGCCACGTCAGCGGCCCCAGTAGGCCAAGCGAGTGGTCGTGCCAAGCGTTCTCTAAAGTAGCGTTGGAGCTCTTGGTTAAGCCAACGTCGCGCCTGGCGTGGCGTGCTGTTGACGGCCAACGTTCGTGGGTTGATCGTGGGTCCAACCTCAAGTTGATAGGTGAGCTTGCTGTGCGGCAGCTCATACCAAGGGCAGGATTTGCTCAGATAATGGCTGTTGTAGTGCACGACTAAAGGTAGAACTTTGGCTCGAGTTCGGCGGGCGAGCTCAACGGCCCCGAGCTTAAAGCTCACCGGTTGGCCTGGCTTTGTGCGCGTGCCTTCCGGAAACACCAGCAAACTTTCGCCGCTCTCAAGGCGCAATTGAGCCTGTGCCAGCCAAATTTCAGGATTGTCGTTGGAAAGATAGTTAAGGTTGCGAATCAGCAGCCCTAAGATCGGGTGCTGGGATAGGTCGCTTTTCATGATGCAGCAAAGGTTGGGCATTAAGGCGAGAATCATCAATACGTCGATAAGCGCTGGGTGGTTGGCAAGAACAAGGTGGCCGTGAGCGTTTTCACCGGCAGTGCTAAGGTCAGAATCCGTTGTCGCCGCTTGCAGCGGCAGCAGATGCTCTGCTTGACCATTCACCAAGCGGTAGTCGAAGACTCTAAGCAGCCGAGCTAGGTTGAACCACAGTCGAGCAATATGATGGACAGCCAAGCGGAAGTATCGGGTTCGTTTTTTTGGCTCCCTCAGCACGGCGTGGGCTACAGGCACAAGCAGCAGCAATATCGCGCAGCCTAGGCCAAACAGCGGATAAAATAGTGGCACGATGACAGCCTGCCACAGGCGCCAGAGCCAATAGCCGGGAGCGGCGGGTTCCATTGTCGAGTACTCAGACATCAGCGGGATTATAGCCTAGTGAAGCTTTTCTTGGGGCATTCTTCATCGGCGTCCTAGAGCGGCCTGGATTGCCAATCCATCACAGTTTTCGCCGTTGCCGGACAAGCTCGCGTATACTTGGGTTGAGCAAGTATTTTTTCGTAGATCAATTGAGCAGCAAGGACAACCGGTGGACATTTTTGCCTCCCACTACACTCTGACCAGCGCTATGGGAGTGGGCCTAGAGGCGCAGCGCGCAGGTTTTGCGGCGGGTCACAGCGGGCTGACCAACAGCCCTTGGCCGGATTGTGATATCTCCTGCTATCTCGGTCGGGTCGATGAGGCGTTGGCGATGGAGGTCGCTCCACAATGGCTGAGCCGCAACAATCAGCTCATCGAGCTGGCATTAACCCAAGACGGCTTTGTTGAGGCGGTCAATGCGGCCTGTGAGCGTTACTCACCGGTGCGGGTTGGAATGGTCATGGGGACCAGCACCTCGGGCATTGATCGTACGGAAGAAGCTTACGCTGCATTGTTGAGCGATGCCGGTGCGGTGCCTGCAGAGGCGGCGGGCCAGGTCGAGGGGTTGGCTCAACAGTTTCAGCAGCCCTTAGCACAAAACCCACATTCTCCTGGCGACTACGCGGCGCACCGGCTCGGGCTCAAAGGGCCGCGGCTGACCATTAGCGCCGCCTGTGCCTCGAGCGCCAAAGTATTTGCTACCGCCAAACGTTGGCTCAACCAAGGGCTGGTTGATGCCGTGGTGGTGGGTGGGGCGGATACCCTGTGCCTTAGCGTGATATACGGTTTCCATTCGTTGCAATTGGTGGCACCCGATCCCTGTCGTCCCTTTGCGCCAGACCGACAAGGCATCAGTTTGGGTGAGGCCGCAGGCTTTGTTTTGCTGACCCGAGAAAAAGAAGGTGCTGGGCTACGTCTGCTTGGTGTGGGCGAGAGCTGTGACGCCTACCATATGTCCAGTGCACATCCTGAAGGGTTAGGCGCGCGACTGTCTATGCAGCGAGCATTAGATGATGCGAGTTTGACCTTGGCTCAAATCGACTACGTTAACTTGCATGGTACCGGTACCAAAGCCAACGATGCGACCGAAGGCATGGTTTGCACAGAACTGTTGGCGCCCAATACTTTGGCGAGTGCGAGCAAAGGCTGGACTGGACACACCTTGGGCGCAGCTGGAATTGTGGAGTCGATTCTCTGTTTAGAAGCGCTAACCACGGGTTATGTCCCCGGAACCATGAATACAAGCTCAGCAGAAGTCGGTTTTAACTTGTTGCTGGAGAGTACACAGGCGCAGTTGCAGCACGCGCTCACCAATTCCTTTGGGTTTGGTGGCAATAATTGCAGCGTTATCTTTGGGGCAGCATCGTGACAACCTTGGACATTAGTTTTACCGGTATCGGCCTGTGGGGTCGTGGCATGACGGGTTATCCCGAGTTTACCCAAGGCGTGCAACGTGATTTTGCAGGCTTGCAGGAGGCAGAATTTTTGTCTCCTAAGCCTGAGGCCATCGCACCACGGGAGCGCCGACGAGCGGGCTTAACCATCAATATTGCGGTAGAAGTGGCACATCAAGCCTGTAGTCAGGCTCAGGTTGATATCAGCCAAGTGCCTTCTGTTTTTGTTTCGGCGATGGGCGATACTGCGATCACCGACTACATGTGTCGCAAGCTCGCGCAGCCTCAAAAGATGCTGTCGCCTACCAAGTTTCACAATTCGGTGCACAACGCACCGTCCGGCTATTGGACCATCAGTGCAGAAAACCGTGAGCCGAGTTCCTTTGTTGGCGGTTTTACCCATAGCTTTGGTAGCGGTCTGTTAGAAGCGGCTAGCCAGGCGGTCGACTTGGGTAAGCCGGTGTTGGCCGTTTTTTACGATATAGCAAACGCGCCACCCTTTGCTGAGCTGTATCCAATCCAAGAAACGTTGGCGATTGCTTTGGTCGTTGAACCTCAAAGCGAGCAAGCAACAACTGGGTCTCTAACCCCCCTCAACGCCAGCCTTAGCTTTGTCGAGCGACAGCCGGGCGAGGTGGAGTCCACACCCAAATGTGAACCTTTAGCTCAGTTTGCGCTGACCAATCCAATGGGGCCAGCGTTAGCGCTAGTTGAGCAGTTTAGCGCTGCGCAACAAGGTGGCTTGCGTAGCCCCAATTTACGATTCGCTGCGGCACCCCACGCTTGGTTAGACGTTCAACACTAGCGTTAGGTTTCCCTAACAAAAACAATAAGGCCTAGAAAACTAGATGGCGATCGATCCTAAAGCTGAGCAGCAACGCGATGTGTGCATTTTGGGTGGTGGTATGGCTGGCTTGACGCTCGCGCGTCAACTCAAACGCCAGCAGCCTGAACTTGATATCACGGTGGTTGAGCACCAGCAGTTCCCGGTGGCCGATGCCACGCACAAAGTCGGGGAGTCAACTGTAGAGATTGCTTCTCACTATCTAGCCAATGAGTTGGGTATGGCGGATCACCTTGCGGATTCACAACTTCCCAAGTTTGGTTTGCGCTTGTTCTTTCGTGGCGACAAGCCGGTAGCGGATGACTTGTCTCGCTACGATGAGGTGGGTGGCAGTCAGTCGTTACCCATCGATACCTTTCAGCTAGATCGCGGACGTTTCGAAAATCATTTGGCCCAAACCACTAAAGATGACGGCACCGAACTGTTGGATGGCTCCACCATCCGTAAGGTGGACCTTCAGGCGGGGCAACACCGGGTCACGGTGCGTAATGATGGCGCTGAGCAAGTATTGCGTTCTCGCTACTTAATTGATGCCAGCGGCCGACGCGCTTGGGTACGCAAAGGTGAAGAGTTATCGCGGCCAGCCCGGCATAACAACCATGCCTTGTGGTTTCGCATTGATGCCCGGCTAGAGATCGATGAGTGGAGCGCAGACACAGCTTGGACGGAACGTTGCCCAGGGGCACCCAGGCGTTTGAGCACCAACCATTTCACCGGTCCTGGTTACTGGTTGTGGTTGATTCCTCTTTCGTCCGGGGCAACCAGCGTTGGCTTGGTGTTTGATCCTAAGGTGTTAGATCCAGCCAATGTGCGCCAGCATGCCGAATGTATGCGTTGGCTTGCAACGGAGCACCCGTTGGTTGCTCAGCAACTGCAAGACTACGTGCCGCTAGATTTTCACTACATGGAAAACTACGCGGTTACCAGCAAACAGGTGTTTAGTGATGCTGGCTGGATGACCACTGGTGATGCTGGCATCTTCTCGGATCCTTTGTACTCGCCGGGCGGCGACTTTATTGCCTTGGCTAACGGCTACATCACAAAACTGGTGACCTCTGGCACGACGGATCCAATGCTGTTCCAAGAGAGTCAAAACTACTTTTTCTCGTTCTTCACCAATACGCTGTCGCTCTATCGTGGCCAGTATCGCGGTTTTGGAAACTGCGACTTCATGGTGATAAAAACGCTCTGGGATTTTGCGTACTACTGGGCGGTTATGTCCAAGCTCTATTTTTCTGGTCGGTTTACAGACTTCGACTTTATGCGTGATCTACGGCCGCAAATGCTGCAAGCGGCGGCCTTAAACTCTGGCATGCAGCGTCGCTTTCGTGAGATAGCGCGATCAGGGCAGCGTCAGGGCGGTGAAGGCCGATTCTACGACTATTGGGCGATCCCTTGGTTCCACGAGCTGAAGCAAGACTTAGTAGATGGCGACCCGCAACAGACGGGTGGCCAATTGCTGAACAACATAGAGCAGCTAACTCGAGTGGCCGGGTCCATCAACAAATTGTTGGAAGACCAAGCGGCAGGACGCAGACTAGCGCCGCTAGATCAACTTGGCGCTTTTGCGTAGCGACCGAAGCGTGCCAGCAGATAGGCGGCAACAACCCCACAGGCCACCGTTGTTCCTATGCCTCGCAATAGCGGGATGCTTGAGCAGGCTAAAATGCCGAAAACGAGTAGGCTAGACAAAGCGCATAAAAGGACAGCACGCGCGGTCGCTTGCTGCTGGGTTTGTTGTTCAGAGCCTGTGGTTGGCTTGCTGTAAAACAGTGAGTAGTCGAGACCTAAGCCGGCAACTAGGGTTAGCGCCATTAGATCAAACAACGACAGCAACCCTTGCAGCAGCAGGCTTCCAAGCATGGCGCAGGCTAGGGTGGCGGCCCCTGAACCAAGCAGCCAAAGCACACGCTGAGGTTTGCGGGTCAAAGTGAGTAGCAACAATGCGATGCCGGCTATTGCCACAACCAGCAGCTTGAGCACGCGCGATCGGTAGTCGGCGGCAAGGGTTAAGGATGCTGCTTTCAGGTCAATCCATTGCGCGATTTCCAACGCCTCAATTTTTGTTTGCAACTTTGCAGGGTCTTGCATGCCGGCCAAGAATACCAAGCTGACCCAACCATCGTCGGTAGAATACATAAGATTGTTAACCGCCGTGTGCAGCGAAGGTTCTGATGTAAGGGTTTGCCAGTCAAGCCTTTCATTGCTGGTGCGTTGCTGCTCGAGCATCTTGCGAAAACTAGAGAACGCGTCTGGCGCAAAAGGCAGCTCGGCCAGCGCGGCGTTGAAGCCATCGATTGTTGCTTCGCTTGTGGCCGACTGGCGCCGCGCAACTTGCCTTTGCTCGCTCGGAAGCAGGCTAGTGATGCTTTGATAAGCCGCCAACTCGCCAGTTGTTACGGCTTCTTGCAAGATCGTAGTGACCTCCTCTGTTTGCTGTAGTAGCAGCTCTTGATTAGCACCCCTTAAGGCAATGAGATGGCGCATATTGGTGACGCCTAGGCTCTCACGGAGCTTGGCATCGGCTGCTAAGGTTTCGCTTGGCACGGGGGTGAGAGAGCTGAGGTCATCGCTAAACATAGGGAGAGATGCGAGTATCGGAGTGGTGACAAGCAACGCTAGCAACCAAGGCCAATGGCGTAACTGCACCCGCTGCTGAGGTGCTTGAGTGGTCGGAGCGGTTGGTTGATTCAATGTTTGGAGTGGTGCGGCTTGGTCGCTAGGGCATAGCCATGCCGAGGCTAAGGCTGCGGCACAGATGCCAACCAAGGCAAACAAACCCAGTTGTTGTAACCCTTGGGAGCCGCTCAATGCAAAAGCAAGGTAGGCGATGGCGGTGCTGAGCACCCCTAGCCGAAGTGTTGGCCAGATTGATTCTGCCGCTTGCACCCCTTGCTGCTGGTGTACTTGTTTGTGAACCACGAGGTGTAGCGGGTAATCCACGGCTACCCCAAGCAGAGTAAAACCAAAGGCCAAGGTGATGCCGTGTACCTCGCTAAAGACCAACGCTAATACCGCTAAGCCCGCCATTCCCCCAGCAAGCAAGGGAAGACCCGCGATTAGCACCAGGCTAGCAGAGCGAAGATAGAGAAATAGTAACGCCAACAGCGCAACGCTTGCTATCAGGCTATAGAGGGTTGCTTCGCGTTGCACCGATCTTTGCAGATCGACGCCGTAAACACCGCTGCCGTAGAGCTGTGCTGTGGTGACTCCGTTTTGCTTTAGCAGATTGCGTAAATCGTCTACCAGCTGGGTTTGAGAATCTAGATCGAAGGCCGCTGCACTGGCTTGCACTAACAGCACTTGTTGCTCGGTGCTACTGAATTGCTGGTCGTTTGCTAAGCGGGTGAACTGTTGCAGTGCCTCCAGGCTGGCTAAGGTTGGGTCACCAGCGAGCACCGCCCGTTCCGATGCATCGCTTGCGAACATCATGTCATCTAGGGTTGTACCTAGCGCTTCTAGCCATTGCCCTTTGTTGGTTGGTAGGTCAGCGAGCAACACTCGATTGTCCCAAAGAACCGGCGGAATTTGCTCCATACCTAAGCTGAGCATCTCGGGTAACACGCGCTGCACTTGGGGTAGCTTCCGTATGGCGGCCGCAAGGCTTGCTGCCTCGATCTCGGCTGTGGCCTGATTTGAGGTAGGGGGGGCAACTTGGGGTAACACCACAAAGGTCAGTTGTGCACCGGGTCCCTGGCCAACCCGCTCCAAGAGTATCTGTTGAGCCTCCGTGTTCGCTGGAGGCAAGAAGAAGGCCAGGTCGTAGCTTAACTGCAGGCGAAGCGCAGCGACGCAAGCAAGCAGGGCAATGGCGCCGAGCAGCAGGCAGATGCGCCTAGTTTGGCTCAATTTTCGTCCGCACTAAGTTCACTCGCACTAAAGATGAGCTTTTGCCATGCATCATTCGTGCGTTGTGTGTACAGGCTGACCAGTTGGTCTCCGGTACCGAGCAGCTCCAGACGCTGCAGGCGTTTTTTTACCTTCGCGTTTTTCGGCGTGAGTACAACCCGCCAAGGATCCCCCGGTGTACCCTGGAGAACAAAGTGTTGATTTAGGGCATCGATATCGCCGCTGAGTACTTGAGTGATAGCGAGCAATACTAGATGTCCACCGTGCTCAGGGTTCAAGCTTAAGGTTCGTGCTCGAGCCTTGGCAAGCGCTTGGTTTGGGTTGCGCTTTAGTGCCGATCTGGAAGGGCGCTTTAGGCTCAGCTTGCCCTTGTCAAGACGGCGAAGCTCTGGCCGCGGCGTGGCGACTTGCATAACAAAAGCGCCATCCTGCGTGATCTCTACATGGCCCGTTTGGCGCACCGGTTCTTTAAGCATAGGGTTCAATTGCGTTTCTGAATAGGGCACACGCTTGCCTTGTGGGAACGCTAAATTTTCGAGCAGCATTTTGGCCTCTAGCGCCTGCCCTTCGGTGGCCACAGCGGCACTGTTCAAAAGGCACAAACTGCACAACAAAATCAGCGCACTAACATAGGATTTCATTGCTCTTGCTCGCTGCTGGCCCAAAAGTCGTAAAAATTGAACCAGCCAAAGGGAGCTGCACGAACGTGATGCTCTAAGCGTTCAACGTAACGTGCGGACAGCGCGTGCAGTTGGGCTTGCCGCTCCTTTCGGTCGAGAGTGACAGCTTCGCTTAGCACCTCGCAATGCACTTCATACCCTTGTTCGGTGATTCGGCAGAATATGCCGATAATGGGTGCATGCACGGTGTTTGCAACGATGTACGGGCCGACGGGAAAGTTAGCCGCTTCGCCAAGAAACTCATGTTGCATGACCCTGTCGGCGGGGCGGTGGCGGTCAGCAAGAAAGCCAACCCAGTCGCCATCGCGTAACGCGCTTGCAATGTTAAGGCCCAAAGCTACTGATCCTTGATCCGAATCGATGATTCGGTCGATCAATTTAGGGTTGATGTCCTGCAATATTTCTACGATGCGACTACTCACGCTTTTGTCTAGGACAATGCGCAGGTCAATTTCTCCGAGCTGCGGACCCACAACTCGTGCGGCTTCGAAGGAACCGAAGTGAGCGGCTAAAAAGATGCCAGCACTGCCACGGGCCATTACGGTTCGTAGCGCCTCTTCGCCGATGAACTTTATGGGGATGTCTTGGCCACCATCGACAAAAAAGTAAAATCGATCGGCCGTCATCTTGGCAAAATTCAAAAAGTGTCGCCAAACATCAACTCGTGTTGCAGGCCGCGGTAGAACACGATTGAGAAAGTTGCGCGATGCACAGCGTTCCGGTTTACGCACCAAGTAAAAGTAAGCGGTGATTGGGTAAAGCACCGCATGCAGCATACGACGGTTAACCCGCCGTGCAATCCATAGCATGACGCGCAGCGCGCGGGTGCTGCCTGCTTCTTCTCGAGACTGCCAATCTTTGATGTCGCTCATTGGTCAACCGCTAGACTTTGCAGCAGTTGGGTAACGGCTGCATGGGAGAGTTTGCTGGTTGCAGCTCTCGGTAGCTGCTCCACCCTCCGAATTCGGCGGGGCACAAAGGCCGCATCAATCTTCTTTGCAAGCTCGGTACGCAGCTCTTTGTCCGTGAGGGTTGGGGCAACCACCACCGCCGCGAGCCGGCCGTTGCTTGGCTGATCGTAGTGCTCGGGATCATAGATTAAGCCATCCTGCACCCCGGCGATACCTAGCAAAATGTTGTTTAGGTTGGCTAACGACTCTCGCTTGCCGGCAACTTTAACCATGTCGGTAGCACGGCCCAACAGTTGAAAGCGGTTGTTACCCGTTTGTTTAAACCGATCGCTAAGAACCACTGGTTGATTGATATGTTCACAGTGAACCATGAGCTCGGTATCTTGCGCGTCTGTGTTGGCTAGTGCGGTGACGTCCAACCCGGAAAAAAATTCCCAGTCACTGGCATGCGGCTGGTTGGCGTCTGCCGGTTGCGCAAGCTTTTGGCCAGGTTCCGGTGCACGCCAAGCCAGCGAACCGATTTCGCTGCAACCGTAGATTTCAAACAAGCGGGTTGTTAACTGGGTGGTTGTAGCATCGCTTAACGCGGCATCTAACGGCGCGGTTGCTGAGATGGTGGTCTGTACTGGCGTTTTTGGCTGCGGTGCTTTTAGCAGGGCGCGTAAATGGGTGGGCGTTGCCACCAAGACCTTATCCAGATTGCCAAACCCATCTAAGGCTTGGATTAAGTCGTTAGGAAAAAAATCTGCTCCGCAATGTACGGTGATAGGCGCGATGGTGGGTAGTAGCATTGCCCATTCAAGCCCATACATATGCCAGGCGGGGACCGTTGCTACTAGACCTCTAGGCATTTGCGCCGGGCCGGGTAGGTAATCCCAATGCCACTGACGAAAATCGCATAGCATGGCCCAGGACTTGCTGTGTGCTTCTGGGGTGCCCGTGCTGCCCGACGTAAAGGCGATGGCGGCGCAGGCTTCAGCTGCAATGGTCGGTGAGGTCGCTTTGCCCTGCGTTGCGATAGGCCCACCTACCGGATGATCTGACTGGCTAGCCTCTTGTGAATCATCGGTTAACCGGTAGCTATTGGGATATTGCGCTTGCAGAGCTGCTAGCTCGGGTTCACTGCGCTTGCTGGGCAGCAGGTTGGTTTGACCTCGGACAATTGCTGCAAAAAAACTCACCATGAACCAGTAGCGATCGGTGCACAAATTGATGGCATAAGACCGCTCGGGTAGGTTTGCTGCACAGGCCAAAATGTCGGCGTTAAATTCTGAAGGCAACACGAGTTGCCCGTTAACGCGTGCAATGGGTTGCGCATCGTCTCGGGGAATTAGCTGGAGCTGGCTCACTTGCTAGTTCGAGCTCGAGGCTTAGATTGGAGTCTGACGATTGCTCTAGCCGCTATTGGCGCTGGCTTGGGACTCTTGGCTTACATGCGCCGTCAGATTGGCCAGGGTGGCAAAAATTTCGCGGGTTGCTTCGTCCTCGGCAGAAAGGTGGACGTTGTACTGCTCTGCAATAGCCACAGCAATTTCCAACGCATCGATGGAGTCCAGTCCTAGCCCATCATCTTCGAACATGATGGCCTCGGGTTCGATTTCGGCGGCGTCGATGTCTTCAAGGTTTAAGACATCGACGATGAGCTTCGCCATCTGCAGCTGTTCGGGTGTTTGAGCCATGGGTATTGGATTTCCTCAATGATGGTCGGATTGTCCAGAAAACTACTGAGGTTTTCAAACGCGACGGTTTAGGCTGGGTTCAGGTTGCTGTGTTAGGGGCAAATACGCCCTCGATCTCCATGCTGAGATCTTCTCGACAGATATCCGCAACAAAAAAATTGGCGGCAGGATAACCCTCAAAGTGCTCTGTGTAAGCCGCTTCTGCTAGGGCTTGAGCGGCTGGGTCACGCAAGTAAAAGCGCATGGCCAATGGTTGCAACTGCATTGGGCTGGTGTCGATCTGGGTTGCAAAATTTTGAATCAAGTGGTCAATATTTCTTTTAGTTTCAGCAACTTGTGCGGTTAAATTGCCACTGTGTAGAGTGTTGTGCTCGACAATGCTGGAGGTGCCAGACAGTAACAGCAAGCCGGTTGCATCCCGTTCCACCCAAGTTGCCCTGGCAAAAGAAGGGCTACGTGGCCCGTACTCTTTTGGATATTTGTAGGCGCTAACTTGCCGAGGGTTCTCGATGTGTTGAACTTGGGTATCGCTTGTTGAGCTGAGCGCGGTGATACGCAGCTGGTTATCGTGGCTGCCGATTGCAGTTGCGGCGGGTAGGGCTACCGCATGTGCTTCAAAAGCTTCCGCTCGACCCCAGCAAAATTGTCGATACACCTCAGCGTCGCCAACCCCAACATTGATCTGCGGCAGGTAATTCCAAAAACGCACGAGTTGGGGGTGTGACGAGCTGGTGATGTCTGCCAGCAAGGCTCTGTAGGCTTGTTCAGCAACTTGGCGAATCTTATCAATGGGTGCCTCTACAATCAGCGTGCGCAATTGGTAGTAAGGCGTGGTAACCGTGCAGAAAGCCTCGTTGTTGGTGCTATCGCTGGCCCCGGGCGCTAGCCATTGCTCAGCGGGTGCTGAAGGGTTTAGGGGCTGTAGATTCATCGGTCGCTTTGAAGCGGGCGCGCTAGGATCGAAGGCAAACATGACGTTTGGTTGGCCTACCCCGGGTAGATGAATAGAGGTGAACTGCATTTGGATGGCTTTATCTAGAGAGGTCAGGGAACAGTTATCGGCTTTCACTCATGGTTGGGTCATAGCCTGGGGCTTATGTCTGGCGTCAGGCTGGCCATCTGGAGCAGGTCATTATAAGCGATCTTAGGGCGCTTGTAAGGGGCTGTTGGTTGCGCAATTTGCCTTGAAGAGCCTCGGTCAGGGTTGGTGCTAAGGCCTTGGAGCAGGAAAATCGAGCAGCAGGCGGTTCACCCTGGCCGCAACCTCGGCGCTTTTTAGGATACTGACGTGGTCTTCGTCAAAGGCAACAAGCTGACGTGCTTGTTGCTGGGCTTGCTCTTTTAGCAGGCTATTTAAGGCGATAGTGCCATCAGAATTACCGGCCAAAAATAGGCTGTTGCCTTGGTACCCAAAGAGCAAATCGAATGGCACTGGCTCGGGCAGCGGTTGCGCGAGCAATTGCTTTAGGTAGTCAGAACCGGGCGCTATGTCTTGCCAAGCGGGGACACTGATCGGGGCATTTGCCGCGCGTTGAGCCGCAGCATGACCTCCCCAGGGTGTGGAGAGGGTGATGAGTTGCCGAACAGTAGCCCGTCGGCCCTGAGCAAGATTGCGATTTGAGATATCGCGTGCAACCAACCCACCCATGCTGTGGGCAACAATGGCTAGCTCGTCGAAGTCGTAGGTTACTTGTAGCTCGTTGAGCAACCCGTTGATGGTCTCAGACAGCATGCTTAAGCTTGCGCCGGAAGGGTAGTTTAAGATCCAAGGCTGTAGCTTGGTGCGGTCTAGGCGGCTGATTAGATGTCGCCAATCCCGACCGGTTCCGCCAATACCGTGCACAAAAAGTACCGGTGTTTTGTCGGCATCGAAGGGTTCCAAAAAATACAGACCGCTATGACCGGCTTGGACGTGCTTGACCGGCTCCCACATACCCATAACGCCAGCTTCCGTATCAAACTGCGGGTCGGACAGCTTCGCCAGGGTGCCAAGGTTGATGGTATCTCGGGCAATAAGAACCGGGGGTAGGTCATCAGCATAGAGTAACGGCAGCTCTGCTTTGGCTTGAGCTGAATCCAGCAATTGAATGTTCAGGTCTGCTTGGCTGGATTCTTCGCCCATCACTAAGGCCGTGGGCTCACCCCACCAGCCAACGGGCTCGCCAGCTTGGAACCTTAGGTCTTCATTTTGATCTTCAAAGGCCATTAGGTAGAAGCTGCCCTCGCGATTGAGCAGCTCAAAAGGGCCGTTGCCGTAGCGCACGGTATAGGTCTCTGGGATGTAGTTTTGGTGTTCTCCAGCGCGTACTAGAGCAACCACAATGACACCTTCTGGGTTGTTGGCGCCCGTGATCTCGCCGCTAATCTTGGTTGCGCTATTTAGCCAACTTACGTCTTCTTTGAGGCGCAACAACATGCATCCTGAGAGCAGCGACACCAGGAGTGACGGGAACAACACGTAGACTAGCAAGCGCCTGAAGTTGCGGGTTAGCTGAACGGTGGGGTGCAAGGTTGTCATCCAAAACGTCCTTTGCGGGTAAGCAAAACAACAAGTTAGCGATAAGGTTTGCGGCGCGCAACCCTGGCTCAACTGGCTGGTCCCGTGCGGCTCTGAATCCAGTGGGCAGATATTGGTCAAAGGTGGTCTCAACAGGGCTCGCGATTGATCCTCCCTAGGTGGCAAACTAGCGCCGACGTTCAAGATTGCTTGGCCCAAATTTTAACCCAAGACTCTAATTCATGATCCTAACTCAAGATGAACACGCCGCGTACCAAGAGCTAGGCTACTTTGTACGCGAAGCGGTTTTCGACATTAGCGAGGTGACCGCTTTGCAGGTGGCGGCAGGGCTTGCGGTAGAGCGCGCGCAACAGCTTTGCAAACAGGGTCAGGCTTACGTGTTGGACGATGCAAAGTTTGTCGACGTTGAACACATGACGGTGCAGTTCGAACATGCAAAAGACAGTACCGATGTGCGCGTGATTGAACCCATCAACGATTTGGTGCCAGCCTTTGATACGCTGCTAGATGATGAGCGTCTGTTGGCCCCCATGCGCGGCCTGATCGGTAAGCGGCAATTGGCGCTGTGGACCGCAAAGTTGAACTTGAAGCCGGCGCGTTGTGGATCCGGCTTTGGTTGGCATCAAGATTCACCTTATTGGATACACGATTGTGGGCATGTGGATTTACTTCCCAACGTGATGCTTGCCATAGATAGGTTTACGGCCGCTAACGGGGCACTCCAAATTGTTGCCGGAAGTCACGCGCAAGGCCGCCTGCCCGGCTGTAGCGATGAACGTCAACTAGCCGGGTTTTACACCGACCCCAACGCTTTTGATGTTGACGCTGCGCAAACTCTGGAAGTGGCTCCGGGAAGCTGCATTTTCTTTAGCCCCCATGTTGTGCATGGCTCGGGACCTAACCGCACTGAGCTCGAACGCCGCGCCGTGATCATGACCTACCAGCCTGGTGGTTATGCTGCGCTTAAGTCCGGTCAGCTGCGCGCGGTGGGCGGCGGGCCCGCTTTGGTGTAACGCGTCCCGGGCGGATCTTCCGCCCAAGCCGGTGCTTCGCCCCAAGTATCGCCAAACACTAATTCTTGTAGCGGTCGGCGGCGCACTGGGCCATGGCGACCCTGGGGTTTGCCTAAGGTTAGTGTGCAAGTGATGAAGATATCCTCAGGGATGTCGAGCAAGGCTTTGAGCTCCGCTTCTACCGGTCCATGAAAGCCGGTGATGACACCGCCGTAGCCCAAACCTCGAGCCGCTAGCAACAGATTTTGCACCGCAGGGTAGATAGAGGCGCCTTCCATTGGGGTTGGCTCGCGGTATCGCACCAAGCAAGGCAGTACCAGGCATGGCACCTTGGCAAACTCATCTACGTAGTGCTGCATGGTCCGAGCCATGCGTGATTTGGGTGAATCTGGGTCGGCACCGCTGCCTTTGTCGTATTGGTCGTTCTGCCGTTTTTCGGCCCAAAATTGTTGGGCAGAGTCGGCGATAAGCGCTTTGGCTTGTGCGGCGCGCTGACCCTGTGACAACACCACAAAGCGGAAGGGCTGCCGGTTGGAGCCGCTGGGTGCGCGGGTTGCAGCGAACAAGATATCGCGCAGGACCGCCTCCGGTATGGGTTCATTGAGGTAACGGCGAATGGCTCGGGTGGATGCCAAGCCTTCCAGCAAACTCACATCGGTGTTGGCTACAGGGGTTTGCGACAGCGGTTGGGGGGTAGATTGGCTCACGGCTAAGGGTCCTTGGTTGGCTTGTCGAGCAAGCGAGTTTGACCCCATGCGAAGCAGCCCCTACATTGCGTGCTGCTTTCATTGGGTGGTGGTTACTTTGGGTCTTACTGTATCGCGTTTTTTATTGTTGAAGCCATCTTTGCGGCCCACCGGGTGGCGGCGGCACGCCGTTTTGGCTGCTGGCTTGCTCTGTTGCCTAATGATGTTTCGATCTGCTGTGGCAGATACAGCTGGTGAAGGTTCATCCGAGGGTGAACCACAACTGGGCAAAAGCATGGCTTGGACGGCTTACAACTTAGGTACCACGGGCTACAACCAGGCGGTGGCTATCGGCAAGGTGTTGAAAGACCACTATGGGACCACCTTACGGGTTGTGCCGGGCAAAAATGATGTTTCCAGGCTGTTGCCATTGGTGAAAGGTCGAGTTCAATTTTCAGCCAATGGGGTTGCCACCTACTTTGCTCAAGAAGGGGTGTTTCAGTTTGCCGGGGCCAAGTGGGGACCGCTGCCGCTGCGTTTGGTGATGACTTCTAACGGCGAGAGCAATCAGGCGCTTGGTGTAGCAGCAGATGCGGGTATCAAAACCTATGCCGATCTCAAGGGCAAGCGAGTGCCTTATGTCCGAGGAGCACCGGCGCTAAACGTGACTACGCAAGCTTTCTTAGCTTGTGGCGGGCTCACTTGGGACGATGTTGTCCGGGTAGACTTTCCCGGTTACAACGCCATGTGGACTGGTGTGATCAATGGTCATGTGGATGCTGCATATGCCACCACCGTATCGGGCCCAACGCGCAAGTTAGAAGCCTCTCCTCGGGGAATATTTTGGCCACCAGCACCTCATGGTGACGCCGGCTGCTGGGAGCGCATGCGCAAAATTGTGCCGTTTTTTACCCAGCATGTGGCAACCCGAGGTGCGCAGATTTCCGTTGAGCAGCCACATGAAGGCGCAACCTATCCGTACCCCATGCTGATCTCTTTAGACACAGCGCCAGCACCTTTGGTTCACGACTTAGCGAAGGTCATTCATCGCCACTACGACGAATTCAAGGACGCAGACCCTGGTGCCATTGGTTGGGCAATGGATCGTCAGCAGTTTCGCTGGGTGGTGCCTTACCATGAAGGTGCCGTGACTTACTTTAAGTCGCTTGGTCTGTGGGACGCGCAAACCGAAGAGCACAACAACCGTTTGTTACAACGTCAGGCTGTGCTTGCACAAGCTTGGCAACAGCACCTAAAGCAAACGGATAAGCGTGCTCCAGATTTTGCCGATAAATGGATGGCGGCCAGGCGGGCGGCACTTGAAGCGCAAGGCTTTGATCCTGTTTGGCGTTAAGCGATGACCTCCTCAAACTCTTCTGGCCAAGCTTCAGCCAGCTTAGGCTCTACTAAGTTAGATTCCGTTATCCAAATAGCGGTTGGCGTTTGTGCGGTGTTTGCGCTGCTATTGGCCATGGACACCTTGCGCATGTTTGGCTCCGAGCAATGGCTTGAGCAAATCATTCGCGTTGAGACCCAGTACTACTTTGCCTTGCTGGCGTTGTTGTTGCCGTTTGCCTTCTTGTTGTATCCCAGCCGCTGGTGGTTTGATTGGCCTATGACGATAGCCACTTGGGTGGTGCTCGGTTACTTCTATGTAAATGCCGAGCTTGCGCTTGACGAGGCCTGGGAGTTTGAAGCGCCCGAAACAGCGGTGCTTGCGGCCTTGTGTCTTTGGCTGTTGTTGCTCGAAGCGTTACGTCGGGTTGCTGGATGGGCGCTGTTTCTGATCGCCGGACTGTTTTCGTTGCTCCCCATTTTTGCCGAGCAGATGCCCTCTATGTTGAGTGGCTTAGCAGCAACCTGGCAAGAGACCTCGGCGTACCATGCTTTGTCTATTGAAAGTTTGTTTGGGTTGCCGTTTCGCGCTTTTGCGGAGCTTGTGATGGGGTTTCTGTTGTTTGGGGTGGCCTTGCAGTTCACTGGCGGCGGGCGATTCTTTTTGGACCTTGCGTTTGCTTTGCTGGGTAAATCCCGTGGTGGGCCAGCGAAGGTGTCAATTTTGTCCAGTGGGCTTATGGGCTCCATGAGCGGCAGCGTGGTCACCAACGTGTTGACGACCGGGCAGCTCACCATACCGGCCATGAAGCGTGCGGGTATGTCGGGCACTATTGCGGGAGCTATCGAGGCTTGCGCCAGCACCGGTGGTGTACTGCTACCGCCGATCATGGGCAGTACCGCATTTGTGATGGCAACCTTGCTGGAGGTACCTTATGTGGAGGTGGCCACGGCGGCCGCATTGCCCGCGATGCTGTATTTCATCGCGCTCTATGTGCAGTTAGATGCATACGCTGGACGACATGCGTTAGCAGGTCTCGAAGACTCTGCCATTCCAAAGCTTGGGGCCACCATGGCCGCGGGCTGGTTCTACTTAGGAGCCTTTGCGCTGTTGGTGTTTTTGCTGCTGTTTTTACAGCGCGAGGCGGTTGCCCCTTACTATGCCACCGCGGCGCTATTGGTCATGAACCAGTTAGTCCCTAGCAAGCGTTTAGATTGGCGGGGTTGGATTGGACTCAGTCAAGCCCTGGGTCGTTTGTTGGTTGAGCTTGCCGTCATCTTGGCGGGCGTTGGTTTGATTGTTGGCTCGCTGTCGCTCACCGGTCTGAGCGGCACTTTGGTCAATGATTTGTTGTTTATTGCCGGTGATAACGTGGGTTTGCTGCTCTTGATGGGGGCTGCTACTAGCTTTGTGTTGGGTATTGGGATGACGGTCACCGCGGCCTATATCTTTTTGGCCATTGTATTGGCCCCAGCCTTACAAGAGGCAAGCTTTGCTCCGCTGAGTATTCACTTGTTCATTTTGTATTGGGCGATGTTGTCTTTTATCACGCCTCCAGTTGCATTGGGCGCCTTTGCAGCAGCATCCATTGCTAAAGCGAGCCCACTGGCAACCGGCTTTGCCGCTATGCGCTTGGGTAGCATCTTGTATTTCATTCCCTTCATTTTTGTTTTAGATCCAAACTTTATCTTGCAGGGAACACCTCTGGGTGCGGCGCAAGTCTTTGGGGAGGCGTTGCTTGGGGTTTGGTTGCTGGCCGGTGCGTTACAGGGGTATCTACCTGGGGTAGGTCGGCTCGATAGCATGCTGCTGCGTGTGCTCTACGGCCTGGCCGGGGCGCTGATTGCGGCCCCCAGTTTGGCGGCCGTTGTTCCGCAAGCGCCGTCTAATGCTCTGTGTCTTGGGCTTGGGGTGATCATCGCCCTGATTGCTGGGGCCTTAACCTTCGCTATGCGGCAACGGGCATGGCGCAAAGAATAGGAGGTATCTATGGGTATGTTGATTGATGGTCGTTGGTCCGCACAAGATCAGCGGATAGCGTCTGGCACCGGGGCCTTTGTTCGCCCGGAATCCTCCTTTCGATCGTTTATCGGCGCTGCTGACGGCGTTTATGCTGCGCAGGCGGGTCGCTATCACTTGTTTGCTAATGCGGGATGTCCTTGGGCCTATCGTGCTTTGTTGTATCGAAGCCTTAAGCAGCTAGAGCCCTTGTTGAGCATCTCTTTGACCCAGCCCGCGGCGGGTGCGCAAGGTTGGACCTTTGGTGAACCGGAAGCATTGCTAGGTGCATTGCATATGCATCATGTCTACACCGCAGGGCAGGCAGATTTTACTGGGCGCGTCACTGTGCCGGTGCTTTGGTGCAAGCAAACTCAGAGCATTGTTAACAATGAATCGGCGGACATCATTCGAATGCTCAACTCCGCCTTTGATGATTGTGCTGGGGTTAGCGAGGTAAATTTTTATCCAAAGGATTTGGTTGGGCAGATTGATGCTTGGAACGCCAAAATCTATCCTGCAGTTAACAATGGTGTTTACCGTTGTGGCTTTGCTCAGTCACAGACAGCCTACGATGAAGCCTTTGATTTGCTGTTTAGCACCTTAGATGACATTGATGAGCACCTAGGCTCAAATCGCTTTTTGTGTGGTGAGCGGGTAACCGAAGCAGATTGGCGATTGTTTTCGACCTTGATTCGATTCGACCTGGCTTATCACGGTCAGTTTCGCTGCAATCGCAATATGATTCGAGACTACCCCAATCTATGGCCCTACACCCGGGACCTCTATCAATACCCGGGGGTGGCGGCAACGGTAGACGTAGAGGCGATCAAAGGCATCTACTACGGTAGCCGTGAACCCCGCATTCTGCCTAAAGGTCCGGTTCTGGATTTTGCCCAGCCCAGCGGCCGAGCTTGACTTATAGGGCTCTAGCCCTCA
The DNA here is from genome assembly GCA_938036875.1 of uncultured Pseudomonadales bacterium. GTDB lineage: Bacteria > Pseudomonadota > Gammaproteobacteria > Pseudomonadales > Azotimanducaceae > CALHVX01. Next base: position 41,378 of record CALHVX010000139.1, read on the forward strand.
GTGTGCGCGCCGCGCGTTCGGTTGCGTGGTCTTGAGACGGCCGTTGCTGGATTCGCTCTAAACTTCAATTTTCGAAGCAACAGGCTTCGAGTCGTTTGCTCACCCTACGGTTGCGTAGAGGTTGATGTCGGGCGACACAGCCCACAGGATTTCACTTGTCAGTACAAAACTTTACTAGCCTTGGTCTAAACGAGGTGATCGGTCGTGCGTTAGAAGACGTCGGCTACGAACAACCTACCCCTATTCAAAGTGCTGCAATCCCGGGTTTGCTGGATGGTCGAGATCTGCTTGGCGTTGCCCAGACTGGCACCGGTAAAACCGCAGCTTTTGCTTTACCGTTGCTACAAAAATTGCATGAGCAAGGTGGTCGTCCCAAGGCAAAGTGCCCGCGGGCCTTGATCTTGGCGCCAACCCGCGAGCTGGCGATACAAATTGGTGAAGAGATTGAGGGCTTTGCCCGTTATACCAAGCTAAAGCACACGGTGATCTTTGGCGGCGTTGGGCAAAATCCTCAAGTCAAAAAATTGGCAGCAGGGCTAGATATCTTGATTGCTACCCCTGGACGTTTGCTTGATTTAGCTAGCCAACGCCTTCTGGATCTATCCGCGGTGGAAACCTTGGTCCTAGATGAAGCCGACCGCTTGCTGGACATGGGGTTCATACGTGACGTAAAGCGTATCGTTCAACAAACACCAAAGACCCGCCAGTCGTTGTTGTTCTCCGCCACCATGCCCAAAGAGGTGGCAGGCTTGGCCGCTGAGATATTACGCGATCCAGTCCAGGTAGACGTCTCTCCGAAAGAGCGAACGGTGCGTGCGATCAAACAGCACGTGGTTCACCTTGCAACGCCAAACAAGCAGCGCGCGCTTGAGATGATTTTGCATGACGATAGTTGCTCTCGTGCCATCGTATTTACTCGCACCAAACATGCGGCAAACCGAGTGGCGAAAAAGTTAATCAATGCGGGCATTAGTGCCGAAGCAATTCACGGCAACAAATCTCAAAACGCACGACAGCGTTCGTTGCAAAACTTTAAAACCGGTGATGCTTGGGTATTGGTTGCGACAGATATCGCGGCACGCGGAATTGATATTGATGGGGTTACCCACGTTGTGAATTTTGAGCTCCCACATGAGCCTGAAAGCTACGTGCACCGTATCGGTCGAACCGGTCGGGCTGGGGCAGATGGCATTGCTTGGTCTTTGGTGGATGCAAGTGAACGTCCACGCCTGAAGGCCATTGAGCGTTTGGCCAAGCTTGAGATCAAGGAGGTTGAGTTAGACCTGCCTTACATCGCACCAGAAGATATGCCTAAAGCGACCGAATCAGACCGTCCTCGACGACAATCGTCTAGACGTTCATCGAGCGGTTCTTCTAACAGGCAGGGCCAAGGTGGGGGGCGCCAAGGTGGTGGTCGTCAAGGTGGTGGCGGGGGGCGTAGCTCGGGCAATAGCTCAGGTAATAGCAGTTCTGGCAACGGCAATAGAGGCGGCAACGCCGCAAACGGGAATAGCCGAGGCGGTAACTCTGCAAATGGCAACGCTCGCAGTGGAAATTCGGCTTACGGTAATACCCGCCGCGGCAATACGGCCAATGGCAATACCTCGCGCGGTAATTCTGTAAATGGCAACACGATCAATGGCAATACCTTTGATCGAAACCCTAGGAACGGCAACGTGGCCAATGGGAATATGGTGAACGGCAACACGATCGATGGTAATAAGTTAGAAGGAACTGGCGCGAAACCTAAGCGTCGGCGACGTCGTCGGCCTAGTTCTGCCGGGAGCTGAGGCTCTCTTAGTACATAAGGGTTGTCGCAGAGACGGATTCGCCAGGTGCTAAACACCTGGCGTTATTGCGTTTGGCTTAGACAAGTTCTACATAGGCTCAGGTTGGCTACCAGCGATCGCCGCCACCACCACCTTTTGGTTTGTCGTGTGCTTCGTTAACCCGCAGTGCTCGGCCATCCACGTCTTTTTCGTTTAAGGCTTCTACAGCCTTGGCACCATCGGCTTGGTTCATCTCAACGAAGCCAAAGCCTCTTGAGCGCCCCGTTTCTCGGTCGGTAATCACGGCTGCAGATTGCACTTCACCAAACTCGGAAAACAAGGTCTCCAGGTCTGACTGGGCAGTGCCCCATGATAGGTTGCCGACGTAAATCTTCATTCTTTAGTATCTCCTACTCGATGATCGAGTGTTTTATGCTGCGTGTTCCCAAAAGCAATCGACAGCGCAGATGGCCAATCTCGGTTAAGACTGGATTGAAATGTAGAAGCGATTACCGACTTAGTACGAGAACGGGCCTAGAGGAAAATCGGGCAGGGAATCTATCTGCGGCACCGTAACAGATGCATAATTCAGAGGCAATGAAACCACCGGTTTGTGGCTGGCCTAACGGCAGGATATGCGTCTAAACTCTAGATTGCGATGCAACTATGGCGGCAGCTTTAGTGCGTAAACTTAGCTAAATTTGAGCGCAAAAAATTCTGTGCTACTTTTACCCGGTTTCTTCGCGCGCTCCAATTGCACAAGATATTTCATTAACAGGGGATCTTCACGACATGGCTTTACTGACGATAGAAAAACAGCAGCACATTTACTATGAATTTCATCCTGGTACTTCTCAGGATGCAACAGTTGTGTTGTCCCACGGTTTTGGTATGGCCGGTCGTGTTTGGGAGAATACGGTTGCTCGGTTGCAGGATGAGGGCTATGGCGTGATTAGTTACGACCACCGTAACTGCGGTCAGTCCAGCAAAGACTTTACCGATGTGTCCATTGCTTCTCTTGGCAATGATTTGGTTGCGATTTGTGATGTGCTAGGTCTGTCGAAGCTTGTGCTCAACGGTTGGTCGCTTGGTGGCGCGGTGGTTGTGGATGCAGCGGCCAAGTTGGGTTCCAAGGTTAGCGGCCTGGTACTCACTGGCGGAGCAACGCCTAGGTATACCCAGGCGGATGGGTTTCCACATGGCGGTCAGCCTAGCGATGTTGAAGCAACGGTAGCGGCGCTCCGTGCAGACCGGGTGAACTTCTTAAAGGGTCTGTACTATGAGGGGGTGTTTGCGGCACCGGTTAGCGATGACGTTAAGCATTGGTGCTGGCAAATAGCGTTGCAAGCGGGCAGTGGATCAGATGCTTCGCTTGGCGCGCTTGCACATGTGGATCAACGTGAAATTATGGCTGCGTTGCAAGTGCCGGCCCTAGTCATTGTAGGATCAGACGATGGTGTTGTGCCCCCGGACATTGGCAAGTTTGCAGCTGATTTGTTGCCCCAGGGTCGGCTAGTAAATATGTCGGGTTGTGGCCATGCGCCGTTCTTAGAAGACGCCGAGGCTTACCATAGTGCGCTGCTTACCTTCCTGAGTGAGACCTAGGCTGGTTAGATTGCTTACCTAGGTCACAGTATCCCTTTGACCTAGTGCACGGCTTGGACCCCCAATAAGTGTGCGCTAGGTCGAACACCGTATACTGCCGCCATCGGACCAGCAGGAGAGATGTAGTATGCGGCGTCCAGCCTCCACCCGTGCGTCTGCCGGACGCAGCGCGGGTAAACCTAAGTCCAGAAATGGCAAAAGACCTTCGAGAACGGACAGCAAGGCAACTGCAAAACCTAAAGTGAAGAAGATGGGGCGCCCGAAAATGCAGTCGCGGCGTATGACGCTTGGCCGTGAGTATCGCTTTGATCGTGCTGTTCGCCAGGCTCTCAAACGTACGGGCACCGCGCCGCTCAAAACCGAGTGGATTCAGGCCATATTGGATGGCTTTGGCGATACCAGCCTAAAGGCCGATGACCCCTACGTCACTTCAGCTCTGACTGCGGCAGCAAATAGCGAAGGTCCAGTGCTGCAATGTGGTTCTGGGCCCATGACCTTGTTGTTAGCCATTGTCATGCAGCGGCGCAGTGAGTACCTGTGGTGCTTGGAGCATAACCCTAGTTGGGCGCAGAGCATGCGCTCGCTGCTCAAGGCTTATGACTTGAGGGCCGGGCAGGTGATCGAAGCGCCCGCTGAAGCCTTTGGGGATCATATCTGGTACGTGGTGGATGTACGCACCTTACCCAAAACCTTTGGTTTGGTTCTGTGTGATGGGTCTAACGTGTTGCCCACCGGCTTGCGCGGCGTTGTGCGCCGAATGGAGCAAAACCTGAGTGAACGATGCGTCTTTTTGGTTCGCAACACCAAGCGACCGAAAGATCTAGATTTCGCCTCCAAATGGGCCAAGAGTGTCAGTGCACCTTTTGTGTTGAACGACGTCGCTGATCCTTTTGTCAAAATCTCCATGCGCGATCGGGCAGCGGTTGAGGCGTTAGAAGCTGACCGAGTGTTAACCATCTATGGCGATGTGTCAGAGCCAGAACCACTATTCGCTCAGGTTCAACAGGCAACCAAACTGGGTGCCAAGCGCTCAGCCTAAATTGTGGCCTAGGTGGGTTGCTCTTGGTGGCCCTACCGCTGTCAGTGTAAGATGCCAGCCTTTAGCAACCGGCTAAAGGTGATTTGCCCCGCATGAAGATATCTGCACTACCGCCAACTGATGTAAACGCAGCGTTATCCGAACTCAATGCCGGCGGGCAACCCGCTTGGACGGTAAGCGGTGCCAAGCTCACCCGCAAATTTCAGTTTCCCGATTTTGTCACGGCCTTTGGCTTTATGAGCCAAGCGGCCTTGGTCGCTGAGCGAATGAATCACCACCCTGAGTGGTTCAACGTTTACGGCAATGTGATTGTAGAGCTGACGACCCATGATGCCTCGGGCTTAACCCGATTAGACTTTGAGCTTGCTCGAGCTATGAATAAAATTGCCGCACTGGCGACCTGAAGAAGCGTTTTTCCAACCTTTCCAGGTTATCAATATAGGTCATCCGTTTAAATCATCCATATAAGTAACCAACATAAGGTAGCCGAACATGTCGGATCCCAATTACGATCCCAACAATATATTTGCGAAGATCCTTCGTGGCGAAGCACCCGCGCACAAGGTTTACGAAGACGAATGGTGTTTGGGGTTTATGGACGTGATGCCGCAAACCCCAGGACACACATTGGTGATTCCCAAAGACCCCACCACCGATGTGTTCCACGCCGACCCCGAGATACTAGGTCGTACAATGCAGGCGGTTCAGAAAGTGGCTACTGCGGTGCAAGCCGCATTTGCTGCACAAGGCATTATGCTGGTTCAACTAAACGGCAAAGCCGCCGGTCAAACCGTGTTTCATCTCCATGTGCATATTTTGCCCAGGCAAAGTGGTGTGGATATGCGCATGCACGCTCAGGATATGGCTGACCCGGAAGTGCTTGCGGATCACGCGAGTAGGGTGCGCGATGCGTTGGGCAGTTAGTTTTGCTTCTCAATCGTCTTTCGATGGCTGCACGGTTAGCGGGCCTGTTGCTACTGGTGAGTTGCGATACGAAGCAGGGGCTATCCGAGCCAGCTGAGCGAACCGATTTCAGTAGCTATGCCAGTCAATTTATTGATCGCACCCATAGCTTGTTGCCGCATCTAGCGGTGGGATTGGGTCGACATGAGTTTGACGGCGTGCAAACCAACTTTAGCCCGGATGCTATTGCCTTACGTGTAAAACACTTTGAGCAGGCGCTGCTCGAGCTAAAGCAGTTTAATCTCAAGGATGTACAAGAAGCCTACGAACGCGATTTATTGCTCTGGTTTGCGGGGAGTCGACTCTTCGCCTTGCAACAAACCAAGGTTCATCAAACCAATATCGCCAGCTACTTTGCTGCCATATCGCCGGATATCTACGTCAGTCGTAACTATGCTAAGCCCCATGAGCAAATGCGGGCTTTGGTCAACCATACGCGCAATCTACCGAACCTCATTCGGCAGCTGCAAGAAAATTTGGCGACACCGCTACCAAAACCGCACATAGAGTTAGCATTGGCCTACTTCGCAGGTATGGTTGAGTACTACGAGGATGTGATACCGGAACAGTTTGCGCGGGTTGAAGATGTGAACCTGCACCAACAGTTGGGTGATGCAAGCTTGGCGGCGGTTCATGCTTTCCGCAACGCTTTAGTTTGGCTGCAGGCGCAACAGGCTAACGCTCAGGACAACTTTCGTTTGGGTGAGCTGTTGTTCCGAGGCCTGTTGCAACAAGTGCACCAAACTCAGATGACGTTGGCGCAGTTTAAATCGCTCGGAGAAGAGGATCTAGCCCGTAATCGTGTTGCGTTAGAGCAAGCCTGTACCGAGCTGGACGCTAACCTTAGCCTGAACGATTGCCTGGCGAAAGTTGCCGCGCATAAACCTGAGCAAGGAGCGGTTGTGCGGGCGCGCGAGCAGCTTGAGGAGTTGCGCCAATTTGTTGTGGCCAATGATTTGGTCACTATCCCCGCTGCCGATCTTGCGTTGGTGGATACCGCGCCACCGCACCGACGCAGCAATTTTGCTTATATTGACGTGCGCGGTCCTTATGAGTCGGGTCAGGTGCCGAGTACTTACTACGTGGCGCCTCCGGATCCGCGTTGGTCTGCAGCGGACCAGCTTGCCTATGCGCCGGATGAAGCCAACTTGATGTTTGTTTCTGCGCACGAGGTGTGGCCTGGGCATTTTTTGCATGGGCTGCATTTAGCCAACACGCAGCGTCCGCTCAGAGCTGTTGTACGGTCTATTGGGTTTATGGAGGGCTGGGCTCATTACGCCGAGGAGATGATCTGGGAGGCAGGTTTTCGCCAGGGAGAACCCATGATGCGCATAGGACAGCTGCAAAACGCGCTGCTGCGTAATGTTCGCTATTTGTGCAGTTATGGTTTGCACGTTGAGTCTATGAGCACGCAAACCTGCGAGCAGATGTTTGTTGAGCAGGCCTTTCAAAACCCAGCCATGGCTCGCCAACAAGCAGCACGCGGGACCTACGATCCCAATTACTTCAGCTACAGCCTGCATAAACTGTTGATCCGACAGTTGCGCGACAAGCTGGTGACCGGGAACCAAGCTTCGCAGGATTGGAAAGCATTTCACGACCGGTTGCTGGCCCTAGGTGCACCGCCTGCACCTTTAGCCGCGCGCTACTTGTTGCCGGCAAACTAGCTTAGGCCAGCTAGTGTTCAGCAAAAAAACTGCTCGAGCTTAGTTTGACGCGGATTTAAAGTGGACGCGGATGTAAGCCCGTTTGGCGTATTTGCCCGTGAGGCGCGAACCTTGGTCGGCAAGCCACATCTGCCATCCATACTTGCAGCGCAATGCGGTAAGTGCCTGTTTTATGCTGGGCTCATCCTCCAGTAGCTCAGCGGTCGCTGCATACCACTGGCCCGTGACCTTGCCGCGGATGTCACAGAGCGCGAGCTCAACATCGCTGTTGTTGCGTAAGCGCTTAACCTTGCCTGCATTGCCGGCAGAAAAAATGTAGAAGGCTTGCGGATTTGCAGCAGTGTCAGGTGCCATCCATACAGGCGTTGCCACTTTGGTGCCGTTCTTCCTGAAGGTGGCAAAGCTCACATAGTCCCCTTGTTGAACGTTTGAGAGCATGGCTTAGGAGATTACCGTGCCGCCATCGCAGGTGATGACCTCACCAACCGTGAAGGCGCTAGCGCGCGAGCTTAAGAAGATGGCAAGCCCTGCGATGTCTTCAGCGGTTCCAACACGGCCACGTGGGTTGCCCCGACCAACACGATCCCAATCGGTGTTTTCGGTATCGCCACCACCCCCAACGCCAGTGCTAAGCATGTAAGTTGGGAAGGGTCCTGGTGCAATTGCGTTGACTAGAATGTTTTCCTTCACCAAATGCGCTGCTAAAACTCGGGTTAGATGATGCACAGCTGCTTTGGATGGCCCGTAGGAAAAAGTTTCAAAGACTGGATTTTTGATGCCATCAATGGAACCGACGTTGATGACCCGAGCAGGATCTTCGGCGTTGGCCGATTTGCGCAGCAGCGGCAGTAGTTTTTGCGTAAGAAAAAAGACGCCTTTAACGTTGGTATCCATCACTTTATCCCAGCCGATTTCTGGAAAGTCATCCAGTGGTTGGCCCCAGGAAACGCCGGCGTTATTGACCAAAATGTCTAGTTTGGGCTCTCGTTCGGCTAGCTGTCCGGCCAGCTTTTCTATGCCTTCCAGCTCAGCCAAGTTTGCTGGGAGAGATATGCACTCACCACCGTACTCTTTGCTTAGGCGCTCAGCGGTGGCGTCACAAGCATCGGCTTTGCGGGCGCTTATGTAAACCTTAGCGCCGTTGGCGAGGAAACCCGCAGCAATCATTTCGCCAATACCGCGCGAACCGCCGGTAATTAACGCAACTTTTCCAGCGATCGAGAAGAGGTCTTTCATCTAAATTTCCTTGTTCGTAGTCTGTAGAGGCCAGTTAGGCCGTTTTATACCACAGTAGTGGGCTTTTACATGGATAGTCGGGTATTCCTCAGCGACTTTTCCTAGTTTGGTTGGGCGTGCTAATGTTTGAACAACAAATCAAAACCTCACCTAGGGTGGAAGTTATGAGCGATCCAACCATCGATATCCAGTTTCAAGACGTCCCTCGATTCAACCCAGGGGATCCTCAGGCTGAAGTTTTTTTAGAAGACCAAGGTTATGTGGTGTTTGCACAAGCGCTGTCCCAGGCCCAGAGCGATGAGGCGTTATCGTTGCTGTGGGATTACCTTGAAGGCTTAGGCACGGGTATTGACCGCACCGATATTGCTACCTGGGACAACAACCGTTGGCCAACAGCCGTACACGGCGCCATCTTGCCCAGCCTGGGTATTGGTCATAGTAAGGCCCAATGGTTCATTCGCGATGTGGCAGCGGTGCGTCAGTGTTTTGCTCAAATTTGGGGCACAGATGAATTGCTGGTTAGCTTTGATGGCGTTTCTTTATGGCGTCCCTGGCAGCACAACCCCGATTGGCGTACCAATGAAGGCCCGAGTTGGATGCACATTGATCAACACCCGATTGGTCGGCCAGGCAAACATTGTGTGCAAGGGCTGGTGAACTTGTTGCCTTGCTCAGCGGAAGTGGGTGGCAACGTAATGGTGCCAACGAGCCACAAGCGCTTCGCAGACATTCCAAGGCAATACGAAGAACGGTTAGCGCGCATTCACCCGAGCATCGACCACTTCCGCTTTCCGAACAACGATCCACTGCTGCAGGACAGCCAGCCGATCATGCCTAATTTGCATCCAGGGGATTTGTTGTTGTGGGATTCGCGCACCATTCACTGCAGCAATCCGGGTAACGGCACGGCCCCCACTGTGGATGGATTGCTTAGGGCGGCAAGCTTGATCTGCATGATGCCAAAGTCAAAATCGAACCCTAAGGTGATCGAGCGACGTAAGGCAGCGGTAGCCAAGCTTACCTCCACCACCAATTGGAGCGATGTTTTCGTGGATGCAGACCAGTTTCCTGAAATTTTGGCCGCCCCAAATCGCGATGCCTACCAATGGCCTGAGGTGCCTTCGTTAAACACCAATCAACTACGCATGGTCGGTTGGGATGAGGCTGAGCTGGGTATCAACAAAAGTTAGCAGGTTAAATGAAAACTTCTTCGCTGAAATAGCCGTGGAATTGATGGGGTAGATGGTGCTGCAAGCCCAAGGTGCAGACGCGTTCGGTTGGGTCTTGAGCCCGATAGATTTGCAGCTCGCTCAGATGCTCGTAGGCGTCGTAGACCACCTCGAGCAAGTAACCATCATCTTCTTGATGGCCAGATGTTGATGGTGCAAACAGGGGCTCAGAACCATAGAAACCTGGTGGCAGAGTTACCAGGGTGGCATCGCCATCAAAGCTCACTTTTTGGAACCCATTGAAAAAGCTATTGGCACCATTGTCGATAGAGCAAGCGGTATAGCAGTACTCATGTTGTTGACCGGCCTTACGCGTGTTGAACGTTGGAAACTCGGACTCGGTGCTGGTGATTTGCTCCCAGCCTAACGCCTTATTCTGCAGGTTCATTCGGTAGCGGCGATAAGTGCCTCCACCGAAACGCCCCCCGGCAAACACATCGCGCAAGGTTTCGTTGGCATCGAAGTCGCCAGCGTACATCCCGTCTACGACAATTTCATCACCGTCTTCAAAGGCGTTGCCAAAGTGAATTATTGCACCAGGGTCGGTTTCGAATTGGGCCACGGACGTTAATGTGTCCAGAGACACAACGTGCACCGTCATGGGCTGCTGCTCATTGAAGTGCACTTGATCGGAGATGGTTTTGCGGCCGAGGATGACATTGCCCATACCACCAAACACGATTGAGTTAATGAAAAAGACCGCGTATTTGTCGGTTAAGGCGAAGTCGTGGCAGAAGGGAAACGAGTTCAGCGGTATGGCGGCCTTTGCTGCCATCTCGCCCGCTGCATTGATGCGATATACATTGAGGCAGGCTTGGGGACCACGCAAACCGAAACCTGAGATGCCCGCGCCAAAGTTGATGTAGTCACCGGTGCGTTGATGAATTTTTCCGTGGGCGCTGAATACGTTGCTCCTTCCCAAGGCCCCGTCGTAAGTATATTCGCCAACCGTATCTAAGCTGTCAGGCAGTAGCTCCCAGGGGCGTCCACCTTCATTCAACGCTAGCAGCTTGCCTGCGTGATACATAATGCTGGTGTTGGCTGGGTTTGCGGGCATCTTTAAAAAATTGGCTTTTAGGCCGCCTGGAATCTGGGTCCCAAAACCACGATAGCGAATACTTTGGCTGGCCGTTTCATCTAGGTATTTAGGCGTCTTCACGTAGGCGTTTTTAAAGTGCACCTTGCCTTCAGCAAAGGTGAACGCGCACAGCATGCCATCACCATCGAACCAATGGCCGTACTGCTCATCACCAATACGTTGTCGACCTGGTCCGTTGCGGAAGAAGGTTCCCCTGAGATCTAAAGGGATGGTGCCTTCGACTTTATCGATCCAATAACTGTGCTCTTCGTCTAGATTTTCAAGTCCGCCGTGGCAGGTTGGGGGTTCGTTGTTGCCCAAGCTAGTGGATGTTGGGATTTGTGGATTAGCCATAAGGTTGCCTCGAGCGTCTAGATAGAGAGGATTCTTGGATCGCAGCATAACGCGTTATTGGCGAGGTTTAACCTAGTACCGCAGGTGTTGGTTAGCCTTGCCTGGGTTAAGCTCGACTGGTCGTTCGACTGGGCCTGATAATCAGAGTACATTTCGTCCTACAACTAGCAAAACACCAGCCTTGAGGAGGGCGTATGTACCAACGACCAGAGGCACCTCGTTCCATTGGCGGCACCTTAGATGATGGGTTCCGGCTGTTTAAAGCAAGCTACACCCAGGTCTTCATTCTTGCTTTTGTGGCCGCGTTGGTAGGCCAGATTCCAAGTATGATGCTCAGCGGTACGGCGGATCCAGCCGATCCCTTTGGCCAGTTTACGGCGGGCGTGGGCGTAGCTTTTGTGCTGGCAATGCTTGTCTCTGCAGTGATTTACGGCGCCATCATTGCGATGATC
>CALHVX010000140.1 GCA_938036875.1 uncultured Pseudomonadales bacterium
ATCACCGACATTGTGAAAACCCAAGGCCAAGCCACAGCAGAAGCCATGGGGCTGTCTTTTGAGGAGATGGTCTCTATGTTCTCTGCAGAATCCGCGCTCAAGCGACCAAACACTGTGGAAGAAGTAGCAGCGGTTGCCGTATTGTTGGCATCCGATGCAGGTGCCGGGATTACCGGTGGCACCATTAGCGTTGACGGTGGTACTGCGCCTTATTAGCCCGGCATACCCTGCGGTTAGCTCTATCGGTTTTGGTTGACGGAGATAGAGCTAAACTGGGTCTGCTCTCGATATCGAGAGGAAACCAACCAGCGCATCTTGTGTTGCAGAACCAAATTCGTTGCCGTTTGGGCGCTTAAAGTTGAAAAACGTAGGTCGCCGGCTTTGAGCACATCGGCGACCCAGTTGTTGCAAGTAAACAACAGGCTATAACGGCGATCGAGCGCCGGGTAGAAGCGGCCGCCAACGTATTCGTTTTTAACACCCGTCAGCGTGCCATCAGTTTGAGTCATCCCGTTGGCATCTAATGTAGCGTCAATGCGGGCCAATACCTTGGTTAAATCTTTTGCATCCAACGTGATTGGGTATAGCTTCGCTTTGTCGCGAGTTTGCGGGGCTTCGCTCAGCGAGTTAAGGGTGCGCGCGTTGAGCGCCGCGCGTGTGGGTAGCAACAGGGCCTTAAGCGTTAACTTCAGGGTTTTATCCGCTGTTTGATAGTAAGCAGCGTCTCCCCAGCTAATCATGACTAGAGGTCCGTTTGTCGTTTTGGCTTCAGCTAGTGGCAGCGCATCATTCGTGTCTAGGGTACGTAAGATTATGGAGGTGTGTTTACCCTCCTTTACGATCCAAAGGTTAGGGGCTGGCGTATCCGTTGTTACCGCTGTTGGGTGGCTGTCTGCATTAACGCTGTTGTGCATCGCTGCAAGGCATAGGCTGAGCAGAAAAATTAGTGCTGCTTTTATTGGGTTCATACAAATCTCTCCCGTTGTTCGGCTGATATTAGTGGGCATAGGTCGGTGGGCTGTGTGCTGAGTTGACGCCGAAATCTAGCTACTAGGTTGTAAGCACCGTTTCGTAGAGGTGCTGGGATGCAAAGCAAACCGCTACCAAGCGCGCGCGATATTCCGCCGGTGGCTTGCAACAGTCGAGCTGCCGCGTCAGTTTTGGTAAAGGTTAACCCTTGCTCGGTGGTGAGTTCCCAGGTTTTTACCTGCTCGGCATCAAAGCTGGCATCGCGTTGCATAGGCCTAAACTTCAGCGTCTGCTCAGGAATCTCGGCTAGTGCAAAGCGCACGGCGGTATGGCACACCCCGCAGTCACCGTCGTAGTGCAAGGTGCTGTGGCCCAAGGTTTTGGGGGCCAGCCAACGCGGATCGAAGGTCAGCAGATGGAATAGCAACATGCCGACGGTAAGGTCGGGAAAGCGGAGCAAAAACAGAAAACCGAATTGCACGGCGAGCATACCCAGCCATAGACCGAAGCGTGCTTTGCGCAGTAAGTAGAGCGGCGCAAACAGCAGCTCAACCACCAAAATAAACCAAGTGATGCCCATGAGTAGTTCGCTTGGCAAAGCAAGGAACAGATCCCTTAGCCACCAATCTCGAGCTAGCGGGTTTTCCAAGACCAAAGCAACGGTTTCGCCAGCAACCCAGCCAGGCGATAGCAGTTTGGTGTAGCCGCTGTAGCTATAGCTGATCGCCATGACAACAGTAGCCGCCCAAAATAGGTGGGGTGGCAATTGCCATCCAGCACCTGGGTTGGTTCGTCCCATGGCACGGAGCGATCCGTAAGGGGCTGGTGGAACAAATAGGTGTAGCAGCAACATGAAGCCTACGTAGGGTAGAGCGGGATTGGCAATTAACGGGTTGCGTGCAAACAAGCTAACGAGCAGAAGCAACAGCCAAGCCCCACCAATACGGTCAAACCGGCCTAACGCCAACGCGCCCCCGGCCACTACGCCGCTACCGACCATAGTCATAACAAACCAGGGCGCATCGCTGATATGGAACAGGCTCGGCGAGAGCGCAAATAGTGGGCTGAGGTCACCCGTTGGTAACATCCCTTGGTTTGAGAACAGTTCTGCAGCAAAAGGCAGCAAGTACGCAAAGTGCACCATCAAGTAGCTACCGAGCAGCGCTCGAAACAAGCTGTACTGGGCGCCCGTAATGCGCAATGCAGGTTTTGATTGTGTGGTCATGTTAAGACTCCAAAGTAACCGCAGATGAGGTGATAACCCCGGTCTGGCAATTCACGGAAAAGCTGGTTGGCCATCGAGTTTGCGGAGTTGCGCCAGTGGCTTTGGTTTGAATGTCTACTCGGTATTGGGTGCTCTTCGGCAGACCGATATCTTGAGCAACACCCTTAGCGTCGCAAAACCCATATCGAAAGGCCGCGTCAAACATGCCCCGGGTTGCCGGGTTGCTCGCCAGTACCGGGCCGTAGGAGATTGCAGCGCCATAAGCGTTGCGCCGATTGTAAGGCCCGCGGACTTGGGCGTTAACTTGGGGCGTAAGCGTCATGCTGGCGTTGTTGCCTTCTGCATTGATGGCCGTGATCGTGAATTTGGGTGAGTAGGTTTCGTAGCCGTTTTGCGTTGTAAAAACCTTAGGCGCTGGGGATGCATGGCTCAACGCGCCTAACCCTTTAAGTGTTTGGTTATCCAGCAAATCGCCGGTGAGCTGCATGCAGCCGATGCCGACCAAAGTGGCCGCTTGTAGCCAGGTTTTCCATCGGGGTATACCCAGCGCGGTAAGAGGTTGTGTTTCGCTCATTGGTTTCTCCGGAGCTAAAGTTCACGAACCGGCTTGCCTAACAGCAAGTCGATTAGTTTGTTTTCATGAGGAAAGCCGCACGCCGTAACTTCTTGGTGTGGGTTGTTTAAGGTGCCAAACATGGCGTCCCATAGCGGCAGATCAGAAAAGTTGTTGGTGTGGACGCCACGTTCGTGGTGTACCCGATGCATTTCTGGACGTTGGATGAACCAACCTAACCAACGTGGTGTCTTGATGTTCCAGTGATAAAACAGTTCGGCTGCGCCCGTAATTAGGACTGTGATTGCAACTGCAGTGGTTGATAGTCCGAGTACCAAGTACAACAGGGCGCTAGACAGCAACCCGTTGAGCACCAACTCAAGAGGGTGTTTATAGAAACTGGTGATGATCTCGATGCGCTCGGGGCTGTGATGCAACCGATGCACATAGCGCCACAATGCGGGCAGCTGGTGCCGCGCTCGGTGCCACCAGTAGTAGACAAAAGTGATCAACAAATAGCCGCTGAGTACACCGCTCACTAAGCCACCGTTCCAACGACCGGCTAGCGAGGAGCCGCTGAACCAAGCATCCCAGGTGCTTGCGCCGATCACGGCCACCGCCGCTTGCGCGCCGTTCAGCAGGGTGGCGCGCAACCACCAGCTACTCGACCAGCGGTGCTGCCAAGCTGGCTTTATCTGCTCTACAACTAACATCAAGCCCGCTAGGGTTAGCACGGTGAGTGGAACGTTCAGCGAATCAAGCATTGGGGTTGCCGTTATTGGATTTTCGCCACTCTACCTTTGGTATCGTCAGGAGCAATTATTTGCTGGAAAACCCAGAATACGGACCTTTTAGTATCGTATATTGATACCAAACCCCATTTTGGCTTCCCTAGAGGAGGTGGTTCCCGGGCGGGTCCGGCGCCAGCAGCCCTGGCGTTCGAGAGTTAGCGGGGCCTTTCGATTGGTTTTGTTAAGGTTGGCTGGGGTCGGATTGTGCATTTGGACCAAGGCGCACTTTCCTATACAGGTTCTGCGGTGCGATGAATTTTGCAGCTAACCAGTCGAGCGACGGCAAAAACCGTCCAGTTTTTGATTTGAAAAGCCGCCGGTTTGTGCTCATTGTCGACATTGGTAAGCATTGCTAAGGTCAAGAAAGGAATTACATGGGAGTGTTTTATGAACGCCGGTTCTTGCCAGTGTGGTGCAGTAAAGTTCGAATTTGAAAGTGAGTTTTTGCTTACTTTTTGCCACTGCCGAGTCTGTCAGAAAACTCATGGTTCTGCATTTGCTCCGTTACTTCACACCCAAGCGGAAGGTCTTGTTTGGAAACAAGGCGAAGCTTCACTTAGCTACATCGAAACTTCGGAACACCTAAAACGGGCGTTTTGCGAGACGTGCGGAACGCCAATGCCAATCGTAAACCGAGTGATAAATCACGCGGCGATTCCAGCAGCGTCAATGGACACGCCAGTATCCAACAGCCCCAAAGCGCATTTCTTTGTCAAGTCAAAAGCACTTTGGTTTGATATCGGCGACAAAGCCGAACAGTACGATACGGTTCCTGAAGGTGGGGTTGGGGCATTTCTTGCGAAACTGGTAGCTAGCTAACTAGAGACCGTTACTGGCCGTTGAGAGTCTCTGCTGGGTTTTCGTGATCTACTTCAAACCAGCCGGCTAAGCAGCCACTCACCAGGCCAAGCTGGAAGGCTCTAGCGTGCCCAGAGTGTTTAAAAAGGTTGCCCCCAACGTATAATTAACCATCTCCGCAAAGGGTTTCCTCATGAAGCGTTTTGTTCAAGGCGAAGCACGCTCGCAGATGAGCTTGTTGCCCGGGTGTCTCGACGACTTTGTCTCTGAAGACAACCCAGTTTACCGTGTTTTCGCCGTTTCCACTTAACGCGTGGTACCTATATCCCACTAGGTGGATAAAAATTCGTCAGTAACCAATTGATGTGACGGTAGTCTGGCCGCGACGTTGGATCATTGGGTGCAAGCGGCGACTTGGCAGTACGCTGGTGCCGCGATTCCGCGGAAGAGTCTGAATAGAGCGCCAGCACCTGCCCGTGACTCAGATCATCGGCTACTGGTGGCAAGTAATTGTTCTGCGGATCATAGAACCGAAACTGCGTGGCACCCTTACTCGGCGTGACGGCCTCGATTCGAAAACCTAATTCATGCAAGGCGGTATGGTGTTTGGTGCACAGCAAGACCAAATTCGATAACCGAGTTTCCCCACCATTGGCCCAGTGATGAACATGGTGTGCATCAACGAAGCGACGATGGGTGCAACCAGGAAATCGACAGCCGCCGTCACGTTTTTCGAGTGCGCGACGGATGGCTGGTGGAATCGTGCGCGTCTTGCGACCCACACTGAGCGGCTGGTCATCCGCGTTCGAGTGGTGGGTGATGACACTGGCGTCGCAGGACAGTCGTTCAATGATCTTGTCGGTGATGCCGGGTCCGCCTCGGATGTGTTGCGTGTTGGCATCGAGCGCCACATGAATCTGGTACCGCTCGGCTGAATTGGCCCGCTGTGCGGTGGCCGGTGTTTCATTCGCCCCGTTATGACTGAGTGCCCGTTGGGCCAAACTTGCCAGGGCCGATTCTCGTTGTGCCCCGTCATCTTGCTCGCGTTGCATGGCCGCGAGTAGCAGTGCCCCTTGTTCCGGCGACAGCTGACCTCGAAACACCAGATTGCCTTGTTCATCCCAGTGCGACGAAAAGCGGTTGCGATCATTGACCCGCGCACTGTTGTTGTTTGACGACTCTCCGTTATCCAGCGTTTGCCGATATTGTCGAAAAATGCGCTCGGCCTGTGCAGCGGTTGCATTGCGTGCGATGTCCAGTAACGCACCCTCGTTCTCCTGCGTCGCCACCCTCGTCAACGCACGAACTTTTGAGTAGCTCACCAGACCGTTGCTGAAAGAGTGCGCCACGGCCGGCAACCTTTGGAGTGCCAGTGCGACGCGCACTTTCTCTCGCGCGGCGGTTAAGCCAATACCACAGTAGTAGTTTAACCAGTGGGCGGTTGAGATGAACCCCTGCTGCTCGCCGTCATTGTTGTTGTCGAACTCAGCGATTAACAAAAGCAATTGGTAGTTGGCCAGATTGATGTTGGCGCAGAGCGTAATGATTTGATGGCTGAGACTTTTGGCTGGAACGGTGTTGATCATTGCGAATCCATGCAGTGTTATGAAACGCTAGGATAACAAAAATCTGCACGTAACTGTATATATAACCAGTGTATATTTGCAATGATTTTGCCCGCTATCGTTTCGTGCCTCGAAGAAAGCGGACGTCATGTGAAAATGAGTGATTTCCTCAATTCGACGAAACAACTCGTTATCACCGGGCATCATTTCCACGTCCCATTATCCTTCGTTAAAAACCGCTTCGCCGCCCGCTTTGGGCACATAGGCATCAAGCATTTCCAAACCCCTCCAACCAACTAGCCTGATCGAGTTTGAAGCTTCGGAATAAGCTCGCGAGCGTTTTCCTCAGATGAGAACACACCAATCAACTTAACGCCTTCGTGCGTATCGTCTTCATAGACGTGGTGAAGTAAATACACAGTATTCAACACCACGTCTTTGGCGTGTTAGCGCGCAAACCCTTCCTGCCCTCGTCAATCCAAAGCTCTACCTCATCGTTAACCAGTGCCTTAAATTCCTGCAAGTTCCCCATTGGTCCGGTGGAGCCAAGACTTGTGACACTGGAGTAATAGTCGCAACTACCGAGCATAATTATTAGAGAGAGGTAAACTAAGCGCATCATCGAATCCTACCCCAGTAGATGGGGGTTGACTAAGGCAGTAATAGGCACAATAAATATGTGGTCGAGCCTCTTAACACAGTCTGCTAAGGTTTTAGCCTGGTTAGGCCAATGCACTTTACAAACTGTTGGCGAAGTAGAGTTACAATCGGCTCGAACCATCGCTGCATCGGAGCTTCGTATGACTAGTAAACGCAAAAAAGAGCCTAGACAGGTTTTAGATGGCATTCGCGAGAGCGCAAAGCAAGCCGGCGCTACTCCGATAAAGCTGAAAATACGAACGCAAAAAAGCCCGTCTTCGCAGGGTAAGGGTAAAATTTAGCGCGACCACTACGGACACAAAGCTCTGGCTTTTCAAATCCAAAAAAGTGGCGGCTTTCGGAGTTAGCTTGCTAGCCAATTGGATGAAAGTACAATGAACACGATTATCTGGATTAATACGCAGGGTTTACTGACGATCAAACGCATACCTTAGCCCGCGCATGACCCTAGAGTTTATTGCTGTCATGTGAGTTTCGTCTGGCAGCTCCTTAAGCCTTTCGCACATGCGATAGACATGGGGAATATTGCCTTCATCTTCCAGACCACCGGCGGATAGGTACACTCGTTTGTCAAGGTCCTGGTGATTGCGGGCGTATTCAGCCTCGCTGTCGAATAAAATCTCGTTGTGCCACCAAATGAATAACCGATGAGTGTTGTGTCATCAGATGCGCGATACCTATCTTTGATGAATGGTTTGAGTTCGTCCGCAATGAACTCAATGAATCTGTCTGCTTTGCCGCAAAGATGCTTAGGGCTAGTTTGCGTACTCCAAGTGATAGTCCTCTAGATCCAAGGTATGGGTAACCTCCCAGTACCGATGCAAACTAAAAGGTGAGTTATTCACCACATGACCTTGGCTGTTTTTGTACCAGCTTTGTACACCCTCATGGCCCCAAGCCAGTTGCGAGCTAATGCTTTGCACCTCCTCGTTGTATTCATCGTTCACCTCTTCGCGAACTTCCAGAGCATCGATCCCTTGGGTGAACATGGCGTTGATGCACTGCATCACGTAGTGAATCTGGCACTCCACCTGATAGATGATGCTGCCACCATGAACGATGTTGGTGTTGGGGCCGTACAAACAAAATAGGTTGGGGAAGTCGGGTACGCTGATGCCTTGGTAGGCGCGCGGGTAGTCGCCCCAAGTTTCGGCTAAGGATTTTCCGGATTTGCCTCGCACATCCATTGGCCACAAAAACAAGTTGCTGCGAAAGCCGGTAGCAACGATTAACACATCAGCTTCGTGGTGCGTACCGTCTGCCGTCTCAAGCCCGGTGGCGGTCACTTTGGTAATGCCGGAGGTGACCAGCTCAACGTTTTCTCGCGCTAGGGTTTGATACCAGTTGTTGTCAACGATTAAACGTTTGCCCCAAACGGGAAAGCTGGGTGTGCAATGGGGCGCTAGGTGTGCTTTGGGGCCAAGCTCTTCTTTGATGTATCCGGTTAGCGCTTCACGCATGCCATCGCTCACTTCGTTCATGGAGCGGTCTAGATGCGGCCAGCTTGGGTCGGCGTTCACCGCAGGCCAAGTGCGGTCTGCAAAGCCCCAGATCATGCGAGCGCGGTGCCACTCCGCGTAGTAGGGCACATGGTTCAGTGCCCACTTCAAACCGTCTTCAACCGCGCGATAGTAGTCGCGTGAAGGGGCAATCCAGTGTGGCGAGCGTTGGTAAACGTCGACCTTAGCGGCTTTAGCCGCCGTTTTAGGGAGCAACTGCACAGCACTACAGCCGGTGCCAACTACCGCGACGCGTTTGCCGGTAAGGTCGTGCTCTGCTTGCCAGCGAGCTGAGTGGAACAATGGACCTTTGAAATCTTCTAAGCCTTCGATCTCAGGCATCATCGGGCGGTTGAGCTGGCCAACCGCACTGACCACGACATTAGCGGTTAGCGCCTGCTCCCTGGTGCTGCCATCGGCGGCGGTCACACGCGTGCGAACATCCCACTGGTGGTTTTGCTTGTTGTAGATAGAAGAAATGACTTCGGTATTAAACTGGACGTGCTCGCGAACCTTGTGTTCGGTCGCGCAGCGTTCGAAGTATTGGTGTAACTCGTCGCGCTTAGAAAAGTATCCAGACCAGTTAGGGTTGCGGTCAAAAGAGTAAGAGTAGAAGTGGTTAGGGGTATCCACTCCGCAGTCGGGGTAAGCGTTTTCATACCAAGTACCGCCTACGGCATCGTTCTTTTCTAACAAGGTGTAAGGCACACCTGCAGCGCTTAGCTTGCTGGCAATACCAATACCCGACATGCCGCCGCCAATCACAATGACATTGAAATCTTTTAGCTTGCCAGCTTGCACGGCGTTAGTTAATGGCGCCTGCCAAACGGCATCGCGATCCACGAACCCAACCTCTTCCAGCAACATGGCGCTGTAACTTTCTTCAACCGGCTCGGCAACAGAGAAGTTCATCAAGCGGTGGAAGCGCTCCAAATTTGGTGCCGGGGCGACAGGCTGGGTGCCATCACGCACGCCCTTTAAAACGGCGAAGCCAGCGTCACGAATTTCGGCTTGCAGCGCGTCGCTGTAGCCACCGCTGTCATCCGGGAACAGGCTGCCTTCTGGGGCCACCATGGGGGCTGGCTGGTACTTGTCCGCGATCCACTCATCGCTACCAGTGATGCAGGCAAGAACCACCAGCAAATTGGGAAGGTTGACATCGGCGAGCGCCGCTCTTAGCTCGGCATCGGTGCCAGGTATCGAAGTTTGCTGAGTCATGTTGCCTAATCCGGTTATCACGATTGCCCATCAGTCTACTGATTTCCTTGGCTGGGCAGAAGCCACCCGCTGAATTGCCTGGCTCAGGGCAAGTCAATCTCCCTTTGCCAACGGCAATCGTGCTAAATTTGGTAGCTAAGCACACTTGAGACGATCGGAGATTTCCCATGGCAGAAGCCGTAGAGTACAAACAGATTGGTTCCCGGCCCGTACGCCCAGATGGCGTAGACAAGGTCACCGGCCGCGCTCAGTTTGGGGCTGATCTAAACCTCCCCAATATGGCCTATGGGCGGGTGCTGCGCAGCCCTCATGCCCACGCCAAAATTCTTAAGGTAGACCTCAGCGCTGCGCTCGCGATGCCGGGTGTGGTATCGGCCATATCTGGCGCAGATTTCCCCACGGTTAGCGGCGGTGGAGAGATTGGCGGTGAAGGTGGCGGTACGGTGGATGACGCCGCCAAAAACGTGATGGCCCGAGACAAGGTGGTCTACCACGGCCAAGCGGTGGCGGCGGTTGCGGCAACCTCGTTGAGCATTGCCGATGCGGCGCTAGATGCCATTGTGGTTGAATACCAAGCGCTGCCCGTGGTTCTAGATGTGGAAGCGGCCATGGCGGCTGATGCCCCGTTGCTGGACGAAAACTGCTTCACTACAGGTCTGCCAGAAAAAGCGGACAAGCCCAGCAACATTGCAGCGGTTGGTACCTTAGCGCGCGGTGATATTGAGCAGGGGTTTGAGCAAGCAGACCTAGTTATTGAGCAAGAGTACAAAGTGCCCATGGCACACCAAGGGTACATCGAGCCTCATGCCTGTATTGCAACGGTTAACGAAGCGGGCGCTGCTACCTTGTGGGCGAGTACCCAAGGGCATTTTGATTGCCGTGCCACCGCCTGCAAAATTTTGGGCATGAGCCTGTCGAACCTCAAATGGATCCCTGCTGAGATTGGCGGTGGCTTTGGTGGCAAGACGGTGGTTTACCTTGAGCCCTTGGCTATCTTGATGTCCCAAAAATCTGGCCGACCGGTCAAGATGATGATGTCGCGCGAAGAAGTGTTTCGTGCAACTGGGCCTACCTCCGGCACTGTAGGTCGCGTCAAGGTTGGCATGAAAAAGGATGGCACTATTACCGCGGCTAGCTTGTGGATGGCCTATGAGGCTGGTGGTTATGCTGGTGCACCCCACATGCCGGGTGCTATGTCGGTCT
This sequence comes from uncultured Pseudomonadales bacterium, assembly GCA_938036875.1. Taxonomy (GTDB): domain Bacteria; phylum Pseudomonadota; class Gammaproteobacteria; order Pseudomonadales; family Azotimanducaceae; genus CALHVX01. Next base: position 10,482 of record CALHVX010000140.1, read on the forward strand.
TTGCCCCCTACGATTTAGAGAACTTCAAAGTAGAAACCTTTGATGTGTTGGTCAACAAACCCAAGGTTGCCGCTTATCGGGCACCGGGTGCACCACAATCGATGCATGCCTTTGAGTGTGCGTTGGACGAAGCTTGTCAGCAGTTGGGTTTAGACCCGCTGGATATGCGCATAAAAAATGCCGCAGGCGAGGGTACGACTGCTCCTTACGGACCTAAATTTCCGCCAATCGGATTTAAAGCTTGCTTAGAAGCGGCAAAAAAGCACCCGGCTTACACCTCACCCGTGCCTGATGGGGCTGGGCGCGGTATTGCCGCTGGGTTTTGGTTTAACGTGGGCATGCAGTCCAGTGCGGAAGTGCATATCAATGACGATGGCACCGTACAAATTATTGAAGGCAGCCCAGACATCGGCGGCAGCCGTGCGTCCATGAACTTGATGGCAGCTGAAACGCTTGGTGTTGAGTACGAGCAAGTGCGAACCCTGATCGGGGATACCGAAAGCGCTGGTTTTTCAAACGTAACAGGCGGCAGCCGCACAACCTTTGCCACTGGCATGGCTGTCATCCAAGCTTGTGAAGACATCATCATGCAGTGTAAGTCCCGAGCCGCGGCCACTTGGGGTGTTGATGCAGATCAAGTTGAGTGGGAAGACGGGCAGGTGATCCCGAAACCTGGCGTTAACGCGGATGTTAAGCCCATGAGCTTGGCGGATGTGGCAAAAACCAGCGCTAAGACCGGTGGTCCTCTATTGGGTCGCGCATCTCTCAATGCACAAGGTGCCGGCGCCAGCTTTGCTATCAATATTGCTGATGTGAAGGTAGATAAAGAAACGGGTTTTGTGCAGGTGCTTAGCTTCACTGCTATTCAGGATGCTGGTAAAGCCATTCA
>CALHVX010000141.1 GCA_938036875.1 uncultured Pseudomonadales bacterium
CAACGAAGGCTGGCATATCGAGTTTATTCCCAAGCCCGAACTCATGTCGCGAGGTAATGATCCGCTGTTATTGCTGAAAGAAGTCAGCGATATGGGCGACTACCGTGTTACGCCAAATCTAGAGAATCTTCCGGCTTGGTCCGATTATGCACCGGAGCAATGTTACGTTAGCTGGCATGTTGAGCTACAGGGCCAAGTTGCCGAGGCTGACCTGCAAGAGATATTCGAATGGGTCGAGTACGATTGTGACTTTTCGCTCACCGGAATAACGCCATCCAAGTCCAAGAATCACACTAAGCCTGAGACAATTGTAGACGCCGGTGATAAACAACCAGTAGCTGAGAAAAAGCCAGCACCCAAAGCTGCCAGCGCGGAACCAACCTCCATACGCATCGCAACAGATAAGGTTGACCATCTAATCAACCTGGTCGGCGAGCTCGTAATCACACAGTCGATGTTATCGCGTGCTGGAGATAGTGAGATGGCCCACGACGAGTTGCAAGAGCGATTGGTTCAACTAGAGCGCAACACCCGAGAGCTGCAAGAAAGCGTTATGCGGGTACGCATGTTGCCTATCTCGTCTGCTTTTGGTCGGCTACCTCGAATCGTTCGAGATCTCTCAAAACGCTTAGAGAAGCAAGTCACCCTAGTGTTAGAGGGCGAAAGCACGGAGCTCGATAAAACGGTACTCGAACATCTCATCGACCCGCTGGTTCACTTGGTGCGTAACGCTCTGGATCATGGCCTAGAAACGGCGGCCACTCGACGTGAAGCGGGGAAACCTGAGGCAGGCACCATCACTCTATCTGCTGCTCAGCAAGGCGGCTCCATCGTCATAGAAATTCAGGATGACGGGCAAGGAATCAACGAAGAACGTGTACTCAAGCTGGCACAGGAACGCGGTGTAGTCTCGCCGTCCGAGAGCTTAACCCCAGAGCAGATTCAACAGCTTATCTTTGCTCCGGGTTTTAGCACCGCAGATACGGTCAGCGATGTATCAGGGCGCGGTGTTGGGCTAGATGTCGTGAGACGCAATATTATCGATTTGGGTGGCCGTGTTGAGGTGTCGTCGGTTGCCGGGGAAGGTACCCTCATCTCCATTCGCTTGCCTTTGACCCTAGCCATATTAGACGGACAGCTTATCCAAGTAGCTAGCCAACGTTTTGTGATGCCTACGTTAAACATCATCGAAACCATCGAGCTAAACCAGGCTCAAGTGAGTGAGGTTCCGGGCCAGGGTGAGGTTTGTCGTTTCCGCGACCAGTACGTTAGAACCATTCGTCTACGAGAGCTGTTCAAGCTTGGTGGCGACAATGACCAGGATCAATTGCTACTTGTTGTGGATGTCCACAACGAAGCCATTGGCCTCATTATTTCCCGCGTTCTAGGCCAGCAGCAGGTGGTGGTCAAAAACCTCGATGAGAACTACCGTGCTGTACCCGGCTTTACCGGCGCCACCATCATGAGCGATGGCAGCGTTGCCTTGATAATCGATCCCCTGTCTATGACCGGCAGCCCAGCACTGGGTGACGTGGCTTAGCCCCGTGTTTTTGGAGTAAAAATGAACGATACCTTGGTAGATACCGACCCCCAAAACAGCAGTGATCAATATTTAACCTTTGTCTTAGCAGGCGAGGAATACGCTGTTGAAATTGTGAAGGTGCAGGAGATTAAAAGTTGGTCAACAGTCACCCCCATCCCCTGCTCACCTGAACACGTGCTAGGAGTGATCAACTTAAGGGGGGCGATTGTTCCTATTGTTGATCTTCGCAAGCAATTCAATTTGCCAACCTGGGAGCAGGAGGGCATTCGCGCTGTCATTATCGTAAGGTCCGAGGTGGACGGCAGTCCAAGAACACTCGGACTGTTGGTTGATGAAGTATCAGACGTCTACCACATCCAAGGAGACGAAATTCAGGAGTGCGATCAGTTTTCCACCACCATTGGCGGCAACTTCATCTCTGGGCTGAGCCAACGCGATGACTCGCTAGTGATACTCATCGAGCTGGAACGCGTGGTGGCCCACGGCTTGGATGGTGTTGACCCCACGGTAAGCGAGGTTGCACATGCCCAAGCATAGGGTTGAGCTACCGCAAACCATGCGCATCAATGACTGCGGCGAGCTCAAATCAACCTTTGATGAAGTGTTAGAAGATGAGCTTGAACTCACCCTAGCAAGTACAAACCTAGAATCCATCGATGCCGCAGGAGCGCAATTGCTAGCCGCGCTACAAATAGAGGTAGAAAGACGCAAGGGAACAATCATTTGGGATAAGCCATGCGCACCTCTGCAACTGGCTGCAACCACCTTAGGGTTTCCTCGTCTGGGCTAGATGTGAGTAGCGAAGCCCAAACTCAAGCGCCCCTGCCACGCTCACTGCCGCTGGAAGACTTTCATCGACTACGGGAGTTGGCCCTAGCGAAGACCGGTATCGATCTTGCAGAAAATAAAAGATCCATGCTTTACGTTCGCCTTCTTCGTCGATTAAGAAGCCTCGAAATCACAACCTTCGAAGAGTATTTTACCCAGCTGGAAAAACTGGGCGGCAGTGAGCTTGGGCACTTCGTTGACACTGTTACGACCAATCTGACCTATTTTTTTCGTGAGCCGCACCATTTTCGGCACCTTAAAGAGGTAGCCCTGCCAAGCCTTGCCGCACAAAAATCTCGGCAAGAACCGCTGCGGGTATGGTCTGCCGGCTGCGCTTCCGGGCAAGAGATATATTCGGTTGCTATGACTCTCGTTGACTTCAAGCGCCGGGCGCCCTTCGAGTACCGTCTTCTTGCAACCGACATCGATTCTACAATGGTTACTAGAACCAGCAATGGCATCTACTCAAAAGAGGAAATGCGAGGTCTGCAGCCAGCACAAAGAGAGCGTTGGTTTACAGAGCTCAAATCTGGACAGTTTCAGGCAGAGGCGAAGTTAAGACAGATGATCAAGAGCCGAAAGCACAACTTGTTTGAGCGATGGCCTATTCAGAATCCGGTAGATATCATTTTTTGTCGCAACGTCATGATCTACTTCAATCAAGAACACCAATCTAAGCTCATCGAAAACTTCGCCAAGCAACAAGCCCCTGGGGCAATGTTGTACGTTGGTCACTCTGAATCGCTACAAACAGGAAAACAATGGTACGAAAGGGTGAGCAACACCGCGTACCGGCGTAAGTAATGAAGCTTCAGCAACACAAAGACTCAACCCAAGTCCAGCTGTATACCAGTAAAAAACGTGGGGTGACCTTTGCCAAGGTTCAACCGGGGCAATTCTATGTATGCAGCAATGGCACAGAGATAACTACCGTCTTAGGCTCCTGTATAGCTGCCTGCATTTTTGATCTAAAAGCCGGCGTTGGCGGGCTAAACCATTTTATGCTTCCTCAAGATTTAAACGCTGACTACCACAAGGACAGCGAAACGGTGCAACCAAGCAGTCGATTTGGCGAAAATGCCATGGAGAATATGCTCAAACAGTTGATGCTGGCCGGTGCACAACGCAAAAACCTACAGGCAAAAGTCTTTGGTGGTGCCAAAGTTCTAGATATCTCTTCCAATATTGGTCAACTCAACATTGCCTTCGCTGATAGCTATTTTAAGCGCGAGAACATTCGAGTTGTTGCCAGCGATGTCGGCGGCAACCTACCTAGAAAACTAATCTTTGAACCCCGTACAGGAAAAGTTCACGTAAATCGGCTGCGCAATGCTTACTTCGAACACGTTGCCAACAAAGAACGGCACTACCTCGATCAGCTCAGTGAAACAATAAAAACAACCTTAGGACCCAATCGTGACCATTAAAAAAGTTGTCGTTGTTGATGACTCCAAAAGCATGTGTCAATTTCTCACCCGAATTATTGATACCGATCCTAGCTTGCAAGTTGTGGGTTGTGCCAATGACCCGCATGAAGCGAGAGCCATGATTAAAGCGCTTGCACCGGACGTCATCACCTTAGATGTAGAGATGCCAAAAATGGATGGCATCACCTTTTTAGCGAACCTAATGCGCTTGCACCCCATGCCAGTCGTCATGATCTCTTCACTCACCGCCGCAGGCGCCAAGGTCACGCTTGAGGCACTGCGGCTTGGCGCTTTAGATTTTTTGGTGAAACGGCATCCGGGTAAAGGTGATGCGTACGACAAATACGTGTTCGATATAGTTCAGCGAATTAAGTTTGCCTCACGAACAGATGTGCGACGCCCCGTCGCTGTTGGTCGATCGGCCAGCCGATTGCCGGAATTTTTGGGATGGCGCAAAAAGTTGCGTCCGCTCAGCGTTGGTAAATTAAAATACGTACTAGCCATTGGCGCCTCTACCGGCGGACCGGTAGCGGTGCAAAAGGTGTTAGAAACCTGTGACACCAAAAATACAGCCGTAGTGCTATCCCAGCACATGCCCTCCCACTTTACCGCCGCATTTGCAGGGCGACTGAACAAATTTAGTGACATCCAATTTGCAGAAGCAAAAAATGGTGACTTAATCGAAGCCGGTAGAGGCTATCTCGCGCCGGGCGATGCCCACCTAACCATCGCGCGAACCGGCAACGATCTGCACTGTCGACTCAGGCACGGCCCACCAATCAATGGTCATCAACCCTGTGTGGACACCATGTTCGAATCCGTGGCATCGGTGGTCGGTCGAGGCGCGATAGGCGTGTTGCTAACCGGCATGGGAACTGATGGTGCTGCAGGGCTGGGTCTGCTAAGACAAAGTGGCGGCGTAACTTTTGCCCAAGATGAACACACCAGCGCAGTATGGGGCATGCCTGGCAGTGCAGTGAAAGCGGATGCCACCGATGGGGTATTGCCGCTGCAAGACATAGCGCCAACCTTTAACGAGCTGGTTAGCTAGCGCTGCTCACCGCGAGCTTCGCGAATATAGTCTTCTGCGTCCGTCCAATCGACAGAAACCGTTTTAAGCCGAATACCCTCATCCCAAAAAGCGTGGACTAGATCATCTAGGGCTGCCAACAGCTTATCTTCACGAGCAGCACTGTCTATCTTCTTCCTACGTTTGCGAACTTGACCTATGTTTGTAATCTCAGCCATTGGTTACCTCTACAGAATCCATCACGAACAAGACCCACCTCCAATGTGGTTTATATCGAGATCTCTAGCTGAACATGGGACGAGAAATGTTGCTGTGACCTGGCCCCGAGTGAGGCCAGATTGGCACGAAAATTAAGGCAATTTATCTTTCAATGAAGGGCCGCTGGCATTGAGCGAATTTTGGCCGTCAAGTAGCGTTATCAAACGCTAGACCCGAACGGCATTTAATGGCCCATCTTCGCTTTAGGCTAGCGGGTGAGACGATTCACCGCCTCACCCGCCAGCTCCAAGGATCGGGTGATACGCTCACGCATTTCATCTAGGTCCACGTCCTCAGAGCTTTTCTTGCCCTCACAGTAACGCGCGTAAACACCGTGCAATATTGCTGCCGTTTTCCAGCGATTAAAACCGATGTAAAAATCCAGCTGCGATAAATCTCGACCACTCACTTTGGCGTAGTGATCTGCAAGCTCTGTGCGCGTGGGGAACCCCGTTGGCGCTGTCGCCGACTCTGGTAACACCGGCTCAGCATCCGTGGGATCAGGAAAAGGGTTGAGCGCGTAGGCTAGGTCTGCCAACGGGTCACCCAAGGTCGAAATCTCCCAATCCACAACAGCCGCAATGGTGCAATCAGGCCCAACCAAGCAGTTGTGCAAACCGTAGTCGCCATGCACAACCCGTGCAGGTCCCTGATCTGGGGTGTTCTCCAAGAAAAAACGCTGCAGCTCATGGGCGCGCGGATCATCGTACTTCGCGCCCTCAATGGAGGCGTTCCAAGACCGGTACCAAGTTTTCAGTTGCCGACCTACATAGTTTTCTTTCTTACCAAGCTCACCTAACCCAACCGCATCCGGGTCAACGTCATGCAGCTTAGCCAAGGTGTCGATAAAAGAGATACCAAGCTTGCGCCGCTGACCTTGGGGAACCAAGGTTTCAGTGTCCTCTGCGGTGTACAACGGATTACCGTTGATTAAACCCATGATGTAAAACCAAGCGCCGGTGACGTCTGGGGATTCACAAAACCCCATGGCTTCAGGTACGGGCACTGGGGTTGGACCCAAGCACGAGATCAACGACCACTCTCGGCCCATGTCGTGGGCTTTAGGTAGCAGGTCACCTTGTGGAGGCCGCCGAATGACCGCCTGACGGCCATTCGCATCATCTAGCTGGTAGGTCAGATTGGAGTGACCACCCTGCAAACGGGTCCACCGCAACGGTGGCGTGAGTGCTGGAACATTCTCCCGAATCCAGGCTTCTACGGCATCTGCGTTATAGCCTTCGGGGCCTAAGCTCTCATCATGTTGTGACATGGTGTACTCCTATTGCGGTTGTGTCGATCTGACCCAGCATTGTATGGACCCCTGGGCAGTTACGCCAATTGGACCTTACTTGCCGCTGCCAATAGCTGGCGTGGCAGCCGCCATCTTCTCTCCGTCATAGACAATTTTTTTGGTGGGGATGAACTCAACAACAACTCGCCTTGGCGAATCCAGAAAATCCACAAACTGTTGGACACGTGCTTGACCTTCCGCACCGCGGAGTTTTTTCGAAAACTCTGGGTAGAACCAATCTTTGATATCGCGATTGTCTTTATCATGGACCACCGAGATGCCCTTATAGGTCACCGTCTTACCGGGTCCCATATCGGTGCCAGCGCTGCTAATGCAAACACAAGTACGCGGGTCCCGCTTGATCGCCGGGAATCGATGTCGCTGCTCAGACCCTGTTAACCAAAGTCGCCCATCTTGGGTGTCTAAGTAGCTCATGATCACGCCAATGGGCTCGCCCTGCTTGTTGGTCCACATAAAAGTGCATTCACGCTGCTTATCACGCAACTCAAACTCTCGGCCAACATCTAAAGGGTATTGGGTAACATCCTCGTAGTCTTCTGCGTACTCGTTGTTTCCTGAGTTGTTACCTGAGTTGTTGCCTTTGTTTTTGCTCATGCTATCCCTTCCGCTCCAGATTGAACCTATAGGAATAGCACAAACACAAAGGCAGGGAAATATTGCTTTTCTAAAAGTTTAAGCAGGATCGAGTCGAACAAAGTAACGAGGCGGGAAACCGGTCAAGATGCGAAAACCTATGCCCAACGGACGACTAGCATTTACCGCATCGTGCTCTGCACCGTCAATCGGTACCGCCCGGTAGTTGCCGGTTACCCCATCGATGGTCACTTGCACCGCCGGGTTGGCCAGCGCCTCACGGTACCAAGCTCTCGGCCAGTGATTAGCAGCGGCATAGAGCTTATCGTCGTGCTTTGCCTGAGCCAAAACTCGCTCGCTAGGTACCCCGTCGCTCCCGGTGGTAGCGATGACCATGGTGCTGGCATTGGCTGGTTGGAAGTAACCCAACAAAGATTCAAAAGCTACCACCACACCAACGTAGGCTAACGCTAAAAAGAATAATATTTTTACCGCTTTCATCGCGAGTTCTCCCCTATTAAGTCTCTAAACAATTCGAACCGTCATCAGTCGACAACTGGCCAACCGCGCCTTGCCAACCCCGATTAGACCAAGCTCTTCTCCTGCTCTATTCTATCGCACCAGCCAGCTATTAACGAGGCAACAAGATGGCCGAGCTCAGCATCGACAAACTGTTCACGCCGGAATCCATCGCTGATCCCTACCCCATGTATCGCCAGCTGCGTGAATCCATGCCTGTCCTGGAGCTGCCGGATGCCAACTTGGTAGTGCTCAGCCGCTATGCAGACATCCAAGCCTTGCTGCGCAACAAGAAAATGGGGCACGACAACTTTGTTGGGCTATCCGAAGCGGAAAAAGCGCAGCGGCTCAGCAACCCAGCGATCGCCAACTTAACCCGCACTATGTTGCTGATGAACCCACCTGACCATACGCGTCTACGCAGCTTGGTGGTGCGCGCTTTCGACGCCAAACGCGTCGAGGCGATGCGCAAGCGCATACGCGCGACCGTTAACAGCCTAATCGATGGCTTTATTGACGCAGGCGCAGGTGATCTAAAAACCCTGCTAACTCACCCGCTGCCAGTGATCGTGATCTGCGAAATGCTAGGCATCCCCAAGTCCGAGCAAGCACAATTTATTCAAGGCACACGAATATCCGGTCGCTTGGTTGATCCAACCCCAATGTCTGAAGAAGAGCTGATAACCGCAAACAAAAGCTCGCTTGAGAGCAAAGCGTTTTTTACCGCCCTGTGTGATGCTCGGCGAGCCGCCCCACAAGATGATCTAACCACAGCACTGGTCCAATCTGAATCCGAGCACGGCAAGCTTTCGCAAGACGAGCTGACGGCAAATATTGGACTGCTGTTTGCCGCAGGTCACGAAACCACAGTAAATCTACTCGGCAATGCTTTGATTGCGTTATATCGCAATCCCGAACAATTAGCGTCGCTACGCGCCAACCCAGATTTAATGCCAAGTGCTGTTGAAGAGTTTTTGCGTTACGACAGCTCGGTGCAACTTAGTGGTCGACATGCCTTGGAAGACACAGAAATTGCTGGGATTCAGCTACCCAAGGGGCGCGCTGTTATCACGTTACTCGGAGCAGCCAATCGAGACCCCGACGCCTACGAACAGCCAGAGCAGCTCGACATAACCCGCGAGCGCAACAAACCTCTTAGCTTCGGCGGCGGTGTGCACCTGTGCTTAGGCGCGCAGCTCGCACGCATCGAAACCGCGGAAACCCTAAGTGTGCTGTTTGAGCGGCTACCCAATTTGACCCTGGATAACCCTGATACTCCGGACTGGAAACCAACGGTCACCCTGCGTGGTGTAACCGCGCTGCCAGCGCACTGGTAGAAACGCCAGACAATGCTGAGACAACCACGCTAGTCCGGCAAACCTAACACGCGCTTGGCAATGATGTTGAGTTGTACTTCGTTGGATCCACCAGCAATGGAGATTGACTTGGCCTCCAGCCATAAGCGGCCCATACGCAACTCTTCTTCATTAAAAGCATCCCCTTCCCAACCAATGCCTTGAGTACCGCGAACCCTCAACTGCAACTCTAGCTGGGACTTCACGTACTCGGCTTCAACGTAGTTAAATATCGAAGTTGCAGCACCCGGGGTCTGGGCTGCAGACTCCTCAATAGCGCGCTGCTGGGTCAAGAAGAAGGCGCGCTTTTGCATTTCGCTGGCCACTATATCCTCACGGAGACTGGCATCAATTGGTGCAGGGGCAGCGTATTGTTGCGCCAGCTCAGCTAGGCTAACGGATGGTTTAATTCGCTCCAACGGGCCAGCAGTATCCGCACTGGCAAGCGCGGCAAGCCCAGACCGTTCGTGTTGCAACAAACGCTTAGCAACCGTCCACCCTTGATTTTCTTTGCCGACAAGATCGGCTTTAGGCACCTTCACATTGTCAAAGAAGGTTTGATAAAACGGTGACTCCCCATTGATCATCTCGATGGGGCTTGTGGTCACACCTGGATCATCCATGGAAAACAGCAAAAAGCTAATGCCTTGATGCTTAGGAGCGTTGCTATCGGTGCGTACCAAACAAAATATCCAATCCGCGTACCCTGCACCTGAGGTCCATATTTTGGAGCCATTCACCAGGTAATGATCCCCCCCGTCCACCGCCTTGGTTTGCAGGCTGGCCAAATCGGAGCCTGCACCGGGCTCGCTGTAGCCTTGACACCAAGCCACCTCGCCTCGAGCTATCTTAGGTAGGTGCCTAGTTTTTTGGTCTGGGGTGCCATACTCAAGCAAGGTAGGCCCAATCAACCAAACCCCCATACCGGCGAGCGGCGGCCGAGCTTTGATGGCTTGCAACTCTTCCAGTAGCACCAAGAAATGGGCTTGGTCCAACCCTGCACCACCGTACTCCACAGGCCAGGTGGGTACTGTCCAACCTTTAGCCGCCATTCGCTCCAACCAAAGGTAAGCATCCGGGTTGCTACTACGCCGTTTTTGTCCGCCACCGATCTGCTCATGCGCCACCATTTTGGTGCGCATGCTAGCGGGGCAATTCTCCGCCAACCAAGCACGAGTATTAGCACGAAAGTCTTGAAGATCGCTCACGGTTGTCCCCTTGACGTCTACGGGTAAATACCTAATTAAACCATGTCAGCAGCAGATGCTAACAGCCTCTTGCCAAATCAAGCTACGGGCAGCGCCAGCACTAGCGCTTCGATTGGTACTAGCTCAAGTCAGGCCTGTTGCGTTAGATTGCACACCTCCAGTGCACAGATACAGAGGATCTATGTCCGCTTACCGACCAAGCCTAAGCCATCTTGCAACCTTGCTATGCATCGCTTGCTTTAGCTTCACCGTTGCAACCTATGCTCAAGCAGCAACACTTGAAGAAAGCGTTGCCGCAGACTACAAATCCCATCTGGGTCCGTTGTGGGATCATTTTCATCGCAATCCCGAGCTATCCTTGGTGGAACACAAAACTGCGGAGCGCATGGCCGAAGAGCTAAGCACTGCAGGCTTTAAGATCACCAAAAATGTGGGTGGCACCGGTGTAGTTGCCATCATGAAGAATGGCAAAGGTCCACGCGTGATGATGCGTGCGGATATGGATGGACTGCCGGTAAAAGAAAAATCTGGTTTAGAAAACGCATCTCAAGCGATGCAAACTGACCCCATCACAGGAAACGAAGTACCCGTGATGCATGCTTGTGGTCACGACGTCCACATTACCAGCTTGGTTGGCACCGCACGATACATGGCGGACAACAAAAAACTCTGGTCAGGCACCCTAATGCTTATTGTGCAACCCGCTGAAGAGCGGGTGCTCGGAGCACGCGCGATGCGCGAAGATGGTTTGTGGCAACGCTTCGGCGAACCGGATTTCGCTTTAGCCTTCCACGTTTCTTCAGAGTTAGAAGCCGGAAAAATTAATGCGGTAAATGGTAGCCCCTATGCTGGGGCAGACACGGTTGACATCATTATCCATGGGGTTGGCGCACACGGTGCCAGCCCCCATGCGGGCAAAGACCCCGTGGTGCTCGGCAGCCAAATTGTATTGGCGTTGCAGACCTTAGTAGCACGCGAACTATCACCACGCGAACCCGGCGTGGTAACGGTGGGCTCGTTTCATGCAGGCAGCAAACACAACATCATCTCCGACAACGCCCGTCTACAGCTAACGGTTCGCAATACCAACAAAAAAACTCGAACGATTTTACTCGACGGCATCACGCGCATTGCCGAAAACATGGGACGTGTTGCCGGATTACCGGAAGACAAGTTGCCCGAGGTCATTATCTCTAACGAAAGCGTGCCGCCAACCATCAACCATAGCGAGCTAACCCAGCGCCTAAGACAAGCTTGGACCAACAAGATCGGAGCTGATCATTTGACCAGCATCACCTCCAGCGGCATGGGTGCGGAGGACTTTCCTTTCTTCACCGAAAATCCAGATATTCCAAGCGTCTATTGGGCCATTGGCGGCACTCCAAAAGCGGCGTTTGAATGGGCACAAGCCGGAGGGCCGCCGATTCCCAGCCATCATTCCCCACTCTTCAAGATATCGCCAGAACCCGCCGTACGGCGCGGCGTGGAGTCTACTGTGGTGGCACTGCTAGAACTCATGGGCAAGCCAGAATGAATTTAAAAAAGCTACGCGAAGCGGAGTCTCTGTTCTTGCATCGTTATCCCGGCGGTTTTGCCAGCGAAGAAATGGTCAAGATTGGTAAAAAGCACAACGTCGACAAGCTTAGCGAGTTTGCAGCGGGTGCCCTGGCCAAGAAGGCGTTTGTCAATCAGGGGGCCGTGCTCGACGACATCGTTAAGATAGTCTCGCGCTCTTCCATGGTATCCATGTTTGAGAAACCTAAGTTTCGTGACTATGTGAATGGCATGAACCGAGACGATCGAGAATTTTTGGCCGCAGGCTTCAAACGATTGTTACACGGCAAGCAGGACAAAGGGTTCAACGATATTTTAGATGTGCTAACCGAAGGTAAGCTCGCCAAATGGAGCCTGATGACCATTTGCCCGCTCTACTTTAAGCCCACCACCGAAGTGTTTGTTAAACCAACAACAACAAAAAACGTCATCAAGCAGTTCGAGTTATCCCATCTAATCTACAAGCCAAGGCCCAGCTGGGAGTTTTACGAAAGCTATCGCGAAGCCATCAGCTTAATGAAAACTAAGGTAGCGCCGTCACTATCACCCAATAACGCAGCATTCACCGGCTTTCTTATGATGACCACCGCGGTGGATAAATAGGCCTCAAGAAGACAGCCGATGCAGCTAATGCTTAAGCATCGTCGGCCAGTTTAACCAGCATTTTTCCGGTGTTCTGGCCCTGCAGCAAACCAATCAAAGCAGCCGGCGCTTGCTCAATACCGTCCATGATGGTTTCGCTATACTGCATGCGCCCATCCGCAATCCAGCTCCGCATATCGCTGAGAAACTGCTCCCGCAAGTGATCAAACTCGTAAACCACAAAGCCTTTCATGGTGACCCGGTTATAGATCATGTTAGACAGGGTGGTGACCCCTTCTGACCGAGCGCCTTTGTTGTTGTATGCCGAAATCATGCCGCACACTGGTATGCGCCCTAATGGCCGCATTTGTCCACAAGCTGCATCTAGATGCGCGCCGCCAACGTTTTCAAAATACACGTCTATCCCTTCCGGGAGACCTGCACGCAGGGATTTACTAATGCTCTGGGTTTTGTAGTTAAACGCGTAGTCCACCCCAAGCTGATCTTGTAGATAGGCAACTTTTTCGTCCGAGCCACAACTGGCCGCTACCCGGCACCCTTTGATCTTTGCGATCTGACAAACCACACTACCCACAGCCCCTGCTGCCGCCGAAACAAAAACGTTCTCGTTATCCTTAAGCTCACCGGTTACCAACAAACCGCCATAAGCGGTTAAGCCGGTGCCGCCTAAAACGTGCAAATGGGTAGTCAGCGACTCGCCTTCAGTTTTCACTAGCCGTAGATCACGACCGTCGGTTACGTGAAACTCACGAAATCCACAGCGATGTATGACATAGCTGCCTTCAGGAAAGTCAGGGTTTGCACTTTGCTCAACCCGCCCAATGGCACCGCCTTGCATCACCGCACCGACTTTGGTTTGGCCATTCGACAGCGCCGGACGCATCGCCGGGTCAACGGACATATAGAGATTTTTAACGAGAATCTGGTCCGCTGGCGGGGTGATCTGCGTTTCAACCATGGAAAAATGGGCCGGTTCTGGCATGCCCGTCGGTGCTTGCGCTAGATGGATTTCTCGATTGGTGATTGTGGTCATGAGTTACTCATTTGTGTGATGAAACAGAGCCGTGTTTCGGTCCAACGCAGCCTAAGTGTCTGCAAGGTTACGCGGCACATCTCGAAACGGGCCGGTATCAAAGCGTGGTTCTTTCGGGAGCTCCAGCACCCGTTCAGAAATAATGTTCTTCTGTATCTCATCGGTACCGCCCGCAATAGAGATCGCTGGAACCGAAACCAAAACCTCAGCAATAATGCCTTCTAGCGCCGAGGCCGGACCAGCCAACATGGCATCCGCACCAGAAGCTAAGGTATGTACGTGGGATGCTTGCCTAGCAATAACGCTAGCGGCCAGCTTGCCGATGGAACCCGCTGGTACCACCTCGTTGTTACCCGATCGCTTGGCCGCCGCAGCGGTTGCAGCAGCAATGTCAGCACCTTTTTGCATACACAGCAGCTTCGCCAGTTCTTGGCGCACTTGCGCATCTTTGATGGCGCCCGTTTGCCTAGCGCGAGGCAAAGCTAAATCTACTCGGCCCGCACGCTGCGGGTACCAAGTGTAGGGCTCCAACGCAATTGCCAACTCATCACGGTACTCATCATAAATTGGACCAACCAAGGTTCGCGCTCGCCCGCCGGAACGATCTCCGGCAAAGCCCTGCCGCTCAATGGATAAGGTGGTTGCGGCAATACGCCAGCCTTCACCTTCACTCCCCAGCAAATCGATGGGTAGTATCTCCGCATCCGTGATGAACACTTCGTTGAACGAAGCATGACCGTTCATCTGCTTTAATGGCCTAACTTCAACACCAGGTTGCCGCATGTCGATGAGAAAGTAGCTAAGCCCCTGGTGTTTCGGTAGGTCCCAGTCTGTACGGGCCAACAGCAAACCGTAATCCGCATGGTGTGCACTGGTATTCCACACTTTTTGCCCGTTAACCTTCCAAACATCTCCGGATCGCTCGGCTTTCGTGGTTAAACCGGCCAAGTCAGAACCGCTTCCAGGCTCGCTAAACAGCTGGGTCCACGCATGCTCACCGGTCAGAATCGAACGCAGATAGCGCTGCTTCTGGTCGCTGTTGCCGTGACCCAATATGGTATGTGATGCCAAACGGCCAGGGCCCGCTTGAGCCACACCAACCACCCCACGAGCCACAAACACCTCGCTAACCGCAGCCGCTTGTTCTTCCGAAAAAGCTCGACCGAAAAACTCGGTCGGCCAAGCAGGAGCAGCCCAACCGCCATCCACCAGCAAGGTTCGCCAAGCGGATAACGAAAGGTCTACCGACCAATGTTCATCCAGCCATTGCCCTACCTCGGTTTGAATCTGCTCTTTGCTCGGTCCCGGACCTTGGCTTCCAGCCCCCTCAACGGCGTTAGACATCGGCGGTTTCCTCAATCTGCTGCATCATGCGCTCTCGATGCCAGTTGGATGTACCCAAAAAGACTTCTGAGCTTTTTGCGCGTTTAAACCAAAGGTGGGTGTCTTCTTCCCAGGTAAAACCAATGCCACCGCGCAGCTGTATCGCTTGCTTTGCAATGTTGATGTACGCATCGCTTGCCATAGCTTTGGCCATGTTTGGCGCATACAGATCGCCTTCACCGGTAGCTAAAACTCGAGCAGCTTCATGGGTGGCGGCCTTTGCAAGCTCGAGCTCCAACAACAAGTCCGCTGCGCGATGCTTGAGAGACTGAAAAGAGCCAATCGCCCGGCCAAACTGAACACGCAGCTTCAAGTAATCTAAGGTACTGGCAAACAGTGCCTGAGCGCCGCCGATCATCTCATGTGCCAGCATGGTACTCATGAGGCCCCAAAGCGGATCTAAGTTGGCTTGCCCAACCTCCCCTAAAAGTTGAGCCGGTGTTTGAGTGAAACCAACCGAGCATAGTTTGCGAGTAGGATCCAACACCTCCAGCGCCTCAACCGCAACACCCTGAGCTTGCGGATCCACTTCGAACAGAGATATTCCTTGTGGGGTGTTCGCCGCCACAATCATGAGGTTAGCAACCTGTGCGTCAACCACCATGCTAGCAACGCCACTGAGCTGATAGCCATCAGCCGCCGAGGTAGCCCCTAGCTGCTGACCCACTTGATCCGGCGAGTTGAGGTTATCCAACACCAAAGTTGCAATGGTTGAACCGTCTGCAATTCCAGGGAGTAAGCGTAGTTTATCAACCTCACTACCCGCACCCAACACCGCGTAACCTGCCATCACCGCTGAGGCAAAAAATGGGCCGCAATACAAATATCGACCCATCTCTTCTGCAATGATGCCCATCTCAACCGGCCCGAAGCCGAACCCGCCAAAGGCTTCGGGTAGATGCGTACCCAGCAACCCCACTTCTCCACTGAGTTGCTTCCAGACCGCAGCATCGTAACCGGTGCTGGTGACCATAAGCTCGCGCACAGCGGTTGGTGTGGATTTATCGGCTAAAAATCGGGCAACCACATCGCGAAAGGCGCGTTGGTCCTCGGTGAAACCTAGAGCCATAGTTTTTCCTATTGCCTATTCAGCTTGCTTCTTCGTTTTGCTTAATCACTCTTAATCGTGGCTCTAATCCAACAGGTCTGGCTGCTCTGCAACAATAGTGGCAAACAGCGGCTTGAAGCTAAACCAGCCAGAAACCTTTGCGCCAACCTGCCCATGGGTTTTAGCCGCAACATCGGGACGAATCTGCACAGGCTTCCCTGCTGCTTCTGCAATGAGCTGCGCTTGGCAAGTACGCTCCATCGTAATAAACCACCATGCGGCTTCTTCGACCGTGGCACCGGTTGTAAGCAAACCGTGGTTTTGCAAGATAGCCGCCTTTTTGGTGCCTAGCGCGCTAGCGATACGCTCGCCTTCTGAGGTATCCAAAACAACCCCAGTGAAATCATCAAACAGCACATGATCGTCATAAAAGGCACAGGCGTCTTGTGTCAACGGATCAAGCAGACGCCCTAAAGATGACCAAGCTTTACCATTCAATGAATGGGTATGGGCGGCAGCCGTTACGTGCGGCAAGTTTTTGTGAATCTGCGAATGGATGGCAAAGGCTGCATCGTTCAGTAACCCAACCCCTTCAACGATCTCACCGCCATGATTAACCAACAGCAAATCAGACACCCTGATCTGCTTAAAGGAAACACCAAATGGGTTCACCCAAAAGCAGTCCGTCTGCTCCGGGTCTCTCACCGTGACATGGCCGGCTACACCCTCGTCAAAGCCAAATTTGCCGAACAGCCGAAAGGTAGCGGCGAGTTTTTGCTTGCGGTCGATGCGCTCATCCGCCAGCGAGGCAAAGGTTGGCGGGTAACTGGCATCGGCCTTCACCAAGGCGCCAAGGGAAGGTTTGGTACTGGATAGCGAGCTAATTTCTGACACGGCAATAACCACTGGATAGTTAATTAGGTAGCGAATTATAGACCCTGGGCCACCACCGAACCAGAATCCCGTGCCACCACCTTGGGCGGTCTGAAGCCAGAAAAATTGGGGTTAAACAGGTATAGTCCGTTCGCCGGGGGTAGTTGGAGCCCAACCAGCTCACCAGCTAGGCACAGCCGGAGGTTTAGGATGAATATCTGGGTACTACCGAGCTTGGTTGCTGTTGCAATCATAGCCGGATTAACTTTTTATGTGATCGTCAGACCACCGCCTACCCCTCTAGGGCCAAGCACCACAGCGACTCTAATTTCGGTATTGCTATTTGCGATTGGGGACACCGCCACTTACTTCAGCACTGACTACGATTCCCGTTGGCTAGCGACCAGCATCTCCTACAGCGGTGTTATGTTGGTTGGGCCAAGTTGCTTGCTACTCGCTCACCGCTTTACTGAAGCGAGCGGTCACCCCACACCCTGGACCCATACCAAGTGGATATATCTCCCAATGCTAGTGATGGCACCACTATGGCTTGGGATGATGACCAATCCGATCCACGGTCAATTTATCACGTTAAACGCCAACACCCGCAACGAGCATCATTGGGTGTGGCACTTAACCACCTACAGTAGCTACATTTGGGCCGCTGCCTCCTTCTTCATCTACGCAAACCTGTGCATCAAGGTAAAATCAATATCCCAACGCCGACGCATTTTAATCATGATCTTAGCGCCAGCCGTTGCTGTGGCCGGTAACCTCGCCTACTTAACGCCAGCTATAGCAATGCCGTTTGATCCAACCCCAGCGGCCTTCGCTGGTACCGGAGTTCTATTTTTTGCCGGCATCTATCGTGTCGGTTTGTTTTCGCTGAATCCAGTGGCCATGTCAGCCATCATCAACCAACAACCCAACGGGGTAGTGATTACCGACTTAGATGGCACGCTGCTACATTGGAACGACGCGGCGGAGGTGGCGCTACGCTCACCTTTGTCAGTTGCCATTGGAAACTTCGATGCTTGGTTAAGCCCACGCTTGGCGTTTAATGATAGCAATCGGTCTTTGTCCGCTAGCGAGTTAAAAATGATTGTGGAAAATCTTGAGATCGATGCACCTACACCCAATTTTAAGCATTTGCATCACGAGGACTGCTGGATCCAGGTTCGTGTTGACTACGTTTTATCACGCCACAATCGCAAGATTGCGCGCAACTATTTCATTCGTGATATCTCAAAATTTGTGCAAGAAGAAAACGAGCGCCGGCGGGTTGAACGTAAAATGTTTCAATCCCAGAAGCTCGAAGGCATTGGTTTGCTCGCTGGCGGCATCGCCCATGATTTCAACAACTTGTTGATGGCAATTCGAGGTAACGCCGAATTGCTATCAGCGGATACCAAGCTTGACAACAAAGCACGCGACCGACTGCAAGTTATAGAAACGGTTTCCGACAGAGCGGCACGGTTGACCAAAAAGCTACTAATGTACTCAGGAGATGCAATTGCCATAAAGACATCTTGCGACCTTAGCCAACTGGTAAGAGAGTCTTCCGAACTCATTCGCACTGCCCTGCTACCCAAACAACTAGCTCTGTCGTTGCAGCTAGAAGACAACTGTTTGATCGAAGGAGATGAATCGCAACTGGAACAGGTATTGTTGAACCTCGCCATCAATGCAGCAGAAGCCTACGAAGGTAACACTGGTACGGTCACCATTCGAACCCGCATCCTAAACCCTACCCATGAAGATCCGGGCAGGTGTCTACACAGCGTCCAAAGCCTTGATACAGACTTTGTGGTGCTGGAGGTCATCGACAACGGATGCGGGATGACTAAAGACACAATGGATCGCATTGCCGACCCATTCTATTCCTCCAAAAGCCACGGGCGCGGCTTAGGTTTGTCAGCCGCCATGGGGATCGTACGTAGCCACAGCGGGGCTATTTTTGTCGAAAGCGAATTGGGTGAAGGCACTCGCTTTTGCGCACTTTTTCCAAAACAGTACGCTCTCGAAACAGTCTCACAAACAGTTGAATACGCATAAAAGCTATCACAACCCACAGGTGTTGAAGTGACCCAAGATACAGACACAGAAGGCTCAAATACCCTGCCCAACTTAACCCTGGACTTCGAGTACCAACCCGAGCAGCACATGATCAACACATCGCGTCTGTTCTACCAAAGTTTGCAACGTCGGCGTAGCGTAAGAGACTTTTCTACTAAACCCGTGCCAGCATCAGTTATTCACCAAGCTTTACTTGCCGCTGGTACCGCACCTAGCGGAGCCAACCGGCAACCTTGGCATTTTGCGATCACCACCGATGCACAAGTGAAGGCAAACATCCGAGCTGCGGCAGAGCGGGAAGAGCAAGCCTTCTATAACGATCGGGCATCCCAAGAGTGGCTAGACGCCCTGGAGCCGCTCGGCACCACTGCAAGCAAACCTTTTCTAGAGCACGCGCCAGTGCTGATAGGAATTTTCAGCCAAAAATTTTCCTACGCCAGCGACGGGAGCCAACTAAAAAATTACTACACTTACGAGTCTGTTGGCATCGCCTGTGGGATGCTGATCGCTGCACTACACCAAGCTGGGCTTGCAACCTTAACCCACACGCCAAGCCCAATGAAATTTCTCAACAACGCATTCAATCGGCCAGCAACGGAGCGGCCTTACTTGCTATTGGTGGTGGGATACCCCAGCGAGGGTTGCACAGTACCCGCCATCGGGCGCAAAACGCTGACGCAGATCGCATCACTAGTTGGTGAAACGGAGGACGGCTGGGACTTAGAGCAGTCCCAGCCCTAGACTGGGCCGCTGGATAATCCAGCGGCTTGGAACAAACATCTAGTCTTCGAAGCTATAGCTAACTTCTAAACCGTAGGTTCGCGGTGCGCGCGTTGCGGCATAGGTCCACAAGCCGGCTACATCAAAGCCTATGCCGTAGCCGTCTTCTTCGGTTAGGTTGTGACCAAACATGCTGACCTGGAACTTGTTGATCGCAAAGTTGACCGATGCGTTGACCAAGTGCTGGGTGTCATTGCTAACTTCGGGTTTGTTCGCAAAATCCACCTCGTGCTCACCTATGTAGTGGTAACCGAGCATGGCCCAAAGGCGGCCATTTTCTAGTTGCCACTCGTAAGTTGCGCTAGCGGCACCAGTTACATCCGGTGCTCGACGAATCTCTAGGTTAGATAGGTCCTGCAAACCCGCCGCTGTCACAAACTCAAAATCATCGTACTCCGCATCAAGGAAACCGATGTTTGCTCTTAGGCTTAACGCTGCCGTTGGGTAGTAAAGCACATCTAGCTCAATCCCTTGCATGGTTGCGGTAGAGGCATTGGTCACCAATGTCACCTGACCGGTACCGCTGGTCGCAGAAGGTAGCTGCAGCTCTTCCTGCTTATCTTCGTAGTCCATGACAAAGATTGCACCATTGATGCGCAAGCGGTTGTCGAGCCATTCAGACTTAAAGCCGATTTCAAAGTTGTCCACCGTTTCTTGATCATAAGGTGTGGTTGCGGTTTCAACGCTATCTACCCGTCCGTTAAAGCCACCCGATCGATAACCCACTGAATAGGAACCGTACACCATGGCATCATCACTGATGGCATAGCGAAGGCCTACCTTAGGGGTGAATTCTGACCAGTCATCGTCAGCGGTTGCAGTGACAATACCTGCTTGAGCGGTGTCTTTTTCATCCCTGGTATAGCGACCGCCAAGGGTTAACGTCAGCTGATCTGTTAGGTCGTAGTCACCTTCAAAAAACAACGCAACAGACTCGGTTTCTTGCATAGAGGTTTGCGGTAAATCTAGCACGGTGTTGGGGACAGCAAAGCCAATAAAACTACGTAAGCGAATCTCGTACTCCGATTCCCAAAAATAGATGCCTGCCGTTCCGCGCAGCTTGCCATCACCATCAAAGGTTAATCGCAGCTCGTGGGTTTTTTGCTCGTACTCCGCCGGCCGTGACGTGTGGAACAACAAAGGTGGCGCCGCATCGAAGTCGGTCAACACTTTCTCTTCGGTTTCCCAGGAACCAAAAATGTAGTCTAAGCGCAACGAGTCAGAGATATCCCAGCGCGCCTCTAATATGTGGGTGTCCGCATCAAAGCTGGCATCATCAGGGCCCACTAAATCTTGTGCGGTTTTGTAGCGGTCTCCGGAGATGGGTGTATTAAGATCTGGTGAGCAAAAACCAAAAGCATCACAAAATAATTGGCCAGGCTGACCAACGTTAAGCAACGGTGGCGTGTCTTGATCCGTGCGCTCGATTTGCGCCGTGTACTCAAGCTCTAAGGTATCGGTAGCATCAAATAGAAGATTCACCCCAACCGATTGGTACTCAATACGGCCTTCGTCCCGGCCAGTATTGATGTTGTCGTAGTAACCTTCGCCTTGGTCGTCATAGCTGCCGGTCAGCTTTACTGCGAGCCTTTCGCCAACACCAAAGTTCAACAAGCCATCAATGCGAGTGGTGTCATAGTTCCCTACAGAGGCGCGAATCTTACCGCCCAGCTCACCAGTGGGTGTTGAACGGCGTAGGTTAATGACACCACCAATGGTGTTACGACCAAACAAAGTACCCTGAGGGCCTCGCAGAACTTCGACACCCTCTAGGTCGATGGCCTTAGTGATACCGCCTGTCATGGTACCTAGGAAAATACCATCAACCACTACACCCACAGCAGGATCAAAGTTTTTCTCAACTTCAGAAACACCGATGCCGCGAATATAGGCTGCTGCAACCCCTCCTGGCCCTTGAGCTGTATCGTCCAGCACCAAGTTCGGGGAGACATAAACTAGGTCGCGCATATCTCGCGCAAAGTTATCTTCTATCTCTTGCGGTCCAAGGGCGCTGACCGAAATGCCAACATCTTGAATATTCTCTTCACGTTTGCGTGCGGTAACCACAATCTCTTCTATGGCGCGCGCCCCGTCTTCGGCAACGGCTGCCGGCGCGACAATGCTGGTGGCTAGCAAGCCCGCAGCAACCACTGTGTTTATCCGTTTGCTCATCTCTCTCCCCTTAGCGATTGGGCACCAGACGTCGTATTTCTAGTGCTTGTTATCGTTTTCTAGCAAAGAGTATCGAAGCACAAAGCCACCGGGCAAGCAAGCGAGTGACAGGGCCGCGAACGAAGGCAAGGCGAGCTTGGCGCTAGTCTTCAACCGCAATACGGTGATGAACCACTTGAGGCCCACCGATCCAGCCGCACAGATGTGGATCGCATTCACGCAACTCACCCTCAAGCCAACGACCTTCCGAGCTAAACAACCCCGACTCACCCTTAGCAGTGGTCACACGCACATTGCCAGCGCCATCTTGCTCGTAAAGCGCCTTATCAAAAGGATGCAACATACCTTTCATGATTCTTGCTCCAACCAGCGATCTAACATGTCGTTAAACCAACGAACCTTGGCCTCTTGGTAACCGGCTAGAGTTACCCCAGGTTTGCGCGTCATCTCTAGCCCAATCTGCACCCGCTCCATGTTGAATACATCTTGATCAAACACTTTGCCCAGCAAACCTAAGTCGCTGGCGTCGGTCCAAGACTGATCAACACCTAAATGCAGCGTTTTAGCTGGCGGCGGACGTTCACCTTCGAATGGGGCCAATAAAAACACTTCCATAATGGAGCTGCGATGATCATTTCCGTTTGGTCGAAAACGGTAAACAATGCGATTAAAGCCACCCCAAGGATGGAAGTTAGGAAACAAGGTGTAGTCAATGTTGTCGATGAACTCAGCATCGCTCCATTCGTCCACCAAACCACCAACCACCGGACGCCAGCGCTCGCGAGCTGAATCTGCCGCGGACAGACGTGCCGTGGTGCCTTCAACAGACCAAGGTGCATCCATATCCTCGCGAATATCTAACATGTAGCGCAGTATTTCGGGCTCGCTGGGCTCCCACTCCAGCAAAGGGCTTGGCGTACCACCCGGGGTAATGACGCGCGAAAAGGTGTCCCAAACATCAACCTGGCTATTGGTGTCACCTAGGTAGGGGAGCGTTTGTGGGTGCGTGGCATTCACATGAAAGGCTTCGCTGAATGCTTCTTGGGCAATCTTCCAATTAGCACTGATCTCTTTCGACACATGAGCTTGAACGTACCGCTCACCCAGCTTCCAGCGGTCAAAATGCTCTGGCATAGTGCTGAGAAATTCAT
Organism: uncultured Pseudomonadales bacterium; assembly: GCA_938036875.1. Taxonomy (GTDB): domain Bacteria; phylum Pseudomonadota; class Gammaproteobacteria; order Pseudomonadales; family Azotimanducaceae; genus CALHVX01. The sequence continues at coordinate 22,727 of CALHVX010000141.1, forward strand.
CTAAAGAACCCGCCTGGGGATCTGGATTGATAAAGACAAAACCATCCCACACGCCCACCTGCGCTTCGGGCAGCGAAAACTCCGAAGCCACAATTTGAGGAAAGTCCCAGCGCGCCGGAATGTCTTTGAGCGTGCCGTTGGTTTCCCAGGCAAAGCCATGAAAAGGACAACGTATCTCGCTGCAACGACCATCGTACTGCTTGAGTTGTCGACCTCGGTGCAAGCAAGCGTTCACAAAACTCTTGATGCTGCCATCGGTGGTGCGAATAACAATGTACGACTGATGGCCAATTTCATACAACACATAGTCTCCCGCCTCGGGGATATGCTCCTCCCGGCAGGCAAACTGCCAGACTTTGGACCACAGGTGGGCCATCTCGCGCTCATGAAAATCGGCGGAGATATAACGGTCGATGGATACGTCGGTAAGCTCACGCGGCGCTGGAGACTCCAAGCGCAACACATCAGGCACCTGATGCGTATCGGTATCCAAAAGTTCTTGGTATGAAATCCCTGGGGATCGTAGCTCTTGAGACTTTGCCATGCTTTACCTCCTGTTGCTCATTATCTGTAACCTGCCGGTCGACAGGCAGCAACTAAGCTGCAAAACCGGCTAGTCGTTGCTTAATAATGGCATCGGCTTCACTCATGATGCGATCAATCAACTGTGCAACCGTTGGCACATCGTAGATTAAACCCGCCACCATACCGCAAGACCAAGCACCGGAATCCATCGCACCTTCTGTCATGACCTTGGGGTACACACCGGCCACCTCGTTAGCAATGTCTTCGAATTTGAGCTTCGAACCTAACTCTGCTTCTTTCTCCAGCAAACGCTCTACAGCAGGATTGACCAGCACGCGCTCAGTATTTCGCAGCGGACGCATCACCAAACGGGTGTCCAGCTCGCTGGCAGCAACCAACGCCTGCTTTACGTTTTCGTGTACCGGCGCTTCTTGGGTCGCAATAAAACGCGTACCCATATTAATGCCGTCAGCGCCCATGGCTAAAGAGGCAACTAGGGAACGTGCGTCCGCTTGGCCACCGGAGGCAACAAAGGGAATACTTAACTCATCCGCAGCGCGGGGTAGCAACACAAAGTTGGTCACATCATCTTCACCCGGGTGACCACCACACTCAAATCCGTCAACGGATACCGCATCACACCCGATCTGCTCAGCCTTCAACGAATGGCGAACCGAGGTGCACTTATGGATCACCTTAATGTTCGCGTCTTTGAGCTGAGGCAACCACTTGGCTGGATTGTTACCCGCAGTCTCCACAACCTTAACGCCACTTTCAACAATCGCATCCACCAAGCCTGGATAATCTGGAGGCGTTACCGACGGCAAGAAGGTTAGATTGACCCCAAACGGCTTGTCGGTCATCGCTTGGCAACGCTTAATCTCAGCCGTCAGCTTCTCTGGCGTGCCTTGTGTTAACCCGGTAATGATGCCTAGCCCACCGGCGTTGGAAACCGCCGCTGCCATCTCGGCTAGCCCTACATAGTGCATACCGCCTTGGATAATGGGGTGCTCTATACCAAACAGCTCTGTGATTTTGGTTTTCATTGGTAATCCCTTCTTTATGGTTAGATTTTTATTATTAGATGTTTACGAGTCGGTTTTTTTAACTCGAAGTGTAGCTGTTAGTTGGGGTTATAGCAGTTAACCACTAACGCGAAGGCCAATACTCGTCTCGCACTTTATTTTTGTAGAGTTTACCCGTAGGTAGCCTGGGCAAAGCATCGGTAAAATCCACGCTACGCGGCACCATGTAAGCTGCAACTTTATCTCGCGTGAAGTCAATTAGCTGCTGCGCTAAATCATCCGACGCAAGCGCTTCCGGCATGAGCTCAACCACCGCTTTGACCTCTTCACCAAAGTCTTCATGGGGAACACCAATCACCGCCACATCCGCAACCGCCGGGTGCAACACCAACGCATTCTCAATCGCTTGGGGGTAGATATTGACGCCACCCGAGATAATCATAAAACTCTTGCGGTCAGTAAGAAACAGATACCCATCTGTATCCACGTATCCAACATCACCCAAAGCTGTCCAATTAGGGTGCTTGGGGTGCTGCGCTTTTTTCGTTTTGGTTGGGTCGTTGTGATATTGGAAGGGGACAACGTCACGTTCAAAATAGACTAGCCCTTCTTTGCCGGGCGGCAACTCTTGATCATCGTCATCACAGATACGCAGCTTGCCAATTCGCGCCCTCCCCACTGAACCCGGTTTGGCAAGCCACTCGCTAGAATCGATCACCGTTGTGCCATTGCCTTCTGAACCGGCGTAGTATTCCAGCAGTATTGGTCCCCACCATTCAATCATCTGGCGCTTCACCTCTACCGGACAAGGCGCCGCAGCATGCAGTGCAAGCTTGTGGCTCGACAGGTCAAACTGCAGACGCTCGGCTTCTGTCAGTTTCAACATGCGCACAAACATCGTTGGCACCCATTGGCTGTGGGTAATCCGATAGTGCTCGATATAACCTAAAGCTTGAAGTACATCAAACCGTGGCATCATAACTACCGTGCCACCCAAGCTTAGAACGCCCATACAGTGACCCAAGGGTGCAGCGTGGTAAATGGGCGCAGGCGACAGATAGACGGCATGTTCGTCCATTCCATAGCCACGTAGCCGTGCGTTGATGTACATACCATCGGCCATAGGGGCCGCTGGTTCGTTGCGCAAGATCCCTTTGGGGCGCCCAGTGGTTCCTGAGCTATAGAACATAACTTGGCCACGCGGTTCTTGTGCTAAAGGGGTGGTCGGCAGAGTGGATTGCAATGCATCAAGATCTTGGTAACCCGTGCAGCCACCATCGACAACAAATTTGCCGGGACAGTTAGGTGTCAATTGTGCCAACGGCACCGCAACGGCGCTCATGTAGCTAGAGACAAACAACGCTTGCGCACCAGAATCATTGACCACATAGGCGGCCTCGTCTGGAGTGAAGTAGCGATTTATTGGGGTGATAACCAGTCCAGACCGAACCGCGCCCCAAATGATTTCGAAGTAGCGGAGGTTGTTTTCCATGAAGATGGCAACATGGTCCCCAGGGCGCAAACCTTGTTGCCAAAGCAGTTGAGCAATTTGGTTAGAACGTTGATCAAGGCTTTGGTAGTCGAGTTGTTGGTCGGTCCCAGCAATGACAACGGCGGGCTTGGTGGGTTGCTGCTGTGCAAGACTTCCTGGGTACGCCATACCGAGCAACTGCTCCTACATAATTCATCGATTTAAGTCCCAAACTATACCACCGTACAGAATTGATCGAGCAATACTGGTGAAGGTCGGTCATACTAAGCTTGTGTAATGTTTATCATTAGCATTGGAATACTTATAGTTATCCAGCGTAGACAAACAAACCAAAGCCAACGGGACGCAGCATGAACCTAAAAACTCGTATTCGCTCAACCTTGATGCGGCATGCATCCTCGCTTGGCTACCAACAAAAAATCTGCGCCAAAGCTCGCAAGCGGCGCATCAAACAAGGTCTGCCACCGGTGGTGCACTACTTTCATCAAGTAGACGATCCCTACAGCCATCTTGCCGTGCAAAAACTGGATCAGCTTGCCGAGCAGTACGCGCTTAAGTTTCAGCCACATCTAGTCTCAGGGCCCGAGGCCGCCTTTCAAGGCAGTCAAGCGCACTTCATTGCGTGGGCATGCCAAGACGTTGCCAACGTAGCAGCCGCCTACGGCACAACCTTTCCAAGCCCAGCAGGAACACGCCCGGCACCACCAAAATCAACGCAAACTGAACAAGCCAACGACCTGCTCAGTCATCACTTAGACCAACCAGATTTCGCCCGCTGCGCACAACAAATCGGTGAAGCGCTATGGCTACAACAACCGTTGCAACCACCAACCAATGACCTAACCAAGTCTCCAGCTGGCACTGGGGCGATACAAGCGGGTAATGCACTACGCCAAAAACTCGGCCACTACCAAGGTGCTATGTTCTATTTCGACGGCGAATGGTTCTGGGGAATTGACCGGTTGCGATTACTCGAAGCACGTCTTCAGCAGGAGGGCTACGCTGCTTCAGGCACATCGGTCTGTGTGCCCGAGCCAACGCCTACTCGCACCAACCAACTGAATGCTAGCGACGTGCTCGTTGAGTATTTTCCTTCGCTGCGCAGCCCGTACACGGCCATCGGCCATCAGCGTGTGGTCGATCTCATGGCAAGAAGTGGAGTGACCCTTAAGGTCCGACCAGTGATGCCAATGCTTATGCGAGGCATTCCAGCACCTAGAGCCAAACAGCGCTACATTATTACCGATTCCGGCCGCGAGGGTCGCGCCCATGGGGCACCTTTGGGGAAAATTGTTGATCCGTTTGGAGAACCGGTGAAACAGGCTTTTGCCCTGTTCCCCGGAGCCGAGGCTTTGGGTAAACCGATGGAGTTCATTACCGCCTATCTAGCTGGCGCCTGGTTTGATGGGATAGATATCACCACGGCTAAAGGGTTGCGCCAAGTGGTTAGCAATGCGGGGTTAGACTGGCAAGCGCTAGAACAGGCTACCCAAGAGACCGACTGGGAAGTTATATTAGACAACAATTTGAGCGACCTGCTCAGCGAAAATTTGTGGGGAGTTCCTAGCTTTAGGGTTTCAGGCGGCAACGCCGAACAAGCTTTCGCCTGTTGGGGCCAAGATCGTATCTGGCGAGTTGAGGATGAAATTGCAGCAAGAAGCCAAAACCAATAGCCACCGCTCACGCAGTGAAGCCACCCAATCTGCGCTGATGCAAGCGGCGGAAAAGCTCATTGCTGAGCGCGGTATCGAGAACGTCTCCATTCGCGACATTGTTAGCACCGCTGGCCAAAAGAACGAATCTGCTCTGCAATACCACTTTAAAAACTTTAGCGGGCTCATTGAAGCGATACAAAGCAAGCGTTCGGAAGAAACCATACAGCATCGAGAGGGCCTGCTCGCTCAATTGCTCAAAACAACCAACAAACCTAGTGTTCGCCAGCTGTGCGAGCTAATGGTGCAACCTAGCTATGACTTAGCTCGTAGCAAAGTTGAGTACCGCCGCTATATACGCGCCTTTGGACACGAGTTAGTGCTCGCGGAGAGCTCAGCCTTATCCGTCGCCACCCAACATGGCGCAGGTGGTACCAGTGGGCATCAACTATCCCTGCTGCTTAAAACCGCGCTGCCACATCTAGACGCCAAAGCATACCAACGGCGTATGGAAACCGCTGTGCGGTTCTGCTCAGCCTCTATGTATCATCAAGCGCGACAGAAGAATGCCTTTCGCGGCGATCAAGGAGAGCTGTTTTTTCACAACCTCATGGACTCGCTTGTTGCGCTGCTCAGCGCACCTGAGTCAGCCAAAACAAAATCCCTAGCCAAGGCGATTGCTCGCAAGTGAACGCAAGCTCTAGGCATGCACTACCCGGTGGCTTACTATCTAGCCCTTAACCGAGGATAGGTTTTGGAAACAGCTCTTTTAGACGCCGGCGCATTTCTAGCTCAGCACGGCTATCTCATCATTTTTGCCTGGGTGTTCTTGGATCAAGCGGCCTTGCCGTTGCCATCGATACCCCTGTTGATCGCCGCGGGCGCGCTGGTTGCCACGGGGGAACTAAATTTGGTTGGTGTGGTTGGCACAGCCACACTCGCCGCAATGCTCGCCGATGTGCTTTGGTATCAGCTGGGCAAACGCGGCGGCGCCAAAGCCATTTCTTATGTGTGCAAACTGTCCATTGAACCCGACAGCTGCGTTACCACCACCCGTAATGCCTTTGGCCGATTTGGTCCAACAACCATTGTGATCGCCAAGTACCTACCCGGCGTACAAACATTGGCCCCGGCTTCAGCGGGCTTTGTTGGCGCCCCCCTACTCGGCTTTTTGTTTCTTGATCTGATCGGCACCTTAGTGTTCGTATTGCCCTTCGTCATTGGTGGTTATCTGTTTCAACCCCAACTGCTTGCCGCTATCCAAGGGGTAAGTGATATTGGTTCTGGCGTTGGGCTTATGCTAATGGGCTTCGTCACCCTCTACCTCATCTACAAGGCCTTTCAATGGGTTCTATTCTTCCGCGGGCATCGCTTAAGACGGCTCAGCCCTGAAGAGTTGCATGAGCGGCGCGAGCAAGGTCAAGTGCTAACGGTGATAGACCTGCGCCAGCGCTTGGACTACGAGCTACAACCCTTGGTCATCCCCGGTGCGCTACGAATCCCCATCACTGAAATTCCACGACGACGCAATGAGGTTCCTCAAGACCTGGATGTCGCTCTGGTGTGTACGTGACCCAGCGAAGCATCGAGCGCTCGGGTAGCCCTCTATTTACAAAAGCACGGTATCTCTAAAGTCTACCCCGTTGCGGGTGGGATGAACCGCTGGATTGAGCTCGGCTTGCCGGTAGAAGATGTACCCTTACCTGTAGCTACCGAAAGGTAAACGCCAGGCAAAAACAAGCTTAGCTACTCGACCTTGCTGAGTAACCGCCAGATGATCGCTAAACGCTCTCCCGCACTTTGCGACTCCAGCACCTGCTGCATAAGCCCACTATCAAAGCGCATCACCTGGAAGAGCTTGAAGCTATAGTCGGCCGGCGTTAGCGCCATCCACTCGGGCAAACCCAGCTCTGCTGCCCGTGCTTCATCTTGAGCGCCGATCAGCTCAAGCACGCGAGCATGAATCGTCGCTTGCAACTCAGCTTCTTGAACAGGGTCACTTGTGCTTGTCTCGTCCTCAATCGCCTCAGTAGATACAATTCGATAAGGCAGCGACTGCACCTCATCTAGCATGCGTAACCTTGAGCTCATGTGAATATTGATCAATATCCGACCATCAGCCAGCGTCTCGATTACCTCACACTGCCCCGCTGAAAACACATCGCGAGGTTTGTAGGTGGTCTGGTTCGAGCTAAGCGATTGTTCCAGGGTCTGTGTTTTCTTTGGCTGGTGGATCGCCTTCAATACATCGGTAACCGCAATCATGCGCCCGCTGACCTCACAGTCTTGAACCATCTGTCGATAGCGCGGTTCAAAAACATGCAACGGCAAAGTAGTGCCTGGAAAGGCAACCAGATCCGGTATGGGAAACAAAGCAACTTCTATCATTCCCCACTAGACAACAATTTTGGCCTGCAAGGCAAGCCTTGTTAAACGCTTATGCGCCTAGTGTTGAGTTCGAAACGGAACGCTCTCAATTATTGGCTCGACGATTGGGTCATAGTGCCCGCCGTTATATTAACTGTATTAATGTATATATGTACTTATTGAATAATTCAAACCTCTATCCACAAATATGTATTAATGTATATATGTATTAATGTACTTATCTACCGCACCCTAATGCTCGGCCCGGAATGCTTGTAATCTAACAATACAGGCATAACATTCACGCTCGGCTACAAAGAGAAAAGGTCTTTGGCTCAACTCAAAGAAAAAAATCGATTTGCGGGCTCATCCCTCATCAAAAGAAGCACCTCCCTACTACTGCTCGGTACCAACTTGCTGGCCAGCGTCGTTGCCTACGGCGGTTATGCTGATAATGCCAAGCTTGCGATGATGGAGAACCTACTAGTGTTCACCGATGGAGGGCGCCTCGTCACCCTAACCAACAACCATCAACTTCTGCCGACCACCTGCCGCTTTAAAGGCCGAACGAGCTCAAACCGCAAGCTAAGTGAATTGGGACCGATAGATCCAGTAACCGCCATGATTTGGTACATTGAGACAAGCCGTAAACACCAGGCAAACTACTTGCTCGCAAACGCGCGCTACGAATCGCTTTGGGCCTATCAATGCGCATTGCACCCTTCTCCAACCATTCAGGCAGATAGCTGACCTTCTTAGAAATTTTATGCCACCCCTATTGAGGTGCTCAACTAATGACCAAAGAACCAAATCATCCAAAACTTGATATCCGCTTTGAAACAGCGGCAGATATCATCGGCATTCATAAATTAACCCAGCAGGCTTTTCATGGCCGCCCCTACGCAGCAGGTGACGAGCAAGAGGTTGTCGACCGACTAAGAGATCGCGGCGCCTTAACCATTTCCCTAGTCGCCTTCGAGGAGGGACAACTCGCAGGCCAAATTACCTTTTCCCCAGCTGAAGTCACCGACGCATCGGCACCCTGGTTTGCACTGGGCCCGGTATCCGTTATTCCGGAACGTCAAGGTGACGGCATTGGTGCAAGCCTTATCGCCGCCGGAATCGCAGAAATTGTGAAGCATGGCGCACTGGGATGCATCCTGACCGGCAACCCAACCTACTATCAACGATTTGGTTTTGAAGCCGCGCCAGACAACGCACCCACAAACGAGCCCGCAGAATATTTTATGCTCAAACTCTTAGCAGGCTCAAAACCTAGCGGGCGCTTTGCTTTTCATCCTGCCTTCTATGCATAAAAAAAGCGCCGCTGCGTTAGCCTACGGCGCTGTCCATTTTGGCTCGTCAGCCTAAGGCTAACATCGAATCCAATCCTAGCTTAACGACGCCTCGGTGTTACGTTCCGCCAAACCAGCCAACAGTCGCTGCACGATCAAGCCTACGCCTAACACCGTTAAGATAAAGCTCACCACCCCGCCAATGGCCGGGAGGTTGACGGCGATGAGGATCACAATCATCCCAACCAAAAGGATCGCAACGTCGCTAGCTTTGTATTTGGTATTGGCCAGAAGCGTTCGCCCCACAAACAGCCCCATCACAATTTTGGCTAAGTAAAGAAAGACGACCCAAGCCACCAAAGTCACAAACGAAAAGGGTATGCCTACTAGGGTGAAGGCAATGACAGCTGCCACTATGGGTAGGCTGATGACCGCAATCAAACCGATGCCGGCGGTTTTTAGGCCTTCAACACCCCCACCAACAGCAGCCGTACGGAATGCCGGGACCAACCACAACAACGCCAGGCCAACCAGCAACGCACTGACCAAGCGCGCCAGCTGCCAAAGGTAAAAGGTAACCGTCGTGTAGGGGTTCACATCTTCGAAGCGCTTTGGCACATCCAAAAATTCAACCACACCATCTACCTTGGCACCTGCCGCACGATGAAAGCGGTCTTCACTCTTAATGCGCAACCGAGCGTTGCCAACAACGTGTGCATCATCAAGCAACCGGACACGGTTGCCAAAGGCCTCCATATTTTGACCAACCGAACTATTCACCTCAACAATCTCGGCGAAGGAGTACAAATCTTTACCAACCGGGCCTTCTATCGCCGCATTGTTACCCGCGATTACCAGGTTACCAGCCACCTCTGACCGGCTATCAACCGATAGCTTTTCACCTGCCACAACCAGGTTCCCCCCCACACTCGAGCCTTCTAGCTCAAAGGTTGAGCCAGCGCCAATAACAAGCCCACCCACAGAGCCTCGAATGGTCACGGATTCGGCAAAGGCCATCACGTTGCCCGAGACAGATCCGTCTATATCTACACGGCGTCCAGTGGCTAATAGATCACCAACGATATTGCCTCTGATCAAGATCGTCTCTGACGCAGCAACCAAGGTGTCGTTAATGGTTTCCGTTTCTGCAACGGTTACCACCTCTTGGTCACGGCGCAACTCGATGGCATTGGCAGGGCTGGGTGCAACCACCGACAGACCTACAACCACCATCAATCCCACACTCAAAGCTGCCTGGCTCTTGCGGTAGACGGCTAAAAACCAAAGGGTGGTCAGTATCGAAACACAAAGCACAATTAGACCGAGGTAGGCATCAAACATAGCGGTTCCTTCTTCCAAGTAAACTAGAGCCGTGGCGCTTGCCACTTCGTATAAATCTGGGATGTAGATGGAGGACAACCAAGCAACACCGTTCATAACCATCTCTCCAAAAATTGTTTTCCATAAAAATTGAGCCAACCAGATCACCAAACCCGTAGCGATGTTCACCATGGCAAATCGAGAGATGCTGGTTGGATAGACAAAAGGCGGTATGGCGGCCGGCGTCTCAAGGGTTTGGCTTTGTACAGCCAAGGTTAAAACGCTTAACTCAGCTGATGCTTCTGCAAGCTTGGCTTGGCAGGTAGCACAGCTTTCTAGATGCTGCACCACCATCTGGACTTCGTCTTCAGGCAATGCAGCGTCAGCATGCATAGATAGCTGTAAGTCGGTTAGGTGGTTCATACAGAGCCCCCTTTTCTGCTGGTTTGATCTTGATCCGGATCTGTTGGAGGGTGCGTTTCAACTAGCACCCCACGAACCATTTTCTTCGCTCGAAGTAACAGCACTCCAACGTGGTTGCGGCTAATGTCTAGCTGCACCGCAATGTCGTCGTAGCTCAACTGGTTAAAATAGGCCAATACCAAGGGGACACGGTACTTGTCAGGCAAAGTTGCCATGGCTAAGTTCAGCGCATCGGTGTCTTCACGAGCGATCAGCCGCTGCACAACCGGCACATCAGCAGAGGCTAGATTTTCAAGCTCACCTGCTTCGTCACCAAATAGCTGGTCAGATCGATTCTTAGCACGCAGCTTGTCGATGCAATGGTTGTTGGCGATAGCGGCAATCCACTGCCAAAACGGTTGCTCCGCGTCGAATTTTCCAAAGCTCTTGTAAGCGCGCATGAAGGTTTCCTGGGTAGCATCCTCTGCCAATTCTTGAGAAATCAGCAGGCGACGACAAAGCCCAAACACCCTGACGTAATATTCGCGGTATAGAACTTCGAAAGCTTTGTTTCTCGCCACGCCAAATCCCGATGATTCAAACTGTTATACGAGGCCCACTAGAATTTATTACAGGGCGCAGAGCGTTTTTCGAGAAAATTTGTCTTGGCGCCAGACAACAAAGCAGGGCGCCAGATAAATTCAACTAATTCAATAACTTAGATTTCTTGCAGCAACGCGCAATAAACTAGCATCGTCTATCTGGGGCACGCGGATTAGAAAAAGACGTATGCCCGTACCACTACATTCTTGCGGCAGGGCGCATCAGGCGATGCCGTGTGATCAATACAAGCGGTATGAAAAGACCAGCGCGATACCGACCCATCGGTTATCGAGTCATAACACTTCAGCAAAGACACCTCAGTGGGCGTCTGCTGAGGCAACCAGTACCACTCATGGTCAGGGCTGTAGGTAAAGGCCGTGGTCTCACCGACCCGGTCATCATAAACCCGATAATTGGTGATGTAGGGCTGCTTCGAAAAGCTTGGCCAAGCGCACAACACAAAAGGGTTTTGCTCCACGGTCTGCATTGGCTTGGCGAGGTTAATCGACATAAATCGACGCGACATCTTGGCATCTGCTTGGGCAGGTGAGTAGTTTTGGGTGCGACCAAAGTTGCGTAAATTTTGGGTGAGCAGCTCTCGGCAACGTACCCGGCCACTGTTATCGTTCAGGTCGTTATGAACCAAGTTGGCATAGTTTGCGTTTACCCCAGGGTTTTTATTGGCCTGGTCTTCCCTGCGATCTCCTTGATACTCCTTGTCAAAGACGTCGTGATTAAACACTAGGGCGTCCGTTGAGCCAGGGAAAAAGTCTAGCAGCAGCGTTTCCATCTCTGGGTAATAGATACGTTCAACTTCAGCGGCATCATAAAAGTTTGCGCATGCAGACTGATGCGTGGTTAAAGCAACACCCAACTTGTCCATGCACTCGGGGCTGCTTGGCTTTAAGTCTGGGTAGTACTCCTGAATTCGGCGCGCATCGCGCAGCACTTGAGGAAAATAGAGACAGCGGCGTACGTTGTCCTTCTCGTCTTGGCGCAACGCGGCCGCATCGGCCTTACGCGCTGGATCCCGCCAGAGGGCATTGGAAGGCACAATTGAGTAGGTGGGCTGTTCATGCACCGTGTATCGCAGGGGTAGTACAACACCACCTTCCGGCGCGCGCATTTGGGTATCCTTAATGTACTCAAGACACTGCGCATAACGTCTAAAGCCTAAACCCCATTTTGTCTGGATCGGTCCTGGTGGTGCATTGTCCAGCGTATCAATCACCGCCTGCCCCTCACCTGTAGCAATCTGCGCCAGGGCTGCCTCGGTGGCTGCGTGGGTACCCGCATCGCCCTCACGATCGAACGACATGTACGACAGGCCGCCGTTTGCCGCTATGGGGGCTGGCTGTCCGGCCGTACGTTGCAGTGGCGGTACAAAAACGTTGGATTGCTGCATGTTGAGCCCCTATTTAGGTAAGCGGTGAGATGACCTGTTGGATAGACCTGCTAGGCGAAACCACCTGAATACTGGCATAGCCTTTTGTCTCTGCCTAGTCGAGTTATATGACCCGTGGGCAGCTGAAGGCGGCTCTACTGTGGGCGGCGAATCCACTTGCTGGTAGCGGCAAGTGCCTCGATGGGCTGCTCACTGTCTTTCCAGCCGCGAAACCCATCCGTTAGGTTCGCTACATTGCTGTATCCCATATCGGTAAGCGCCAGAGTGGCTAAAACGGATCGCCCGCCCCCAGCACAATAGAGCACAATACGTTTATCTTCTGCGAAGAAATCTCGATAGTAGGGGCTTGCAGGGTCAGCCCAAAATTCAAGCATCCCCCGGGCCACATGCTTGGAGCCAGGGATGGTCCCAAGATCTACACGCTCCTGAAGCTCACGTATATCCAGCAGCAGCAGCTCTGGGTTTTGCGCTTGCTCCGCTACTAGTTCATCTGTGGACAAATTCTCGATGCCTGCACTCAAGCGCTTGGTTTCAGCGAAAATGTTCTTGATCGCCATGGTCTACTCCGATGCTGAAAGCTAGGTCATCATAGTAACGCTTAGGCCCGGTATCAATGCGAGCAATAAGCAGGGTTTGCGTTTCACTGCCCCTAGGTTGTCATGGTATTGTCATCAGACATGAGTGACTCTTTACGAACTACGCCAGTTTGGCGGCATGCCATGGTTGGCGTACTCGAAGCCGTGAGCGACTTTCCACGCTGGCTAAAGCTCTCCCATGAGATCGCTCCAGGCACCCGTATTCCTGCTGAATTTTTCGGCATCAACATTGCCACCAACGAAGACCCTAGATGCGATGACTACATCATCGAGTCGCTACGAGATTTAGGGCTACAGCAGGTCCGCTTAAGCTTTAGCTACGACTCCGTTGACGCACCAGCAGAACGGTTGCTGCAACGGGTTTTGGACGAAGGTTTTGACGTACTGCTGGATTTATTGCCAAGCCCGGAAGACGCCAGACGTATGGATCTGGAGCGGCCAGCCCAAGCACGCTGGGAGGCTTTTGTTAACCAGGTCCTTGGCAAGTACGGGAACCGCTTAGCCGCTTTAGAAATCGGCAACACCCCAAACCGCGGACGCTGGTCTGGACACGATGCCCAGGGTTACCTAACCACCTGGAAGATTGCAGCAACCGTTGCTGCAACCTTCCCTGAAGCAGCCCAAGTTGCACTGGCTGGCCCCAACATCTCCGACTTCGAACCCATTTACAACGTTGGCTTTTTACGCGGCATGCACACCGAGCACTCCTCGCCGGCCATTCAAACCGACAACCTGTTCGTAGAGCGTGTTGTGCAACCAGAAGCACAGGACCATCGCGTTGCCGGCCGCTACGCCACCGGCTTTTTAAAGCTCAACCTGGTAAAAAAGGCACGCATACTGGTAGAGATTGGCAAAGCTCAGGGCATCACCCAAACCTGGTGCACTTACACCTGCTGGACCCGCAAACGGCTCTCTCGCTGGAACGTGGAGCCGGAGCAAAAAAACGCACATTACCTAATGCGCTATCTCATCATTGCAGCCGCCAGCGGCTCTTTGGACCGCGTGTATTGGGGCCCATTAATCTGTCAGCGTGATGGTCTGGTTGCCTGTGGAGACGACAACTATCCAAAAATAGATAACGTCAGCTACTATCGAGCGGTACGTGGCCAGGTCAACAATTTTCAAAAAACTGCCGCCTATGATGCACTTCGTTTTTGCGTGAGCATGCTAAGCCAGGCAACCTGCACTGCCGCCTACAGCGAGATAGAAGGCCTACACCACTACACCTTTGACAGCCCGACACAAGGATCTTGGCACGTGGTCTGGTGCATGGACCGAAACCTATTTGCCCTGCAAGATCTCTATAGCACCGAGCTACTTGCTAACGCCAAATTGCAAACACCAACCGGTGCAGCAGTGGATCACATACCCCAGTCCATTACCGAGCAACCGCTTGTACTGCGCTGGGAGCATGCGGTAGAACCTCGATCAACCGTTCAAATGCAAAGGATGGGCGCCCGAGCACTAAGCAATGTAGTGCACTGGCCACGCCGAGAGTGGAACACACACATACTTCAATCAGCAGCCTGGCGTGGCGCTTATTTGCTAGCAGACCCAGCACCTACCGAGGCGCCGGCCCCCGAGCATGTCCCTGGATTGCTGAAACAACTGCCAGAGACCAAAGTGTTGCGAGACAAGCGCAACCGCCTTTGGAATATCAAAGCCGACTGGTGGAGTGCTGGCGAGCAAACCGTGAAGCTCAATCGCGCAAAAGGGTTAAAGCGGCTAAGCTACAAATTCTTGCCCAGCAAAGGCAAGCGCCACTGGAACAACGCCACCGAGTTACTGCGGCTAGGCATCAATACTCCTCAGCCGCTGGGGTTCTTCGAGCAACCAAGCAGCAATGCCCACGACAGTTACTACATTTGCCAGTACGTAGAGGGTGCCTTTTCTTGCCGCAATCTGTTCACCGCCTTTGCCGAAGGCGCAATGGATTACCAGGGCATCAGCAAAGCGATGTGGCTACAACAAGTCGCAGAGTTCATCGCTCGCATGCATCGCTTTGGCGTGATTCACCGGGATCTTTC
>CALHVX010000142.1 GCA_938036875.1 uncultured Pseudomonadales bacterium
TGGAACCGGTGCGCCGCTCAAGTTAGAAGGCTCTTGTAGACCTAGTGTTATAGGCCAAGCACCGCTTTGGCGATGATGTTCTTCTGCACTTCAGCAGAGCCACCAAAGATGGACGCCGCCCGCGAGTTGATATAGCGCGGCGTTACCGTCTCTGCATACTCTTCACCCGGCCACTCTTCGTTGTGACCATTGAGCGAGATAAAGTTGGCGTGTGGCAGCGCGTAGTGTTGAATCGCCTCAAGCTTTAACGTTGCCATACGCTGCTGCAAATCTACCGAGGAGTTTTTCGACAACGACGAGCTGGGACCCGGTGACTTACCACGAGACAGCTTGTCTAAATTAACCAACTCCGAGAACTCAAGCGCTGAGGTTAAAATTTCTAGCTCGCTCACTTGGTTACGGAAGTTCTCGTCATCCCATAGCTTGGTGCCGTTATCCAGCTCACGTTGAGCAATAGTTTTTAGCTCATCTAGCCCAACTTTTAGGCCAGGGGTGCTACCACCGCCACCGCGTTCAAACTCGAGCAAGTACTTAGCAACCGTCCAACCTTCGTGCTCTGGACCAACACGGTTTTCTTGGGATACCCGCACATCGTCAAAGAACACTTGGTTAACCTCGTGGTCTCCAGCGATGGTGATAATGGGCTCTACCGTAATCCCTTTGGTGTCCATAGGGATCAGCAAAAAGGTAATGCCCGCTTGCGGCTTGCCTGAGCCATCGGTGCGCACCAAGCAAAAAATATGGTCGGCAAACTGCGCGTGGGTGGTCCAAATTTTGGTGCCGTTAACAATGTAGTCATCGCCATCTTTAACCGCTGCCGTTTTTAAGCTCGACAGATCTGAACCGCTACCGGGCTCTGAGTAACCCTGGCACCAGTAATGCTCACCAGACAGTATCTTAGGGAGATAATTTTCCTTCTGCTCGGGCGTTCCATACTTAAAGAGTACGGGTGCCAACATGCGCAAACCCAACGGAATCAAACCTGGTGCACGGGCTTTGGCCAGCTCTTCGCCGAAAATGTATTTTTGGTTTGGCGTCCACTGGATGCCACCGTGCTCTACCGGCCAAGCTGGGACCGCCCAACCTTTTTCGACCAATATCGCCTGCCAACGCATGGCCAGCTCTTTGTCGGCAAACACAGTTGTGGTTTTTTTGGATGCTTCGCGCATGTCGGGGGTCAGCTTTTCATCTAGAAACGCTTTTACTTCCGCGCGAAATGCTTCGTCTTGGGGGTCAAATCGTATATCCATCGGGTCGTGCCTCAGCTCGTTCTTGAATTTGTTGGTTCGTTGATCATTCGATCGATCATTCAATTCGTCATCTAACTCGTGGTTTACCCAGCCATGGAAATTGGGGGGAACCGGCGAGTTCTCGGCCGACTTTGCATTTTATATCAAATTCTAACTTTTGGGGACAAGAAATGGGCCTTTCGTCTATAAGGTGCGGTCCAGTGGGGTTGGGGCCAAATTTGCTAGGTCCGCCTCACTGTATCGCTCCATCCAAGCCCCATCCCCTCGCCTGAGCCCCTTTGAGCTAGCGCTTTTGAAACTCTAACCTCAATGGGGCAGTTTTGCCCCCAGAGCGGCCACTTTGCAATAGTATGCTAGTGATCAAAGCCAATCAGACGACACGATGCTTCCTAATGATCTAGCGCTGGTGCCAATCAGCAATCTGAACTGGAGAAAAACGTTGCAGGTGCGAACGACTCCTAATCAGCTAAAGTTTGTCGCAGACTTCGAGCCCGTAGCGCTAGTGATTCTGTCAAAATCTTACGTACGCGCAGGAAACGTTGATTGGCATCCGTTGGCGATCACTGCGGATGACGCAACGATAGGCGTGGTAGCGCTTACGCACCAGAAGACGCGCTGCGAGATTTTCCATCTAGTGATTGATTGCGACCTTCAAGGTCGCGGCTTAGGAAAGGACTCGGAGCCGGTAATGGAGATGATGCTTTAGCCCGCAGCTGGCCGTTTAGAGCGGCTTATGATTCGCATTTTGCATACCCACATTTATGTGCACACTACGTTTACCTAAAATCCCGACGAGCTAACCCGACTACGCACCTCTTATACTCAAAAATATTTTAGTAGGTTAGAACCTCAAGGCTTTGTGCTATGTATGACTTGTTGAAAGACATCTCCACTCGTCCAACTCTTTTTTCTAAGTACACTGTTCCCGACCTGTGGACTCGTCCGCACCTGGCAAAACAGATGTTGGTAAATCATCTCGATCCAGACGGTGAACGCGCATCTTATCGCTTTAGTGCAATTGATCAGGCTGTTCGTTGGATGGATTCGAAATTGGCGCTATCCGGCAAGCGCATTTGTGATCTGGGCTGTGGTCCAGGCCTGTACGCCGAGCGGTTCGCGGCTATAGGATCACAGGTAACCGGCATAGACTTTTCTCAGCACTCTTTGTCATATGCTAATCGCGAGCTACAGAAGAAAAAGCTACCCATTCAGTATCTTCATGCAGACTACCTAAAAAATAGTTTGCCTACTGGCTTTGATGTGGTGACCTTAATTTTTACTGATCTGTGTGCCCTTTCACCTGATCAACGACTAAATCTTTTACGCCGTATGCGTGACATGCTTAATCCCGGCGGACGAATCGTCTTAGACGTTGCCAACGAAGCCGCTCTTACGAAAAAGAGAGAGTTAACGCAAATCGAAGATCGATTGATGAATGGTTTTTGGGCCGCTGGAAAGTACATTGGGATCAAGCGTATCTTTCTGTATCCAAACGAGAATGTGTCCCTCGACCGCTATCTCATTGTTGAGCCGCATGAATCGTGGGAGATCTTCAACTGGTTACAACACTATTCACCCGAGAGCTTGGTGGCAGAGTTGCAGACTGCAGGCTTTTCGATTGACGAAATGGTCGGCAGCCTCGACGGCGAACCATTGACAAACGAAAGCAGGTTGATCGGTGTTATCGCGAGCAAAGCATAGCCGCTACGCATCAGCTATTGGCTGTTTGGAATCTCATCTAGGTTGCTTGAAAGCGTCGGCTATCAAGCAAATCGCGGGTATAGTGTGATTTACTTCAAACCGGCGGGACTAGCAGTTGCGCAAGAGACCGCGCTGTGAAGCTCGCATGTGCTCTAAGTCGTCATACAAACGACAGAATTTTCAAGTTTTCAAAGTAGTAACAGTCTCTAGAGAATGGTAACTAAAGATTGTAGTCAAAGAGATTGGTATGAGGAATTGAGTTAGTGAACATTCGAACGATACTCACCAATGTTCTCTTGGTATTGCTCTTAGGTAACAGTGATGCTGCAGCACTACCGAATGCGGCTGAAATATCTCCGCTGATTAGCGATATTGGCTCAACGTCCGATACGCTTACGATCGAGGTCGCGGTGACGACAGCAACCGGCCTCTGCTACAGCGGTCGATTTGAACAGGAATCAGGCGTAAACATCACAACTACCGATGATGAGATGCTCCCAAGGTTCCATAGCGCATCACTGTCCAAGTTGTTTACGGCTGTTGTAGTGATGCAGCTTCGCGACGAAGGATATCTCTCTCTGAATGACCGCGTTGGCAAGTTCATACCCGAGTTTGGCAAGCACCAAATACGTCTGAAGCATCTGCTGACGCACACGTCGGGATTGCGCGATCGGCAGCGCGCTCATGGGAGAGAAACTCGTGACAAGGTCGACGCTTACATTAACGCCCTCGCTAGACAGCGGAAAGCCAAAATGCCTGGCACCAAGTGGCGCTACGCCGATGCGGGTTTCAATTTATTGGGGCGTGTAATTGAAAAGGTGACCGGCGAGCCCTACTCGGATGTTTTGGAGAGTCGGTTACTGCTACCGCTGAACATGAAAAACAGCAGTTTTGATATCGCGCGAATACCCATGGAACAACGTTTAGACGGATACAACAAACGAGGCCGCCAGTTACGGCACCCATGGGATATGGCATTTCTCCCAAGTTCTGGTCTTCAGACCAATGCACAAGATCTGGCAAAATTCGTGCGGGCGGTGTTAAGGGTGAACGCAGGTGTGGGTAGCGCGGATTTCCTGGGATTTGAAACCTTGAAGGAAATGACCGTTGTTAGAATCGAAACAACATGGACGGGTATCGAACAAGGTTATGGCTGGCAAATTAACAACTCGGGATCTGAATTGGTCTGGCGCCATGCTGGCGGTGAGGCAGGGTTAGAGAGCCTGTTGGCCATCTACCCAGCTGCTGATGTCGGTATCGTTGCACTAGGGAACCAGAAAGACTGGCCCCGATTTCAGCTCGTCAAACAAATCAGGGAAACGATCGCAGGTACCGACAGGGCGCGTTGCGACCTTTGAGGCGTAGTAGCCGGTCCCTCTAGCGCACATCGAACCAGGTCTGAACGACGACTATCGGCAGAACTAGGTGCCGGTTAGGCGAGCAACCACCGGGGCAAAGGCATCCATCGCATCACCAGGAACCGTGATATAAGAAATTCCATGCAGTTCGCGCCGTCTTTGCAGCTCAGCGCAAATGGCATCCACACTGCCAAACAAGGCATGGGGATGGTTGCGCATCTCTTCTTCACTCAAACCAAACATACCGGCGAACTGACCAAGCACTGGGCTTGGATCGTCCATGACAAAGGTAAAGTACGCGCCGATCTCAAGCTCAATGTCGGCAAAGCGGTCACCTGCGCCCTCTTTGATCCAGCGCACTTTCTTTGCCGTTTCTGCTTCTGACGAAAGCTGTACACCGTCGGGGCCAATCATGCCTGAACGGTTGTTGAAGTTTAAGCTGACTATATCCGCCTCACGGCCCGCCAAGCGCAAAATGCGTGGGCTACCGCCGCCAATCATAATGGGTGCGTTAGACACTGGCTTAGGTTCACCGGTGAAGTCGGACCAATTCAACGTATCGTTCTTCAGTTGAATGATCTCTTCACCGCGAAAGGCTTTAACGCCTTCAATCACATCGGCTAACCGATCAATGCGAACCCTTGGCTCATCAAACTGCAGACCTAAGGCTGCATATTCCTCTTTGATCCAGCCTGCGCCTAAACCAAACTCCAAGCGGCCATCCGACAACTTATCAATAGTCATCGCTGACTTAATCAACACCACCGGATCGTGGTAATCGATGCAAAACACTCGGCAACCAATCTTGAGCGTGCTGGTTACAGCGGCCGCATAAGCCATCGCAGGAATAGCAGCCATGTTCTGAACAGGATGGTTAGCTTTTTCTAACGCCGGGCCAGGCCCTAAGATGTGGTCAGCCAAATGTAGTGCGGAGTAGCCCAGACCTTCTGCCTTACGCGCAAAGTCTGCCCAATCCGCACCGGAGTCGGCGTTGAAGCTCTGAACACCAAACCGGAAAGGGTTGCTCATGCGCTGGCCTCAAGCGCTTTGCGTGCGCAGTAACGAATGCCGCGCCGCAGCAACTCGTAAAACTCAGGCTTATCCCAACTACCCAGCTCTACATTGGGGTAGTACTCCACCATGGGCTGCATATCGTAGTGACCACGGCAGTGACCAAGGTTTAGATACAAGACTTCACCTGCGCCTACCTTATTGATGTAGTAAACCGGGTGCGGCTTGTCGTCATGCCATTGGTCTTCTACAAATCCGGTGGCCTCACCTTGAAACCTAGTGTCGAGCAACACGTGAAGGTCACCATGAATACGACACAGATATAGCTCATCATCGGTTTCAAACTCATCCACCCCTTTCACCAACTCATGTTCAGGGTCTGCGACTCGCACTTGGAAGGGTTGGATGGGCGGGTGTGCAATAAACTGGGTGCCCAGGGTTTCCATCAACACTGGGGCCATTTCTGGAGCGTCCACTTTGCCGCTCTCTAAGAACTGCAAAATGGAGTTTGTGCCATGCAACGCAAACCAACGCTTGCCCGAGGCGATGAAATCTCGCAACGCCTCTTGCTCAGCTTCTGTTGGTATCAAGTTGCAAGTGTAAGTTACTAACACATCGGATTCACCGATGGCTTCTAAGTCGTGGTAGTCACTAGCTACCCTGACCCGAATGCGCTCATCTTCTGCCATGAGCTTAAGCAACTCTAGGCGCGCGTGATCAATATCGTGAAAATCACCGGCCGCAACCAGGTACACATTAACGGTTTGATGTTCTGACATGATCTTGCACTCCTATGGGTTTAACCTAACTAACGACGTATTGAGCTCTAACGCTTGCTTAGAATTGAATACGCTTGGTTAAACCACCATCAATCACAACGTTGGTTCCTGTGGTGAAGCCACCGCGTGGGCTTGCCATCAACGCAACTTGAGCAGCCACCTCACGAGCAGTGCCCATACGACCTAGTGGAATCTCACCCAAAATCTGCTCGTAGAAAGGGGTCATGTTCTGCTTAATGCGATCCCATGAACCGCCCTCAACAAAAATCGGACCAGGCGACACAGAGTTCACTCGAACGCCTTTGGGAGCAACGTCTTGCGCTATTGCGCCGGAGTATTGCAATACGGCCGCTTTCATCGCGTTGTACGAACCCGCAGCGATAAATTTCTCCAGTGCAGCGGTGGTAGAAATCATAGTAACGCTGGCGTTGCTAGACTTCTCGAGGTAAGGCATAGCGCCTTCAACCAAACGTACCGCACCCAACATGTCGTATTCAAAGTTGGCGCGCCAGCCTTCTTCGCCCGGCGCATTACCACCACTGACGTTATGTACCACGGTATCAATACCACCCAGCGCTGCCGCTGATGCCTCGATCCAACCGGATATCGATTCAGCACTGCCGACATCAACGCTCTGGCCGAATGCTTTAACCCCATGCGCTTCTAATGCTTTTACCGCAGCATCAATTTCTTCTTGGTTGCGTGCGCAGATGGCAACGTTTGCGCCTTCTTCTGCAAAGGTATCCGCCATAGCACGCCCAATACCTTTGGTGCCGCCCGTGATTAGTACGTTGTGTCCTTTGAGTTCGAGATCCATGGTGTGTCCTCTGTTGTAGTTAAAGCCAATTGATTGAGACTTATAGATTGAGTCTTATTGTTATGATCACCACAGGCTGTACGCGTTACGACAACTCAATGCTGATGTTTTTTGGAAACTGCTTGTTGATTTCTATCGGGTGTTGTTTTTGTTTTTTTTATTGTTCCAGCAACTAAACAAAAGGCCCGTATTTCGGTTTTGCGGGCTTATCCTGATCTGTCACCGTAACCTGTACTTTACCCGCTTCCAAGGTGACCGGATAGGTTTTTACAGGCCGGGTCGCAGGCCCTGCCAGGCAAGCGCCGGTTCGTACATCAAACCGTGCCCCATGCAATGGGCAGCTCACGTCAAAGCCGCGCAATCGCCCGCTGCTCAGCTTTTGGCGTGCATGGCTGCATTGGTCTTGCATGGCATAGAACTGGCCTTCCACCTGGCACAGCAGCACATCCACTCCATTGACGGTACCGGAGGTCATCTCCCCTTCACCTAACGCGGCGATGGGGATTAAGACTTGGGGTGTTGTGCTCATCTAGGACGTCCAGCGAATGGGCTTGCGGTGCAAGTAGTCGTCAAGGGTCTTGTGGAAGTGCCGAACGCGCAGCTCCTGATCCCCGATCCACAACCCACGAAAGCCGGTTGAGTTCATACCTTGCTGGACCATCGACAGGTTGGATGCGTCTTGATCTAAGACCTCGCCGATAGACTCTTCACCGTAGGCAAACTGCCGATGCTCTGGACGCTCAGGCCACTCCTCGCCTTCGGGGATAAGCGCATAGTTCTGCAGGTCGTAGTACATCTTGTTTGGGTCAGTCTCATGCGGTCGCTGCCGGAAGATCATGACGCTGTTGCAATGGGTGTTGAAGGTAATGTTCGGAAAGATCAGGTAGTGGTAGTCATCGGTTAGCTGATCATCGTTCAGGTCTGAAAAATCAAAGCCCATGGCTTTGCCATTCTTGCGCAAGTGCTTTTGAATGGCGCGGCGCACTTCTAGCCCCGTGCCTTTGAACTCGCTGGGATCCATGCCATACATGCGCATGATGTCTTTCATGCCCTCTGAAATGCCTTCACCGTTTTCTAGGTGGGTACTGACCACACCAAAAGGAATTAGGTAGCGGTTGTGGCGCTCGTAGCAATCAATCTGCACATCCATGTCTTCGAGCCAACTGAGTAGCTGCGGATGGGTGCCGGCCACGTGATAAGTCTCGTTAAACGCATCAACCGAGGTTTTCCAGTTGCACTCCCACTCCACGGTCACATCGTTAACCAACGCCATCCGCTCAAAATGATACGGGTCGAAGTGCTGAGGCATCACTCCGAGAAATTCTTTCAGTGGCTCAACATCTTGGTTCATGCTGAACCAGACCCACCCACCCCAAGCTTCACAGGGTAGCTTCACGATGGACAGCTTGTCGCAGGGCGCACCTTGAGGGAAGGTTTCAGCATCAGGAACGTTGATCAGCTCACCACGTAAGTTGTACTCCCACAAATGGTAAGAGCAACGAAAGCTTTCCGTGTTACCGCTGGTGCCGTAAGCCACCTGGTTACCGCGGTGTGAGCACACGTTGTAAAACGCATGGTACTCATTGTTTTCATCCCGCGAGATCACAATGGACTCTTTGCCAATGTTGGTCACCACGTAGTCACCCGGGTTCTTCAAATCCCCTTCCCAGGCGCCCATAAGCCCAACCTTGGTCCACATGCTGTCCCACTCTTGCTGCATGAACTCTTTAGACGTGTAGCGCTCTTTAGGGATGAAGTCGTAACCCAAATCCGGATCGGGTGCTTTCTCAGATGGCGTTTTGGTGGTTTTGGGATCGGCGAAACGCTCGATCTTGCGGTATACGGTCATATTCCCTTCCTACACTTCCCCAATGTGGCCCTGAGATTAGAGCGGGGAATAATTCCAGTCAAGACTGACTTTTTCTGTATTCAGCTATAGCGATGCTCTAATCTCAGACGCTGCACACAACGCTATCCGGCAAACCCTCACAGGAGGCCCCATGAGCAACGCCAACCGCCAATTCCTACTCGCCGCCCGCCCTCAAGGCATGGTCAAACCCACCGATTTTGAGTATCGAGAAAGCCCGGTGCCCGAGTTGGGGCCGGATCAGGTGCTGATCAAGACCAACTACATCTCTCTCGACCCCTCTATGCGCGGTCAGATGGAAAATCGAGCGGATTACGTGGCGCCGCTGGAGATCGGCGACGTCATGCGCGCGGGAAGCGTTGGCACCATCGAGCGGTCTAACAATCCGGCCTATCCCGTAGGGACCTTGGTTGGGGGTAGTTTTGGCATGCAGGACTACGCCATCAGCGATGGCAAAAGCTTACCTTTTCGTACTTTCCCCGACGGCACCGACCCTCAAGCTGCCCTAGGCGTGCTGGGCGGCACCGGCATGACGGCTTATTTTGGGCTGCTACGCCTGGGTGAACCTAAGCCTGGAGATATGGTGGTGATCAGCGGCGCCGCAGGGGCCACCGGCAGCGTGGCAGGGCAAATCGCCAAACTCAAAGGTTGCACTGTTGTTGGCCTGGCTGGCAGCGATGACAAATGCCAATGGCTCACCGGAACCTTGGGGTTTGATGCGGCGATCAACTACAAAACTCAAAACGTGGGAACCGAGCTCGACCGCTTATGTCCCGATGGCATCAATATCTATTTTGACAATGTCGGCGGTGAGATCTTGGACCTCGCGCTGGAACGCATCGCCAACAATGCACGCGTGGTGATTTGTGGTGGCATCTCTAGATATAACGCCACCGGACCCATTCCGGGGCCGGTTAACTACTTCAACCTAGTGTTTCGACGTGCACGTATGGAGGGTTTTATTGTGCTGGACTACGCCTCGGAGTTCGGCGCAGCAGCCCAAGAAATGCAGGGCTGGATAGACGCGGGGCAGCTACAACAATCGGCCACGGTCATTGAAGGCTTCACGGAGCTACCCAACGCTTTGGTCCAACTTTTTGAAGGCGTCAACACCGGCAAGCTGATGGTACGCACAAGCTGATCTTGAGGCTTGCTAATCTGGTGTGCGACTAACCCACTTGATGGCGTTGCTGAGCAAACGCTGAAAGTGCGGGTTAGCGTAAGCCACCGGATCATCGCCGCATTGCAGATACACAATGCGGCTCTTTCCTTGGGTTTTGCACCAACCGATTAAGTTGCTGCCATCCGCATGCTCCCAACCTTCGTTGCTAAACATCTTGCCGTCACGCAC
>CALHVX010000143.1 GCA_938036875.1 uncultured Pseudomonadales bacterium
CAAGCGCTACAAGATTCGAGCCTGCTCATCGTTGAGCCAAACGCGGTTTGCGCGATCAACTTGTCCGGCCAAACGCTGTCGGATGAACACTTTCATGAATACGTTATCGATCTGATGAAAGATGTGGATATTCAACCGCACAACATTTGCTTTGAGATCACCGAGACCACGGCGATCAACGACTTCACCCTGGCCCAAGACTTCATCGACGATATGAAAGGGCGAGGCTTTTTGTTTTCGCTGGACGACTTTGGTACGGGCTTAAGCTCTTTTACTTACCTGCAAAAAATACCCGTCAACTATCTCAAGATAGACGGCAGCTTTGTGTCAAAAATTATTCACGACCCCATCTCACACGCGATGGTTAAAGCCATCGCAGACGTCGCCGCCGCCATGGATCTACGTACGGTGGGCGAGTTTGTGGAAAACGAAGAGATCATGCACGAACTGCAGTCCATGGGCATTCACTACGGCCAAGGCTACTACTTCAACAAGCCTATGCCTTTGCAGGATTACTTTAACCAGCATCTCGAAGCGAACATGGCGCACGACACCCAGGCAGGTCGATGAGCGAGCCCAACTCGACACCAGCGGCTGAGCCGCAAAGCCGGGTCCTGCATACCAACAGCGGGCAATTCAGCACGCTTACGCCTATTGATGCTTGCACCAACACCAACGTCTTAGAAGATCTACGCGAGCAGGTGACCGCCGCCCTAGAACGTGGCGAACGCGGCTTGTTGCTAAACCTAGCCAATACACCTAGCGCCAACAGCGACATGTTAGAAGCGCTGCTCGATATCACCGAGCAAGCGCAACAAGCCAACGGCTGGCTGCGTATTGCCCAAGTTTCGCCCTTGCTGCATCAAGCGCTAGATATTACCCGGCTCACCGAAAAGCTCACCTTGTTTGCCGATGGCAGCACCAGCACTGGCGGGGATGCCGCAAAACACTCGCCGCAGCGCCAACGACTTGGCGACCTACTGCTCGCTAACGGCCTGCTAACACCTGAGCAAATTGAGCAAGGTCTAGCCTTACAAGCCTCCCAAGGGCGCAAGCTCGGTGAGATTGTGATCGACCAAGGTTGGGTCACCGAACAAGATGTACTGCGCGCGCTCAGCCAACAGCTGTCTATTCCCCGGGTTTCTCTAAAAGCCGGTTTGTACGACCCAGAAACCGCAGCCTTGCTACCCAAGAAAGTGTCGCGACGCTTGGCCGTGCTGCCACTGTTTAAGGTTCGCAACGAGCTCACGCTAGCAACCCACAACCCACAAAACGCACCCAAGCTTCGCGAGGTAGAAGACCGCACCGGCCTTAAGGTGCTACCCGTCTTCGCCAACGAAAGCGAGGTGGTGGGCATCATCGATCAGTCTGATGAGGCCCGGGAGTTAAGCGGCGAGCTCATTGCTGAAGTCGATGACGACTTCCATGTCTTTGAAACGCTGAGCGAAGAGCAAGCCACCATTGATGAGGTGGCCACGGGCAGCCCCATCATCAACCTGGCCAACTCACTGATCCAACGCGCGGTACGCGAGGGGGTGAGCGATATTCACATTGAGCCTTTTCGAGACAAATGCCGTGTACGCTTTCGTATCGATGGCGTGTTGTACGAGGTGATGAAACACCGCGCCGAAGTGCATCCTGCCTTGGTGTCGCGACTGAAGGTCATGGCTAACCTAGACATCGCCGAGCGCCGGCTACCCCAAGACGGCCGCATTCAAGTCTTCACCCAAGGTCGCAGCGTTGACCTTCGTTTGAGTACCCTGCCTGGTCTATTCGGCGAGAAGATGGTGCTACGGGTTTTGGATCGAAGCCAAGCCATACTGGACCTCAACAATTTAGGCTTGAGCAAAACCAACTCGAGCAACTACCAACAGCTGTTAACCCAAGGCTACGGTTTGATCTTAGTCACCGGCCCAACCGGTAGCGGCAAAACCACCAGCCTGTATGCGGCCTTGGATCAGCTGAACTCCCTTGAGCGCAACATTGTGACCATCGAGGACCCGGTGGAATACCAAATGGACATCATCAACCAAAACGAGGTCCGCAATAACGTGGGGCTCAGCTTTGCTAAAATTCTTAAGCACGTCTTGCGCCAAGACCCAGACGTCATCATGGTGGGTGAAATTCGGGAACGCGAGACCGCTGAGATTGCAGTGCAAGCGGCCCTAACCGGCCACCTAGTACTGTCAACCTTACACACCAACGACAGTGCTGGTGCTATTACTCGTATGATCGACATGGGCATTGAGCCCTACCTGCTCTCCTCTGCGCTCATTGGGGTAATGGCCCAGCGTTTAGTGCGCACCATTTGCCCAGCCTGCAAAACTAGCTATCTGGCCTCACCGGAGGTCAAGGCCCGCTTTGCAGATGATGACAGCAGCAACCTACGCTTAGCCAAAGGTCGCGGCTGCGGTGAATGTTACGACTCCGGATACCGCAACCGGATTGCCATTCACGAAACCCTGATCAACGATGATGACCTACAGCGGCTTATCGTCAGCAACCCCTCACGTGATGAGCTGAACGCGCATCTACAGGCGAAGGGCTTCGAGTCTTTGTACGACGACGGCTTAACCCGGGTTAAAGCACAAGTAACCACCATCGAAGAAATTCTCAGCGTGGCCAACAGCTAATGGCACTTGAGCTAAATGCCCCGGCGACCAATGCGACGGTAAAGGCGGCCGCCCAACCTAAGTCTAAGGCGAAAACCCAGGTCAGCTTAGCCGGCCTGCTGGGCCGCCGCGCCACCATTGCGGTTAAAGACCGTCTATTTTTTACCGAGCAACTGGCGCTGCTGCTGGACAGCGGTATGCCCACGCACTCCGCGCTGCAGCTGGTGGCCCGACAAACCAGCAACCCCATGTTAGCCAACGCCATCAGCACTATTGCTGATGATGTGGCCGGTGGTAGCTCGCTTAGCGCAGCCATGCAAAAACACCCAAACGTCTTTTCTGTCTCCTACACTCGCTTGGTAGAGGCAAGTGAAGGTGGCGGTTATCTGAGCAAAGTCTTGGTTCAGCTCCAACGTGCGGACGAACGCAACCAAGCGTTACGTAACACCTTAGTGTCCGCGTTCACCTACCCCATTATCTTGTTGGTGTTTTCTTTTGCGGTCGTGATCTTCGTTTTGGTCTACGTGTTTCCAAAGTTCAGCAAGCTCTTCATTGGCTTGGGTGACGACCTACCGGCCAGTACCCGTGTGCTGATGAGCATCAGCGACCTCTTGATCAACCACTGGATGGCAACCATCCTCGTTGTGGTTGCACTAGGCGCAGCCTTTGAAGCATGGCGCAACAGCAGCAGCGGTCGTGCCTTTTTTGACGGCGCCAAATTGCGGGTCCCAGGCATACGCACCATCTATCAACGCCTCTACATGAGCCAGGTGATGCGGGTGATGGGCCTGTCCATCAGCAATGGGGTGAGCGTTGTCGACACCTTAGAATCTTGCCGGGAAACCGTGGCCAACAACCAACTGCGAGATGAGTACGCGACCTTAGGGCAACGGGTCCAAGAAGGCGGCCGACTCAGCGATGCGTTCAGCCAAATTGACTCGGTACCGCAGCTTGCCAAAGAGATGATCACCACCGCTGAAGAGTCCGGCAACTTAGGTCCCGTGGCCACCCGGATCGCCGGCTACTATGAAGAGGAGCTAACTCGGTTGCTTGAGGGCTTTTCCAAAATTGCAGAACCTTTCATGCTCATCGTGATGGGTGCAGTGGTCGGGCTAATTGTCAGCTCGCTGCTACTCCCGGTCTTCAAGCTCTCACAAACGATTCATTAGGCACTTTGTGACCTCAAACGGGCAATCGAATCGGTGATTGTGCGGCGTGTCTCTATAGAAACGGACTCGCTAGGCTAAACTTCTTAGTAACTTAGCGGTACCAGACACCTGAACTAGCCACCTGAACTAGAAAAACGGACGAAGGTCTCGCGCGAACCGGATTTTACGCGGAGCAGCACATGAGAAGCCCACAACGCCTTGCCCAAAAAGGCTTTACCCTCATCGAACTATTGATCGTAGCCATTATGCTTGCGATTCTGGCCGCCATTGTCATACCCCAGTTTTCGGGCACCACAGAAGGCGCACAACAAGCCGCACTTCGGTCAGATCTGGCGGGCATACGTTCAGCCATTGCCCTATATCGGCAAGAGCACGGAGAATTTCCTGGCGCTGTAGCAGCAACTGGGGGCACCTGCACCGGCGGCACAGCCAGCACCGGTGCTATTGGCACAGAAGCCGCCTTCTTAGATCAGCTAGGTCTTTACACCAACGCCAACGGTCAAGCTTGTAATCTAAGGGTTGGTACCAGCTTTAGTTTGGGTCCCTATCTGGATCAGCGAACGCTACCCACCAATCCGGTAACAAACTCAAACACCCTAGTCATTGTTGGCACTGCAGACGCAGCCGCTGGTGACCTAACCATGGGTGGTGACGCCGCAGGCGCAGGCTGGAAATACGATTTAACCTCAGGCAAGTTCATCGCCAACGACACGAACAATGATACTAACGGCGTGGCGTTCGACACCTACTAAGGCCTGCAGCCAAACTCGGAACGCGAGCGTGCAACCGCGGTCGCGCACAACCGGCGTAACCCTGCCGGAGCTTCTTATAGTGGTCACCCTGATCGCTATTGTTGGCACCATCGCTGTACCTTCGCTTAACTCCTTAGAATCCGTGCGCGTTGCCAGCGCCACAACAGAACTAACGGCCGCGCTAAGCTACGCACGCGACGAAGCCATACGCACGGGTTCCATCCATAGCGTTGAGTTCACCGCCGCAAACCATTTGGTGCAAGTGGTAAAAATTACGGATTTTGGGACTATGGCCCTAAACCGCCCGGTGGTTCGTCACCCCATCAGCCGCCAGCTTTACAGTTTAGATCTAGACGATGACCCCACCACCAGCCCCACCCAACTGGTCAACCTAACGTTAGACTTTGACAACGTAGGCCAGCAGCAGCGGGTTGACTTTATGCCCTCAGGCCAACCGGTCTGGATCGATATCTTTGACCAGCCTTATCGCCTGCTTAGCGGCAGCATCGTGCTTAGCGCCCAAGCAACCGAGCAAACCATCACCCTAGACGGCTTTACCGGCCGCATCACCAGCTCATGAAAACAATCAGGCAAGCAACCGCCGGCTACGCCTACGTTGAGGTGCTTATAGCCGTGGTATTGGTGGCAACCTGCTTAGCCCCCATGGTGGAAACCATCGCCCAAGCGGTACGCATCCAAACCCAGCAAGCAGACCAACGAGATGCCTTACATTCCACCACCTCGCTTATGGAGCAAACCCTAAGCACTAGATACCAAGCGCTGGATCTAGAGGCGATTGCGGTGAACGACGCAACCGTTGCAACCGCCTATTCCGACCCGACCGGCACCGACAATCAGCGTTTGGTTTACTTAGCGCGTTACGACATAGACAACGCCGACTCAGATAACGATCCACTCACCGGTGGTGATGCGGGCTTGCTGTGGATTCGAGTGACCAGCGCAGACGGGCGCTATGACCTGCAAAACTTGCTGGCTGCCCCGTGAGCGGCAAGATAAACAGGCGCACCCAAGGCTTTTCGCTGCTAGAGCTCACCATCTCTATCGCCGTCGCCGCCATATTGCTGGCCAGCCTTAGCACCACAACCGGCGAGATCAGCGCGTTGCAAAGTCGGGCCGCAGCGGATCAGGTCCAATTGCAGCAGCTGGAGTTTGCCCTGCAACGCATGCAGCAAGCGGTGACCACCAGCAATCGCTTGCTGTTGCCGCTGCACGACAACCCCAATACCGACTACACCGAAAACTTGCGTGAGCAGTGGGTCCCCGCCGGTTCGCCGGTCACCGGCACCACCTTGGCCACCGCCGTACTCGCCGTGGCCTTGAGCCCTGATGCCGACATCAACCAAGACGGCATTCCAGAT
>CALHVX010000144.1 GCA_938036875.1 uncultured Pseudomonadales bacterium
ACCCCGACTTGCCGCCTGACCTGCATGGCCGGATGGGAAGCTACGATCCCCTTTGCCATTGGGTCGCTGCCGGCTCGTTGCCGACTTCAAACCTTCGCTCAAGCCGCCTTCAAGCAGCATGGTGCCAATGCCCACCGTCAGCCCAGACACTTTATCCTGCCAACGCTCACTTGGTGCTGCTAACGCGGTGATGAAGTAAGCCCCGGTGGCAATATCTCGGAGGCTGTCACTGACATCATCCGCATCGTCACCAAAAAGTGGTTGTTTGCGCGCAGCCCAACGCGAGCTGCGATCATCCCAATCATCAACGGCTAAGGTTGCTGCCAAAACCAAAGGCACCCAAGTTTCTGGCGTAAGCGCTGCCGCCTTTGCGGCACCCCCCAAGTGCCCCGCTAGACCTCCGGATAAGTGCTTACCATTGGGCATGCGAGCACCCCAACTGGGCTGTTGCGGGTTGCTAGTACAGCCCACCAACACTGTCATAAGTAACAAGATTGGTAACAGCCGGCGGGGACCTCGCCCAAAAAACCTCAAGGTTTGCTCGGCTGCGGAAGGCTCTGCAACGCTTGGTCGATCAATTCCTCAGCGAGACCCGACCCGGCAGCCTCTTCACCCTCGAGCGACGCGTTTGGTTCCAGCGCCTGAGTATCCAACAGCATCTGCTCGGCGATATAAGTGGCTAGCTCAAAGCGACCAGGTTGGTCATCACGTGTTATGTAGTATTTGTCCATCTCCGCATTGTGGTACAAAGCGTATCGATAGTCTTGTCCATCGGCGCCTACAACAAAGCTCCCGCTTAGCTGACCTTCAAAGACAACCGAGCCTAAGACCTGTAAATCAGCAAACCTTCCCACCAGGCCGGCGACCTCTGCTGGGTTTGCGGGCCCTCCATTTAGCTCCCACCGATCATCGGATGCATCCACCTGCACCAACGAGAAATGCTCCATTCGTTGAATGCTATTGATGTCGGAGCCCAAGGCTAACAACCCTCTATCCAACCAATCGTCCTCACCTAAAGGCAGTTCGTGGTTCGCAAAATCGATGCTATAGACGGAATCTGCATCCGCCGCTCGAACGTGCACCCGCCGAAACCCTGGGGAGGTGCCAAAAAGTAGGTCGCGCTCTAATTGCTCGCCTTGGTAAAGCTGCAAACGCCGCTGGAACTTATCTTGCGCCACTTCAAAGCGGGTTTGTGCTTCGCGGCTTGTTGCAATCGGCCAGGATGCTTGAACCTCACCAAGCTTGGTCAGCATCGCCTCAATCTTGTCAGCGTTTGCCGGGTACTCGCCCACCCGCCAGCCTCCATTCAAACGTTCTAAGCGCAACTGGTTACTTTTTGCATCGGTGATCTCAACGGCATCGATGGCGGCCGTATCAAAACCCATCAAGCCCGTCGGCTTGTCCGCGCTGAGACGATCACCAAAGAACAACCAACCCGCCAGCAGCAGTTGGGCCACCAACAAGATCAACAGCCAGGTTTTATGCTGATTCATGCCACCACCTCGCTTGTGCTTGCGCGCAACCAAGACGCATAACGTCTTCGCTTCGCCCCAGCGGCCAAACGCCGCCATAAATAGACCAAACCAATACCCAGCAACGCAAGGCCATAGTTGAGGTACTCAAGCTGCGCTTGTTCCGCCCGCTCCATGGGCGGTAAGGTCCGATTAAACTGGCCTCGAGACCGAATGCTCAACAAGCTTTGATCTTCCAACGCAAAATCCACCACGTTAGCGAACATCTGGGCCGACGTGGTGTACATGGTGCCATCGGCAGCCCCGATCATACGGGTCACTTGGTCCGCCAAAAAGTCGTTGCTGGAAAAGACAAACAATCGCGCGGATTCTGAGCTGCGTTCGATCACTCGATTCACCACCCCAAGCGGTGTTGCCGCGTCCTCTTCAGCTGAGGTTTCTGCCTCAGTCTCTGTCTCTGCCTCTTTGTTCTGAGCCGCCACAAACAGCGGTGATGGTTTACCCGCAAAAAAAGAATCAAACCGCCCTTCGATGAGCACACCCAGCCTGTGCGCTGAGGTTGGTGACGTTGCGGTAAACAAGCTGCCGCCGCTCTCATCAAACCTAGGTAACACGTTAGTGTCTGTAGAAACCCAGGCACCTTCGCTAGACGTTAGCAAAGGCACAATGTTGCGTTGCGCATTCTTTTGAGGATCTATCTCAATGGGTGAAGCCCAGGAGATGGTCAGCTGGGGTAACCCCGCAGTAATGGGGTTGTCTTCCGCAAGGCCCGGTCGACGCACATCTACAAAATATGGATAGTCGAGCATTGCCACTTCTTGAAAAGTAAAACCACCCGCCTGTCGAGTCACCGGGACCGGGAAGGCAGCATTCTGTGGGTCCATCACCAATTGGGCCGGCATGCTAATCCCCATGTGGGCTAGCCAAGCCTCGAGCCCGCTTGACCGCGTGCCAACAGACAAAGACTCCGCCTGAAGCTCCGCAGCAAAAGGTGCTGTGGCTAAGCCAACGGTACCGCCTTGCATCAAAAATTGGTCGATCGCAAATATTTGGTTCTCGTTCAGTTCGGTTGGATCGATCACCAACAACACATCAGCGCTTTCAGGAACGCTACCTTCGGTGAGGTTGGTATCGATAATCGTTAGGTCCGATTGCAGAAAATCCTTAAGCTCGCGATAGCTGTTGGTTACCGGCCCCTCTTGGCCAAATATATTCGGTGCACGCCGCGGCGCCGATAGCGCTACGGTTTTTAGTAGCCCTTTGGCAAACCGTTTAAGCCCCTCTTTTATCCCTTGGGTTGCTGCGTCTTCCGACAAACCTTGGGGTAAGGGTATCTGCACCACCGTGTCACCATCCGTCAAAATCAGATAGTAGTAAAACGTATTCGTATCCGTGAGGCTCAACGCCATCGGTTGGAACCCATAATCAGCAGCCAGTTGTTGCGCCACCTGGCCATCACCAGCATTCGGATCAACAAACTTCACGCTGAACTTGCCTTCGGATTCATCCGCCAAACCATTCAGCGCAGACTGCAGGGCCGGCTGAAACTCCACCAGGGGCGCTGGCAATACATCTACATTGGAGACATAGCCAATAAACTCTACCGGCTGGGTGATACTGTTAAAGATACCGCCGCCCCCTTGAAAGCCGAACAACACCTGCTTAATGCTGCGGGTCACGTCGTACTCTGGATTTCGCAGCTGTACGTCAAACGAGTCTTCGTTAGCCACTTTGACCTCAATGAGGTCACGAAAGCTCAGCACTTCATATTGGTCGCCGTAGCTCACCAGCACATCAAAATAGGAGTTCACTAAGCTGGCTTGGTATCGATCAGCAACCTGAAACGGAACCGCCCGAATGCCGTACTTGGTGTTTGCTTCATCCTCTGCAGCCGGGTCTTCCACCGGATCGATGATTTCAACTCGCACCTTACCCGGCGCTGCCTCTTGATACTCTAAAAGCAGGTCACGCATTTGGGGAACCAAGGGTGCCAAGGCCGGATGGGTGTTAGAACTGAAGTAGCCGCGAATCAATAGCGGTTCCTGCAGCTGTTGCAGATACCCTAAGGTTGCATCAGAAATGGAGTAGATTTGGCCTTCGGTAACATCCATACGCAAAGCGCCAAGCTTGCCAAACCATAGGTTAGCAAAGACAAGATTAAGCACGAGCAAACCCGTACCCAGTATCCAGCCACGATGATGGCCACTTGATCCTTGCTGCGCCCAACGCTGGGTTTCTAACGAAAAAACGTTAAGCGCTAGAAACACGCCAATCATTGATAGGTAGTAGTAGAGGTCGGCAAGATCCAACACGCCGCGAGTGATGGATTCAAAGCGCGTACCGGTGCCTAGCTCGCGAAGCACTTCTCCCAAACCAGGACCAACCAACTTGGTTAACAAGCCGGTACCTACCAAGTAAAACAGTCCGCAAATCAACACCGACAGAATCAGGCTAACAATCTGGCTGTCGGTACGCGCACTCACAAACAAACCAATGGACAAGTAGGCACCACCCAAGAGCAGTGCCGCAAGGTAACCGGCCCACACTGGCCCCCAGTCCAAATCAGCGACCAGGCTGATGCAGATTGGCAGCGGCAAGGTCAGCAACAAGGCAAGCGCAAGCAACACCAAGCATGCAAAAAATTTGCCCAGGACAAATTGCAACGCCGATACCGGGGAGGTAGAGACAAACTCAATGGTGCCCGACCGCCGCTCTTCACTCCACATACGCATGGTTAGGGTGCTTGCTAAGAACACCAAAAGAACCGGCATCCATTCAAACATGGGACGCACATCAGCGATGTTACGAGCAAAGTAAGCTTCACCCCAGAACACCACAAACAAGGTTACCGCCAAGAAGGCGGCTAGAAACAAGTAGCCCACAGGCGAGGCAAAAAATTGGGTCAGCTCTTTTGACATGACCTGACGCACCGCGCTTAACGTGGATATCGAGGCAACAGATGAGGCAGGCATCGTCTCAGACATTGTTCAACTCCTCGGCCGCAGTCACATCGTTCGCTTCATGAAAGATACGCTCCAAATCTCGCTTCACCGGGGCGAGCTCGAACAGTGGTTCACCCGCTGCAACAACAGCCGCCGCCACTATTGAGCTCGCCGCCTCGGCATCACCTTGCAGCTCAAGCTCCATGATTCCATCGCCAAGGCTGTGAATCTGATCCACCACACCAAGCTCAGCAAGCTGAGCGTTAAGGCTGGCGCTAGCGGTTGTTCTCAAACGCAACCGAGAACCGCCTTGCAAGTTATCTAGCCGTTCATCAAAGACCAATTTGCCAGCACGCAAGATCAAAGCTCGGTCACACACCGCGTCAACCTCTTGCATGATATGGGTCGACAAGATAACCGTAGATTTTTGCGCGAGGCGCTTGATGAGCTTACGCATCTGCAAGGTTTGGCTTGGGTCTAGCCCGTTGGTGGGTTCATCCAAAATCAAATATGGCGGCTCGTGCAAGATGGCTTGGGCTACACCAACGCGCTGCTTGTAACCGCGCGACAAGGTTTCTATGGGGTCCAGCGCTTTAAGCTGTAAGTCCGTCGCCGCGATAGCAGCAGGCACACTGGCCGCAGGATCCAAGCCCCGCAGCTTGGCGACATAAGCTAAGTAGTCGGCAACCAGCATCTCAGGATACAGAGGTAGATTTTCGGGCAGATAACCCAACTGCCGCTGTGCCGCTGCCAACCCTCCTTCGACCGCTGCACCGCCAACTAACGCTTGGCCAGCACTGGGTTCGATAAAGCCAGTCAACATCTTCATGATGGTGGTTTTACCCGCGCCGTTGTGGCCCAGCAAACCCACCACCTCACCGCGCTCGATCTGAAAAGAAACATCATCAACAGCAGCGAACTCACCGTAGCGTCGGGTGAGACCTTGAGCTTCAATCATGGTTGTCCTCGTAACTTCAGGTTGCAAAACTTTATAAAAAATACGGCGCAGAAAATTAATACGCTGAGAAAAAAAATCAACCCCTCGTGAGGTTTTTGTGCGGCCACCTAGCACCCTGTTGTGGGTCGGCCGGCGAGGCTGCTACGGTACACCAATGAGCAACTTAAAAGAGATAAACCTCACCGGACCTGCCGGCCACCTAGAGGCGCAATTCACGGAAGCCAGCGACACACCCATTGCCTGCGCCGTGCTGTGCCACCCTCACCCCCAATATGGCGGCTCGATGCAGGATGCGGTTCTGGCGACGGCAGAAAGTCAATTTACCCAACATAACGTCAGCACCTTACGCTTTAATTTCCGCGGGGTTGGCGGCAGTGATGGGCAATACGACAACGGGATAGGTGAAGCGGAGGACATTAAGGCTGCAACGGCATGGATGCAGCAACAATACCCAAGGCTGCCTTGCATACTCTTGGGTTACTCATTTGGGGCTGCTGCAGCGTGGCGAGCCGCTAGCGCGGATGCGCACAACGCGCCAAATCTTGCCGGTCTGTGGTTGGTCGCACCACCAGTGGCCATGCTCGATATGACGGGAGCGCCACCCCAAGCTCCCATTCGCCTGTTTCACCCAGATGCTGATGACTTTACTAGCTTGGACACCTTGCGTGAGTGGTCCAACAGGCTAGCGGGCGAGCCACCGGAACTGGCGGTCATTGCCGGCGCCAACCATTTCTTTGGCGGCGCTCAAGAGTCACTGGCAACCGCCTTGGCTGCGCCCATGGCCCAGCTATAAATACACCCTAAGCAAAAATCGTGAAGTGGCGTTGACTAACTCAGTAGATACCAACGCCCGACAACCACTCATGGCCAAAGTAAAAACCCAGGTACACAACGATGCCCGCGGCTAAAGGCAAGAGTAGCTCGCCTAACACCAGCTTGTTGCGACCCGCTAAAATGGCGCCAAAGGGAAGGTTAGAGGTTAACGCCGCAAAGGGTGTGAAAGCCTCACCAAGGGTCGCCTGCTTCTTTGCATCCAAACTCAGCGAACCAATACCGGAAAGCAAGATGAACGCGGTAAAGAACACCACGGAGACGGTGTCACCGTTAGCCACCAAGTGCGAAGCAGCCCAAAGGATGACCGACCACTGAAAGGGATGACGAGTTATACGATTCACGCCGGTTGCCGCAGCCGTCACGCTCTCTGGGCTATCTAAAGCACCCTCTTGGCCCACCGATGTTGGGTTCTTCACCATGAAGCCACCAACCAGCAAGACACAAGCGACCACCATCAGTATCTTTGGCACCCAATACAGCATCGGGTCTGGGAACCACAGGTAATCCAACCGAGGCAACTCACCATAAAGCCAGATGAAGTAGCCCATAGAGGCCAGGGTGATCACGCTGTAAACCCCTAGATAGGCTTGCTCGCCGATGCGCGAAACCAGTTGGCCTCGTAACCCCGTACCACTGATCCCCAGGTGGGTCACCAGTAACACCAAAGCAGCAATCAACAATGCACCCATTTTTAGCTCCTAATCGGTGAAAATTCAGCAACCACCATACCTAGCGGCCTGCGCAGGCGCCATGTTCATATTTGCAAGCCGCTGCTGCACTTATGTACGCCCTTAAACACCCAGAGCGCGAACTGCAGTATCCTTGAGCTCAACATCAAAAAAAAGCTGGAGGGCACTATGGGACGGTTAGAAGGAAAAACAGCGCTGATCACGGGTTCAGCACGCGGGTTGGGCGCCGCCATTGCGGAGCGCTTTGCGGAGCAAGGGGCCGAGGTCATCATCAACGACTTGAATCTAGCCCAAGCGCAAATCACCGCCAAACGCTTGGGAGGGCACGCACTCGCCTGTGACGTCAGCGATTCAAAAGCCGTGGCCACCATGTTCGGCGAGTGCGCAAAGCTGGTGGATAAGCTGGATATCTTGGTCTGTAATGCGGGCATCAGCGGCCTTGAAGGCGACAACGATGCCCGAGAGCGAATTCGTATCACCGCAGAAAATACCTTCAAGCAAGCGCGCGGTGAGCCGGTAGAAGACATCGACGCCAACTTATCTTCCACCACCACTCTCTCCGATGAAGATTGGCACAAGATGATCGGCGTACACATGAACGGCACTTTCTTCTGCTGCCGTGAAGCGCTAAAGCTAATGCAAGCCAAGGGTTCTGGCTCAATCATCAACATGGGTAGCGTTATGGGAACCTTTGGTCGCGGCGGCAGCACCCACTACTGCGCTGCTAAGGCTGGGATCTTAGGCTTTACACGATCTCTAGCTCACGAGGTGGCTGAGCAAAACATTCGCGTGAACGCCATTGCTCCGGGTTGGATTCACACAGACATGACCGACCCTTTAGAGCCTATGCACCCCATATTGTCTGCACAAACGCCTCAAGGACGTTTGGGTGATCCAGATGATATTGCACACGCTGCCGTCTACCTGGCCAGCGAAGAAGCCAAGTTTATGACCGGTCAAACCTTGTCACCCAACGGCGGCTGGTACATGAGCCAGTAGTCTTTACTTATAAAGACTCTAAACAATGGTTCTCAAGGCATCGAGAACCGCGTTTGGCTGCTCGGACAACATCGAATGACCGCAACCGGGCAGCACTACCTGCTTGGCGTTGGCTAGCTTGTCAGCAACCGCTGCCCCCGCTTTTGCAGGCGTCATTTGGTCGCTGCCACCCGCAATGACTAGCGCTGGACAATCGCTAGGTTCGGGTAGCTTGCTTGGATCAAAGCCATTGCAGGCCGCCAAATCGGTATGAAAAACACCGGGGTCGGCACGTTCCAAAAGTCGCTCAGCCGCACCAAAGATCCAAGCACCCGGACTGCCAACCGCGCCCAAACGTCCGGCGGGGCTATGGCTCCAAGTGTTGGCCATCTCGATTGCCGCATGATGATTGTCTTGCGCTGCATTCAGCAATAACGGGGTCACCGGCATGGGTGCTGAGGTCCCTAGCAATGCCACCGCACGCACTTGCTCCGGGTATCGACAGACCATGGTGTAAGCCGCAAGCGAGCCCATGCTGTGCCCTACCAATGCCGCCGTTGGTACGTCGAGCGTCTTCAACAGCTCGCTTAGCCAATCCGCAATGGCATCGATGGATGGCAAGGGTTCCCCTTTGGAACGGCCATGCCCAGGCAGATCCGGCGCCAGCACCCGATACCCATGGCGGGAAAAATACCGCGATGGCATGACCCAAACACTGTGGTCAAAGCCGGCACCATGCACAAAGAGCACGGTAGGTGCCTGGTTTAGGGCTCGCGGGCTTGCCGCATCAGAACCCGCGGTACCAATGTAGGTTTCATTTCCTGCAACTGTTATACGCATGAGGTTCCTAAGCGGTTAAGCGGCGATTAAGCGAGATACGCGCTTGAGCGCACGTCCAAGGTCAGAGATCAAATCCGAGGCATCTTCAAGGCCAACCGACAGCCGTACCAACCCTTCGCCGATACCGGCGGCAGCTAAGGCAGCGGAATCCATGCGGTGATGAGTGGTGCTGGCTGGGTGAATCACCAACGACTTCGCATCGCCAACGTTGGCAAGATGCGAAAACAGCTCCAACGAGTCGATCAATAGTTTGCCCGCCTCACGACCGCCTTTTAGGTCAAAACCAAACACGGCTCCTGCGCCACGCGGCAACAACTCGGCGGCTAAGGCTTGATCAGGGTGACCATCAAGCTCTGGATAACCAACCCGCTCTACTTGCGGATGCGCATCTAGAAAGGCCACCACTTCGCGCGCATTGGCGACATGCTGACGCATACGTAGCGGCAAGGTTTCTAATCCTTGCAATACTTGCCAAGCGGTGTTCGGCGCCATGCAGGCTCCGAAATCGCGCATCCCTTCTTTGCGCGCGCGCATCAGAAAAGCTTCCGGGCCGAAATCATCAGCAAACACCAAATCGTGGAAGCCCGCATAGGGCTCGCTAAGCGTGCTGAATTTGTCGTTAGCGGACCAATCGAAACGCCCTCCATCAACCAGCAACCCACCAATCACTACCCCGTGACCACTTAAAAACTTAGTTGCTGAGTGCATCACAATATCGGCACCCATATCTAAAGGACGACACAGATAAGGCGTGGTAAAGGTGGCATCCACAATTAGGGGTATGCCAGCTTTGTGAGCCACCTCGCTCAGGCGCGGCACATTCAACACCTCCAGCCCCGGGTTGCCTAAAATTTCACCAAACAACAGCTTGGTGTTGGGCCGTATGGCGTTGGCAAAAGCGTCCATATCTCGAGGGTCAACAAAGGTGGTTTCAATGCCAAAGCGCGGCAAGGTGTAAGCCAACAGGTTGTGTGTGCCACCGTAGATGGAGCGCGAGGCCACTAGGTGATCGCCGGCTGAACACAAGGTGGTAATGGCTAGGTGCATGGCTGCCTGCCCACTGGCCGTGGCGATGCCGCCTACCCCACCATCTAGGGCCGCAATA
>CALHVX010000145.1 GCA_938036875.1 uncultured Pseudomonadales bacterium
TAAACCGGTTGAGTTAACTTTGCACGAGTTGGTCATTTGCACCGATGACAAGTGGCCTGAGACCAAACGCGTGAAGCTGCCGTTTGCCCTCGCCTTCGGTATCCTTGTCACGTGAATATCCTGATACCCGATCTCATGAAACACCGTGCGGCTCAGCTGGGCGAGTTAGGCGCTGAGTGGCTGAGAGATGTCGATAGCCTACTTGCAACGGTTGCGGCCTCTTGGGGTCTCAATGTTGAAATGCAGCTCAGTGGCGGTACGGAGGCTTTGGTCTTTGTAGCTAGCACAGACACAGGCGCTGCTGTTTTAAAACTTGGTATACCGAATAGTCTGAGCAGAGAAAAAGAGGCGTTAGAAAAAGCACAAGGGTTTGCCTACGCAAAGTTGTTGGCAGCGGATACCAGACATGACGCCATTTTGATCGAACAACTAGGTGCCCAATTGGCAGAAGCATCGCTGCCAGTGAATCAGCAGATAGCCATAATCTGCGCCACGCTCAAAGATGGCTGGCGACGCATTGACGGTCACCATGGTCTTTTGACCGGAGCCGAAAAAGCGCGGGTTCAATCGGATTACATTGTTCAGCAGTGGGAGTTTTGGGATCGACCATGCCCAAAGAAAATAGTGGATCGAGCTCTCGCCTTTGCTTCGGAACGCGAGGCAGCCTATAACCCCGCGGATAGCTACCTGATTCATGGTGATGCGCATATTTGGAACACGCTTGAAGCGCCGGACTCATCAACAGGCTACAAATTTGTTGATCCCGACGGCTTGTTTGGCGAACGCGCGATAGATCTGGCGATATCCCTTCGGGAATGGCCTGAGGAATTGCTTGCTGGAGACACGTTGCTGCTGGGTTTAGAGCGTTGCGAACGGCTTGCTAGGCTAGCGAGTCTAGACAGCCGTTCAATA
This sequence comes from uncultured Pseudomonadales bacterium, assembly GCA_938036875.1. GTDB lineage: Bacteria > Pseudomonadota > Gammaproteobacteria > Pseudomonadales > Azotimanducaceae > CALHVX01. The sequence goes on from CALHVX010000145.1 coordinate 913, forward strand.
TGGCAATGGGGATTTATTGAGCATGTATCCTGCGGGCTGCTTGATCTAAATCTCGGCGACTTTGATGCAGCGGAAAAACACTTCACCATTGCTAACAGTTGGGCTGAAGACTGACGGGCTGCTGTTGGCCTGTTTCGGTCTCTGCAGCCGCTGCAAAGTGCTGGAAGTGGCTAGCTCGAATGCGACTTGGCTGCGCTCAATGTATAGGCTTATAACGCCATATCACTCGGGTTGAAGCCGCTTCAGATCGCTCACCGTATGGTCACTTACCACATCGCCAGTATTCAGTGTGGTTGATGGCTCGAACAATAAAATTGTAGGGTTTTTCGTTAGGGAGCGTGGGCGGTGCTCAATACCCTGCGGTACAACCATGAAATCGCCTTCGTCGAGTTCTACCGTTCCGTCTCGAAAGTCGATTGCGATGCGACCGCGAAGAACGAAGAATCCCTCATCTTCGATCGCATGCGAATGCCAGTCGAATGCTTCACCGAACTTCGCCACCTTGACCTGTGCCTGGTTCACTTCACCAACAATATAGGGGTCGAACAATGTCGAAATCTGACGGTCGGCTGCAGCAAGGATGTTTACTTTTTTAGGTGGCATGCTGGGTTTTCCTCTTCTTGTTTCATCGAATGCGTTCAAAAAATGTAGCCAGTTACAACATTACCATTGGGTACAACAAGCTACTTTAGCCTGTAACGGCGTTCTAGATTAATAGGTACTGGCGTGGCGAGGCTCATTGTTGGAGTAGCGAGCCTATGGCGTTAAAGTGTCTGGCAACGTCACCCAGCCTAACCCAAGAGGTATATCACCATGTCCACCGAACTCTCTATGCTGTTGTTCACGACCTTACTGTTCTTCGCCATCATTATGGTCCAAGCGCTTATGGGCATCTTTCAGCTTGGCCTCGCGGCGCAAGCGGGTAGCAGAGACAACCTGCCTCAACCCAACCTGTTTCGACAGCGATTGCAGCGACTGACGGCAAACCTGCAAGAAAATCTGCTGATGTTTGCGGTGTTAGTTTTGGTTGCCCATGTTGCCGGTGTCTCAAACGATAGTACCGCGCTTGGTGCCACCATTTTCTTCTTTGCTCGAGTTGCGCACGCCATTGTTTACGCAGCTGGCCTACCTTGGGTTCGCCCTTTGACTTGGGCAGTGGCTGTTTACGGCATGCTGCTTATTGCGCTGGAGTTGTTCTAGCATTGACAGAAATCAACTGGGGTAACTGACCGCTGTTACCTCGGTCACTGTGGGCGTTGCGCCGGTGTTGTTCCATTCCTCTTGCATCTCAGACCTTTCGGGATCCGCAAGAAATGCTTCAAAGCGAGCCACATCTGGAAAGTAAAGAACATGAGTCTCGGTTGTTCCATCGACCGACCGAACGCATAACTCCAGCCGACCATCATATTTACCAAGCAGCGGAATGACTTTGCGTTCGTAGCCTTCGAACAAGGTTATGTCGGCGGAGGTCAGGTCGATTGTTACCAGTTGTCGCATACTCATTTCCTGCTGCACTCGTTTGTATTACGCAACTTCGTGCTCGTGGCAGAGCTCGGTAGCTTCGGCATCAGTCAACGGAACTTTTAGCAGATCGCAGGTACGCCCGTCTTTGGTAGATTGGTGGTATCGACAAGTTTGGCAAACACCGAAGGAGCGAAAGCCGCGCCGGTTCAACACCTCGCGCACTGTTGCCTCAAGCGAGGTTTGCAGTGCCTTTGCATCTTTAGCGGATAGCGCATCTAGCGTCTCATCCAGATCGCTTGGGGTATTCAGCAACAACCGCCCCGCCTCGGTCACGTCGTAGGAAATGCTGCGTTTGTCTGAACTTGAGCGCTGCAGGGCTATCAACCCCTTAGCCACCAATGCCTTCAGGGTCTGCGACGTTGTACCGCGCGTTGTGCACATGAAATCTGCCACGTTCGATGGCGCACGCGAGAACCTGTTGGCTCTAGCCAAATACGACAATACGCTGCGTTGGGCGGGGTTAAGCACATCGGTCCATTCCCCGGCTGCGCTTAATCGCGCAATGCGGTCGATGAGATCTCGAAGTCGAATGTTGTGGGTTCCTTTCATGCCCACATAGTAGCGAGTCGATATTATACTTGCAATGATAGCGAGTCGCTACTATATTGCGGCCACCTCAATAGATTCCCCGGAGAAACTCATGAAAACGGCTTATCTCGCGACACTAGTTGCCCTTTGCTACGGCCTCCCGGCTTGCGCCGACGGCAAACATGCTCTGCAAGGCCATGCACTGCACAGTAAAGGGGCGGTGGTTTCAAAAGCGGATTCCAGCAAAACCGCCGCTTTCGATATTTTGGCTGCGCACGTGCATCAAGAAGGCGGTGTAGTGACCTTTCATATGACGACTAACGGGGTTGCTGGATCTCAAACCCCAAACCCTGTGGGTAGCCTAGCCGGAGCGCCGGCGGCTACTTACGTTTGGCCCACGTCACTGGACCCGTCCATCGTTGGTTTTGATGAAGGGGCCGGTATTTTGTCTATGGTTGCCGCGAGCCATCCGGACTTTGATGACACGCCCCTGTTTGATGAAAACGCGGATGGCGACTTAACCAACGATGGCGGTCAGTGGCACTCGCACTGGGTGGTGCTACATCCAACCGAGGCCTGCGGTCCAGGCGCGTTGGCGGTGAAAGACATTCCCGATGGTGCGACACCTAAGCTACCAATCACCTGGCCGGGCTTACCGCTGTTGATTGATAGCCCTGGATATACCCCGGTGTTTGACGGGCCCGAAGTAAAGATCAATGTTGCTATGCGCGCGGATGTAACCGGCGCGTCTTACGATGGCGTAACCGCCGCATTGCGGGTGAATAAGAATGTGCACTCGCCTTTATTCTGCGTGACAGACGTCTTTGATATTGCGTCGGGAGATCTGTCTTTGCCAGGGAAGGTTAGATAGCGTTGTCGGTTTTGGGGGCTCGATCAACCTTGGGCTCCCCAATACCCCTTGCAGTTTTCCTTGATTCGCTCAGAATCTCCCCACAACCTTCCTGATTCGGCTCAATTGGTATCAATATGATGAACAAAGCGACCTTGCTCTTTCTTCTTTGCACTACACCGTTAATGGCAGCTGCGGTGGAGATTGTGGCGCCGGATATGGAGCTAGGGCATTGGACATCCACCGTAGACCAGTCCGCGTTGATCGACCAAATGCTGGCGCAAGTACCACCGGAAAGCCGCGCCATGGCCAAAACGATGATGGAACAGCAGATGCAGGCCTCTAGCGTGACCCAGCAATGCATCACACAAGAAAATCTAACCAACTTTGACCTGCAGATGAAAGAAGCGCTTAGCGCGGCGAAAAACTGCGATTTTGCGGTGACCGAAAGCACTAGCGAAAAGTTCGTCGGCAAAATGACTTGCCCAGGCTCCCTTATCAACATAGAAACGAAGTTTGTTAGCGCAAAGCGAAGTGAGTCCATCATCACCACCGAGGTGGCCGGTATGGACAAAACTACGATCACCTCGTTATCAGAATGGCAATCAGCCGATTGCCCTGCCGGTCTCTGATCGTTGAGTTGAGAAAGCATCTGAACCTATTGGTCCACAACTTGGAAGCGTTCTATCCGTATTCTTAGCCTCGCGTTAGTTGTACAACTGTTGTCCCCCGGCTTTGTCCATGCGGCCTGGCACCAAGCAAGCAGTGAGCACTTTGTTGTATACGCGAACCAATCAAGCAAACACATAAAGCGATATACACAAAAGCTGGAACGCTACCACGCGGCCTTTGGCACCTTAGTAAACGACAATGGCCTGGTACCCAGCCCTTCCAATCGCGTTACCGTGTATGTGGTCAGTAGTGATTGGCAAGTGAAAAAGCTCTACGGAAAAAATGACAGTAAGTATGTGACCGGTTTTTACCGGGGTAGAGCCGGTGGCTCTATGGCCATTGTGCCGCGAGTCAAAGGCACCTTCAGCGGTGATGTCTCTGACAGTGAGCAGGTCTTGCTGCATGAATATGCGCATCACTTTATGTATGCCAATAACACACGCGTGATACCGCGCTGGTTTGGCGAAGGCTTTGCCGAGTTTTTTTCCACGGCAACCTTTGAGCGAGATGGCAGTGTGGGGCTTGGCTTGCCCGCTAGCCGTCGGCAGTACGAGCTGAAGCACTCGCACAACATTCCGCTGGAAGAACTCTTTGATACCCGACTGTATTTGCAAAACAAGAAAGCAAAAAGATACGACAATTATTACGGTCGCAGTTGGTTGCTATATCACTACCTGTTTTTCTCACCAGAACGTCAAGGTCAACTGGATGGCTATCTAAACCGGTTACAAAAAGGCGAACCCGAACTTGCCGCCGCGAAGGCCAGCTTTGGCTCGTTAGAAGCGTTAAACAAGGAGCTGTTAAAATATATGCGCCGCCGCTCGTTGCGATACATCAAAGTGCCGGTTGAATCGCTGAAGGTTGCACCTGTTTCGGTTCGCAAGCTCTTTGCGGCTGAGGCGGCAATGATGCCCGTCATCATCCGTTCGAACCGGGGTGTTAACCGAGAAGAAGCGATGGAGCTGCTGCCACAGGCGCGTGAGATTGCGGCGCGATTTCCCAATAGCTCGGTTGTACTTGGGGCGTTAGCAGAAGCAGAGGTAGATGCAGGTAACTATGTTGAAGCCATTGCGGCAGCGGATTCGGCGATAGCGCTTGACCCCAACAATATCGAAGCACAGATCCAAAAAGGTTACGCCATGACCTCTTTGGCTAGAGACACCAAAGACACCGATAAGAAAGAAGCTGCTTGGAAAGCCGTTCGTTTGCAATTTGTTAAGGCCAATCGGCTTGAAGTAGAAAACCCGCTGCCATTGGTGAACTTTTATCGTAGCTACGTGCTTCAGGGTGTTGAGCCGACCAAAAATTCGGTTATAGGTTTAGAATCAGCGCTCGAGTTAGCCCCCTTTGATAAGCAGGTTCGGGCGATGGTGGCTAGGCAGCAACTAAAAGACGAACGCTTTGTTGAGGCCCGGGCAACCTTGATTCCACTTGCCTACGGACCGCACCAAGAAGTGAACAACGCCTACTTGGCCCTGTTAAAGCTGGCGCAGGAGCGCATAGCAGCGCAACGTCCGAAGCAAGATGAGCCGGAAGCGCTCTAGATTAGTGTTAGTTGTCTAATTGTCCACTTGTGCGTTTTAAGCGTTTGAACCCAACGATCGCGATCAGCGCGCCAAGCAAAAAGGTGCCGCCATAAACCCCAACAAGAACCGGCCAGGAAAATGTCGGTAGCAGCGGCGCCATAAAGCCGAGTATGTGCAGTGAAGTGACAATGACAGCCACATTGAAGAACGCCAGCTCTCGTGCGATGGGCGTAGATAGGTCCGGGTCGAGGATGCGTAGCAACACAATGCCGCTGCCGGTAGAACCACAGCAGCAGCCGTATAGGGTTAACGCACGCTCCACACCGTATTGACCCAGCAACCGGCCGAAGCTAAAGCACAGCAATGCGGTGCCGGCGGCAACGGTTAGGCAGACCAGCAGGATCGGTAGCCAGAACTCGGCCAGCAATGAAACTTGAACCGCAAGTAGAGTGGCCACAACCATAAAGTCGACGGCGGAGCCGGTGATACGTCGTTGGGTATTGTTATCGATGAACTGGCCTAGGCCAAAGCGATCCATCAGTTTGCGTAGCAACACGCAAACCATCAGACCGTGCAGAAAAAACAGGTTGTGGCTGAACATTAGCCCAAGGTTTGATTCACCTAACGATACCGTTGCCGCAATGGGGCCAATAAAGTTGAGCCAAGCGTCGGTAAGCAAGTACGCAATACCCAAGATCCCAATGTGCATGGCCAGGCTGTCTACGTTTGCCGGGTGTGTGATCTGTTGCCCTGCAGACTCGCGCCGTTCGGGTGCAAACCAGCCCCGGATAAAGTCTTTGTCTAGACGTGCTGACGTATTGGCGTTTAACCCTTTTTGCACCGCCCAACGCGCCACCGGCACACCAACAACAAAAGCCGCGACAAAACCGGCAGAGGCGTAGATCACCCCAAAGCTGATGGCGTTAGTAATGCCGTGGTCGTGCTCCCAGATGTTGCCCATGGCCAACGCTTGCCCTGGGCCTTGGGTGAATCCGTGGGTCACAATAATCCCAAGAAACTCCGACAGCTGCGCCCCCGTCATGCCGTTGTAGGCCAATACGACCAACAGTCCAAGCAGCGCCTGCAGGACTAAGCTCATGGTCCATATGGTGGCTAACCACAGTCCGCCGGGCGCAATGCTCCCAGTTTTTTTAGTCCCCGGGTCAGAGCCGGTGAGGACTAGCGACATAAAGCTAAGCGTAAAAAAGTGAAAGGCGAAGCCCTGGAACTGCGTGCTTGCAAAACCAAAGTCGAGGTCAAACAGCAACAGCAAAAAGCCCACCAGCCCGGCCAACAAGCTTGCTGGCACCAGAGCATTGCGGAAAAAGCTGACCTGCGCTCGTAAGAGGGTTCCTAAGACCAACAAACCGGCCACAAATGCAAAGGCGAGCACGCCGGGGAATGTGTCTAACACGAAGATTCTCTCTGGGTTGGCGGGGTCGAAAAACCGAGCAACGAATCTCGTCTCAGAACCACAAGGCCGTTAGCATTGGCTGTAAGCGGCAGAGCCTATCATGGGGCTATAAAGGATTGGAGTGCTTGCGGCTTGAGACGGCGCTCGGCATCACGAGCCACGTGGGGGGCAAAGCCCAAGTTGGGAACCTGGGCTATTTAAGTAAGGAGACCGGCTGAAACCTAGGCGAACACCTCAGGTTGTGGGGTCCGACGAAAGTTTCGGCGCTTGTGCATCTTTTTTGGAATGAGTTTGCGGCATCGGCGGATGGCGCCAAACAGAGCGCTAGCCGCGTTGCTACTCTTGTCCACCACAATCACTTCATCGCCACTAACAAGTTGCGCTTTGATGGTGCAGATTTTGACCTTCGCGCCTTTTTTGCTGTTGGTCTCTTTTAGTTGAATTTGCAGGCGTCGCACACAATCAGACACTCGGCTCATGGCGCGGGCAACTCGTGTTGTTAGGTTGCCCCTAGCGTTAGGGGGTAGTGCAATTTTTTGAGTTTCGATTTTTACTTGCATCACGTCTCGTCTCGTTGATAGGACACAACAAAGTTTACGCAAAGCGTATAGAGAATCTATTCAGTCTTTGTGGAGCGATCATTCGAGGATTTCGAATGATCTGTTAACGGCGATAGTGACTTGGTTCGCGCATCGGGTTGCGCTGGCATGTTAAGCTGTTGGGTTAGAGCTATTCTTGCTCTAACTTTTTTGCTTTGGCCTCGCTGGTCTTGCGCATGGCATTTTTGAAGTCTGCAACGGCACTTAAAATCTTGTCATCCGACGTGCCGAGGATTTGTGCGGCTAAAATACCCGCGTTCTTCGCCCCATCAATGGCAACGGTAGCTACCGGCACACCGGCTGGCATTTGCACTATAGAGAGCATGGCATCCTGACCCTCCATCTTTGTTGCGCTGATAGGAACACCAATAACGGGTAACGGCGTTAAGGCGGCAACCATGCCGGGCAGATGCGCCGCACCACCGGCACCGGCAATGATGACCTTGATCCCTTTTTCCACGGCGGTGGTTGCAAACTCATACATGCGTTCCGGTGTGCGATGCGCGCTGACAATAGTAATGCTGGTAGCAACACCCAGCTCACCGAGCACGTCTTGCGCTTGGCGCATGGTAGGCAGGTCGGAATCGCTGCCCATGATGATGGCTACTTTTGGCGTATCAGCGTTCATATCAGGTGGTTATCCGTTGTAGATGACGTTCTGCGGTGGCCAGTGCAGCATCGGCGCTCTCGCCGGTTGCCGTAATGTGGCCCATTTTGCGCAGCGGCCTTGCTGCATCTTTGTTGTACCAATGTTCAAAGGTGTCTTGTGCCGGCGAATGAAAGTCTGAGCCTTTACGCCATGCGGTCTCTAGGTTGTCTTCATAGAGTAGGTTAATCATGGCGCCGGCATCCGTGGGGCTCACCGGCCCAAAGGGTAAGGCGCAAGTGGCCCGTACATGCTGCTCGAATTGAGAGGTTGGCTGCGCTTCGATGGTGAGGTGCCCGGCGTTGTGTACGCGCGGTGAGATTTCGTTCACCAGCAACTCGCCGTCTTGCAAGAACAACTCAACCGCAAACACACCAACCCCTTCAAGCCCGTCGATCAGATCGATGGCAAGCTTGGTCGCCGCTTCTGACAGCTCCGCCGAAATGTTTGCAGGCGATAGTATGTGCCGCAGCACGTTGCCTTTTTCGTTGAAAAACATCTCCATGGTCGGATAGACCACAGATTCGCCTTTAACGTTTCGTGCAACCAGCACCGCAAGCTCGCGCTTGTGCTCAATGAAAACCTCGGCAATGGTCGGCACCTCGGCGAAGGGTTTTGCGTCCGCCTCGGTTCTCACCACTTTAACCCCTAGCCCGTCGTAACCGCCGCGTTGTGTTTTCAGTACAAAGGGCAGCCCCACATGCTTTTGAATGTCGCTGAAGCTTTGGGTGTTAGCGGGAATGATAAAAGGTGCGGTAGGAAAGCCCTTCTCAACTAGCCAGGTCTTTTGCTTAGCTTTGTTTTGAAGCAACAACAGGGTGTTGACGTTGGGGGCTACGGTCAGCTTGCCAGCTTGCACCGCCTCGGCGAGGTAGTTGAGCGCTTCGACCGAGATGTCTTCTTTTTCGAAGGTAACAACGTCGCACTGGCTAATGAATTGCTTTAACGCATCGTTGATCTCGATGTCACCATAGATAACGTGGTCTGCAAGGGGGACAGCGGTTTCGTTAGCGCGTTCAGCAAACACGGTTGTTTCAATGTTCAGGGGTCGCGCGGCGCGACAAAGATAAGCGCCCAGTTGCCCAGCACCTAGAATTCCTAAGTGCGTCATTAGCGTTGGCCGCTCGGCATGCGCGCCACGCCAGCCGACGGCTGCCGCTGGTCTGTGGATAGTTTAAAGAGCGCTGTAGAAGCCACTGAGTTTCTCCATCGATGGTTAGAACCCACCATAGCGAGTTTGTCGCCATGATCTAGTCTAGGTTTCGGCATGAATACTTCGGATATAGCGAATGGTCTAGGCCTTGTGCTGGCATACTAAGCCGCGGGGCTAGGTTGATCATTCTTCGGAAAAACTGGGCTTCAAGAGCCTGAATTGCGAATATACCGATGCTTAACGTTGAGGCAGTATTACAGCACAAGCGCTGCAGAAAGGAAAAAGGACGTTGATCTAGATGAGGCACCTGAACTACACGCATTTACTGTACTTTTGGACCGTGGCGCGGGATGGCAGCATTGCCAAGGCATCAAAAAGCTTGCACCTCACCCCGCAGACGATCAGTGGCCAGTTAAAATTGCTGGAAGAATCGGTTGGCGAACCGCTGTTTCTTCGAGTTGGCCGAGGGCTTGCACTGACCGAAACTGGCCAGGTGGTGTATCAGTATGCAGATGAGATATTCCAACTCGGCGCGGAGCTGACCCAGCGAGTAAAAAGCAAGCAAACGCTGTTTCCAACCACCTTTAACGTGGGTATCACCAATTCCATACCTAAGCTGGTGGCGCTACGCATACTAGAGCCGGTATTGGCCTTAGATGATCCCATTAAGGTCAATTGTCGTGAAGGGGAGCTGGACCTTTTGCTTGGTGAGTTGGCGGTACATCGCTTGGATCTGGTCATCTCGGATCAAAAGCTACCGGCTGGCACCAGCGTCAAAGCCTACAACCATGTTTTGGGTGAAAGTCAGGTCAGCTTTTTTGCGCACAAAACCTTGGCCAGAAAGCTAAAACGCTTCCCTCAGTCGCTTGATGGCGCACCGGTTCTGTTACCGAGCCAAGATAGCCCGTTACGACGCAGCCTGGAGGGTTGGTTTGACCGTCAAAAAGTGGTGCCTAGGGTGGTTGCTGAGTTTGAAGACAGCGCTCTACTCAAGGCGTTTGGTGAGGCAGCCTTAGGTGTGTTTCCGGCGCCCAGCGCAATAGCGGATGAGGTGTGCTCGATGTACCACTCCAAAGTTCTAGGGTCGGTTGGTGACGAAATTCAAGAAACTTACTACGCCATTTCTCCGGAGCGAAAACTCAAACACCCGGCAGTTATCGCAATCACAGAATCTGCGCGCCAGATATTCCAAATTGAATAATGGTTAGGCACGAGCCGGTTGCTTCCAGCGGGCTTCTTTTCGCTGAGCCTTGCGGCTAATCGCGCGATTCAGGCGCGCTGCAGAGTCAGCAATGCAGATATTGAGCTGGCCGGTTGCCTGCACCTCCTCAACGCTGCTGTCCTTAAGTACCGCCTGCATACTGCACTGATAAACTGGCTCGCCTTCGCGATCCGGCAGCTCAGCCATAGAGGCTCGAATTAGACTGATGGACGCGGCCATTGAAGCGAGCTTAAAAGCGATTTGCCGATGAACCCGAGTGCTACAAGATTTTGGTAGGTGGTCGGGTAACTCTAGCTCAACAATCATCCTGGTTTCCTCCGGGTGACTTCGTTAAATCTTCCAAGCGCAGAGCGTCAGACACTGTGCAAGTTGGCTCCCAAAATTGAGGTGAAACACCTTACGAGCGATATAGCTTTGGCACTATCCGAAATAACCGTGTGAACACATCGGCCTAAGGGATGCTAAAAAAACAAGGCCAAAGAAATATTGTTGTTGGTGCTGTCGGAGCCTCGGCCACCATCTAAGTGGTTGTTGAGGTAAGTCACTTCTAGACGTTTGCCTTGGGCTACCTGCAAGGCAAGGCCAGCAAAGGCGCGATTTTGCTGGTAGCCCGACTGCTGGCCGAAGTCTGTGCTGTTGAAACCAATGAAGGTTTCGTTGGCCACTAACCATGACCAATCCGAGCCGCCGATAGGGCGTGACCAGCGAAAAAACTGGCGAATCCGGTGGCCGGTGTCATCAGCGCCTTCGATAAGGCGTTGTTCCAGGCGCGTACGCCCTGACAGCTTCCCACCAAACAGCGCCATGACAGGATAGGTTGCCTGCTGCCATACCCGATTTTCTTGTGCATCGGGACCATCGCGGCGAGCCACGATCCGGCCATAGCCGGCCCACAGCGTGAGCTTGCTAGAGACCTTGTAGCCTATGCCTGGCCGAATGATCGATACCCCGAGCCCATTGGCATCGTCACGTGAACGCGCATGGCCGTCAAACCAGTACATCCATTTGGAGTCCTGAGTTATTGACCCGGTGGTGGCTATCGCCAGCCAGGTTTGTTCGTCACCTGCAATAGCGTTGGCCGCAGGCAGCAAGGTAAGGGCAAGGATAGCGAGGCGAATGTGGCGATGAATCATTGACTGGTCGACAACCGTTGTTGGATACAGACACTGTGGGCCTGCTTAACCGGGCGATCATAATAGCGCTCATAAAATCTAAGATGCGCTCAAGACAGGACGGGAAATTCGAATTCATTGTTCGAATTATTCGAACTGTTCTGTACGGCATTCGTAAAACGCTGAGCCGCGGTGGATTGACTCCGAGTAAAAGCCTCTATTACATCGAGCCAACGACAACGGTGAAGGCAAGACAAATGACACAGAAAAAATCCGACGAGTACTATGTTGACCTGCCCAGTGGCATATCAAAAAAACAAATGATGGGGTTGGTTGAGCGCGCCTCAGAGTCTTCTGGCCTCTACATATCGCATATTGGTAGCTACTCCCGGACTAAATACCCCAACTCGGTGCACTGGCACTTTAAGCGCAGCCCTAAGGAGAACGGTTTGCTTGATGCCACCTTTTGGGACGTGAAGTCCTTATTCTGGTTGATGATTCGTCACCGCGAGCCCCAGTGGGTCAAAGACATGGTGCCTAAGTTTTTGCGGGCATTACGTCGAGAGGCTCGCAAAATTTCCTGCTAGCACGCGCAAATAGCAAGATAGGAAAAGCCAAGCCCTGCAAAGCCAGCGAACATAGCCTGAACGTTTGAAACGGCTTGCGCATCAGAGGCTTGGCATGAAACTTGGATTGATCACACCACCTGAAGCCGTCGGCGGAACCTCGCTAGCCGCGTTGACGCAATGGGCTGTGCAGGCAGAGAACGATGGCTTTCACAGCCTGTGGCTAGTGCAAGTGCCGGTGGCTGGCAATGATGTGCTCACCGCTATTGCTGTACTTGGTCAACACACGCATCGGATTCACCTGGGGTCCGGTGTTGCGCCAACCTACCCTCGACACCCAATGGTCATGGCGCATCAAGCGTTAACCGTTCAAGCGGCTACGGGTGGTCGGCTCCAGCTCGGGCTTGGGTTATCTCATCGCCCGGTGATTGAAGACATGATGGGGCTTTGCTACGACTCACCGGCGCAACACATGCGCGAGTATTTGTCGGTTGTGGGTCCACTGAAGGATGGGCTAGCCGTAAATTTCCAGGGTCAGCATTATCGTGTTCAAGGCAGCCTGAGCGTGCCCCAGGCAACACCCTACCCGATACTGGTTGCGGCTTTAGGACCACAGATGCTTAAGGTTGCCGGTGAGCTGGCCGATGGAACAATCACTTGGATGGTTGGGTTGCAGACGATGACCGATCACATTGTTCCGAAAATTACCGCGGCTGGTCAGGCGTTAGGCAAATCACCTCGCGTGGTTGCATCACTGCCGGTAGTCGTCACGGATGACGCGTCAGCGGTCTGTGCTCAAATTGATTCGTCGCTGGAGATGTACGGTCAACTGGAGAGCTATCGGCGAATGTTAGACCGTGAGGGTGTAGCGGCTCCCTCTGGCGTGAGCATTGTGGGCGGCGAGCGGGTTGTGCGGGAACGGTTGATGGCCTTTGCAGAGGCAGGTGTGACCGAGTTTGTGGCCTCGATACCGAGCTTTGAGGGTGCTGGCTACCAGCGCACTTATGAATGTCTTCGGGGTTTGGTTGAGGTGCTTTAGGTAGCACTACCTATTCGTCGTTTTTCATCTCGTTTAGGCTTCTATCGTAGAAGATCGAAAGTAGAACTAAGACCAACATGATTCCATGGCTGCCGAGCAAAACCGCTTGGGTGATTGATGCCGTTGGGTCGTTGACGCGCTCGCTGATACGTTGAATCAGTTGGTTTTGATCGCAGCAAGGCAGCTGGGCAGTGGCAGCGATGTCTAGCTGCACCGCATGTATCGCACTAGCTAGATCCATAGACACCAAGTAATTGATTGCGGCGAAGCCTAGATAGATCAGCATGGTGGCTGCTTTTTCGCTGCGTCTTAGCGGGCGGTCTATGTAGATGATCCCGCCAAACAGCGCCAAATGTACGGTGATAAACACGCCCCACTGCACATCAAGCCGGTTCTGAAAAGCGAGCAACACTTCGATCATTTCAAAGGCGGTCATGGTTCTAGGTCCTGTGCGCGGCGCGCCTTTGCAAAAGCGTATTGGGCCCGAGCCAAGTAATCGCTAGGAAAGGTCCATGGTATAGCCCCGAGTGACCGCACCAATCCGCGTGTTTGCGGACCCAACCCGTACTTCGCTGCCAGGATAAGATCGCTGCTGGCCCATGGGCTTTGCTTAAAATAGGCATGGCCGTTACCGACAGATGACTTCTCCGCATTGCTGACATCAACAAAAGTGAGTTTGTTATTGTCTCTTAGCCATCCGCTGACAGTGGGCGTGCTGGCTTCTTCATCGGCTAATAGCTGACCCAGCCGGGCCTCACCCAGTAGAAAACGTGATATGGCTAGTGCGAAGTCCGACTGAGACAGATAGACGGTCATGTGCTCAACCACATCTATCAAGCCAATGCTCACGCTAGTGGCCCAACGATTGCGGTCGTAGTCGCTCGCGACTAAAACAACGTGACCGAGAATAGACTCAGCGTCTTTATTGCCACGTTGCATCAGCGCCAGTTCATGTAGCGCGGTTAGGACCACTCTGGTGCCAGCGCTATAGCCGACGATGTTGATCTTTTCGGCATCCGTATTTATAGCTAGGTATTCCAGCAACAAACGAAGGTTGTGACCACTGATCTGCGCGGTTTCTAAGTCTTTGAAGTAGGCCAGCCTGCGTGGGGTGGAGGGCCACGCAAACGAGATGAAGGCACCTTCGAACTCCATATATCGCCACAGCTGAGAGGACAACAATAGTGGGTTTTCAAAGACTGTTTTGTAACCGTGAACATAAAGATAGAGGTCTTTGTCTGGAGAGCTAGCCAGTTGCTCATTGAGCTCTTCAGCAAACTTAAGATCAATGGGCGTGCTGTCGCTAAGCTCTTCAGAGGCTGTTAAGAATCCGTAAGGCAGAGCGCTGGCTAGATGCCCCATGTCTTGGTGATCAACCAAGGTTAATCGTTGTTTTGCTAAGCGCTTTTGCTGACTCTTTACCGTGACGCCAATTTTGGCTTTGCCCACGCTTAGCCGGTTGCTACGGTCACCGGAATAGAAATAGGCGGTATCTCCTGGGCTGGATGCCCGGTCCGTGACATACCAAATTTGATGGTCCACCAAAGGTTTGTTGAGCTGGGTTTCGTTGTCCCAAATAGCCGGTTGCGGCATAACCTTAACGCTGGCGGAATCGCTAACCTGGCAAGAGGCTAGGAGCACCAACGCGGCTATACCCATCAATCGGTAGCTCATGCTAGCGTGCCCTCCCGGCATCGATTCGGCGCAGCGCCTCAAATAAGAAGGCGGTGTTTAAGCTAAACAAGATAAGCCCATTGGCTGCAACAAAGCCGGACAATAGTTTCCATTGGTCGGATAGCAGAACGTCCCCGTAGCCTAAGGTTGTGGCTGACACCATAGCGAAATATAGCGCATCAACTAGGTTTGTGAATTCACCTAAAACCAAAAACAGTCCCGCCCACATCCACATAATTAAGCTGATGCCCACCACCAACCAAAGAGTAAGCAAGCTGAGCGACAGCGTTAAACGCAGTGTTGGCCCTAAGTGGTTTAGGCGCCCTCCAAAGCGAGTTAACCCCTTTACGGCAAATGAGATCACCATGGCTTCGATAACCACGGTGACAATCATCATGAAGCTGCCTACCAGTATCTGTTCAATCATCCGGCGAGCCAGTTTAGAGCGCTCTGTAAAACGATGGAGTTTGTGATGTCTACAAAGAAGGCGGCAACCAACGGCAAAATGATGAAGGCTAAAGGCGCTGGCCCGTGCGTTTTGGTCACCGCCGTCATGTTGGCGATTGCTGTAGGCGTGGCGCCAAGAGCAAAGCCGCCAAAACCCGCGCTAAGTACCGCCGCTTGATAGTCACGTCCCATTAAGGGGAACAAGACTAAGAAGACGAACAGCACCGCTGCGGTTGTTTGCAGAAACAAGATGATCAGCAGCGGCCCGGCTAATCCCGCGATGGACCATAGCTGCATGCTCATCAGGGACATAGAAAGGAATAGACCTAAAGAATAATCCGACACCAGCGCAAGCGACTGGGTTCGTGCAGGCCAATGCAACTTAGGAAGCAAGTGCGGGATGGTGTTAGACAGCGCGATGGCTGCAAGCAGGCAAGTGACAAACAAGGGTAGCTTGAACCCGAGTTCCGTGAGCCCTTCGTTCAGTAACCAACCTAAAATGATGGCGATGTGGATTGTTAGAATCACGGCCATGATGTTGGTGGGTTGAATGCTCTGGTGGCTCTCATCGTCGTAACCGATGCCAACAACCGAGTCCTCTGTGGTGCCGCTCAGTTGATGACGTTCAATGAGAAACTTAGCGATGGGCCCGCCCACAAGGCTTGCAATGACCAAACCCAAAGTGGCGGCTGAAACCCCAAGCTCCAAGGCACCCTCGACGC
Organism: uncultured Pseudomonadales bacterium; assembly: GCA_938036875.1. Taxonomy (GTDB): domain Bacteria; phylum Pseudomonadota; class Gammaproteobacteria; order Pseudomonadales; family Azotimanducaceae; genus CALHVX01. The sequence continues at coordinate 16,607 of CALHVX010000145.1, forward strand.
CTTGTGCCGCAAAGTTGGGTGCCCAGGCTATGGCGGTACCGTGTCCGCCGATCAAAGCCGCGGAACCCGCAAGCAATCCTACTTCGCCGGGCAGGCCAACCAACCAGGCGGCACCGATGCCGACCAGGTCTTGCATCACAATAAAGCTAAGGGTGAGTACCAGCAGTATGGTAAGAGGACGGCCTCCGGTTACTAGATCGGAGAACCGAGCGTTCAAACCGATTGCAGTGAAGAAGTACACTAACAAGCGGTCGCGAGTTTCTAGATCGTAGTTAACCTCGATGTTAAAACCCGCATAAAGAATTAACGCGATGAAGGCGGCTGCCAAGCCACCGGTTACCGGCTCAGGAATGTTGTAGGTACGGAGCACCCCAAAACGGCGGTTGAGGTACATGCCCACAAAAAACACCAGGATGCCTACGGTGTAGGCGACGAAGCTCTCGAGGTTAATGGTGGTGATGGGTGATGGGGTCAAGACTAGTTCCAAGTACCGCCCAGAGCGAGGTTTAGGTTAACGCGTTGTTGTAGCAACAGTCGTTGTACAGAGGATAGTGAGCTGCGGGTTCCGATAACTCGCTGCTGGATCGTCAGTAAGTCGATCAAACTGGTCTCGCCCTCTTTATAGCGTAACTCGGCAACCCGGTAAGCCTCAGCGGCTTGATCGGCGGCTTCTTGTAAAGCCTCTAGCCGAGCGTCAAGCACCTCGCCTTGGTCCAATGCGGACTCCACATCCGAGAATGCCTGTAAGGCGGCGTTGGCATAATCAGCAAGTGCCGCTTTTTGTTGGGCGTTAGCGATAGTAACGTTCTCACGAAGACGCCCCCCATCAAATAGTGGTGCCAGCAGACTAGTACCAACACCCCAGGCGACATTAGAGGGATCTAGCAAGCTGGATAGCTGGTTGGATGTACCGCCCAAGTTGCTGGTAAGGCTGAGTGCCGGTAGGCGTGCTGCTTTTGCTTGGTTGGTGGCGTTAAACGCAGCAGCTACATTGCGCTCAGCAGCGACCAAGTCCGGCCTGCGTTCCAATAGTTCAGACGGAATGCCAGCGCTTGGCGCGGCAGGCAGCGCAGGCAGAGTTTTGCCCAGGATTAACTCAGCGCTCGGATATCTACCCAGCAGCAGTTCTAATGCCCTCAGAGCATCTCGGGTTGAGCCTTCAAGTAACACTAGCTGCTCTTTTGCCGCAGCCAAGTCCGATTTAGACAAAGCAAGGTCCTGAGACGATGCGGCGCCTTCGGTGTATTGGGCTTGAACGATGCGGTTAGCCCGTTCAAGCAAATCGACGCTGTCTTCGGCGATTTGCGTTTGCATCGACGCCTCGATGGACGTCAGATAAGCAATGGTGGTGCTCGCGGCAACCGAGTGCTGTGCAAATTGATAGTCCGCTGCAGCCGCCTGGGCGGATGCGGAGGCTTGCGCAACCCCTGAGCGAATGCGGCCCCATAAGTCTACTTCCCAGGAAACCTGGACCCCGGCATTTAGCGCGGTAGCAGGCCCCGCGCCATTGCTCTCTAGCTGCCCGCCTCGACTACCGCCTAAAGATAGGCCTACATCCGGCGTCAGGTTGGCCCCGGCTTGTCGAGCTAGCGCTTGGGCTTGCTCAACGCCAGCCGCGGCGCTGGCGAGGTTAAGGTTGTTCTTCTGAGCCTCGGTGACTAGTGCGGTTAGTGTTGGGTCATTAAAGGAAGCGATCCACCCGACTTGCACCGGACCCTGGTTGCCAGCGGTTTGCCATGCGTTGGATATTTTTGGCAGTGCAGTGCCGGTTGCCTGATCAACGCCTGCCTCAACATCATTTTGGCTTGGCGTTACGCAGCCGGATAGGGCAGCGGCCAGCACACCAATGAGGATGGGTTTAATCGACATGGCTAACTTCCTCTGAGCGAACGGAGAAAAACAAGGCATAGAGCACCGGAATAATAATCAGGGTGAGTAAGGTGGCGAAGGTTAGGCCAAAGACAATGACCACCGCCATGGATTTAAAGAAGGCATCCGCA
>CALHVX010000146.1 GCA_938036875.1 uncultured Pseudomonadales bacterium
TGGCACTTGGCTCTGACCCCCAGCTGCTGACCCCCAGCTGCTGACCCCCAGCTTGACCTCAACGGTTTTCATCGTTTCAATGATGAGCTTGAGCCTTGGAGGGGCATATGCCGGTAGAGATCATAGGTTGGGTAGCGCCACGCGTGTCGTCCGAAATTATTTCACCGGTAGGTCCCGCCTTTGACCCGGCGGTGGTTGCGCAGACGGCGCAGATTCATGAGCAAGCGGACTTTGATCGAGTGCTCATTGGCTACTATTCGGATGCACCGGATGGGTTCATGATTGGAGCGGCAGCCGCGGCTGCGACCGAACGACTAAATTTTCTCCTTGCCCACCGTCCCGGGTTTGTTGCACCCACGTTGGCAGCGCGTAAATTGGCAACCCTGGATCAATTATCCGGTGGCCGGTTAGCGGTGCACCTTATCTCGGGTGGCAACGATGCGGATCAAGCCAAAGACGGTGATCATTTGGATAAAGAGGGTCGTTATCGTCGCACTGAAGAGTATGCGCAAGTGTTGATGAAAAGCTGGTTAGAACCAGAGCCTTTCGACTTCGCCGGTGAATTCTATCAAGTGGAACGCGCCTATGCAGATGTTCGCTGTGCACAACAACCACGCATTCCCCTTTACGGCGGCGGTGGTTCCAACGCGGCAATAGCCTGCTTAGCACCTTACATCGACATCTTTATGTTGTGGGGTGAACCGCTCGCGCAAACGGCCGCCTTTATGCAAAAGGTGACAACGGCCGCAGGAACCAACAACATCAACTTCAGCGTCTCCACCCGGCCCATCTTAGGCAAAACGGAAGGCGAGGCTTGGGACAAAGCGCGCGGTATCCATAAGGAGATCAAGCGGCGTATGGGCAACCGCAAGGTGCGAGGTCCGCAAAATGTCGCATCCCAACGCTTGCTCGAAGCCGCAGCAGAAAAAGAGGTGTTTGATACCTGTTTGTACACGGCCCTTGCGGAAGCTAGCGGTGCGCCGGGTAACTCCACCGCGTTGGTCGGCACCCCGGAAACGGTGGCCCAGGCGATGGTGGCTTACTACGACTTGGGTGTGGATAGTCTGCTCATTCGTGGTTATGACCCACAGCCAGACGCCATTGAATATGGGCAAGAGCTGATCCCGAGGGTGCGCGAGCTGGTTGCCGAGCGTGATGCCCAGCGCGCGAGTTGATAACGGCGCTAAAAGACTGATTTTGTAAGCCTTTGTAGCTTGGCGCTCCACGCAGACCCTAGCTAGCCGAGAACAGGTATAATTTAGTGTTTGCGCAACGGCCCAAGTGATTCCCGCTGATGCTCAGTGTGGGTGGGTAGTTGCGCGTCCAATGCTGCCGAGAGAGGTTTCCATGTCATCCATTCCAACAAGCACCAACCCAGCAGAGCTAGGTTTTGATCCCGATGCGTTGCGGGAGAAATATCGCCTGGAGCGGGATAAACGGCTGCGCTCTGATGGCAACAATCAGTATCAAGAGGTGGTGGGTGATTTCACGCATTATGTGGATGATCCTTACGTGGAAACCCGCATTGAGCGCGAACCTTTCACCGACGAAATGGACATCATTATTATCGGTGGTGGCTTTGGTGGCTTGATCACCGGGGCGCGGCTTCGGGAATCTGGTGTGAAGCGAATTCGGATTATCGAGAAGGGTGGTGACTTTGGCGGGACTTGGTATTGGAACCGCTATCCCGGCGCGGCTTGTGATGTTGAGTCCTACATCTATCTGCCACTATGCGAAGAGTTAGATTTTGTTCCCAAAGAAAAGTATACCCACGCACCGGAGATTTTAGAGCACAGCCACAACATCGGCCAAAAGTATGATCTCTACAAAGATGCCTGCTTGCAGACTGAGGTCACTGGCGTTGAGTGGGACGCAGCCGCAAGCCAATGGATAGTGCGCACCAACCGTGGTGATGCGATGCGCGCAAAATTTGTGGCCATGTCCAATGGTCCGCTCAATCGCCCTAAGCTTCCTGGTATTCCAGGCATTAATGATTACCAAGGGCACACGTTCCACACAAGCCGCTGGGATTACGACTACACCGGCGGCGGGCCAGAAGGTGGGCTAACCAATCTCGCTGATAAACGGGTGGGCATTATTGGAACAGGCGCCACTGCCGTGCAGTGTGTCCCACACTTGGGTGCCAGCGCGAAAGAGCTGTTTGTCTTCCAGCGCACCCCATCGTCTATCGATGTGCGTGATAACAGACCAACAGATCCCGAATGGGCAAAAAGCTTAAAGCCGGGTTGGCAAAAAGAGCGGATGGAGAACTTCAATACCCTTACCTCCGGTGGCATTGTTGAAGAAGACCTCATTCAGGACGGTTGGACAGAGATCATCCGCAACTTGATCTCGATGGCCAACTATCGAGGGAAAGGGTTTGACCGTGCCGAGGTGCCGAAGCTGATGGAGCTCGCAGATTTTCAAAAGATGGAGCAAGTTCGGGCGCGGGCAGAGGCCATAGTCAATGATCCGGATACCGCAGAATCGTTGAAACCTTACTATCGACAATTCTGTAAACGCCCTTGTTTCCACGATGAGTACTTGCCCACCTTCAATCGCGACAACGTGCACTTGATCGATACGCAAGGAAAAGGGGTAGAGGAGCTGACCGCTAAGGGTGTTATCGCAAACGGCGAAGAGATTGAGCTGGATTGCATTATCTTTGCAACCGGTTTTGAAGTGGGTACTGAATACACCCGCCGTGCTGGCTACGACTTGGTGGGTAAGCATGGCGTGAAGCTTAGCGAGAAGTGGGCGGATGGCATGCGAACCTTACACGGGCTGCATACACGTGGTTTTCCAAACCTATTTGTCATTAGTAATGCCCAAGCCGCATTTACCACCAATTTTCCCCACGCTATGGATGAATCTGCGCAACACATTAGTTACATCGTGAATCAATGTTTGAGTGGCAACGTGAACAGCATTGAGCCGACCCAAGAAGCGGAAGACGCTTGGGTAGAAGAGATTATCTCTCTGGCTCGAATGGGGGAGCGCTTTCAGGCGGAATGTACCCCTGGGTACTACAACAACGAAGGCAAACCCAACCCTAAGAGCGTGCAGAACATGGCGTACGGCAAAGGGCCAAATCCATTTTTCGCCAAGATGAAAGCTTGGCGCGATGAAGGTGGGATGGAAGGTCTTGAGCTAAACTAACAACAAGCGTCCGTTCTATCGCCTATGGTTTATATATTTTGGGTGGTGACAGGTGTCAAAGTTTTGGCACGATGCTCTCTGCGTCTGGGTAGCTACACTTAAGGTAACCTTTGCTTGCGTTGCTAACCCCAGATGATGTCTTTACCGCTGCCTTCACCGCCACCACGTATTGGCACCCTAAAACGGTTGTTGTCTCAGCACCCCTATTTCCTTGGTTGGGATGACGAGCAGCTGAAGCAGCTTGAAGGCCATTGCTGCTTGCTTGAGTTGCCAGGCCAAGCATGCCTGCTTGAACCCGGCTCGCTGAATCCGCAAATACATTTTTTGCTTGAAGGGCAGCTGCAACTCACCGACGTGGAAGGCCGTAGGCGCTTGGTGTCTGCGGAAGATTCGGATGCAAACTATCCGATCTCGCGATTGCGTCCCAGCCAGTTCCGGGTAGAGACCCAAACCCCTAGTGTGGTCTTTGGTTTGGAGCAAGCGGTGGTGCGCCGACTAGCAAGTAGACCCCCTAAGGCACGATTTAGACAAGGTGCAAGATCAACCGGGGGGAGTTGGCAGCAACATCCGCTGGTTCGTGATGTGGTCATGGCAGCCAAAGCTGGCACCCTAAAACTGCCGGTGATACCTGGCGTTGCACTGAAGGTTCGGCGCGCCCTAGCAAAAGAAGACTTTAATATGGAGCAAATAGGTCAGATCATTGCGGCGGATCCAGTGATCTCGGCCAAACTGATTCGGCTTGCGAACAGTGCGTTGTACCAAGGCGCGGAAACTTGTACCTCTGTACAAACAGCCGTGGTTCGATTGGGCTTAAGCAAAGTTCAGAATGTGGTGTTGGCGCTATCATCTGCTACCTTGTTTGACTCGAAGCGCCCAGCGTTGCGAGATTACTTGGTTAAAGTGTGGCGTCATTTGGTGCAGGTTGGTGCGCTATCGGCTGCGCTGGCACGCCGCAATGGTGAGATGGACATGGACCTTGCATTGCTTGGAGGCCTGCTCCACGAGATCGGCAAGATACCCATATTAGAAATGGCGATCCGTCGCGAGGATTTATGGAGCAACCCAGGGTTGTTGGAAGACATCCTAGAAGGTTTGGCCCCCATGATTTCGGCAGCCACGCTTCGGCAATGGCGGTTACCCGAAAGCTTGATTCAAGCCGCCAAGCAACAACACAACTATGCTTATGACCACAGTGGTCAGTGCGACGTTACCGATGTGTTGCTTGTTGCTCACATATTGTCCTTAGCGCAAGCCGGGACACGCTCAGAGTTGCCGCGTTTAGATGAAACACCCGCGTTCTCTAGAATTACCCAACAGCGTTTAACACCTAGCGAAAGCGCCCAGGTGCTGCTAGAGGTGCAAGAGCAAACCGGAGAGCTCAAACAGCTGTTGGCTTAGCTAGATGAAGAGTGGACGGATAGGGGATTGATAGTCCTGGGTAGTGGCATGCGTGCTAGCTAGGGTAGACTAGCGCCTTTGCGTCGCGCTCCGTGAGAACCTCGATTGAGTCTTAACACCAAGCTACAGATCACCCAGCGCTGGGTCGAGCGTTTTGTTGTAGGCAAAGGGTTGTGTCCATTTGCTGGGCCAGAGCTGAAGCATGAGCGTCTGCACTATGCACTAAGCGGCGCCAACAACTTAGAATCTTTGTTGAAGGATTTGGGGCTGGAGCTGCAGCGTCTGGTCACCGATGACAGCATCTCCACCACCTTGCTTGTCCATCCTGATGTGTTGACGGATTTTTTTGAGTACAACCAATTCTTAGATGCGGCGGATGCATTGCTAGAAACCCTGAAGTTAGAGGATGTCTATCAAATTGCGAGCTTCCATCCGGACTATCAATTTGCGGATACCGAACCGCAAGATCCAGAAAACTACACCAACCGCTCTCCATACCCCATGCTTCATCTGCTACCAGAATCCAAGGTGGCAGAAGCGGTAGCCGGCTATGTTGGGGTAGATGAGATCAGCGCGCGTAACATCGCTGGTTTGCACGCAACGGGTAGCAAGCAATTGGCCCACCAGTGGCAAGCCTGTTTTGAGGAAGGTTAGAGTTTCCTTATGCAGGATGTAATTATTGTCGGTGGCGGTGCAAGTGGATTGATGTGCGCTATGGAAGCCGGTGCTCGCGGCCTGGATGTCTTAGTGTTGGAGAAAGGTCCGAAGGTTGGTTTGAAGATATTGGTCTCCGGCGGTGGCCGTTGCAACTTCACTAACCTGTTCGCCGACCCAAGCATTCACTACTTATCGCAGAATCCGCATTTTTGCCTGTCTGCTATGCGGCGCTATGAGCCAGACGACTTTTTGCGGTTAGTTGAAGCCCAAAACATTGCCTACCACGCAAAGACCTTGGGCCAGCTGTTTTGCGACGACAGCGCCAAGCAAATTGTGAATCTACTGTTGCAAGGTTGCGAGCAGGCTCAGGTCGAGATTCAAACCCGCCGTGAGGTCTTGGACATCCAGCCGTTAAAGGGCGGTGGTTATCAGCTGTCGACTGCGCAGGGTATGCTGCAGGCACATCAAGTGGTGCTTGCTTCAGGCGGTTTGTCCCTGCCCAAAATTGCCAGCGATCTGGCTTTTCGTGTGGCGAACTCTCTAGACATTCCAGTGGTTGCACCACGCCCTGCACTGGTGCCGCTAACCTGGAACTCAACGGACAAGGCGCAATTTGTTGAGTTATCCGGAATTTCGCTAGAAGCTTCGGTGAGCTGTGGCGATGGAGACTTCACGGATCAATTGCTGTTTACCCACCGAGGGTTGAGTGGTCCAGCTATGCTGCAAGCCTCATCTTTTTGGTGTGAAGGGGAGGCGTTAACCATCAACTTGCTACCCCAGCACAGCCTGTCTCAATGGCTGCAGGACCGGTGCCGAGAAAATCCTCAGCAACGCATTGTAACGGCGTTAAAGTCGTTGCTACCGAATCGCTTAGTGGACTGCATTACCGGATTGTGGTTTGACGATGTCAAGTTAGGCAGCTTGTCGCCGGCGCAGCTCGCGACTGTTGGCGATCAAATCAACGCCTGGCGGTTTAAGCCAGGCGGTAGCGAAGGTTACCGAACCGCAGAGGTTACCTTGGGTGGTATTGATACCAACGCGGTATCCTCAAAAACCTTTGAGCTAAAAGCGTTGCCAGGACTCTACGCCATCGGTGAAGCGTTGGATGTGACCGGCTGGCTTGGTGGGTACAATTTTCAGTGGGCTTGGGCATCCGGTTGGTGTTGTGCTCAACATCTTGAATATCCTTAGGTCTAAAGGATTAGGTTTAAACATTGGGTTTGGCAAATTAAATGGCATCAAAATTTTATGTGGTCTGGGTCGGACGTGAACCTGGGATCTATACCGATTGGGCTTCGTGTCGACGGCAAGTGGACAAGTTTCCCGCTGCAAAGTACAAATCCTTTGCAACCCGGGATGAAGCCAGCGCAGCTTATGCTGCGGGGCACAGTGCTGGACGGTCCAGCGCCGCGGGAGCGGATAAACCCGGCGCTAAATCTAGCCCTAAGCGTAACTCGCCAAAGACCCTTACGGCACAAGACGTAGCAGCCGTGGATGTGTCGGTCAAAATATTTACTGATGGCGGGTGCGAGCCAAACCCGGGTAACGCCGGCTCTGGGGTTGCCGTTTATCGGGACGAAGAGATCGAGTCGCTTTGGTTCGGTTTGTTTAACCCCAACGGCACCAACAACACCGCTGAGCTTAATGCGTTACATCAAGCGATACTTATGGCGCACAAGGAGCTAGATGCAGGGCATACGGTGGCCATATTTTGCGACTCACAGTATGCCATTCAGTGTGTGACCTTGTGGGCCGTCGGCTGGGCCAAAAACAATTGGACGCGTAAGAGTGGTGAGATAAAGAACCTGGCTATCATTCAAGCAGCCTACAACAGCTACCAGCAATTGCAGGGCCGGGTGCAGGTTTTGCACGTTAACGGTCATGTTGGGGTTGAAGGTAACGAGTTGGCCGATCGCATGTCGATACATGCGATGCAGACTCGTGAACCCAACTTCGTTGCTTACGCAGACACAATTGATGTAGCCAGCATCCTGGCTACTCGCTCCGGTTAGCCGGTGGCGGTTTTGCCGGTGAGATCTTGGCTTGCTAGGTACTCATCGTACGAGCCATCAAAATGCACCAAGCGTTGGTCCTTGATCTCAATGATTTGGTTGGCCAACGACGAAACAAACTCGCGGTCGTGGCTAACGAAGATCAACGTGCCTTCGTAGTGCGCAAGCGCTAGGTTCAGGGCCTCAATCGCTTCCATATCTAAGTGGTTGGTCGGCTCATCCATTATCATGACGTTGGGTTTGCTCATGATCAGCTTGCCAAACAGCAAACGGTTTTTCTCACCACCCGAGCAGACCTTGACCGGCTTGATGAAATCTTCAGAGGAGAACAGCAGTTGGCCTAGCGTTGCGCGAACGATTTGGTCGTTGTGGCTAGGTTTGCGCCATTGGCTCATCCAGTCAAACAAGCTTAAGTTGTTGTCGAAGTCTGCGGTGCTGTCTTGTGGGCAGTAGCCAACGTCTGCGTTTTCGGACCATTGAACCTTACCCTGCTCGGGCGCTAGCTCCTCGAGCAAACAACGTAGCAGCGTGGTTTTGCCCGCGCCGTTCTCACCGATAACGGCCAGCCGTGAACCGGCATCCAGCAGGAGGTTGCCTTTAGCGAATAGCGTTTCGCCGTCAAAACCATGCCCAAGGTTATCCAGCGTCACCGCTTGCCGATGCAGCTTTTTTGTTTGCTCGAAACGAATGTAGGGGTTCATGCGGCTTGAGCGCTTGATATCCGCCAGCTGAATCTTCTCGATCTGCTTGGCGCGAGAGGTGGCCTGCTTGGCTTTTGATGCGTTGGCCGAAAAACGGCTGACAAACTGTTGCAGCTCGGCTATCTGGGTCTTCTTTTTTGCATTTTCGTTTTGCAGCAGCTCGCGGGCCTGGGTAGAGGCGGTCATGAAGGCGTCATAGTTGCCTGGATAGACGCGCAGCTCGCCGTAGTCGATGTCGGCGGTATGGGTGCAGACTTCGTTGAGAAAGTGGCGGTCGTGGGAGATCAAGACCATGGTGCTCTTTTGCGCTTTAAGTACGCTTTCGAGCCAACGGATGGCGTTGATGTCCAAGTTGTTGGTGGGCTCGTCCAGCAACAAGATATCGGGCTCAGAAAACAATGCTTGAGCCAGTAGCACTCGAAGTTTCCAGCCTGGCGCAACCTCGCTCATCAAGCCGTAGTGGAGGGAGTCATCAATACCGGCACCGCTGAGCAGGTCGCCGGCGCGGCTCTCTGCGGTGTAACCATCCATCTCGGCGTACTCGTTTTCTAGATCACCGGCACGCATACCATCTGCAGCGCTCATGGAAGCCTGTGCGTAAAGACGGTCGCGTTCTTGTTGAACCTTCCATAGCTCGGGATGCCCCATGATCACCGTATCAATGACTCGGTGGGACTCAAACGCAAACTGGTCCTGGTTAAGCTTGCCCAGACGCTCGTTGGGGGTCAGCGAGATGTTGCCAGAGGTTGGTGCTAGGCTTCCATCCAGGATATTCATGAACGTAGATTTACCGCAGCCGTTGGCTCCGATCAGGCCGTAGCGATTGCCCTCGCCAAATTTTACGGAGATATTTTCGAACAATGGCTTAGAGCCAAACTGCATAGTGACGTTTGCGGCGGTAATCAAAGTTGGGGCCTGCGCTGTGGTTGAGCGGTGGATGGGCTGAAGAGTAAACCTTTAGAAAAGTCTGTTGAAGCGGGTCAGCTGGAAAATCAAGCGGCGCAGTATAACAGGCCAAATGCGCTTGGCTAGGAGAGGTTTTTTCCTAAATCAGGGGCACCCAGCGTTGTTACGCTGGGCTTTGCAGATTATCCAAGCCTGCGGCCCGCCACTATGGGCAGACCCCGGTGTTTTGCAGGTTAAAGGGTCCGCTAATGGGCGTCTTGTTAGCGCCGATAAAGACCCCAGCACCTGATGGTAACTGTTGTGGATCTAAACAAGCTTCGGCGCTGTTCGGCACGTTAGTGTCAAACCCATCCACACCGGTGCCCCCAACAAAGAGCGCAAAGTCGATAAGACCATCACCTGGTGCGGAATCCACTGTATCGCTGCCTTCTAGGCTCACACCACTAGCGGTTAGCGTAGCGTTTGCGGTCAGCGTTCCCAGGTAACCTTCCCATGGCAGGTTGCCGCCTACGGAGCGTACCCTCCAAGCTCTAGCGCTGGTTACGCTGCAGTCTTGCCACACATATAAACCAGGCTCGGTTGCCGTGTCGTAGCTAGGCTCGCCACACCAGGCATCCGGCTGTGGTGGCGTAATGTTGCAAGCACCCAGGTTTTCCAGGTTGAAAGCCTGGGTTTGTACCAGTGCGTTTGCGCCCACATAAACCGCAGCACCTGGGGGTAAGGTGGTGGGGTCGAGACAGGTCGCGGAGAAAGGCGGCAGAATGACCTCTAGGCCGTCCACGCCGGAGCCACCAACAAACAAGCTGAAGTCCACCTGTGTATCACCGGCAATGGAATCCACCGTGTCGTTACCCTCGAGATCGACGCCAGTAGCGCTGATGTTGATATTGGCGTCCAGCATGCCTGCGTATTCCTGCCACGCAAGACCACCACCTACCGCTCGAATTTGCCACTGCGCAGCACTGCCTGCCGCACCACAGTCCTGCCAAAGGTAGAGACCGGGATCGGTGCCGTTGTTGTAGCTAGG
>CALHVX010000147.1 GCA_938036875.1 uncultured Pseudomonadales bacterium
GATTACATAGATTTTGAGTACATTGTTGTTGATGGCTGTTCAACAGATGGGAGCATTGAACTCTTAGAAGGCTATCGCGAGCGTTTGCAACATTTGGTGGTTGAGCCAGATGACGGCCAAGCGGATGCGATTCGCAAAGGCTTTGAGCTGGCGAGCGGCGATCTATTGTGCTTCTTAAACAGTGACGATCTGTTGTTGCCTGGCTGTCTTACCTGGGTTGCTGAGTATTTTGGGTCGAATGATGATGTCGATGCAATTTACTCACACCGCGTTTTTGTGAACGAAACTGATGAGCCGACCAAGTTTTGGACCTTGCCGCCGCATTCTGACTACTGCATGAGCCGTTGGGACTTTATTCCTCAGGAAACCTGCTTCTGGCGCCGCTCGCTGATGTTGGAGGCTGGCGGGATGGACCCCAGCTATCAATTTGCGTTGGATTACGATCTTTTTGTGCGCATGATGAAATTGGGCCGATTCAGGCGTGTACATGCCTTTCTAGCTGCCTTCAGGGTGCATGCAGAGGCTAAATCGAGCACCTTATATGAAACTGTTGGGCGCCAGGAGGTGGATAAGGTTCGTATTGCCAATGATGTGCGATTACACTGGTACGATGTGCTCCTGAAATACTTGTTTGGTGGCACGATACTTGGAATATCTTGGTTATTTCGAATCGTATCCTTAAGTGCATTCCGTGATCGAATCAAATTCATCAGCTGATCTGAAACCTACCTTTTCTGTCATTGTGCCCGTGCGCAATATGCACGAGACCATAGAGCGTACCCTGGATAGCATATTTAGCCAGCAGGGAGTTCAGGTGGAAGTAATTGTCATTGACGGCGCCTCAAACGATGGCACCTTGGACAAAGTTGAGTTGTACCGTGATCGCCTGTCAGCTGTCGTTTCTGAACCAGATTCGGGTGTTTACCATGCGATCAACAAGGGCTTGGCGCAGGCCAGCAGCGATTTTGTCGCTATCCTGAATGGGGACGACTACTACAGCGGGCCCGAGGTCTTGGTGTCTTATGTCGAAAAATTTTCTGATCCTGCGATTGGCATTGTCTTCGGTGATTTGGAGTTTTTTTTACCCAAGTCACCTACTAAGACGATTCGTAAGTATTCCTCTGAAGGTTTCCACCCAAGCAAACTCAAATATGGTTGGATGCCACCGCACCCCACGATGATCGTTCGACGACAGGTGTATGATTTGGTTGGGCCTTACCGTGCTGACTATGAGATATCTTCAGACTTTGAGTTTGTTGTGCGTGCACTTTGGACGCAGCAGGTCGCTTATGCTCGGGTGCCCAGTGTTGTTGTGAGAATGCAGTACGGTGGTTTGAGCACCAAAGGCATAAGAGCGACTTACGTTCTGAACAAAGAGATTATCAGGGCTTGTCGCAGCAACGGTTTGAATACCAATTGGTTGTTGATCCTAATGAAATTTCCCGGAAAACTCCTTGAGTTTTTACCAACCACTTTTATGGCTAGCCGGTGGAAATAATGCGGAGGGTAGAGTGTTACATCTGAACTCTAGATACGATGACATCGCTGGCCAGTCTGTGTTTATTACCGGCGGCGGTTCAGGCATTGGCGCTTGGTTGACCGAGGGTTTTGTCTCTCAGGGTGCAAAGGTCACCTTTGTGCAGCGTAGCGATGCCACGCCGTTGTGCGATGAACTAGAGCAGAAGTACGGTAATCGCCCACGCTTTCTAACTTGTGATATCCAAGACATCGAACGCTTAGAGCAATGCATAGCTCAGGCCGCCGATGCACATGGTCCTGTTCAAGTTTTAGTTAACAATGCTGCTTGGGATAATCGCCATTCGTTGCAGGACACCTCGGTAGAAGACTGGGATAAAATTCAACACGTGAATTTGCGCCCACACTTTTTTGGGGCTAAGGCCGTGCAGGCGGGTATGCAGGCGAACGGTGGCGGGACGATCATCAATTACTCGTCTATCTCTTACATGATGGGTAATGCCGGTTACCCCGGATATGTTGCAGCCAAGTCAGGCATTACGGGGCTGACGCGTTCGCTGGCGCGTGAGCTTGGACCACACAACATACGAGTAAATGCGCTTGTTCCTGGTTGGGTGATTACCGATCGCCAAGAGGAGTTGTGGGTTACGCCGGAAGGGCTCGAGGCACATATTGCGAAGCAGTGTCTACAACAAGTTATCCAGCCAATAGACATGGTCGAGCCAACTTTGTTTTTGGCGTCACGCGCATCGCGCATGATGACGGGGCAAGCCTTGGTGGTAGATGCTGGGGTAGTTGTTACGGGTTAGCCGTGACCATTGTCGGTATGGCAATTTATTTGCGCTCGTTCTGCTGTATGCCAAAATTTTTTGTTGCCAATAATTGGGTCCGGTTCACGACATATTCAGTGTAAAGTCCGTAGCTTGTACCACCGACTTAATATCGAGATTTGCGAATGGCCTTTACCAATCGAATGCCCAAACTTTGGATACTCGGAGCCTGCTTGCTAGCGGTTTCTGCTTGCACCACCAACCCTTACACCAATGAACGTCAAACCTCTAAAGCCGTTAAAGCGGGCGCGATCGGAGCGGCTATTGGCGCCGTTGCCGGTGTTCTCATTGGCGATGATGCAGACGAACGCCGCGAGAAAGCCCTGATAGGGGCCGGCATCGGTGCCCTAGCGGGCGGCGCAGTGGGCGCCTACATGGACGTGCAAGAGGCTAAGCTACGTGACCAGTTGCAAGGCACCGGTGTTAGCGTCACCCGTTTGGGAGACGATCTGGTCCTAAATATGCCAGGAAATGTGACATTTGATGTGGGTCGTTCCGATCTGCAACACAGCTTTGCCCCGGTTCTTGATTCCGTCGCTCTAGTGCTCAAGGAATACGACAAGACGCTGATCGATGTGACGGGCCATACCGATAGCACCGGTTCTGAAGATCTCAACATGAAGTTGTCGCAACGTCGGGCGGATAGTGTTGCAAACTACTTGTCGTCTGTAGGCGTGCAATCTATGCGCGTTGTGACTGAAGGCTATGGACCTCACTACCCAGTGGCGGACAACAGCACCACCACCGGACGTCAGGCCAATCGCCGGGTTGAGCTTGTGCTCAAGCCTGTTGAGCAGGGTTAAGCACTAACCTGCAACCCCTAGCTCGCCGTCGAGGTCTTCCTCTTCGCAGAACGCCTCAAACTGTTGCCGCAGTTTTGAGGCGTTTTGGTCTGCGGGCACCGCAATAGTGATGCTGAGGTTGAACATTGGGGTGCCGGTGTGTGGTGCCGGCTGAGCATCGGTGTCTAATTGCAAGATGTTGATGCCACGGTCACTAAAGAAGTTAGCAACCCGAGTCACAATGCCCGGGTGATCCATGGCCGTAACCGTTACCCAGTAAGGTAGAGCCTGTACTCGATTGCGATCGGTAGTGCGGCGGTAGATTGATTCAATACCTTGGTCTGCACAATGGCTCGCCAAGTCGGTTTCGAGCTGGCTTAGACCTTGGTCACTGCCCGTGACCGACATCAGCACGGCAAACTCCCCACCTAGTACTGCCATGCGGCTGTCTTCGACAGATAAGCCGCAGTTGTTGACCAGCGCCGTTAGCTCGGTGACCAACCCGGGGCGGTCCTGGCCGATGGTAGAAATGATGGCGCGGTTGTTGCTGACTTTAGAGCTCATGCTTGCAGCGCCTTCTTCACGAACTCGGCGAGCTCCGCCACAGGTACGCGCTGCTGCGCCATGGTATCGCGGTCGCGCACCGTAACGCTGTCATCTTCTTCGATGGTCTGAAAGTCGACGGTGACACACAGTGGTGTGCCTACCTCATCATGACGGCGATAGCCTTTACCGATGTTGCCGGTGTTTTCGTACAATATTCGGCCTAACCCCAATGCTTGCAGCATTTGTTTGATACCGCGTGCTTTGGCCACAATGCCTTCGTGGTTGCGCTTTAGTGGTAGTACCGCCACCTTGATCGGTGATAGGTGCGGTTTGAGGCTGAGCAATGTGCGCTCAGATCCATTTTCTAAGGTTTCTACTTTGTAGGCTTCGTTTAGTACCGCAAGCACACCTCGGTCGACACCGGCAGAGGGCTCAATAACAAAAGGTACCTGCCAGGCATTGGTATCTGGGTCTTGCACAGCGAGTCGGGCGTTGGATTCCGTGTTTTCTTTGACTTTGGCTTGAATGCCTAGATCGGCTTGGTTTTTTGTGTGAGAACCTAAGTCGAAATCGGTGCGGTTGGCGATTCCCTCAAGCTCTTCCACCCCGTGAGGGAAGTGGTACATCAAATCTACGGTTGCCTTGGAGTAGTGGGCCAATTCATCTGCAGGCACATGCAGTAGCTCGATGCGATCCCTAGGTACGCCTTGGTCTTCCCACCAAGTTAGGCGTTCTTCAACCCAATCCGTATGCCACTGCTCGTCAGTGCCGGGAGGAACAAAAAATTCCAGCTCCATTTGCTCAAACTCGCGAACCCGGAAAATGAAGTTGCGAGGGGTAATTTCGTTGCGAAACGCCTTACCAATTTGCGCAATGCCAAAAGGGGGTTTGCGTGAGGTGGCATCCACTACGTTCTTAAAGTTGGTAAAGATGGCTTGGGCGGTTTCGGGCCGAAGATAGGCAAAGTTCTCATCGTCGGCAATGGGGCCAACACCGGTTTTGAACATCAGGTTGAACGGCCGCGGTTCTGTTAGGTCAGTGGACCCGCAGCTAGGGCACTTGTCCCCCTCAAGGTGGTCCGCCCGCCAGCGACTTTTGCACTCGCGACAGTCCACCATCGGATCGGTGAAGGTGTCCTCGTGGCCGGAATACTTGAGCGTGGTGCGGTTGGTGAGTACCGCTGCATCTAAACCTTCAACATCATCGCGTTCAAAAACCATAGCCCGCCACCACGCGGCTTTCAGGTTATTTTTCAGCTCAACACCCAAAGGGCCATAGTCGTACACACCCTGTAACCCACCGTAAATATCGCTAGATGGGAAGATGAAGCCGCGGCGTTTGGCAAGCGCGACCAGTGCGTCCATGGATTGTGCGGGCATAGTGATTGAATCCTGTGCGAAGCTGAGGGTGGATGGTGGGTTTCACCGGTGCAGGACTATACCTATTTAAGTAAATGTAGGAAATGTGTTGCGATCCATGGGCTGGCGCCGAATTTGACGGATTTGTGTCCCAAGGCTTACAAATTATGCAGTCTTGGCACAGAAGGATACATTGCGCTTATACGCAAGAGTGTTGACCTAGTGTCTAATGGGGGTGTCCTGAATAACCCAGAAAAGACCTATTCGTTATGCGCCGTACAGATCCCAAAGATAGTAAAAAGCGATACTTTCGCGCTGGTGATCGAATCGTGAACCTCAACAGCGCCTGGTACTTCACCGCCCGTGAGGGTGATGTAGGTCCCTATCCTACGCGCTCTGCGGCGGAACGAGAGGTACAACGCTTTTTGCTTGAGCGGCAACAGCTAAGCAAGTTCCAGCGCAGCCGTCAGGAAGGGGGGAAGCAGGGGTCCAAACAAGTGCCCAAGCGCGCGGCTGTGCAAGCGCCGAAGACTGCAGCGCGACGAGGTAGCTACATGAGCCCTGCACAGCAAACGCGTCATCATCTAGACCAGAAGGTAGAGTCGCATGGTTTGATGTTGACCTTGGATGATGACCTCCTAGTCTAGCTTGTGTTCGCTCCTAGTGACCCACTCAGTCAGAGTCGGGTCCTTTTTCTGTTTCTTCCGTATGATGAACCTTTGGGCTTTGCCCGATCGATTTTCTTTAACTAACGGTGGACACGAATATGACTTCTTCACTTTTTGACTTGACCGGTAAAACGGCGCTCATCACGGGATCCAGCAAAGGTATAGGCCGAGCGATTGCCGAAGAGCTAGCGCGCCACGGTGCTGACGTGGTGATCTCTAGCCGCAAACAAGACGCTTGCGATGAGGTAACCGAAGCCATAAACCGCGAACGCGATGGTCTGGCGGGCAGCGCAACCACCATTGCCGCGCATATTGGACACAAAGAAGAGTTGGAACGCCTGGTTGCCCAGACCAATGAAAAGCTCGGCAAGGTGGACGTGCTCATCTGCAATGCAGCCGTAAACCCCTACTATGGCTCGATGCAAGATATCCCGGATTCTGCGTTAGATAAAATTTTGGACATCAACATTAAATCCAATCATTGGCTGTGCAACATGGTGCTGCCACAAATGCGCGAGCGCCGAGATGGTTCAATAATGCTGGTGTCCTCGGTAGGCGGTCTGAAAGGCAGTGCCGTGATTGGTGCTTATTGCATCTCCAAAGCCGCAGATGCGCAAATGGTGCGTAACCTTGCAGTCGAGCATGGCCCGGAAAATATACGGGTCAATGCGATCTCCCCAGGCTTGGTGCGTACAGACTTTGCGCGCGCTTTGTGGGAAAACCCAGAAACCCTCAAGCAGCGAACGGCGGGTGATCCGCTGCGCCGTATCGGTGAGCCGCGTGAAATTGCGGGCATTGCGGTCTATCTATCGTCCGCAGCCGGCGCCTTTACTACGGGTCAAAACTTTGTGATTGATGGCGGCGCCACTATCGCCTAAGCCATACTGGTGTGGCCAGTTGGCATGGCCCGCTGGATCGATCGCGGGTCAGATTCCTAACAAGTGATTAAGCGGCCTTTCTGGTATTCTCACCGCCAATAATTGGGGGTATTGATATGACAGTATGGTGGTCCAAAGCAATTCTAATTGGTGGTGTCATCGCGGCGGTATGCTTACCGCTTGGTGCGCTAGGGACAAAATTTGGCATCTGGGAGTTTACCGGCGGATTTATGCTGTTGGCTTCCGGTACGGTGCTGGCGATCCTCGCGGTAGCGCTAGGCATCATTGCGTTGGTTGTTGCTAGCCGTCGTGGTCTAAGCAGCGATAAGCCAGGAATCTACCTTGGCATGTTGGTTGGTGCGCTGGTTTTGGGGTTGATGGGGACGCAGTACATGGCCGCGAGCAAGGTGCCACCCATTCACAACATTTCAACGGACACCATCGATCCGCCGCAGTTCGACAAGGTGGTCGCGTTGCGCGGCGATTCCAACCCCTTGGCGTACGATGCTGAAAAGCTAGCAGGACCTCAGCAGGAAGCATATCCCTGGGTCAAAACCCTAACCCTGAGCACACCACCGGCCCAAACCTTGGCGGCTGCTCGTGGCGCGTTGGAAGCAATGGGCCTGGATATTGTGAGTGAAGATGCTGCTGCCGGGTTAGTAGAGGCGACAGCGACTAGCTTTTGGTTCGGCTTTAAAGATGATCTAGTTGTTCGGGTTCGTGCTGCTGGTGCAGGTTCTACTGTAGATGCTCGCAGCGTTTCGCGAGTGGGCGTCAGCGATATTGGAGCCAATGCGCGTCGCATCGGCGACTTGCTGGAACGTTTGAAGGGTAGCTAATTCAGCCCATCGCTGGGTACGCACTGCTCCATTTCTTACACAGGTCAGCGTCTCGCGCTGACCCACAGCTAACCTAGAAGCCCACCTAGCTCGCGTCCAGCCCAAGTTATGGTTATCGGCACTGACTCACACAAAGTGCCAATCTCCGTTGTCATTGTTTCGTCCTGAAGTTCTCAATCAACGCTTTCGTGCCCCTTATGCTCAACCGTTGCAATTGCCGTCGCGGCGATTACGTTGGCTAGCGTTAATGTTGTTGCTTGCCGCGTTGCTTGGTTTGGCAGCTGTGTTGGCTTCCTCTTACGCCAGCAAGGTACGGGTCATGGGTTACACCGAACCGGCGAGCGGGGTGACCAAGGTCTTCCCTAGTGATGTTGGTGTGGTTACCGAGCTGCATGTGGCGGAAGGCGAATGGGTTGCGGCCGGTGCCAAGCTGATGACCATCACTTTGCAGCGCTACCTTAGTGCTCACCAAGGGATGGGTGATCTGCAGGTGCTGCAGCTTGAGCGGCAGCTGCGGGAGTTGGCGCAACGGCAAGCTTTGCATCAGCAGCAGCAAGTAGATGCGGCTGGACTGCTGGATCAACGTGAACGGCAACAGCTGAAGCTGTTACCGCTGTTGGAGGTTGAACGCCGCAGCCATGAGCAACGTCAGCGCTTGCTGGCTGAGCGCGTGACGGCCATGCAGCAGCTAACCAAACGTGGGGCTATCCCGAAGTTGCAGTTGGCCCAGGCGCAAGCGGACCTGCTCGCCCTAGAGTTGGCGGGTGCTGGGCTGGCCCGGCAACACTTAGAGGTAAGCCAGCGGCTGGGCGACATCCGTGCTAGCGCTAGGTCTCAGCGTACCCAAATGGAGTTGGAGGCGAGTCTGCAACGCAGCGAAGGAATGCGACTAAAGCAGCAGTTACACGAGGTGCAAGCGGCTCAACGCACCCAAGTCTTAGCCCCGGTTACGGGTAGCGTTAGCTTCTTGCAGGCGCGGGTTGGCAAGCGTGTAGCACCAAACCAAGCCTTGCTGAATTTAGTGGACACCAGCGCCAGCCAAGGTGTTGTGCTGTTGTTGCCATCGCGCGCGGCAGCCCAAGTAGAACCCGGGCAGCAAGTGAGTTTGCGTTACCTTGGGCAACCACCCCAGGACTCTGAGTTGTTCTGGGGTGAGATTGTGCAGGTCAGCTCCACCCCCGTTTCGGTTGCTGACCTAGACGTCCCGGTGCCGCTGTCAGAGCCGGTCTATCGCGCTAAGCTGCAAATTCAGGAAACCCGAGCCGCAGCCGCTCGTTTAGTACCGGGTTTGTTGGTTGAAGCGGACATTCGCCTAGAGCAGGCTCGCTTGTGGCGATGGTTGATACGGCCGGCTCTGTCTGCCTGGCAGCGTTTGTGATGCTGAGCCTGGGTTTGTTTAGGCGTGCGGCCACACCTGTCTTACTGCAAACCCAAGTGGCTGAATGTGGCTTCAAGTGCCTACACATGGTGGCGGCCTATCACGGCCACCATGTTGACCTGCACAGCCAAGTGACGAGCAGCCAGGGCTCTAGCTTGGCTGAGCTTATGGATCAGGCGCAACGGTTGGGTTTGGTGGCACGGGGTCTACGGGCGGAGCTTGCAGAGCTGTCTGGGGTAAGTTGCCCAGCCATCTTGCATTGGGACCTTGAGCATTTTGTTGTACTGGTTCGGCTCAAAGGTAGGCGGGCCGTCGTGCATGACCCAGCTCGAGGTCGGGTTGTTATGGACCTGGCTGAGTTAAGTAAACATTTCACGGGCGTGTTGCTGGAGTTGCAACCTGGTCCAAGTTTTAAAGTTAAGGCGGCGCTGCCAGCCCTAGGTATGCGCGAGTTGATAGGTCCGGCGCGCGGCCTGATTAGCAGCGCTGGGCGAATCGGCGCCTTGTCGTTGCTGGTGCAGGTGATGTTGTTGGCCAGCCCGTTGTACATGCAATGGGTGGTAGACGAAGCCTTGTTGAGTGGTGATGCGCAGCTGCTGTCGGTATTAGCCTTGGCTTTTGGTTTGCTGTTGCTGCTGCAAGTTGGCGCGCAATACCTACGGGACTGGCTGGTGGTGAGTATCGGTAATGCGCTGGCGTTACGTCTGTCGAGCAATGTGGGTGAGCATTTACTGGCGCTACCCATGGGTTGGTTCAGCACTCGATCCACTGGTGATGTTTTTGCACGTTTCCGTGCCTTGGCACCGGTGACGAGCTTCTTGGCTCAAGGGGTGCCGATTGTTTTGGTCGATGGCAGCATGGCGTTGTTGACCTTG
Organism: uncultured Pseudomonadales bacterium; assembly: GCA_938036875.1. Taxonomy (GTDB): domain Bacteria; phylum Pseudomonadota; class Gammaproteobacteria; order Pseudomonadales; family Azotimanducaceae; genus CALHVX01. The sequence continues at coordinate 9,631 of CALHVX010000147.1, forward strand.
TTGATGCTGTCGTTGTACCACTGGCCACTGATGTTGTTGGTGCTAGCAAGCTCGATGGGTTATGGGTTGATTCGCTTGCTTAGCTTTGCACCTTTTCGTGGTCGAGTTATGGAGCAAGTGGAGGCCGCTGCGCATCAGGAATCTCATTTTTTAGAAACCTTGCGTGGTATCCATAGCGTCAAGGCTTTTGGTCAAGAGCAAAGTCGGTTTGCACGCTGGCAGCAATTGCTGGGTGGTGAGCTAAATGCCGGTATCGCGCTGGCGCGCTTTACCCTTAACTATGAAGCACTGCGCGCTTTGCTCTTTGGTATGGAGTTGTTGCTGGTGGTGTACCTTGGAGCGATGGCGGTGCTGCAGCGTGACCTGACGCTGGGTATGTTGTTTGCGTTCATCAGCTATCGTGGTCACTTTGTGCGTCACGTCTGTGCCTTTATTGAGCAATGGCTCGAGTTTCGGTCGCTCGGTGTCAACCTAGAACGGCTGGGTGATATTTGCCTGTATGAGCGAGAGACCCTGTTTGCTGAGCAACCTCCAGCGCTGACCAAAGCTAAGCTGGAGCAATGGCAAGGCGATCTTAGTTGCCGAAAACTATCCATAGTTGCGCCTGGTACCAACCAGTTGTTGCTCCGCGACGCTAACTTGGCGCTTGCCTCGGGAGAGTTTGTGGCTGTCATTGGTGCCTCTGGCGTGGGCAAATCCAGCCTGCTGCAGGTGCTCACCGGATTGCAGGCACCGGCTGCGGGTGAACTTTGGTTAGGTCAGCAGCAGCTGCAGCCACAGATGCTGCGCGAATATCGACAGCAGCTCGGCGTGGTCCGGCAACAGGACAAGCTGTTCTCAGGCAGCCTGTTAGACAACGTAACCTTGTTTGCCCCGCCAACGGCTGAAAGCAATGCGCGCGTCCAAGCATTGTTATCGCAAGTGGGCCTAAGCGAGTTGCTGAGCGATTTACCGATGGGGTTGGCAACCCAGCTTAGCGAGCTCGGTTCGGGTCTGTCTGCTGGCCAGAATCAGCGATTGTTGATTGCACGGGCTTTGTATCGCCAACCGAAGCTGTTGCTGTTAGATGAGGCAACAGCAAACCTAGATGTGGTAAGTGTTGATTGCATTCGGCAATTGCTTGCCGAGTTGCCAATGACCAAGTTGGTGGTTACCCACGACCTCAGCGTGGCGCAGCAAGCGGATCGTGTGTTTGAGCTGGTGGGGCAGCAGCTGGTCGAAGTTCGGTTGTCCCAGTCTGATCACGCGGATGCCCATAGGCTCAATACTATGGGCGGCGAGTCAGCCGGTTAGCCGTTTGCTGGTCGACCTATGGAGTGGTACTGCAGGCCGCAAGTAGCTAAGTACTCGCCGTCGTACAAGTTGCGTCCGTCGAAGATCACTTTGTCGCTTAGGCTAGAACCGATGAGGTCAAAGTCTGGCGAGCGGAACTCGTTCCATTCTGTGGCAATGATCAGAGCATTTGCGCCTTCCAGTGCTGCGTAGTGGCTATCGCAGATGGTCACGCCAGTTGGATCACCATCGTAATGTGCAACAGGATCGAAGGCTTGAATCTTAGCGCCACTTGCTACCAGTGCTTTGATGATGGCTATGCTTGGCGCTTCGCGCGTGTCGTCTGTGTTGGGTTTGAACGCGATGCCCCATAGGGCAAAGGTTTTGCCGCTTAAGTCATCGCCGTAGAGTCGGTGAATCTTGTCGACCAACACGGTCTTTTGCCGTTCGTTTACTCTCTCAACGCTTTCGACAATAGAGGCAGTGAAATCGTTCTCACGAGCGGTGTTGATTAAGGCTCGAACATCTTTAGGGAAGCAGGAGCCGCCGTAACCGGTACCTGCATAGATAAAGCTCGGTCCAATTCTGGGGTCAGACCCAATACCTTTGCGTACCTCTTCGATGTCTGCACCCACTAGCTCGGCAACGTTGCCAAGCTCATTCATCAAGCTGATGCGGGTGGCTAACATGATGTTAGCCGCGTACTTGGTCATCTCTGCTGAGCGTAGGCTCATGATGAAGACCTTGTCGTGATTGCGGTTAAAGGGAGCGTACAAGGCTTCCATTTGCTTGCTGCCGTAGTCGGACTCGCTACCAATGATGATTCGATCCGGTTTCATGAAGTCGCTGATCGCAGCGCCTTCTTTCAAAAATTCTGGGTTGGATACCACATCGTAAGCGACGTCGCTGCCGCGCTCGACTTGTGTCTCTTTGATGATTTTGGAGACGCGATCGCCCGTTCCTACGGGTACGGTAGACTTGTTGACGATCACTTTGCGTTCGCTCATGTGCTCGCCGATAGAGCGGGCTACACTGTCGACATACTTCAGGTCCGCGGAGCCATCAGCGCCAGAGGGTGTACCCACGGCAATGAAGATCACGTTGCCATGAGCAATGGCGTCTTCTTGGCTGGTGGAAAACTGGAGTCGCTTTGCGGCTAGGTTGTGCTGGAGCAAACCTTCGAGGCCTGGCTCAAAGATGGGCACTTCACCTGATTTAAGCTTTTCTACACGTTCAGCGTTGGTATCAACACAAAACACATCGTTACCCATTTCAGCAAAGCAAGTCGCTGTAACCAAACCGACATAACCGGCGCCGAAAACCGAAATTCGCATCTTTAAAACTCTAACCTACCCTGGATGGGGGAGAATTATAGGGCCTGTTCGATTGCTTAACAGCGACTGGGTTTAACTCAGCGCCAAAAGTTGTAAACGGTTGGTACTTGTGTCGGCATTAGTGTCAATTAGCTAACCATAATTCTGCTTGGGTTCGCAGTTTGCGGTTGTGCCCAAGCGAGTTGTCTGTTGACTTAGAACTTTAGGATCGCGGTAGTGAGGGTCTCTAGGTCAACCAAACCAATCTGATTTAACCCTCGCATATGGCCAGCGCACTCTCCTGGGTTGAAAAAGCGGGTTGGGCCCGCGACCTCATCACGATGTCGGTGGGTATGGCCATGCAGAGCCAACTCATGGTGATCCTGCAGATGGCCGTCGAACTCTAGTGGGTCGTGTACCACAATAATTTGGCGCTGGTGCCAATCCAGCACCAAGGGTGGGTCTTGAAACTGAAACCCGTGTTGGCCGCAGGCGGCAAGCAAACTGTCACGCTCTTGGTCATTGTTGCCAAACACTCCCCACAGGGGAGCGTGCAGATCCGCAAGCACATCTAAGGTTTTCGCTTGCGAGATGTCGCCGGTATGAATGACGCGATCCACCTTGCTGGCGTTAAACAGCGCTACAATCTGGCGTACGTTCTTTAGGTTGTTGTGGGTGTCGCTAACAACGCCAATTTTCAAGACGCTTTTTCTAAGATATGAATGGCGCAGGCGCTACCTAAGCCAATGACGTGGGTCATACCAATACGAGCACCTTGTACTTGTCGCCCTCCTGCTTCACCGCGCAGGTGGGTGGTGACCTCGTAAATATTGGCAATGCCCGTTGCGCCAAGCGGGTGGCCCTTAGATAGCAACCCGCCAGAGACGTTTACTGGGATACGACCACCCAAGGCCACTTCACCTTCATCGATCATGCGCCCGGCTTCGCCGTCACCACAGAGCCCGAGATTTTCGTAGTGCAAAATTTCAGCCGTGGCAAAACAATCGTGGAGCTCAACTAAGTTGATGTCATCTGCGCCTAGACCTGCCATCTCGTAAGCAGCGGCAGCGGCCTTACGAGTGCAAGAGTTTACGTCTGGCATCACCAAGTCGCGTTCTTGCCAAGGGTCTGAGGTAAGTACCGATGCCCGAATCTTTACAGCGCGCTTCATCAGCCCAAGCTCTTTGGCTTTGCGCTCAGAGCAAATCACCGCCGCTGCGGAACCGTCGACGTTTACTGAGCACATCAGCTTGGTATTGGGATAGCTGATCATCTCCGCGTTCATCACGGTGTCTAAGGGGGTTTCGATCTGATACATCGCTTTTGGATTTAGGGTTGAGTGATGGTGGTTTTTAACGGAGACCTTGGCAAATTGCTCGAAGGTGGTGCCGTATTTGCGCGTATGCTCCATGCCTGCCTCTGCAAACACCGATGGCATAGTCCCGGAGCCCAGCAACCCCTCTTTAGGTATGCCTTTGGCACCGCCTGAACCGCCAAGTAAACCTTTGCCCATCTGCTCAACACCAACGGCAAGCACGCAGTCGTAGAGTCCGGCTTTAACCGCGGTCCAAGCTTCGCGAAAAGCGGTTGCACCGGTTGCGCAGGCGTTGGCAACGTTGACCACAGGAATGCCCGTTTGCCCAATTTCTTGCAGCAAACGTTGCCCAACCATACCGCTTGCCTGACCCAAGTTGCCGCTATAAAGCGCTTGCATGTCATGGATGGTTAAGCCGCAATCGTCCATGGCGAGTTGGGCTGCTTCTGCACCAATCTGTGGAACCGTCTTATCGGGAAAACGGCCAAATTTGATCATGTCTACACCAACGACGTATGCATCTGTCATGTTGTTCTCCCGGTTGTGTTCTGAAGATAGTTGAGTTCTGTTAGAGCTGAGGATAAAGGTGGTTAGGTTTTTGGCTGAAAAAAGTACGCCAGGTAACTATTACCGTCGCTGTCTTTACGGCCCAAAGCATCTCCAAAGACAACGTCTACGGCCATGTCAAATGCGATGATCTCAGGATCGGGTTCGATGTTTATTAAGTTGCCTTTAATGGCGGTACCATCATCTAAGTCTACAATTGCACTGACATAGGGAACTTCGATCCCTGGGAACGAGCGGTGCACAATGGAGTAAGAGTAGAGTTTGCCCGAGTTGGGCAGGGTCACCGGCTTGAGTTGATCTCTAGCGCCGCATTTAGAGCAAGAGTTGCGTTCGCCAAGATAGGTGGCGCCGCAATCACCGCACTTTTGGCCTTCAAGGTAGGGGTCGCCTGCCTCGGGTATCTTCAGATAAGGAACGACGGGTAAAGGTTTGTTGCTCATGATTCCCCCAATGGCGGTGTAGCCTTGCGCCAAAAAAGTCGCAGCTTGCGATGGTCGGTTTGAGATAGGTGATTGGGCTCAACCGCAGAGGATACTACTTGTAATGCGCAATCGGTAGGTACCGAAAAGCGGTGGATTAGTAGACCCTAGTGGGTCTTACAGCGTGCTATTGGGAGGTGGTAATGCGATCGGTGAAAGTGAGTGATTTTATGGCAAAGCGGTTGGTGACCCTTCAACCGCAAACCAACGTGGTGGAAGCCATGGGGGTTTTGCTAGACAAGAAAATTTCAGGTGCCCCAGTAGTAGATGACGATGGCGCGCTGGTCGGTGTTCTGTCAGAGGTGGATCTGATGAAGATCATTATCCAAGATAGCTACTACGACGAAGCGGCTGGTGTGGTTGGCGATTACATGCGCTATCCAGTGGATACGGTAGAAGCGGACACCGACATCTACTCGTTGGCTGAGCGGTTTCTTACGGAACATCGGCGCCGCTACCCGGTGGTGCGGCATGGCAAGTTGGTGGGGCAGATCTCTCGTCGTGATGTGTTGCGTGCAGCGCATGAGTCGCTGCGCCACGAGAGCTAGCTATTCAGCTAGCTCTGTCTTGCTAGTCCCCGCTCAATCTACTCTGATAGAGCGGCTCGCAACAGCTCGTTGACCGTCTTTGGGTTGGCTTTGCCTTGGGTTGCTTTCATCACTTGGCCAACAAAAAAGCCTAGCACTTTGTCTTTGCCTGCGCGGAACTGCGCCACCTGGTCTGGGTTGTCGGCAACCAAAGTGTTGATGATGTTGCTCAACTCACCGGTGTCGCTCACCTGTTCTAAACCTTGCTCTGCAATCATGGCGTCGACCGCGCTTGCATCAAGGTTGGTTTCTTTGGCCTGCCACAAATTTTCGAACAGACCCTTGGCGATTTTCCCCGAGATGGTGCCATCTTTTATGCGCGCAATAAGTTGGCCAAGTTGTTGAGCGCTCACGGGTGCTTGAGCAATCTCGATGTCGTCTCGGTTTAACGCGGCGGACATGTCGCCCATTAGCCAGTTGGCAGAAAGCTTAGCGTCTTGACTGGTGTTGGTTGTCACCTCGAAGTACTCGGCGATGTCCGGATCTTTGGTTAACCAAGCAGCATCGTATTCGCTTAAACCATGCTCAGCTTCGTAGCGTGCTTGGCGTGCTTCAGCAAGTTCAGGCAGCTCGGCTGCTACCTCGTCAATAAAAGCTTGGGTGATTTCTAGGGGCAGCAAATCGGGGTCCGGGAAGTAGCGGTAGTCGTTGGACAGCTCTTTGCTACGCATGCTGCGTGTCTCGTTCTTATCTGGATCGTACAGGCGGGTGTCGCGCTCAACGCGCCCGCCAGCTTCAAGTATGTCGATTTGCCGCTGAATTTCGACTTCTATTGCGCGTTCAACAAAGCGAAACGAGTTGATGTTTTTGATCTCAGAGCGCTCACCCAGCTCTACTTGTCCAGCCGGCCGCACAGAAACGTTAGCATCGCAGCGCATGCTGCCTTCCGCTAGGTTGCCATCACAGATGCGTAGGTAACGGACCAACGCGTGCATTTGTCGAAAGTAGTCGGCCGCTTCTGCAGCGCTGGTGAGCTCTGGTTCGCTAACCACTTCCAGCAAGGGTGTTCCAGTACGATTGAGATCAATGGCGGTGCTGCTGCTGTACAAATCGTGGGTCGACTTGCCTGCATCCTCTTCAAGGTGCGCGCGGGTGATGTTGATCCAACGTTCAGCGGTGCTGTTGCCGGCTTTTGCATCGCTACCATGCAGTCGAATTTTGCCAGCACCCACAATGGGTTCCTCAAACTGGCTAATTTGATAGCCCTTAGGTAGATCGGGATAAAAGTAGTTTTTCCGATCAAAAATAGACCGTTTGTTGATCTGTGCTCCGATGGCCAAGCCAAAAGTCACGGCTTTGCGCACAGCGCCGTAGTTGAGCACCGGTAGTACGCCGGGTAATCCTAGGTCTACTGCGCAGGCTTGAGTGTTAGGTTCTGCTCCGAAAGCAGTGCTAGCGGCAGAGAAAATTTTGCTGTCGGTGTTGAGCTGGACGTGAATCTCAAGACCGATGACGGGTTCCCAATTCATGCGCGCACCTGTGGTTGCTGTGTGTGCCAATCGCTTTGCTGTTGATAGCGAGCCCCACACTCCAACAATTGACGCTCGTGAAAGTGTGGCGCAATGAGTTGCAGGCCTAGGGGCAAGCCTTCATGCATACCGCAGGGCAACGACATGGCCGGTAGCCCAGCTAAGCTAGCTGGAATGGTGAACTTGTCTTGTTGATACATGCTGACTGGATCTTGCACGCCGCCAATGGCAAAGGCGGTGGTGGGTGCAACGGGTGCCAAGATTAAATCCACCTTGGTAAAGGCGGTGAGGAAGTCCTGTTGAATAAGGCGCCGTACTTTTTGTGCTTTAACGTAGTACGCGTCGTAATACCCAACCGACAGCGCGTAAGTGCCGGTTAAGATTCGGCGCTTTACCTCGCCACCAAAACCTTCACCGCGCGAACGTTCGTAGAGGTCTTCTAAGGATTGGGGATCTTCGCAACGATGGCCAAATCGAACGCCGTCGTACCGCGATAGATTGGTTGAGGCTTCTGCGCCGGCAATGACATAGTAAGCCGGGATCGCCGCATCCGTGTGGGGTAGAGAGACATCCACACAGCGATAGCCCATGCCTTCGAGCTGTAGGCGAACGGCCTCCAGCTCAGCGCTACCAACGCTGAGATCGGTAAAGTACTCAACGGGTAGCCCGATGGTGCCCTTAGCTGGCTCGCTGATATTCAGATCGGGGTTGTCAGACAATCCTTCGAGCCAAGGATCCGCTTGCTCGCTGCTGGTGGAGTCACGCGCATCGAAACCGCTCATGGCGCCAAGCACTAAGGCAAGGTCATTGACGTCCCGACCAAAAACGCCCGCTTGGTCCAGACTCGACGCAAAGGCAACCATGCCGTAACGCGACACCCGCCCGTAGGTGGGCTTGATACCGCTAACCCCGCAATAGGCGGCAGGTTGGCGTATCGAGCCTCCGGTGTCGGTACCTGTGGCTACGGGCGCAAAACCCGCTGCTACTGCGGCGGCGGATCCGCCAGATGAACCGCCCGGCACTCGGCTTAAATCCCAGGGGTTATGGCAGGGACCAAAATGGCTGGTTTCGTTGGACGAGCCCATGGCGAACTCGTCCATATTGGTTTTGCCGAGCATGACCATGCCGGCTTGTTGCAGTTTGTCCACCACGGTGGCGCTGTAAGGGGCGGTGAAGTTGGCCAGCATCTTCGACGCGCAAGTCGTCAGCTCACCGGCGGTGCAAAACAAGTCTTTGTGCGCAATGGGGATGCCGCACAAGGGGCCCGCAGTGCCTTTGGCCAGCTCAGCATCCGCTTGTTTGGCCCCGTTTAGGGCCGCGTCTTCGGTGACGTTGATAAAGGCGTTTACCGCGCCATCAAGCTCACCAATGCGTGCCAATAGCGCCTGGGTTAGCTCAACGCTGCTGAAATCGCCTGCCCGAAGCCCTGCGGCAAGCGATTGAATATTTTGAAAACCCTGCATGGAAATCCTTCTTAGCCTGTACTTTGACTTGTGGTGCGAACGGTTGTTACTCGATGACCTTGGGAACCAAATAGAAGCCTGCGTCGGCGGCTGGTGCCACGCTTTGGAAGGCTTCTCGGTCGACGACCTCGGTAACCCGGTCTGGACGGAGCCGAGCGGGGGTCTCTAATGGGTGGGTCAGGGGTTCTACGCCATCGGTAGGAACAGCCTGCATGGCATCAATCATGGCCACAATATTGTGCAGGTCAGCTTGCGCTGCCTGGGCCTGATCAGGTTCCAGCGCTAGACGGGCCAGGCGCTGTAGATGAGCAACATTGATGCCATCTTTTATGCGATCTTGGGGCGCGTCGGGCGCGTCGCTGGCCTGGCCTGAGTCGGCGGCGTCAATTTTAGTGCTTACTGGTGGTTCATTAGTCATAGGCTCTAGAATACCATGTGCGCTGGGTCACGGCTGCTCGCAGGCTAGGCTTGCCGCAGCGTGACGCGGTTGTTAGTGTTGCGCCGCCTCGACGCATATACTCACCTGGCCTTTGGATCCAATGAGAGTAGGCGTGGTAATTGTTGCCTACTCCTTAAGCAAAATGAACCAGAGCGATGAGTACACTGCTTAGGAATGAGTGGTGATCCTGGCCCCCAAGCCATTGTTTGATGCGCGAGATTCGGTCCCCAAGCCAGTTTGCTTGAATCGACCCTAGAATCCCTCGATCATTTTAGTGAAACGGACTGAACTGTCTCCATGTTTAAATATATTCGCGGTTTATTCTCGCGAGACCTGTCCATCGACCTAGGTACTGCCAACACGCTCATTTACGTGCGTGATCAAGGTATCGTCCTAAATGAACCTTCTGTGGTGGCTATCCGCACCCAGGGCAACCAAAAAAGTGTTGCCGCGGTAGGGTTGGACGCCAAACGCATGCTGGGCCGTACGCCCGGGAATATCACGGCCATACGGCCCTTAAAAGATGGTGTGATTGCCGACTTTTTGGTTACCGAAAAAATGCTCAAGTATTTTATCGGCAAGGTGCATGAAAATTCTTTTATCCGTCCCAGCCCCCGTGTTTTGGTCTGCGTACCCTGTAAATCGACGGAAGTAGAGCGGCGCGCCATTCGCGAAAGCGCGTTATCTGCCGGTGCTCGAGACGTACGCTTAGTTGAAGAGCCCATGGCGGCCGCCATTGGCGCCGGTTTGCCGGTGCAAGAAGCGGTTGGAACCATGGTCGTAGATATTGGTGGTGGCACAACCGAGATTGCCATTATCTCGCTCAACGGTGTGGTCTATTCAGATACGGTGCGCGTTGGCGGTGATCGCTTTGACGAGGCCATTGTGGCTTACGTTCGTCGCACCCAAGGTAGCTTGATAGGTGAAGCCACTGCTGAGCGGATCAAGCAAGAGATCGGTGCGGCTTACCCGCAAAAAGAAATATTAGAGATTGATGTACGTGGCCGCAATCTAGCGGAAGGTGTGCCGCGTAGCTTTACGTTAAACAGCAACGAGATTCTCGAAGCGTTGCAAGAGCCCTTGTCGATGATTGTGCAAGCGGTGAAGAGTGCGTTGGAGCAGTGTCCGCCGGAATTGGCATCAGACATTGCGGAAACCGGTCTAGTGCTAACCGGTGGTGGCGCCTTGCTGCGAGATTTGGATGTGCTGCTAGCAGAAGAGAGTGGTTTGCCCGTAATTATTGCGGAAGACCCTTTGACCTGTGTTGCTCGCGGTGGCGGTAAAGCCCTGGAGCTTATGGATGCAGCCGGCAACGCGGATCTGCTTTCTACCGAATAACGTAGCGTTGGTGCGCTGCATATGACTGGGGTGACCGATTAAGGCGCTGTTTGTCAGAGAGTCTGGTGCAGGGTTATTGCTATTGGCATTGCTAATGGTGTCCTCTGCCTTGCTCACCCTAGAATCCACTACCCGCCTGTTAGATCCCCTACGCAGTTTTGTTGGAACCCTGGTAAGCCCTCTGCGTTTTGTCGCTGAAACCCCGTATTTTATCGGTGGTGAGGTGGACGAGGTGCTGACCGACCGCGAGCAGTTGCAACAGCAAAACAGCGCCTTGAATCAGCGGGTGCTCGAGCTATCCCAAGTGACCCAACAGTTCTTAGCCTTGCGTCAAGAGAACGAGCGCCTTCGTGGCCTGCTTGGTAGTCGGCGGCGGATTCCCCACGATGTATTGGTTGCCGAGCTGATTGGTATAGCACCGCGCCCGAACAGCCTTCAAATTGTGATCGATAAGGGGACCTCAGCGGGTGCTTACATCGGTCAAGCCGTGCTGGATTCTCAAGGTCTGTTTGGACAAGTGGTGTCGGTTGACCGGTTTACCTCGCATGTACTGTTGCTCAGTGATCACATGCATGCCTTGCCGGTAGAGGTGAATCGATCAGGTGTACGGGGTATCGCGGCCGGTATTGGTGAGCGCAACCAGCTCCGGCTTGAAGATGTGCCGACCACAGCGGATATTCGCGAAGGAGATCTGGTCGTGAGCTCGGGTCTAGGTGGCCGATTTCCTCAGGGTTATCCGGTGGGTCGTGTGAGCTCGATGCAAGTTGAACCCGGCGCCGCGTTAGCCTCGGTGCTGTTAGAACCCACTGCCCACTTGGATCGCTCTCGTCATGTGCTGTTGGTCTTTCCTGCTGAACAACCCGTTGTTGAAGCGCTTGAGCCAAGTGTTGAACTAACCCTTGATGAGCCCGAAGAGATTCTACTTGAGCCCCAACCGACCGAGGAGACGCCATGAACCCGGCTCAGGGTGGTTGGGTGATTCTGCTCACCGTTGTGCTGGCGATGCTGGCATCCATTGTACACCTCCCTGAAAGTTGGCCGGCCTGGTTGGGCTGGTGGCGGCCGGTTTGGGTGCCCTTGGTGTTGTTCTTCTGGGTTGTCGAAGTGCCACATAGAGTGGGCTTGATTGCAGCCTGGATAGTTGGCCTTGCCTTAGATGTGTTGGTTGCCGACCCGCTTGGGATCAATGGTGCCCTGTTAGCCTGTTTAACTTTTTTTACTTGGCGCTTTTACGAACGTTTGCGGATGTTTGCAGTGCTCCAGCAAGGTTTGTTATTGCTTGTGTTGCTGAGCGTCTATGAGTTGCTTCGATCCCTTGTATTGGCCTGGGTGCGAGGTGATGCCTTTTCATGGGCGGTGCTGCTTGGCCCGTTGTTCAGCGCATTTTTGTGGCCCTTTGTGTATATGTTCTTACAGCGTCTTCGCACAGGATTCCGGGTTGCTTAAACCAAAGCTTGAAGGCGCCCCCAACTAACGAAGTGGAGTGGTGTTGATGGATCTGATTTTGGCTTCTGCCTCTCCGCGTCGGGTGGAGTTGCTGGCCTCGCTGGGCCTGTCGTTTGCTCAGCGACCGGCAGACATTGATGAGACTTATCACGCACCGGAAACCCCAACAGCCTATGTGGAACGCATGGCGCTAGAAAAAGCGAGTGCCATCGCCGCAAGCCTAAGCGCGGATGCTGTTGTGGTTGGCGCGGATACCACGGTGCTGGTTGATGAGCACATTTTGGGCAAGCCGCGAGATGCAGCAGACGGCGTGGCAATGCTGCAACAGCTATCTGGGCGGTCACATCGGGTGCTGACCGGACTGAGTGTCTTGCGCGGTCAGCGGCAGCAAGTGCAGTGTATTGAGAGTGAGGTTTGGTTCCGTGCCATCGGCGTTGAGGAGGCTGAGCGCTACTGGGCAACCGGTGAGCCAGCGGATAAAGCCGGCGGTTATGGAATTCAGGGAATAGGGAGTATATTCGTTGAGCGCATAGCGGGTAGTTATAGCGGCGTGATGGGGTTGCCCCTAGCCGCGTTAGAAGCTCAGCTGCGCACCGTAGGCTTCGATATATGGACCTACACCAATCGATCCACAGCCTGAGATGCACTTGAGGGTTAGTGGGTACCCTAGTCGTGCAGGAGTTTGATTGAGCGCAGTAGTATGAATGAAGAGCTCCTCATTAATGTTAGCGACTTCGAGACACGTGTTGCACTTCTACGAGACGGTGCAGCAGAAGAGCTGCATTTGGCACGGGCAGACAGCTACAGCCTAACCGGCAATATCTATTTAGGACGCGTGGTCCGAATTATGCCCGGCATGCAAGCCGCCTTTGTGGACGTCGGCCTGGAGCGCCCGGGCTTTTTGCATGCCAGCGACATTGAGAATTCGCGTCTTGAAACCCTTGTTGCGTCTTCGGGTCAAAAACCCGCTGAAACATCAAATCTAAGCAACGCACCAAAACATCAAGACATCCGTACTTTGCTGCAAGATGGCCAAGAAGTCCTTGTGCAAATTGTAAAGGACCCCATCTCCAGCAAGGGCGCGCGCTTGACCACCCAATTGGCGATCGCCAGCCGCTACTTGGTGTACATGCCTTTTACTAACCATATTGGCATCTCCCAGCGTATCGAAGATGGAGCGGAGCGAGACCGTCTGCGAGGCCTTATCCAGCAAGCTTGTGTGAGCTTAGATGTTCAAGCGGGCTTTATCGCCCGTACTGCGGCAGATGCTGTGAGTGATGAAGTGATTCAAACCGACCTACGCGTGTTATCGCGTATCTGGCGGCGAGTCTCCGAGAAGCGCGCTGGCGCCGGTTGCCCAGATTGTGTGTACCAAGAGATTCCCTTGCACGTGCGCGTGGTGCGAGATTTGGTTGGGCCTGCGGTAAGCAAAATTTTGATTGATCATCAGCCGACCTATGCTCGGGTTCAGCGCTTTGTCAGCGAGTTCCTGCCGGAAGCCCTAGAGCGTGTTCAACTCTATGCCAAACCTAAGCCACTGTTTGAGTTTTATGGTGTTGACGCAGAGGTTCACAGCGCCTTGCACAAGCGGGTAGACCTAAAGTGCGGTGGTTACCTAGTTATTGAGCAAACCGAAGCGATGGTCACCATTGATGTGAATACCGGTGGTTACCTTGGTAACTCTAATCTAGAAGAGACGGTGTTTCGCGCCAACCTAGAAGCCGCAGCTGCGATACCGCGGCAGCTTCGGCTGCGTAATTTGGGTGGCATTATTGTGGTGGACTTCATTGATATGGTGGATGAAGAGCATCAACGACAAGTCTTACAAACGTTGGAGTTGGCATCCGCTTCAGACCCCGCTCGGATGCGCATGGAAGGCTTTTCTTCGCTGGGCTTGGTGCAAATCTCGCGTAAGCGTACCCGAGAAAGTTTGCAGCAACAGTTGTGTGAGCCTTGCGCAAACTGCGAAGGGGTAGGAATGGTGCGCACCGCTCAGACTACCTGCATCGAAATTTTCCGCGCCATTACCGAGGACGTAGCGAGTCGTTGCAAAACGGGCTCCCCAAGCTTGTCGGATGCAACGGAGTATCTTATCCGCGCACCGGAGCGGGTGGTTGATCGATTGTTAGACGAAGACGCCGAGCAGCTAGCGCAGTTGGGCCGTCTGATCGAACGCGAAATTCGCATTCAGGTAGAGCCTAGCTATGGCCCGGGCCAGTATGACTTGGTGCTCATGCAGGGTGTTGGTCGCTAGTGTTGTGTTCATTTCCCACGGTAGCCAAAAGGTTAACCCGCTCTTTAGCTCGCAATCCGCTAATCGAATTTTCTGCCCGCAAATGAGTCCAACGTTGGGTTGTTCAGGTGGAAATGACTAGTGCGATTGGCTCTACGAAGCTTGTTCGTTTTTGTCACGGCGCTAACCCTAGGGTTGGCGTTGGTACTTTGTGTCGGCCGAGTTCTAACCTGGCAGCTTGATGATGACCGGGCCAATCGCTGGATAAACCCTCTAGGTCTTGCAGTTGAAGGAGTGAACGCGCGTTGGCGGTTGCTTAACCCTGTACTAGATATCCAAGGTCTGCATTTGGGTGACAGCAAGCTGCAAGAGGTTGTGGTGGAGCTTGATTGGGTTGAGTCACTGTTGCGTCGGGCGTTGGTGCTGCGACACCTAAGTGTCGGTGATGGTGAGCTAGTAGTGGCGTTTACCCAGCTACGAGGCTGGCATTTGTCTGGCATGCCGGCAACGAAGCAACAGCGTAGCTGGTTCGATACAGTGTATGAAAGTGACGAGCTGCAATATTCAGGTTTGCTGAGCTTTGTGCGTGGCGATGATACCCAGGGTATTCGGGTTGCGGCAGCATTGGTGAATCGGGGCGGTAGCCATCGGGCCGATGTCACCCTAAGCGACCCTAGTTGTGTGGATGAATGTGGGTTGCATCTGCAGTTTGACGACCGCGAAGCGCTGTGGCCGTTGTGGTATCGCGAGCTCGCTGCAAGCGCGCAGACTTATGGGCGCGGTATTGCTATCCCGAGCCCGTTGCTGCTGGGTACCCAGGCGCGGCTTGCGGATTTTCAACTGCGTTGGGACAGAACAGCAACGCGGTTGGGTAGTGGCATTGCGGCAGATGCCGGTATTGGTGCAGGGCTAAATTTTGTGCTGGGCCTAGACGATGTACTGGTGCCTGGTGGTCGACCTTTCTCAGTGGACTTGGCAGCAGACGGCACCAGTATTGGCGGTGTGGCAACCGCTCGGGTGCACGCAGGTCGATTGGCGTTACCCGGCGTGCTGGCTTCGGCGATCGAAGCTGCGCAGCCAAAGGGCTCTGACCCCCAAAGTTATGATTCTAATAGCTCTGCAGCAAGTGATCTTGAAGCGGCTATTGAGGGTCAAATGTTAGAGCTACCACCGATGTGGTTGCAGTGGACGCCCTCGGCCTTACGCGCTTTTGTGCCGAAGCTCAGCTTAGAACCCTTTATTCAATTTGTGGCAGATACGCGTGAGCTTGATGATGTTGCAGGGCAATGGCTGCAAGCGCTAGGCATCAAAGGTCAGTTAAGCGATCTGCGCCTGCAGCGTAGGCATAACGGGGGCAAGCTGGGTTACCAGGCGGATTTTGCTGAAGTTTCTATGCAAGGCTTTCGCGGCGTACCGCTGTTACGCCAGGGTGCTGGTCGGCTTGCAGGCTACGGAAGTGGTATTAAGTTTGATGTAGCTGGTCCGCAAATGACCCTAGGCTTTCCTGATATTTTTCTTGAGCCGTGGGAACTGCGAGATTTTTCTGGCTCATTAACCTTGGTCCGGGCGGAAGGCGCGTTGCGATTGGTGGGTCGAGAGGTACGCGGCAACTTCGAAAACTTCGATGCTGTGGTGCCCAACCGCATGCTCATGGGATTTGATTTGCACCTGCCGCCGGAGCGAGAGGCGCAGATTCTGTCTTTGGGCATACGCCTGAATCAAGCCAGCTTGCCGAAAGCAAAAACGTTTTTGCCAACCAAGCTTGGTGCTGGTGTGCGCCAGTGGCTCATGCGTGGCCCGCAAGATGGTGTGTTAGCGGATGTCGACTTCGCCTACATAGGCCACACGCGCGGGGACCAAGGACCGCAATCACGCCGTGCGGCGATGACGGCTCAGGTTTCCGATGCGGTGGTGGTGTATCACGAAGCCTGGCCTTTAGTGCGCGACATTACTGGTCAGCTGAATTTGTCGGGACCAAGGGCCGTTATGCAGGTGGACCAGGCGCAAACCCAAAATCTGCGGATCGGTGCAAGCGAGATCACGGTGTCCGCATTGGGTGGGCAGGCGGTGGTGGAGTTAGAAGCAAACTTTGACCTAGCCGACGGTTTGGATTTTGTGCGGCAAACGCCACTTCGGGACAGCGTGACCTTTGTGCGTGATGAGTGGACGGGTGCGGGGCCGGTCTCGGCTCACGGCAGTTTGGTGGTGCCAATCAACGGTGATACCGCAGGTGTTGTTGCCGATCTCGATTTTTTTGTCCAAGGAGCAAGCCTGAACTTGCCAGAGCTGCGCATGCCGTTGACCAATGTAAAAGGCAATGTGGGCTTTACCTCACCAAATCAGGTTCGGTCAAACACACTGTCCGGGCGCTTGTTTGGATCGGCTTGGCGAACCAAGATAAATACTGAAGCGGGCAGTAAATCGACGCAAAACCCGGCTGTGGTGTTTGCCATTGAAGGCCGCATGTTGCCAACGGATGTGTATCAGCTGTTGGACCTGCAAGACCCTGGCATTGCTGAAGGGGCAAGTGAATACCAGGCGATTATGCGGTTTCCCACCAATGGCGATACCCCCAGTTTGCAACTCACCGGGGATCTCATCGGCACGCAGTTGGTGCTGCCTGGGCAGTTGGCGAAGGCTGCGGACCAAGCCCGCGGGTTGTCGCTGCAGGCGCAGTTTGCACCCAAAACAACCGATGTCAGGTTGCAGTACCCCGGTTTGGTTGGGGCGCTGCAGATTGCGCAGGGTAGTGTGCAACGTGGCGCGCTGCAGCTTAGCGAGCTGTCTGCGGTGGTAACCCCAGTTCCACAGTTTGATGCGCAGTCTACCCACGTATCGCTGGGCGGAACCTTGGCGGAGCTGGATGTTGGTGCGTTTGGGGACAGTGATGCGGGCTTGTTTGGCGATGTGCCCTTTGAGATCGAGGAGCTGCAGATTCAACAGCTGCGTTTAGACACAACAGATTTAGGTTTGACCAGTGTCAGCGGTTCGTTGCAAGGCGCAAGCTATGACCTTGAGCTGCTCGGTGAGCGTATCGCCGGCACGGTGAAGACAGAGCAAGATGCGCCGTTGCACTTGCGTTTGAAGCACCTGAGATTGCCGGCAGATGAGCCGGATTCGGAGCTTGCCAGCAGTGATCCCGTAGAGACCTCGTTGATTGCTCGCTTGCCCGATATGGATGTGGTCATTGAGGCGTTGCATTTTGGAGAGGAGGCATTTGGCCAGTGGCAGTTTGTGAGCGAGGTTGAGGGAAACAACTTAGTTTTTGAAGAGCTCAGCGCACAAGTCAAAGGTTTGAAGATCAAGGCGGATACCTTGATGTGGCATGGCAATTCCAATCAGACCCATTTTTCGGGATCCCTAAATGGTACCAACCTTGCTGAAGTCTTACCCCAATGGGGCTACGAGCCAACCTTAACCACCAGCAAAGTGGCGATTGGAGCGGTGGTTAGCTGGGCTGGGTCACCAGTGTACTTTGACCTAGAGCGGGTTCGTGGTGAGTTGTTTTTCAATGCGGACGACGGTCGTTTTTTGGATGTTGAAACAGCAAGCGGTGCACTACGCATATTCAGCTTGTTGAACTTTAGCGCCATCGCCAAGCGCATTAACTTCGATTTTTCCGATGTGGTCGGCAAAGGCGTTAGTTTTGATGATTTGGGTGCTAGAGTGGCACTCGAAGATGGCCTGCTCACCTTTGTTGAGCCGATGGAAGTTGAGGGGACCGGTTCCTCTTTTCTGCTGGCGGGCCGCGTCAATTTGGCCAGCGGCGAGCTAGATAACGAGATGATTGTGACCTTGCCAGTGAGCAAAGGATTACCTTGGTATGCCGCCTACGTTGCCATTGCCAACCCCTTAGCCGGGTTGGGCGTGTTGGTGGGTGAGCGAGTGCTGCGTAAACCTTTGGAGCAATTCAGCAGTGCAAAGTACCGAATCAGCGGCACGTTGGATGACCCCCAGGTTAAGTTTGTGAGCGTGTTTGACCGGTCTATGGATATGGATCTAAAGCCGGATGAGCCAGATACACCAAACGAAGAGACCACCGATGCCAGCACGGTGATAACAGACGATGAGTTACCGGTAGAGCCGGCGAATCAAAACCCAAAACAAGAAAATGGAACACTATGAGCAGCCCAGCAACCCAAAATCTCGAGACGGTAACCGCAGCATTGTGGGAACCAGCCGGCATCGGTCAGCCAGACGCTGAGCGTTTGTTAGGCCGATTGATGGGTCAGTCTATTGATTACGGTGAGCTGTTCTTTCAGCACAAGCGCTCTGAAAGTTGGGCCCTGGAAGACAGCATCGTTAAAGATGGTTCGTTCAACGTGGATCGTGGGGTAGGTGTTCGCGCGATAGCCGGAGAAAAAACCGGCTTTGCCTACGCTGAGGACATCATCTTGCCATCGTTAACTCAAGCCACCGAAGCGGCGCGTTCGATTGCGCGGCAGGGAACAGATGGCAGCGTTAAAGCGCTGCAAGCCAGGTCGGCGCCCGCACGCTATGCAGCGGTAGATCCGATTGAGCAAATGCCCACACCAGACAAGCTTGCCTTGTTGCAAGCGGCGGACCGTCACGCACGGGCTGCTGATGTTGGTGTGAAAGAAGTGACCGCGCGCCTATCGGCCAGCCATGAGGTAATGCTGGTGATGGCCAGCGATGGCACCTTGGCGGCAGATGAGCGCCCGCTAATTCGGTTTGATATTTCGGTCATTGTAGAGCGCAATGGCCGGCGTGAACGGGGTGGTGCAGGTTTGGGTGGACGCGGCCTGCTGCAAGATTTTCTTGATGTAGCCAAAGTGCAAGCCTTGGCGGATGAAGCCGTGCGTGGTGCTTTGGTAAACCTAGAAGCCATCGATGCACCCGCTGGCCCCATGACCATTGTGCTGGGCAACGGTTGGCCTGGCGTGCTGCTGCACGAAGCCGTCGGGCATGGCTTGGAAGGCGACTTTAACCGAAAAGGTAGTTCTGCCTTTGCTGGACAGTTGGGCCAGCAGGTGGCTTCTTCGCAATGCACCGTGGTTGATGATGGCACCTTGATGGATTGCCGTGGCTCTTTAAGCGTGGATGATGAGGGAACACCCACTAGCGGCACGGTGCTCATCGAGAACGGCATTCTCAAAGGTTACATGCAAGACAAGCTTAACGCTCGCCTGATGGGGGTTGAGGCGACAGGTAACGGGCGTCGGCAATCTTACGCACACACCACCCTACCGCGTATGACCAATACCTTTATGCAGCCTGGTAAGTACGACCCAGAAGAGATTTTGGCCAGCGTCGACAATGGCATTTACGCAGTGAACTTTGGTGGCGGCCAGGTGGACATTACCTCAGGTAAGTTTGTGTTCTCGGCAACTGAAGCCTACTTAGTGAAGAACGGTAAGGTTGGGCAACCGATTCGCGGCGCTACCTTAATCGGCAATGGTGCTGAGGTAATGAACCGCATATCCATGGTGGGCAACGATCTCGAGTTGGACCGCGGTGTGGGGGTGTGCGGCAAAGACGGCCAGTCGGTGCCCGTTGGTGTCGGTCAACCCACGTTAAAGGTTGATGAGATTACGGTGGGCGGCACAAACTAAGCAACGCTGCACCCTGGCCAAGCCCTACTTTGGGCCTAGGCTCCGCTGTCGGCTGGACTATCGTTGTTGCTGTCTCTGATGAATCGAAACAACACCCGCGCCGCAGCTTTGGCCTGCGGCGACTCTAAGTCTTGCCCCATCTTGGTCGCACGTTGGGCTTTTTGCACAATCTGCCTTAGTTGCTGGCGATCTGTTGCTTGATACTCGTCGAGATATTCGGTTAGCGCTTGGCTATCGGTGATTAAGCGGTCGCGCCATAACTCCAGCTGATGCAACGCGTAACGTGCTGAAGCAGCCTCACCATTGAGCACCGCAAGCTTTTCTTCTACTTCATGGACGTCAATTTTGCGCAAGATGCCGCCAATGAGCAGCAACTGCCGCTTCTTTGCGCCGTGACTTTTAAAGCGCTGATAATCTAGCAGTGCATTAAGTAGCTTGTCGTGCAAATCTAGCTTCTTAAGTTGCTCCGCACTCATCAAGGTGAGTTCTTGCCCCATCTTTCTCAGCCGCTCAGCCTCGCGCTTCTTGGCACTTTTGGAGCTGAAGTTACCGTAGTGCGAGCCTTCCTCGGCGTCCAGCTGCTCCTCGGCGTTAGGGTCTGCGTCTGGATCTGAATCTGGGTTTGAGCCAGTGTCTGGGTGAGGATGCATCATGTGTCGTGTTTGGGCTTTAGAATATGGGACAATAGGGGCCTGCCCAACAGGTGTCTACCCATAGTGACCAGATCTACACCCAGCACCACTTCCAGCACCCTCTCTAAGAGCGCCACAAGCGCAGGGCTGCCGGATCTTCGTGCCTCAGAAGCCGCCATCAAAGCTCAGGTTGAGCAGATACTGCATGAAGCGCAAAGCCAAGGCGCTAGCGCAGCCGAAGTTGCGGTGGGTGAAGACGTCGGCTTGGGCGTGTCGGTACGCATGGGAGAGCTGGAGAACGTTGAGTTCAACCAGGACCGTGGTTTTGGTATTACTGCCTACATCGGGCAGCAAAAAGGCTCTGCGTCCACGTCTGATTCTAGCCCTCAAGCGGTTGCCGAAACCGTGGCTAAGGCGTTGCAGATAGCCAAACACACCCAGCCAGATGAATATTCTGGGTTAGCGGATGCTGCCTTGATGCCAGATTCTCTACCCGACCTAGATTTGTATCACCCCTGGGCGCTGACGGCGGATGCGGCGCAAGAGATGGCGCTAGAATCCGAAGCCGCCGGTTTAGCCGTTGATGGACGGGTGAGCAATTCTGATGGCGCCCAAGCCAGCACCCAATTGCAGTGCCGCGTGTATGGCAACTCACATGGTTTTGTTGGCAGCTACGTCAGCACCCGGCATGGACTTAGCTGTGTGCTTATCGCGCGAGACGATGCAGGTATGCAACGTGACCATTGGTATACCGTGGCGCGTGCATCCCAAGATTTAGAAGCAGCAGCTGATGTCGGACGGACGGCAGCTGAGCGAGCCTTGCAACGATTGTCCCCGCGTAAAGTTCCCACGGGCAAATACCCAGTGGTGTTCTCACCGCAAATGTCTGCAGGGCTGGTGGGGCACGTTATCTCCGCTTTGAGCGGTTCTGCGGTGTATCGAAAGTCGAGCTTTTTGCATGACAAGTTGGGGCAACTTGCCTTGAGCGAGCACCTCAACATTATTGAGCAACCTAGGTTAGCGCGGCAGCTTGGTAGTGCGTCGTTTGATGGTGATGGGGTTGCGACCTGGGATAAGTCCTTTGTTGCTAATGGCGTTGTCGAAAACTTCTTGCTATCTACCTACTCAGCAAAACGCTTAGGGATGCAGACCACGGGTAACGCAGGTGGGGTGCATAACGTTACCCTAACGGGCACAACCAAACCCATCGCTGATCTCATTGGCCAGGTTAAAAACGGTTTGTATGTCACCGAGCTGATGGGCCAGGGCGTGAACGGAGTAACCGGTGACTACTCTCGTGGTGCTGCAGGGTTCTGGATCGAAAATGGCGAGATCAGCTACCCGGTTGATGAAATCACGATAGCGGGCAACTTGCTGCAAATGATGACCAACATCCCGTACATCGGTGACGACCTAGATGTGCGTGGCAATATGCGTACGCCAAGTGTGCTGATCGAAGAGATGATGGTGGCGGGCTCTTAAGGCTTAAGCGTAGACAAGGGTTGCTAGGCCCAAAAAGACAAAGAAACCAGTGACGTCGGTGATGGTGGTGAGCACCACACCCCCAGCGATAGCGGGGTCGATTTTGAGCCAATTTAGCAGGCTGGGGAGCAGCGCGCCGGCAATAGCAGCCACCACAATGTTGGTTAGCATGGCAACCGCAATCACGTAACCTAGATATCTATCTTGGAAGGCAATGGCGGCGGCAAAGGCCACAATAACCGCCAGCAGCACACCGTTTAGTGCGGCCACCATAAACTCTCGATTGACCATGTAGAGCAAGTTGGCACGTCCAACGTGGCCTAAAGCCATACCCCTTATAACCAAGGTCAGGGTCTGAGTTCCCGCGATGCCACCCATGCTAGCAACGATGGGCATCAACACAGCCAGCGCTACCACTTTAGAGATGGTCTCTTCGAAAACGTTGATTACCGCTGCCGCTACAAAAGCAGTCAGCAGGTTGATGGTTAGCCACAGGCTGCGACGCTTGAAGCTCTTCATGATGGGTGCAAAAAAATCATCTTCGGTATCAAGGCCCGCTGGGCCCAACACCGCCTCCTCCGCGTCTTCCAAGATAACGTCAACCACGTCATCAATGGTGATACGACCGAGCAGGCGGCCCTGATCATCGAGCACCGGTGCGGAGATCAAATCTTGCTCGGAGAAGATGTTGGCAACCTCGGTATCCGGCATATCGACGGGAATCACCGGAGCATCACTGTCCATGACTTCGCGTACGGTGACCGATGGATCCGAAGTTAGCAGTTTGGCCAAGGATAGCTGGCCCACGTATTCGTCCCGAGAATTCACCACAATGAGGCTGTCTGTCGCTAGCGGTAGCTCTTTGCGCAATCGCAGGTAGCGCAGCACCAGCTCTAGAGCATGCCTTGGGCGAACGGTGATGGTATCGGTATCCATCAGACCGCCAGCGCAGTCATCCGCGTAGCTTAAGACCGACTCTACCCTTGCGCGGTCCGCTGCATCCAGCTTAGCCAGTACGTCTTGGGTTATGCGGGCGGGGAGTTGATGCAGTATGTCCGCAAAGTCATCGGTAGCCAGATCGTCTGCCGCCGCCGCCAGCTGCGCCGTATCCATGGCTTGCAAGAACTCACTGCGCACATCTTCGCTGAGATGCTGTAGCACTTGGGTACTGTTGTCTTTGTCCAGCAACTCCCAGGTAACCTGGCGCATATGGGGCGGCATGGATTCGAGGAGGTTGGCAATATCCGGGGGTCGTAGCGAAGCCAGCAGCAGGCGTGATTCATCTGCTGCGCCAGCGCCCGCGCCAAAGGTATTGAACAGCTCACCTAGTTGGTCCTGGAGCGGTTGATTCTGCAGCGGCCGTTGCCGCGTGCTGCTGTCACGCGGGTTGTCCTGCGCTTTACTGCCCCTCGCCAAACCCGCTCTCGATAACCTCGGTTAGCGCCGCAAAAGCGGCATCTTCGTCGTCCCCATTAACCTCTAGCAGCAGCTCGCTGCCTAGCGGGGCAGCGAGCAGCATCACGCTCATGATGCTTTTGCCATCCACTTTTTGGTCACGGAAAGACAGCTGTACTTGGCTAGTGAAGCCTTTTGTGGCGGCAACAAACTTAGAGGCTGCACGGGCGTGCAGGCCTAGCTTGTTGACAATTTTTAGGTTTTTTTGGGGCACTAGGCACTACCGGCGTGGATAACAAAATACGGTGTCGAGCTAATGCTACCTTAGAGTAAATTGATCCGTTTGCCTAACGACCGGGGCTCAAAGCTGGTGAATAGGTTGGCTAGGATTTCTTTGGCCAATTGGCAAGCTGTCGATGCCGAACCAAAACTGAGGAAAAATGCGGTTTGAAATGTTCGGCAAGCGTTTCTGCCATAAAGACGCTGCGATGTTGGCCGCCGGTACAGCCAATACCCACCGTCAGGTAGGTTCGGTTGTTTTCTTCAAAACGGCTGGCCCAGGTGGTCAGGAAATTGCGGATGTCGTGGTACATCTGTTGGACCTCCGCCTCACCCTCCAGGTATTTTTTAACCTCTTCATCACGCCCGGTAAGCGGTCGCAGCTCAGGTATCCAGTGCGGGTTAGGCAGGCAGCGGATATCGAATACATAGTCGGCATCAACCGGTACACCGTATTTGAAGCCAAAGGAGCGAAACAGCAAGGACAGCCCAGCTTCAGACTTTTCGATCACCCGGGTTTTGATCATCTCCACCAGATCTTGGCCCGCTAAGAGGGTGGTATCTATGGTCAGGTCGGCTAGATCCGCAATGGCCCCGAGAATCTGTTGCTCGGTATCAATGGCCTGCTTGAGATCGGTGTCTTGATTGGTCAGCGGGTGCCGGCGCCGGGTTTCGCTAAAACGCTTGACCAAGGTTGGACTTAGGGCATCAAGGTAGATCACTTGGCAATCGACACCAAGTCGGTCCAAATCAAGCAAAATTTCTGGAAAGTCGCGTAAATTGAATGCTCTAGCATCAATACAGACAGCTTGGTTTATGTCGCGCTGCACCTCGTCTTCCATCACGGCCTTCATTAGACCTTTGAGCAAGACCACGGGCAGGTTGTCGACACAGTTGTAGCCTGCATCTTCTAGCGCGTGCAGCGCTGTTGTTTTGCCTGAGCCTGAGCGACCGCTGATAACGACTAACTTCATGCGGCGCTTTCTTGGTTTAGCGCAATCAGTTGCTGATGCAAGGTGGCGTCGTCGTTGCAGCTGCGTAGGCGTTGGCGATTGTTGGGATCCGAAAATAGACCTGCCAGGGTAGCAAGCATCTCTAGATGGGCTGTTTGCTCGGCTTCGGGTACAACCAGAACAAAGAGCAGGTCAACCGGAGCATCATCTGGCGCTTCGTAGTCTATGGCATCGCTGAGCTGAAAAAAGGCGGCAACAATGGAGTCGGTGTTAGTGCGACAATGGGGAATGGCGACCCCTTCGCCGATGGCGGTGGTGCCCAGGCGTTCACGGGCCATTAGCGCGCTGAACAGTTCGCGTGGGGCAAGCTGTGGATATTGGGCTGCCAGCAACTCGCTGCATTGTTGCAACACACGTTTACGGCTGGCACCTGGTAGCTGGGCTACGGTGCAGCCTTGGGTCAAAATTGTACTGATACTGGTCATATTGAAATTATAGACAACCTTGGCCCAATAAGATTGCATCTTTTGTGAGCTTATTTCGAAGCATAGGAAAGATCAGCAAACTGTGATCCAGTACGCTAGGCATGGGCGGGTTGAATGACAGCCCGCCAAGAAGGCCCGCTGGCTTGTTAAACCTCCGGGTCTATGAGCTCTGGCTTAACCTTTTGATGGCGCGGCCGTTTCTCTGTAATTTTTTCTTTGTGTTTTACAATTTGCCGGTCGAGCTTATCTGCCAGCTGGTCAACGGCGTGATATAGGTTCTCATCGATAGCGTCTGCGAACAAATCGGCGCCACTCACGTGCATGGTTGCTTCCGCGCGCTGCTCGAGCTTTTCTACGCTGAGGATAACGTGCACGTTGGTAATGTGGTCGAAGTGTTTTTCGAGGCGGGTGAGCTTGCTGGTGACATAAGTACGGAGGGTGTCGGTGACGTCAATGTGGTGACCGGTGATACTTAGCTGCATGGCTACTCCTATAGTTCACCTTAGTTATACACCTTCTAAAGTCATGTTGTCACATACCCAAATCACATTAACAATCACACCAATCGCTTACGTTCGTTTGATGGTGGTATACCCAGGCTTTCTCGGTACTTGGCAACGGTTCGGCGGGCCACTTTGATGTTTTGCTCTTTGAGCAGTGCGGTAATTTTGTTGTCACTTAATGGCTTGCGCGTGTTTTCTTCGCCGGTCATTTTTTTGATTAGCGCGCGAATGGCAGTGCTAGAAATTTCCCCACCGGTGGTTGTGCCCACATGGCTAGAGAAGAAGTACTTAAGCTCGAAGATGCCTCGGGGTGTGTGCATGTACTTGCGGCTTGTCACGCGCGAGATGGTTGATTCATGCATCTCTACCAACTCTGCAATTTCGTTCAAAACCAAAGGCTTCATGGCCTCTGGTCCGTAGTCGAAGAACCCGCGTTGGTGCTCGACGATTCGTGTTGCCACTTTCAGTAAGGTCTCGTTGCGCGACTGCAGGCTTTTTAGAAACCACTTGGCTTCCTGCAGGTTGTCCTTTAAGTAATTGTTGTCAGAACTGTTATCTGCGCGTTTGATTAAACCCGCATAGGTTTGGTTGATGCGTACTTTGGGTGTGGCCTCGCCATTGAGCTCTACAAGCCAGCGTCCTTCGTGCTTGCGCACAAATACGTCTGGTACTACGTAGTTGGCCGCTTCACTTGCCACCGCCGAGCCAGGTCGAGGGTTTAACGACTGAATGAGTTGGACACAACGGGTGAGATCTTCTTGGGACAGCTTTGTCAGTCGCTTGAGGCTGGTGAAATCTCGTGCTGCGAGCACCGCTAGATGTTCGGCAACCAAATTTTGGGCCGCGCTTAGCAGCGGGGTGTCTGTTGGCAGTTGGGCGAGCTGAAGGGTCAAGCACTCCGCCAGGTCACGTGCCGCAACACCAGCTGGCTCAAATTGCTGCACCAGCTTCAGCACGGCAAGGACTTCGTCTTCTGCAACCGTCGGCGGTTCTTGATCCTGCTCCGCATGGTTGTCATCTAGCTTGCCAAAGTTGGCGTTGAGACTTTCGGTGAGCTCCGCCAGGGTTTGGGTCAACATACCGTCAACGTTGATGGCTTCGATAATGGTCTCGGCGATGAGCTGATCTGTGGTGCTGAGCGGTACCAAATTAAGCTGCCAATACAGGGTATCTTGCAGCGTCTCACCTGCAGAGTTGAACTCAGTGAAATCTACTTCGCTGCCTGTGTCGCTGCTGGTGGTTGGGGTGCTGTGCTCTTGGTACAGATCATCCCAGTCCGTGTCGACTGGGAGTTCATCTGGTACCGAATCTTCGCGCCCATCGAGCTCGGCTAAGGTATCTGACCCGTCGATCTCGCTTCGCTGCTCGGCGTTGAGGTCTGCCTCGTCAGCTGCAAACTCCACCTCAGCTTCGTCGGGCTCCACTTCATCAAGCTCTAACAAGGGGTTCGACTCCAGCGACTGTTGAATCTCTTGCTGCAAGTCGAGCGCCGATAGCTGCAGCAAGCGTATGGCTTGCTGCAGTTGCGGCGTCATGGTCAGCTGTTGACCGAGCTTGAGTTGTAGGCCTTGCTTCATTTGCTAACCACCGGCTTTGGGCTTCGTGCCCGGTTACAGCCGGAAATTTTCTCCTAGATAAACTTGTCGTACCGTTGCATCTGCAATTATGGACTGTGGGTCGCCATCTGCAATGATCCCGCCCTCGTGAACGATGTAAGCTCTATCACAAATATCTAAGGTTTCTCGAACTTGGTGATCAGTAATCAACACGCCAATATTACGTTGCGCCAGGTCACGTATTTCTTGTTTGATATCGTTGACAGAGATGGGGTCAACGCCGGCAAAGGGCTCATCTAACAAGATGAAGCTGGG
>CALHVX010000148.1 GCA_938036875.1 uncultured Pseudomonadales bacterium
GATGACAACTTTTGGAGCATGGGTGATACCGGGCCTTGCGGGCCTTGCTCAGAAATATTTTACGACCACGGTGAGCACATCTTTGGTGGCCCACCGGGCTCACCCGATGAAGACGGGGACCGGTTCGTTGAGATCTGGAACTTGGTCTTCATGCAGTACGAGCGCTTCAGCGATGGACGCCAGGAGAACCTACCCAAACCTTGCATCGATACCGGCAGTGGTTTGGAGCGCGTGGCCGCCGCCCTCCAAGGGGTCACCTCCAACTTTGACATCGATCTGTTTCAACATTTGATTCATGCCAGCCAAGAGCTGACGGGCAACCGCGACCCTAAGCTAATAGCCAGCCATCGCGTGATTGCCGATCACCTACGCACTTGCGCCTTCTTAGTGGCTGAAGGTGTACTACCGAGCAACGAGGGCCGCGGCTACGTACTGCGCCGCATCATGCGTCGCGCCATGCGCCATCTCAATTTGCTGGGTACTAATGAAGTGCTGTTCTACAAGTTGGTCCCTTCGCTGATCGAAGTCATGGGCGGTCACTACCAAGAGTTGGGCGCTGAGCAAACCCGTATAGAGCATGCCTTTAAAGGTGAAGAAGAGCAGTTTCGCACCACCTTAGGCCGAGGCATGGAGCTACTCGAGAAAGAAGTAGCCAACCTGTCGAGTGGCAGCAATTTTTCGGGCGAAACCGCTTTCCGTTTGTACGACACTTATGGGTTTCCGTTAGACCTGACCCAAGACGTGTTACGCGGTCAGAACATCGAGGTTGATACCGCTGGCTTTGATGAGCACATGGCGGCTCAAAAGCAACGCTCACGCCAAGCAGGCTTTACTTCTGGCGATCTAAAGTCCACCCCAATTTGGAACACCTTGGCCGATGCACAACCGGCCAGCGAGTTCACCGGTTACGACAAACTCACCGACACCGGCAAGCTGCTCGCCATAGTGCAAGACGGCAACCTAGTGGAACAAGCCAGCAGCGGCAGCGAGGTAGCGCTGCTACTAGATCGCACCCCGTTCTATGCGGAGTCGGGTGGCCAAGTGGGTGACGTGGGCGAGATCCGCACTAGCGGTGGCGCGGTCATCGAGATCAAAGACACCCAAAAGCCAGCAGCCGGTTTACACGTACACATCGGCAAAGTGACCAGCGGTGCGCTAAGCACCGGCGATACTGCTGAACTCAAGGTTGCTGAAGAGCCACGTCGGTTTAGCGCAGCCAACCACAGCGCCACCCACTTAATGCATGCAGCCTTGCGCCAAGTGCTGGGTGATCACGTGTCGCAAAAAGGCTCCTATGTGGGCCCGGACCGTCTGCGCTTCGACTTCTCGCACAACGCGCCGGTCACCCAACAAGAGTTGGATGCTATCGAAGCCATAGTGAACGAGCAGATTATTGCGAACCAAGACACCAGCATTCGCTCCATGCCGTTAAACGAGGCGTTAGAAACCGGCGCCATGGCCATGTTCGATGAAAAGTACGGTGACGACGTTCGCGTACTAGCCATGGGTGCGGTGAACCCAAGCACCGAGCGCAGCTTCTCCATCGAACTGTGCGGCGGCACCCACGTAGCACGTGGTGGCGACATCGGCTTGTTCAAAATTCTGTCTGAGTCCAGCGTTGGCGCTGGGGTCAGGCGCATCGAAGCCGTGACCAATGCGGCAGCGCTGGCGCAACTAAAAGCCAACGAACGGTTGTTGCTAGAACTGCAAGCCGTTGCCAAGAGCTCCCCGGAACGTTTGGTGGAAGACGTGCAGAAGCTGGTTGCGGAGCGCAAGCGCTTAACCGCTGAGCTTAAGAACCTGCGGGAAAGCGATGCGGTCAATCAGATCGCAAACGCCAAGCCCGAGCAAATTGGTGAGCTACGCTTTATTGGCGCCGCGGTTACCGGCTTTGCTGGGCGTGAGCTTAAAGATCTAGTGAAGAAGCTGCTTTCGGACAATCGTGCAGACGTGATCTGCTTGCTATCTGCTGGTGAAAAGAACACAGGCATGGTGGTTGGCGTTAGCAAGGCACAGGCTAAGACCACGGCTGCTAAAGACTTACTCAACCAAGCCTTTGCTGCAGCTGGTGGCGGTTCCGGTGGCGGCTCGCCGACCCTAGCTCAAGGAGCTAGCGGCGCAGTATTGGATGATGCGGCCAACACTGCCGCGCTGAACAACATTCGCGAGAGTTTAAGTTAGCGCAGTTGCAGCCAGTGGACATTCGATCAGCAGACCCGACGTTATCCAACCGCTGTTAAACCCAGGTGCAATCAGAGGCTAAAACGCTGCTCGGTGTGCAACCCTTTGTGCCACTCTTCATGCATTTGGGGCGACCGCTGATCCACAACCCCTTGTTTGATCGCCGAAGATGAAGTGCGCGCATTGTAAAAAACCTGCACGATCTTCTTACCCTTACTTTTCAGGTAAGCCTCCACATTCAAATTGTGGACCTTATTACCCCAATCTTCACCGATAACAAAGATATCTACATCCAGCTCAGCACAAGCCGATACGTATTCAAGCTCGTAGTAAGGGCGCACTTCATCAACACAACCCAGCGCCTCGAGCATTTCTAATCTCTGATCTAGGGGAATAACTGGCACGTTAGGTTTATATGAATTCACCACGCTATCGGATGCGACACCAACTACGACTTTGTCACCCAATGTTCGACATTGCTCCAATAGAGCAAGGTGCCCTACGTGTAGCAAGTCGAAAGTACCAACGGTATAAACAAGCATTACAGTTCTACTCCTAGAAAAAGGAAACGCATCACAGAAGTTTCCAACCATAGAATCCGGACATTGCAAGCGTGTAAACCGCAAGCGCAACAACATTCGCCGGACTACCAGATAATTTGGGCGTTTTGATTGGCGAGACATTCAATGCGGCAAGGCTAAGGCATGCAAGATATAACACCACAGCAAACGCCGACTGGCTAAATGCGCTCTCAAACAAAAACAACAACACAATGAGCAGGCTGTTGTTATCTAAGGCGAGACCCGTGTACTTAGCCCCACCCGCAAGCCCGTAAGTTGAAAAATAACTGAGCCGCAGCGCAGCAGCGGCAAGCATGACAAACCCACCAAGCAAATAGACTGGGGCAAAGTCACCATAACTTAACAACAAGATAACGGGCGCAACCCCATAGCTCACAATGTCGATCAACACATCAAGCTGACCACCAAAGGCACGATCATTGCCTGTTCGCCCAGCAATTCTCCTAGCGATCAGGCCATCCGCCCAGTCAAAGGCAACCGCCCAAACCATCCCGATCATGGCAGCGTAGAAGACCCCCAGGATGCTGAAGTAGATCGCCGATAGCGTGCACGCCAACCCCGCCAGGGAACATAAGTTTGGCAGGTCTTTAACATAAGAAAGAATGGTTGGCTGTGCTTCTTGAAGCGCCGCGTCGTTATTGCTCATCCGTAAATCTCATCCTACTACCCACACCAAAATATTTTAGGCCCGCGCTTTTTGCGCCCACCATTGTCTGTCTTCAGCCTCGGTTCTTATGGATAAAACCTGGACGAAACTGTTGCGATTAGAACGAGCCCGCAACTCTAAAACCCACATCCCTTTGGTGTAACGACGGTACGACTTTGGCTTATCGGGAATCCCGGTTAGACCTAAGTAGGTCCAACCAAAAAGGCTAGTGGGCGCAATGCGCTCACCCACTTCAAAAGGCGGGAGAGGGTCTATGTAATCATTCATTCGTTGGTCCATGTTGTGCTGCGGTCGAGCGGCATACTTGCCTAACAAACAATGTTCCTTGTTAGACACTTGTAGTGCTACTAAACAGAGTCGAGCTTGCGTGCGGTATAAACGCACAAAAATACGTCGCGGACAGGTGTGCGCCCCAATCGAACAAGGGTCAAATTACGGGGCGAAAATGTATAGATAAAGTTGAGCTAGTGAATATGCCGACAAACTGGCGAGCGGCTTAACTCGAGAGAGGATCGGAACCAAGTTCCTAAGGCCGGAGTATACGCTCATTGCTAGGGGAAAGCGCGAACTGCTTTAGAGCGTATCGCGCACCAGTTAAGGTGCGCGAGCCATATTTAGGTCAAACGGGCATCACCTTTGGCAAGCAAAGAGGTGAAGAGGTGCTACTCACCACCAATAGCAAAGGTTGCTTGGATATCTCGTTGAATCTCAATTTGCCCAGGCGCAAAAGACTCGCCACCACTATCTGCGGCCATGGCCATGCGGCCCATACGAGGATTCACACTATGCTGACCGGTGACCTGAACATTGCGTACGCCTAGCAAACGTACCCCAAAGCCTGCGGCCACTCGCTCTGCCTCTTGCTTTGCATCTTCAATGGCCGCATCAAGCGCTTGGCCTTCCAGCTCAACTCGCTTGGAGGTATCAAGCCGCACACCCCCAATATTGTTGATGCCAAGCTCTAAGGCATCGTTCATCAACTCACTCAGTTTATCCAGGTCGCGCAAGGTAACAGAGATGGTTCTATTAGCGGTCACCCCGTCGATCACCTGGCGATTGTTCTCACGCACATAGTTGGGATTGATCTGCACCAGCGCAGCGGTCACATCTTTACGGTCCACCTTTAGCGATTTGGTGAGCTTTAAAACCCG
>CALHVX010000149.1 GCA_938036875.1 uncultured Pseudomonadales bacterium
GATGCTTTTGGACCCGGTATTGACTACGTATTGATGCCAGCGGTCTTTGGCAATGACATTACCGATGATATCGCCGTTGATCCTACAACGGGCATTATGTATGCCGCGGTTAACAGCGGCGGGAGCACCGACAGGCTGGTATCCGTTAACAAGCTTACCGGGGCAACATCCGATATCGCCCAGATCACCGTACCCGATATCGAAGGTCTGGGTTCAGATCCCTCAGGGCAACTCTGGGGTACTAGCGGTACACAAGGAATCCTTTACGAAATCGACAAGTTCACGGGGACAGGATCGGTCGGTCGTACCATCGACAACGGTTCGGACTACGAAGCCGTGGACTGCTACGCACTTGCGCCTCCGGTGGTGAATGACGTAGGGCTGGCGAAAAGTGTGGATAACGCGCTGCCTGAAGCAGGCGACACTCTGGTGTACACCATTTCGGCTAGCAATCTAGGCAACGGCAACCTCACCGCGCTGCAGATCGAAGACGTCTTACCAGCAGGCGTCACTTTTGTTTCTGCCACTCCCAACCAAGGCGTTTACGACAACAACAACGGCAACTGGTTTGTAGGTACCGTACCAGTGGGGGGCACGGCAACTCTGTTGCTAAGCGTTACTGTGGACCCAGGTTCCCCAGGAACACTGGTATCCAATACCGCCAGTTTATTGAGTCTGAATCAAAGTGACGCCGACCCGGCAAACAATTCAGCATCCGCCGATTTTGAGCTACAGGGGTTGAACATTACCAAAGCAGTGGTAGCGGTTGAAGACTTCATCAGCCCCACCAATGCCAAAGCCATACCGGGTGGCCTGCTGCGTTATGACATTGTGGTCGCCAATACAGGCTCCGTTAGCCCAGACGCCGACAGCGTTGTCATTGTTGATGACCTTCCCGGCGAAATTGCGCTGCGTCTAGGCGGAGCGGGTGGACCTTTTACGGTGACCTTTACCGACACAAGCCTGAGTTACAACTTTAACGGCTTAGCAGATGGCTCAGACGACATTGAGTTTTCTAACAACAACGGGGTTACTTACAACTACGCGCCCATGGATACTGGCGATGGCACAGACCCCGCTGTTACACACTTTCGACTATCACCCAAAGGATCCTTTGGCGGCAGCAGCGGAGCGCTAGTGCCTAGCTTTACAATCTCATTCGAGGTGCGGCTGAACTGAATGTCAGAACTAGCGCTGCCGCTGCATACTAGCTAGAAGAAGGCTTCTTTTTCGCCTTCTTTTTAGGTGACGTCTTCTTAGCACTCTTTTTCTTGGTACTCTTCTTGGTACTCTTCTTGTCGCTCTTCTTGTCGCTCTTCTTGGCGCTCTTCTTGGCGCTCTTTTTAGGCGGCTTAACTTTGGTTTCTGCAGCCTTGGTAGAGGCTTTGCTCGTCGACGCCTTTTTAGCAGCGCTCTTCTTCGCGGCGGATTTTTTGCTCACTGTCTTACTAGCTGACCGAGTATCAGAGGATTTTTGAGTTTCTTTAGATGATCTCGTTTTGCTCGAAGCCTTTTTGCTGACTTTCGAGCTGGCACCTTTTTTCAGGCCACTACCCGACGTGATCCGCCCTGCCGTTTTATCACCAACGCCTCTAACCCGCTCGATCAAGTTAGCCTTCGATGTAAACTTCCCGCCGCGGCTGCGCTCTTTGAGTATCCGCTCCGCAATAACCGGGCCAACGCCCTCAATGGTTTGCAGTTCAGCAGACGTTGCTTTGTTCACATCCAACGCAAACACATTGCTACCGGTAAGCAGGAACAAGGATAACAAAGCAGTTTTGAGTAGTTTCACTCCGCGCCCGTTTTGGCGCTTCAAAAGGTTTTGGATATAGCTATGCATTCGCGGTCTCTAAGCAGGAAAAACGGTAACAATCGATTAACCGCCAGTGTAAGACATCGAAAATTCATCGCAGCCTTTTTGCGTAAAATGATTGTACCGTTTTGCCTATTATTCAAGCTGATCCAGCTGCAACCCCTCCAAATACCCCCAAAGTGTTTCTGGGTCCATATTTTCAGCCAAAGCCTTAACAATGAAGCGATCGTTAGCGTTGTAGGTCATGGCCGTATGTTTTGTCTTGGAATTGAATTCGATTAAAACCGGAGTACCGCGCATTAACGCAGATGATCTATAACCTGTTTCTACCTCATCTTTCCATTGGGTGCCGGTCATATCCAGCGTCATAGTAAAGACACCGACGGTATCTTTGCTGCCTGCACTATCCGCTATGGTGAGATCTATATCTTTATCGCCTCCAGAAAACACGACATGCAGGTTGTTTTTGTTAGCTATGGTCGCTAACTGTTCATTGATGGCATAGCTGGTTCTATTTAGCTCACCTAATTTCGTCGGCACCCAGCTTTCGAACGCCTGCCGTGTCACAGGCGTTTGCGTTAACAACTTATGTTCGATATCCAAAAGCTCATCGTTTGCCCAATAGTTCATGTACCAGTTAATTGAGCCCGGTATTTCTATCACTGACGTCTTGGTTATCGTTTTTGGAAGGCTGCCACGGGAGCCTTCACTTTCCCAATCTTGCTTTTCAACGAGCGAATGCTGCACAACATTCCACCCTCGCTTCAGCTCAAGATTATAGTTCGTTACTTCTTTAAAACTGTAATTGCCCTCATTTTCCATATTGATGACACATTTCGCTTCAAACACCGCATCACTATCGCTATACAGCCAAAATATCGAGCTTCCCAACACCAAACTACTGCTTCTATTGGAGCCCGCATTGTCATTTAGCTCTTTTTGGGTTGCCGGGGACAAGGCGCCAACCGGTTTCCCATATTTGACTAGAGAAATATTCTGTATGGCTACCGCTTTGGCGACCTCATCATTTCGTTTGATTTCCTTGTCATTGCAGAAATTCATTCCAACCGCCCTAGCAATAGATCCCATATGGAATTCGCTGCCTTCAATTTTATCGGCATTAACTTCCGGCCAATCGAATTGGATTTGTCCATCTGCTGAGACCTCCCCCACATTAATAGGATTGGCGTCACCAAAAGGGCTAACCACTAACTTAAGCTCGCTCTTATCGTAGTCCTCAATAACTAAAGAAGACGGCAGCGTCGCTCTTGGTATCGCACCACAGGCGCCCAGAGTCAGGGTCAAGATGGGGATACAGCAGGCGAACAGTCGATTGGTTGTCATAGTTTTTTCCAGTTTCCAAGTTTGGCTTGTGCATAAACCGTGTCGCGCCTGTTGCTGATATCAAAAAGCTCTAGCAATCAGGCAGCCTATCTAGATAGGACATCTGTACGGGTTATCACATAGGTTTTAAGCGATGCGAAATCGGGGGTCACGCGTTATTGCCGAGCGACTCTAACAGCCCATCCGGTCCCTGGGTGTCACATAGATGACATAGGCCAATGGAGCTAGCCACGGGGAATCGATCCATGAAACTGCACGGGGCGGTAACGTTGATAGCCAGCCCAAAATATCGCGCCAAGCATTACGGCAAACTTGGTTGTCTTAACCTGATGCCGCGGGGTATTGTGGTAAAGATCGGGGAGGAAAACTTGATGTTAAAAACATTAACTATAGCGACAGCAATTATTGCGACAACATTTGCCGCAACAGCGGATGAACACGAAGATGTGCTTTATTCGGCGGTAGATTACCCAACTGAAGTGCTGTGGGGTGATACACATTTACACACCACAAATTCACTGGATGCAAGAATTCTCGGGGTAACACTCGACGCAGCAGACTCCTACGCCTTTGCTCGTGGTGATGAAGTAGTGACCAGCAGCGGTCACAAGGCACGGCTAGCACGTCCGCTCGACTTTTTGGTGGTGTCTGATCACTCTGATGCCATGGGTGTTGTAGACCAGCTGATCAGCGGCAACCCCAAACTGATGGAAAGCGCGGAGCTACAACAGATGCGAGCGGACCTTGCTTCTGGCGGTGCTGGCATGGGGCGAGCAATAGGCGCGATAACCGCCGTGTTAATCGATGAGAACTACTCGGGCCCGTTGCTGAATGAGGAGGTTATGCGCTCCGTCTGGGATGAATATCTAGAGACCGCCGATCGTTACAATCAACCAGGTCAATTTACGGCCATGATCGGCTACGAATGGACGCCTACCCAGAGCGGCGATAAATTGCATCGCAACGTTCTCTATCGAGATGACGCTAAGACCGCCGGCCAAATGATGCCATTCACCGCCAACAAGAGCATAAACCCTCAAGACCTTTGGAAGTGGATGCAACGCTACGAAGACAAGACCGGCGGCAAGGTCCTCGCCCTTGCACACAACGGCAATCTATCAAACGGCAAGATGTTTCCAGTAGAAACCAATCCCAACACGGGCTTTGCTATCGATGCCGAATACGTGCGCGCTCGCGCTCGCTGGGAACCGCTGTTTGAGGTCACGCAAATCAAAGGGGACAGTGAGTCTCATCCAGCACTATCACCGGAAGACGAGTTTGCGGATTTCGAAACCTGGGACCGTGGTAATGCTAGCTTAGCCATTCGTAAAACGCCTGAAATGCTGCCCTATGAATATGCTCGAGAAGCGTTAAAAAACGGTCTCAAGCTAGAACAACAGCTTGGTGAAAACCCGTATCAATTTGGCATGGTTGGGTCCACGGATACCCACACGGGGCTATCCACCGCAGATGAAAACTATTTTTTTGGCAAGTTCACACACGAAGAGCCCGTGGCGAAACGAATGCATGAACCTATGGTTAACACAGGGATTCCCGATGGCTGGAAAACCTGGGAAATGAGTTCATCAGGCTATGCTGGCGTGTGGGCTAAAGAAAATACTCGAGCTTCGATCTGGGATGCCATGCAACGGCGTGAAGTGTACGCAACCACAGGACCGCGTATGACGGTTCGGTTTTTTGGCGGTTGGACCTTTTCAGAAAAAGATGCCAGCTTTCAGAAGCTCGCATCTAGCGGTTACGCACGGGGTGTTCCTATGGGCGGGACCTTGCGCCCTACCCAAGATGGGGGCGCGCCAAATTTCCTGGTCGGTGCCATGAAAGATCCATTGAGCGGTCATCTAGATCGAATCCAAATCGTCAAAGGCTGGTTAGATGCAAAAGGCGTGACCCATGAAAAAATCTTCAATGTTGCCTGGAGCGATCGTGGCAAGCGAAAAAAGCGGCGAAATGGGCGTCTAACTCCAGTAGGCAATACAGTTAATGTGGCTGAAGCGACCTGGCTCAACACCATTGGTGATGCTGAGCTTGTGGGTTACTGGCAAGACCCAGAGTTTGATGCCGCACAGCCAGCCGTTTACTACGTGCGCGTGCTTGAAATACCGACCCCTAGGTGGACGGCTTATGACGCCAAGCAGTTTGGGGATACACCGGCGCCAGGTACCAAGATGACGCTTCAAGAGCGCGCTTATACCTCTCCAATATGGTACTCGCCAGATACCTAAGGTCGCTCTTTCCCTAGCTCACGCCAACGGCGCCGAAACTCCCTGCCCGTGTATTCGGCTGGATCAGCACCCTGCGCCAAAGCTTCAGCACGTTCTGCGCGCAGCAGTAACTCCAGACGCACTTCATCCGATGTACTCCACTGACGACGCTTACCACCGCCGCTAACGGTGGTAGTCGATTCCACACGTCGTGGAATCACCTGAAAAGGGTTGGTGGGCAAGTAGAATTTCGCGAACTTGATGCTTGTGGCCAAATGTGACTGCCCCGCAAATTTACGCATTGCACTGCCAAGCGATGGTGGATCAAAGGTTGTTCTTATGGCGGCGACGTCGGCACACAGGTCTCGCGCTTGCTCAATAAATCGCGGCGTAAATGCCCAGACAAAAATCGCCAAGAACGACGCAACCCCCGCCACGTGGCAGTCAAACAGGAAAGCGGGCAGCATCAGTGGAAACAAAGCCGGAATAGCCCACCACATAATTTCAGCTCGCGTGGCTAGCCGACACCAGGGATCACGCATCCCAGCAAACTGCGCCGCAACCGTTGCCTGCAACTCATGCCGGTTAAGCTGCTCCAGCGCTCCGGTAGTGGCGACCACAACTTCCCTTTGCGAGCAAGGCAACATAAGCACGTTGGCAACCGGGCTTGGGTAGCATTGAATGCTCTCAACCGGCTCAGCGAGCGCGATGGCGACTTCGCTCACAAGGTTCTCAAACTGCGGGCCTACTGGCTGCGGTTGTAAATGCCGGGCAATACGATCCGCCACTTTCTCCAGCGGCATAAACAGCAATATTGAAATTGGAACCGATAACGACAGGACGGCCACCCAGATCAATGGGATGATTAAGCCAACCTCAGTCTTCACAAACCAGCTCGCGGTGTAAGCCACGTAAAAGGTGGCGCTGGCTACACTAGCAACGATGGCATGGCGGCGAGCTGACTGTTCTAGCTTTATCATGGGTATAGTTGGCCGCAAATATGGGGGGGTGCCAGTCACAAGGTTCGGCAGAACGCCTAAACAGTATACTCACTTCTTCGACAACCGAATCGTCAAAGATTCCGCTTTGGCGCATATACGCCAACGTTGCGACACACTGCGTGCTGGCGCTTGAGGTCCAACAACCAATAACCTATTCTAAATTTGGGAGGGTTGATCGATGTCAAATCAAACGGATATTGAAGCCAACAAGGCGTTGGTGAACAAATTTCTCGCAGCGTTTTCCGACAGCCGCTTCACCGATGCTCTTGAATCAATGGATGAGCAAGGGACTTGGTGGGTTGCCGGCTCAACAGATATCTCTGGTACCTATACCAAACAAGAATTTCTTGATCTCGCAAGCAGCGTTGCGGGTGGTACCAAAGCAGGCATTCGGCTAACGCCAACCGGTATCACCGCCGAAGGTAATCGAGTTGCGGTTGAAGCGGTCTCTGACGGTGAAACCATGGATGGCAAAAGCTACCAAAATCAATACCACTTTCTGTTTGAATTCAAAAACGGAAAATTTATTGCCGTACGTGAGTACATGGACCCGATGCACGTTCGAGAAGTGTTTGGCGTATAGCAGCATCAATTATTGTGTGCACCAGCAACAACCGTTGCGGAGATACCTAGCAGTGTGGATAGTGTAATGACCAACAAAAAACACATAAACGAAAATACGACTCCCGTTGTCCTAACGAACGAAACACACATCGAATGCCCCTACGCCACTTATCAACAACTTCACGCGCAAGGTCGTCCCGGTCTAGATCCTGACATCGGCCTAGCCTTTGTTGGCTACGATGATGTCGTTTCATTGTCAAAAAACACCGCTACCTTTTCTTCATCTATCACGCAAGACGGTCAAGGCCCTCGGCACATGGGTATTGGCGAAGAGCCGGTACAAGAAGATGTCGAGGCCATCTTTGAAGATGCACACCCTATGGTGAACGCCTTGTTTACCGCCGACCCGCCAGTGCACACCAGACATCGAAAGCTGCTAAGCAAAGCGTTGAGTCCGCGCCGCGTACGTCAGCTTGAAACCCATATGCGTGAGATAGCCGATGGCTTAATTGATCAGTTCATAGGTCGAGGTAAAGTCGACCTGTTACCTGAGTTTGCCGTGCCACTACCCGTTATGGTCATTGCCGACGTGCTTGGCGTAGATCGCGCGGATCTTTGGACCTTTAAAGAGTGGGGGGATCTGATGATTTCCGGCAACATTGATCTGCTAACGCACGCTCAACGTCGCGACGTAGCCCATGCAGTTGTGGAGATGCATCAGTACTTTGTACCGCGAATTCAAGCCCGCCGAGACGCCCCTACCAACGACCTGTTGAGCGAAATGGTGAATGCACGCGAAGCAGACGAAGAGCCGTTAAGAACCGAAGAGTTATTGCCGATCATCGATCAAGTACTACTAGCTGGACACGAAACAACCACCAATCTAGTGGGCAATGGCATTTTAGTGCTGCTTAACGACCCGAAATTAGCCGATCGCCTGCGCAACGATCTCGAGGCGATCGATCGCTTCGTGGAGGAGGTGTTACGTTGGGACCCTCCAATTCAATGCACTTATCGACGCGCGACAACGGATTGCGAATTGTCAGGCGCTCAAGTAAAAGAAGGTGATCTCGTTTTGCCCGTATGGGCGGCTGCAGGGTACGATCCATCCGTATTCCCTGCACCCGAAACCTTTGACATTGACCGGCCAAACCTTCGAAAACACATGGGGTTCGGTCATGGCCCTCATTTTTGTGCGGGTGCAGAGCTTGCTAGGTTAGAGGCCCGCATTGCCTTTGAAGCATTGCTCACAAGGCTGCCCAACCTTCGGCTAGATGAAAGCGCCAGCGATCTCTCACGCCTGCCAAGCTTTGCGTCCCACGGTTACCAACGGATCGGGCTGAAGTTTGATCAGGCGTAGTGGTAGCGGCGTATTGAAAAATGCGCCCTTTGTTGTTGACGCAAGGCATTGAGGCTTAGGCTTTAGCTCCACAGAATTGGCGTCAGCGCCAACCACAGCCGCAATAGAAACCAAGCCAACCCCAAACAATTCGCCCAGCATCATCCACATCGTTCTACGCACGCCGATAGACATACCTAAGGTTAGAGAGAGGATCGTGCACAGACCCGGGGTAATCGAAACAAAGAGAAAGGTCACGATGAACAACCCTAATGGTGTTGCGCCTGCCATCTACCTAGTGGGCTGGATCAACGATCGTGGAATTTGAACATAGCGGAAACATATCGGCCGTAAGATCACTCACTAGTCTACAAAAACGCAATGGGTTCCCGAGTTAACTTGCTAGACTTGGGTATCACTATCGCAAGAGGGTCTAATGGTAAAAAGTCATCGAGACTGGGTGTCATGCGTCGGACCGATTAGCCAACCTTTCCGCGGAGCCTGGTTCGCCCTGTTTTTGGCCTTGTCACCGGCCTTGTTGGGTGCCGGAATCCCAGCCACCGCCAGTAGCACCCAAGATGAGGGCGACCTAAAAGCTCTGATTGAGGTGGGTTTTGCCCACACAGAGCACTCCATGGAAGCACGGCAAACCGCAATTGAACAGGCACGAGTTTTGCTTGCGGCGAATCAAATCGCCTCACCCTTACAGCGCGGACAATTCGGGCTCGCTGACGCCTACTTGCAGTACCAGCTTGGCAACGTCGAGGGTGCCATTGCCGCCATACAACTAGGTCTCACACACGTCAGCTTAACCAGCCACCCCAATCTCTACGTTCGCTCCCGCTCTTTGCTTGGCGGCCTTCTGCTCACAGCAGGCAAACAGCAAGAGGGTATGCAAACCCTAGAAGCCTTATTTAAGCAAAACCTCAGCACTGTCGAACCCATTCGCATCGAGAACGCTAGGGTTAACTATGCCTCCGCTCTGGCCCAAAGTGGGCATATACAGCAGGCGAGCCTAGCCTATGAACAAGCGCTCCTCTTTGCGCTGTCGAACGAAGTGGACGTACTTGCACTCAGCGCCGGTAGCAACTACATATCGCTACTTCGGAATCAGAGCATGTCGTCTCAAGCAAGGTACTGGTTGGAACAACTGCGACCCGCCATGCAAAGAAAGCCGAACGTGATGGCCACTGCCGCGTTGATGCTGTATGACTACGCCTTGATACTAAACAGCGATGACTCAGCGCTTGCCATCACCAAGATCGAAAATTTCCTAGCGCATCCAGAGCCTAGACCGAACTTGGTTCGAGCGCACGGCGAAGAGTTGTATGCGGATGCCTTGCTAGCCCAAGGTCGACCACAAGAGTCACAGGC
The DNA here is from genome assembly GCA_938036875.1 of uncultured Pseudomonadales bacterium. Taxonomy (GTDB): domain Bacteria; phylum Pseudomonadota; class Gammaproteobacteria; order Pseudomonadales; family Azotimanducaceae; genus CALHVX01. The sequence goes on from CALHVX010000149.1 coordinate 9,658, forward strand.
CGCCGCCGAACGGTCGCTCGCCTTGCTGGATCAGTATCCCCTGGAACAGCCAGAGGCCAGAATGGCCAAAATTCGCGCACTGCTCGCCCTGCAAAAGTATGAAGCTGCTGAAGAGGAGCTAGAGCATCTAGCCAACACCGACATTTCCAGGCCTTCCAATATCACTAACTTGGAACAGCTGCGCTTAGAACACGCGCTACGCACGGGTAACACAGAGGCTGCAACCCTAGCATTCGAAGATTTTTTGTCTTCAAACAATAAATTGGTCAACTTTCTAAGCCAACGACAGACCGACTACTACGCGGAGAAATTAGATAAACAGCGCACCGAGCTAGAGCTCAAATTGGTTAAAGAGGAGCAAGCCCTACTAGCGGCTGAAGCGACAACGCTGATGGCTCAGGCGAACGAAGCCAAGATGCGAGAAAGCTCTCTACAACAGCAGCAAGCGTTTATTGTCGGCTTCTCTTTGCTCGCAATTCTCGCTGGCATTGGAGTACTCTATTTTAACGGGCGTCGAGCGCTACAAACTCGATTGAGAGAGAAGTTGCGCAAACAAAATGCATCCTTAACCGCGCTGGTGGAGAGCAAATCTCAGGATTTGGTAAAACAAGTCACTGAACAATCTCAGCTCAAGCACGCGCTGGCCGAAAGCCGCCACATGGAAGCCATTGGGCAAATTGCAGGACACGTCGCCCATGACTTCAACAACGTTTTACAAGTTATTGCCAGCACCAACGACCTACTCGCAGACCAGGCACTAAGTCCCAAGGAGAAAAAGGCCCTGGCCGCGTCAAACCAGTCTGTTCGTTCCGGCAGCAGTACGGTACGACAACTGCTCGCCTACTCTCGCAACCAACAGCTTGAAACACGAGTGTTTAATGTCTCAAGTTACCTGAAAGACACGGGTGCGCTATTTCACTCTGCGGTTGGCGACGTAAATCAACTGATCCTGGATGACCGAACAAAGGATGCCTGGGTAAAGCTCGATGCCGGTCAGCTCACCGCATCCATCATCAACCTATTGCGCAATGCGGCAGACGCTATGGATGCCTCAGGTGAAATTGTACTCTCTGCCAGCATTGCTACTGAAGCTGAGGGTGCTGCACAGTCTCTTCTACTACAGGTCATCGACCAGGGTCGCGGTATGAACGAAGAGGCTATGCAACAGGCCTCTCGCCCTTACTACACAACTAAGCAAGGCGGTACCGGTCTTGGGCTCAGTTCAATCTACGGTTTTGCCCTGCAATCCGGTGGTCAGGTGCAGCTAACAAGCGAGCTTGGATCGGGCACTTGTGTAGCATTGCGCTTCCCGTTGTACCAAGGCGCAACCGATGCCGAACCAACCGATCCCGTTGAACCTCAGACACTGGTCGGTGCACGCATACTAGTCGTAGAAGACAACCCACTCATTGCTCAAACGTTGATCGCTATATTGGCGCGAGAAGGAGCGCATTCGCAGTGGGTCACTGCAGCGGACCAAGCACAGGTCGAACTAAGCCGGGGGGATGCGTTCGACCTAATGCTTTCAGACATCAAAATCCCAGGCCCTATGGACGGCTTTGGTCTCGCCCAGTGGGTTCGCGCTCAGCACCCGCAAGTGCGCATCGGCATGATGAGTGGTTACGGTCCCTCCGTTGAGGAGGATTTCGATGTCCCGGTGCTTGCCAAACCATTTACTGCTGAGGAATTGGTCGATTATCTTACCCAACGGCACGGCTCGGTTTGACCAAGAAACACCTAGGCTAAGGACCAGCAGCCATGCACCTTTTCGTTCTCGAATGTTAAGATCGTCGGATCTGGCGTCAACGCACTTTGCCAAACCCTTCAACCGAACAACATTTCAGGAAAAATAATGGCGTATAAAGCTACAGGCCGACTACACAAAATCTTCGATTCCGAGCAGAAGTCGGCCTCGTTCGCGGTACGTGATTTCGTTATTGAGGTCGCAGACGATAAGTTCCCACAAATGGTGAAGTTTCAGCTCACCCAAGACAAGTGCGCGCTCATTGACAACTTCTCAGAGGGTGATGAGATAACCGTGGATTTCGATTTACGAGGCAGAGAGTGGAATGAAAAATACTTCACCAATCTCAATGCTTGGAGGATTTCGGCGGCAGATGCCTCAACAGACACCAAAGGGGATCACTCAGGCGAAGCCCCCAACTCCGTCAATGCCCCCAGCGCGCTCATCGATGACTTGGATGACGATATTCCGTTCTAGCGCCTGTTTGAATTTTTATGTAGCGAGGCACCTGCTGATTTCTGCTGCTCGAACAATAGCTCAGCAGCATCCAACACCGCAGAGTAAGCAGAGTACAAAAGCAGATCACCCGCACCCGGCACCTGGGTAACGGTTATATCTGCGCCGTTATCTATAAGCTCCTGCACTCGCGCCAAGCGTCCGTTCGGATCGTGATCTCCTATCAACACTCGCATTGGGAGGGTTAACGCCAGATGGGCCCCCCAAGAATCCTTGGGCGGATCTTTAAAGTCGTTGAAAAAAGCTTTGATCCCCTGCTCTGCCGCTTGTGCGGTTCCTGCGTTCATTGCCGCCATAGCCGCTGGGTCTTCTAGCACAGCCAGGTCGGTTGGATAGCTGCGATACACCATGCGCAGCAGAGCTTTGGCGCCGTAACGGGTATATACCGCTTCGATCGCGTTGGTGAGAAACTTGAGGACCGTTTTGTTATGGCGAATGGAGCCAGAGAGAAATTTCTGGTGTGGCATCATACGATCTAGATCACGCCGACCATCGATGGGTAAACCCGGAGCCGCACCAACCAGGCCTGCAAAGCGCTCCGGCGCTTCAGATACAATGCGGTAGGCGTAAGCGCTTCCAATGGTACGCGAGATTGTCACCACGTTGTTTAGCTCGAGTCTTTGCAGGAGCACATTCACGTCTTCAGCAAATTGATCATGCACATGGCACTTATCGGGATATGGATCTGTAGCGCCCCAATACGCACGCAGCGGGGCCACTATCGTTAGCCCTCGACGCGTTGCCTCTTCCGCCATCTGTGCGGACCATGCGTTGCCAAACATAGCATCGTGCACATACAAACAGGTTCTACCTTGCTTAGCGCCAAACAAGGCGTACTCCATTCGCCTGCCATCGGGCAGCTGGATAATGTGTTTGTGATCTTGCGCCGGGAATGCACTGTTTAGCGAATGCACCTTTGCTGTAGTGAGATTATCGTTGGCCACCGGTTCCGAAGGGTAGAGTGCGGCCAGACCAACCGCCATACGCACAAACTCTGTTTGGCTATTGGTCGAGGTTTTGCTGAACAAAGAGCGCAGTTGTGTGCGTACGGTATCTACTGCACGCGAACGCCCTGCTGCGATCTCGGCTACCGACGCACCGGTTACCAACAAGCGCCCGATATCGGCTTCTGCTGATGTAAGACCAAAAGACTCCTGCATGACCCCGGTTAGCCGCTCTGGCCAGACCAGCTCGGTGGTTTCCAGCGTAATGGTGGCTGGGTCTGCGTCCGGTAGGTGAGTCACGGTCATAAGCACCGTCAGACCGTTGTCGGTTCGGATGGCTCTGAGCAAGGTGTTTTGCGCTTCACGCCTGGCTTTGCCAGAAAGTGCTGCTCGCAGATCCCGATGTGCCAAGCCATCAAACGGCAGCTCTTCTAGCGCTTGACCCAAGCTTAGGGCGTAACTGGTCTGTGCTGCCGAATTGATGCGCTGGAGGTTACCCCGGCTATCAAACGACATGCTGGGCTGGTTGCTCCCGCGATCGCCCGCATTCACCACAGATTTATCAGTACGGGAGGTGGAGAGCAGCACAATCATCTCCATGGCGCGCTGCAGATGACTATCCAGTTCGGGCGGATTAAACCCTTGGTTGGTATCAAAACTCACACTGATGCGGTCGACCCAGATTTTCACCAGATCGTCATATCGCTCAGGGTCTAAAGACACGGCGTAAACGCTATCGATTATTTCAGAGTCGGTGACCATATCGGACCAATTTCAACACGCCTCAGGATGGCAAACATAAGAGACGCTGAACAGCTTGGTTCAGTATCGACTTGCAAGGATTTTGATACAAATCTAGCCCAATTTAGGGGACAAACCGCCAAATATGAAAGTATTTGCGGTGAAAATGTTAGAAACAAAGACTTTTACCCCATCTGGGGTATGCACCCGTTACACGGCATGAGTGATTCTAAGCGCGTTGACCAAATACTGGTCTAGGGGGGCGATATCGCCAATCATATTAGTAAGGGAGCGTAAATAATGTCTCATCCATTCCATTTGAAGCAGCGGCCGATACTCTGTGCTGTATTCAGCCTAGCGCTGGCTTCAACAATCACCGCAACATCCGCCCAGGCGGCCATTATCCAAGCCGGCGGCTCGGTCACCATTAACGGCACCACCGTTGCGAGTACAATGGATAGTAGTAACACCAACTCAGTAACAGAAAACGGCGCTGGTGACTCAGCAGATTTTACAACCACTGGCTCTTACCGAACGTCTGTGGACCAAAGCGGTAGTTTTCTGGCTGCAACCTCAGGAAGTATCAATGACTTCGGTTTGGCGCCGGTCAACAACTATGAAACCCAGGCCTTCGTCCAGTTTTCCGATACGCTGACCAACAACACCACCGTTGCTCAGGAGCAGTTGGTCACCATCAACCTAGCCGCAGGCGGCGCGTCTGTGAACCAATTTGATGCTTTTGGTAGCCTAGATTCGTTAAGCACAGACCTGATGCTTGACTTGTCCTTCGGCGCTTCCAGCGTGTACTCCAGTGGTTACCGGCTCCAGAACACAGGAGGAACCATTACCCGCTCCCAGCTCGGCAGTGACACTTTTGCTGGAACGGCTGGTTTCGCCTTTGGTTTGGAAATTTTCGAATGGGATGCACAAGCCATCACCGTGGCGCTTGGCGTCCTGAATCCTGGTACCTCCAGCAACTTCACGTATCGATATAACTCCAGCTCATTCGGCTCTATTTCTAACGGGTTTTGTGATGTCGGTGAAGGCAGCCTCTGTGGTTCACGCAATTCGTTTGGCGACCCGGTCAGCTTTGCATTTTCTACACGAGCTGTTGGTGGACCACCCACTGGTGTACCAGAGCCTACAACCGGCGCCTTGTTGGGTTTAGGTTTGTTTGCCTTGGTTGGTAGCCGACGTCGACTACGCAACTCGCTTTAGGTCAGCGTAAACGCCTATTGGCTGCGAGCATTGCGCTTCGCAGCCAATAAGATCTCCTTAAGGACACACAGCTAAATCTTCCAAGTTGAAGGGCCCAGACCGAACCAACTTGTCCTCACCAACAAAGACTTGCACGCCAGCGGGCAACAGCGTTGCATCGAAGCAGCTGGTTGCCGTGTTCGGCAAAGACACATCCAGTCCATCTTGACCCGCACCGCCAACAAACAGCGAGAAATCAACAAAACCGTCGCCGGGCACGCTATCCAAGGTGTCGTTGCCTTCTAGGCTGAAACCTATGGGAGACAACACAACATCGGCCGTCAACCCACCAGCAAACTCCTGCCAGCTCACACCACCTGCCAC
>CALHVX010000150.1 GCA_938036875.1 uncultured Pseudomonadales bacterium
TTAGTAGATTGATTCAACATAAACCACCTGTCGTTCTTGTTTGTCAAAACGCGCTGGCATCAATTTGCTTAGCTCCGCAAAGCTCAGCTTGACCCAACTGTCGTAAACCCCTTCCCAACTCCGTCGCATGTTGATTTCATGCAAGGTGATGGCTTGCTCTTCAAACGGATACGCCTGCTCTTCAAGCAATATTTCGTACTGCTCTAGCTCTAACTCAGATAGGTTCGCTGGCCGATCAGAGGCCATGATGGACCGCGATAGGCCTGAGTAGAGGCTGGCAATGTGGTAAGTCGATGCCGATGCAAATTCAGCCACCTTGTACCCGGCAACCCGCTCATAAGCTTTCACCGTTGCTTTTAGAGACTTAGTTTTCTCTTTTAGGCTAGCTTTTAGCGGATGCCGCAATGCTATGGCATCGAAGCGACTGCGCTCGTGATCAGCAAAAAACAGCTGAGCTTCGGCCGCAAGATAAGTGGCACGCGGCGTTGCCGAACGGCCCATACCGCGATGAATTTCAATCTTTTTCTGCAGCAGGTTGTGACGCTCTGGCGTGTCATTGATCGACAAAGCAAACTCGTCGAGCTTTTGCACAGCCTCTAACGCCGCATCATATGGTTTAGGAAAAGCACCAACGTACTCTCGGTAATAGGTTTGTGCAGCCGCTAGGTCCTGCATCTCTTCAAACAGTTCCGCTGCGCGATACAAAGACTGACGACGTACATCTAGGGCAGCCGGTCCGCGTGCCACATTAACGTACTCCAATGCAGCCTCGCGCCAATTTTCACTGCGCTCAAACAGCGTAGCCAAGCGTAAATCTATGTCTTTACCCAGCTCATGGTTGGGGTAGCTGGTGCGAAACTCGCGCAACAGCTGGGCGGAGCGTTCGTAATCCTGGGCTGCTTCAACCACTGCAATCGCGTCATAGTGGCCTTGAGCTGCTAACGGCGACGCCGGATCAATGGTTTTGATTCTCAGGTAATGGTCTGCGGCGACCGCAACCTCTCCTGCTGCTTCCGCAATTTCACCTTGCTTATAAACGGTGGCTAACAGGCGTTCGCTGATGGGCGCTAACTCCGCTGCTGCTAGCGGTAACAACATCAGTTGCTGGTACGCCTGCTCTGCAGCCACGTAGTCCACCAATGCAAAGGAGCCATGCCCTAGAATAAGTAGGTTAGTCTTGGCAATTTGCGTTGGCAGCGCCGGCCAGCGCGCTAGGCTGTCTTTTGCAAGCTCCATGGCTGGTGCGTATTGCTCCAGCTCAAACAGGCTGTTTGCCGCATCCGCTTGCACGCTTGGCGCTCGGGCGTCCGTTGGATAAGCCACTGCAAACTCAATCTGAGCATCAACCTTAAGTCGCTGCCATAGCTCCAGCTCTTGCTTAGGTGATGATGCAACCAAGGCATCCAAGCCCAATATCGCGGCATAAGATGCTTCGTTTGCTCGAGCAAAATCCGGAAAATCTCGGCTTACGCGCTGATACGCGGCAACCGCCTGGCCATGCTCTTGCGCCTCGGTATAAACCTCACCCAACAAGAACAATTGCTCCGCAACCGCGGGGTCCTTGGGGAAGGTGGCAACAATCTCTTCATACCAGTCAGCGGCCACCAAAAATGCTCGTCTAGCTTTACGCGACCCGGCCTTTAGTGATTGCGCTTCGCTATGTGCAAGTGACGCAAGCTCCGTTAAGTAAACCTTTAGCATGCCAACGTAGTCAGCTCGAGCATCCTCGCTGTGGGTCAACCAAAATTCGCTAGTAACGCCGTAGCGTTTGATGAACTCAGCCTTTTTCGGCCTAACCTCGCTAGGAAAGTCTGCTTCAACCAAGGTATTGATCATGCCGATATGTGCATTGGGTGCACGCAAATCCAGGGGGTTGCGGTCCACAAACAGCTGCCAGGTGGCAACGCTATCTAAATAGCGCTCATTTGCCATGTAGTCTTGAGCCAGATGCTCATAAACCAAAAATTGCCAAGACGGCTTATCCAGGCGCTCCATGTGTGATGCCAAGGTATCTGGACCATCTAAGTAACCCAGGCCCAACGTGATCACCCGCAAACTGTCCGTTAGCAGCTCTTTTTCAATGGTAGACAAGCTCTCGAGCTTGTCTCCGTCAGCGGTGATGTTTCCTACCACGGCAAAGAAGCTGTTTAAGCTTTCGTCCAATTCGGACAACTTAAACTGCGACCAACCCTGCATATAGCTGGCATTTTGCCAAAGCGGTGTGTCTTGTCCGGAGGTAACAACAAACCCGTAGTCAGCGCTAGCCTGTGCATATCGCTTGGCCGAAAAATGTATCTCCGCGCGGCGGAAACGCGCCTCCACCACCAGCGCACTGTTGGGATGCTCAGCGATCAATCGGTCTAAGTGGGGCAAAGCTTCAGTGCTTTGGCCCTGCACATCGTAAGCACGAGCCAGTTGATACAAAATCTGGTCTTGACCTTCGCCAACGCTGTCTTGGAGCAACGATTGGTACATTTCCACCGCGTCATCATAGGGCTGGGCTACACCCTCAAGGTCTTGATCTTCACCGGCCTGCATCTTCAAATCTGCTAGGCGCTTACCCACCGCAGCGTTCTCAACCGAGTCTGCAATGGAGCCGTACACTTGCTCGTAGGCCGCCAACACCTCATCACGCGTTGGGGCCTGCGCGGTAGGTTCTGGAACTTCAAGCTCGGGTAGCTTGCTAACTATGTCGCCAATGGCGGGGCCACGAGCGACAACTTGATCTTTATCGCCAAACCAACTGCAAGCACTAGCGCTGAACGCAAGGCTCCAAATAACGCTCGACAGCAGGCTTCTTTTAGCGGTCTTGGCAAAACCCGCTTCAACATCGGATACAAAATTTAGGTACCGCATCATGGCTTCTCCTGCGTTGGAAGCAAGGAAGGATCCACGCCGGCCAATTGATCGCTAGCACGGGCAATAGCAATTCGCGTTGCTAGCAAATACTGCTTCACTTGGCGCTGCTCCTGATGCATACCTTTTCGAATTTCTTGAGCAAGAATTTGCTCACGCTGCTCAATCGCTTGGCCCACTTGCGCTTGCATGGCTTGTGCCCGTTGATTCAGCCGCACAAAATTGGTGTCCGTTCCGGCCACAAATTGGGCTTGAGCGCCCTGAACACGCGCAACACGTTCATCTAATTCACGCTGCGCTTGGTGCACCTCACCTAGCGATTTTTCGAGCGCTCTAACTCGGCTCGTAGAGCTGTTGGCAATCTCCCAAAAGGTTAAACCGCGCAAACGTTCGATACGGCTTAGCCAAGGCTGCCAATCCCGAGTTTTCGACGCGGCTGCTTGAGGGCTAGCAATGTAGCGCTCCAACTTATCAGCCATCGCTTCTAGCTTTAACAAACGCTTGCGCTCGGCGGGCGTTGCTAGAGACAGCAACCACTGGGTATCAAGGCTCGGCGTTTGATTTTTGACCGTTAGTATTTGAGCTTTCAGCCCCTCTTCCACTTGGTTCAGGGAGTCACGACTAGCAACCAAGCCATCGCTATATAAAGTTTCGTTCGCCAAAGCGGTGCGCCGTTTACGTTCTTGCGCAACCTCTGCAAAGGCTTCCAGCGTATTTGGAAGAGCACCTAACCAATCGCGCTCATCTTGCAGATGGCTCCACTGCATCAGCACATCGTGCACAGCTTCGCTCGACAACCACTCTAGCCAATCGGTGTGGCCAAGCTCTTGCTGCCAATCTTGCATCACTTCGCCCATGGCAATCTCTTCAGGAGACTGAGGGGCAGAGGCTTGAGCCGGTGTCTTGCCGCCAAAACGCCACCAAGACTTCTTTTGTGCGGATGGATTCGCCTCTTGGTCGGTTCGAACAGTGGCATCGGCTTTGGCCGGCTGTGTTGTTTGGGGCTTGGCAAAGGTTGTTAACAAGCCGCGTATCCACTGAGGGTCTTGCGCTTTAACGGTTAACGAATCTAGCGCGGTAAGGCGCGCAGAAAAACTACGCTCCGCTACTCGATATTGCTCTAGCGCTAGCTCTGATGACGCTAAATTCTCTAGGCTCAAGGGAAACCCTAGTCGCGCGGCCGCGGTGCTTGGGGTCCAATAGCTCTCTTCTTGCAGCGTCATCCATATCCGCGCTGCAAGCTCATGATCACCCTTGTCCATCGCTAGGCTAGCGTAGGCAGCCAAGGCGGTATCTCGATAGCGACCGGTACCCGGTAGCTCTTCTAGAACTGCCTGGGCATCAGCGCGTTGGGATTGTTCACGAGCCAAGAAAGCGCGTGCTAGCTTCGCTCGCTGAATCAGATCAAAGGCTTCTTTGGAGTAGGCCGGCATGTTGCTTAGCTGGGTAAAGACATCGCGCGCTGCATCAGGTGAGCTAGTGCGTAGGGCGACACCCAGGTTGTACAACCCGTAAGCACGCAGCGGCTCCTGCTCGTCTAATCGTTCTAAGGTGGTTTGCGCAAGGGCAAACTGCTGCTGTTGCACCAATAGCTCTGAGCGCATGAACTCTACTTCTGGGTGCATCTTGGCCTTACCAAGCCAAGATTTACCCAGCTCAATTTTCGCAAGCTCTTGTTCTAGAGCTGCCCAATTGCCACGACGATGATGATCACGCGCTAGATGAAAAGCTAAGCGAAGATTATCAAGCTCAGTGAGTTCAGCAGGGTCTACCTGGGCAAAAATTTCATTGGCATAGCGGTACATATGATCGCTAAACGCAAAGCTACCTTTGGCCAGATCAAATCGGATTGTGTTATCACCGGTGTGGCCCTGGGCCTCAGCAACCAAGGTGTTAACCATGGCTGCTTGATAGTCCTGCTGAAAATATTCGTAGAGCACAGTGCCATAAGCCAGATCATCTACTGGCTTGGCGTTAGGTCCGGCAACAGCACAGCTCAGAATGAGCTTGCAAAGTAAGGCTTTCATAATAATCGCTGCGCGAGCCTACTCGCTCAGCGATGCCGAAAATTCAGGCTGATAGTTTGCTTCTGAATCTGCGATCGCCAACTCAACAAAGGTCGGTTCAAAGGATTTTTCAAAATCGATGGTGGCGGCACGGCGATAGTCGCGACCGTTAGGACCACGACCGGTAAAGAAGGCGGTCACTCGATTCTTACCCTGCTTTACATTGCCGACGTAGAGTTTTTGCACGCCACCTCGGTAGAGCGCATCCACCTGCTTCTCGGTGTATAAGTGGTGGTGCACATTCTTGCCGTTCAATTTAAGCGTAACGGCGTCTAGAGCAAACAAGTCTCCGACGTCCATAGACAGGTACACGGCAACTTGGGAGCTAGCCGGGAACAGCAAGTCCTCTTCTAAGATCACCAGGTCGCGCTTTAACTTGAGCAAGGATTTCTTGAGATCCTCAAGGTCATCACTTACCGCAACCGGTGCAGCGGTTTTTACTGCCTTTGCAGGATCAGCCGCATACGCGGACACACTGATCAAGGCCCCAAGCACTATGCCTAATTGACCCAAAATTCGTAGGCTCGGTAGCAACCGGGTGAATGCAATCCTTTGCGTTAATTTCATGGCCTGTAATCCTTTGTATAACATTGCCGCAATCTCCGATGATTTACTCTCGGATCAACTCCTTGACCACTTCAACATACTTGGCTTCATCACCAGGCTTGTAGCCACGGTGGATGTACCGCACAACGCCATCACGGTCAATAACAACCGTGCTGGGCATGGCTTCAAGGTCGTACATCTCACTGACTTTCTGCTTTGCATCAATCAGCACGGGGAAGGTCACATTGGTTTTGTCCACAATCTTTTGCGCAGGTGCTCTCTCACCTTCAACGTTAACGCCGAGCACGGCAAAGCCGGTATCTTCATAACGCTGATGCAAACGATCTAGAACAGGCATCTCTTGTCGGCAGGGACCACACCAACTTGCCCAAAAATTTAGCAATACCACCTGACCCCGATATTCTTCGAGGCGAAGATTCGGACCGTCCAAGGTTTCCAAGGTAAAGTCAGGTGCAGAGGTTTCAAGACCAACAGCATGCGAATGGCTTGCCGCTAACAACAACGTTAACCCTAGGCTTCGAGCCAACAGCGTTTTTACTTGTTTTACGTTACTTATCAACATTGCCACCTACGTTGTTATCTAACCGTTACCCAACTTTCTGCCCAACTCTACAAACCATCGAGCGCCCTGCGTGCTAACAAGCCCTGCTACAAATGAAGTAGCCAACCGTCGAAAGAACTTAGTGAATACTCCTGCAACTCTTTATCCTTTGTTGCATTCCACCAAATTGGCATCCTGCCAAATCTGAGTTCCATTCAGTTACGTCTTTCGAACTACCGGCTGCCACAACGTGCGCGTCCTAGCGGCATGATTTAGCTAAATCCTTTAACCAAATCGAAAGTTGCACATCCTTGAGCAACTGCTGATCAGATAACTGATCATCAAGTCCACATTCCATTGTTCGGCCCCTATATTTACTTCAGGGAGCGCCGAAATGACCGACATCACGAACCCCAAAGCTGCCCTTGGGAGATCGACTGGCATTTCCGGCATAGCCGTGGAAATGGCGGAGTCTTGCTGTCCTCGCAGGCTCAGTCTATTCGGTACACAAAACAAGAATGAGGAAGGGTTCTCGTTTTGCTCTTGGTTGTGAAGATGTTGTAAGGGAGCACATCAAAATGAGACGTCATTCATGGGTCCCGGTAGGTACCAAGCCCCTTTTGGGTTGTTACTCGAGCCCTGCTAACCCATCGGAGTAGCGCATCTGGCCAGATGCGTCGATCACTATGGCGTCAATGCCCTCAAGACGGTTTATCAGGTCAATCCCTTTATCTGGCCCTAAGACAAACACGCTGGTGGATAGCGCATCCGTGAGCAGGCTCTGTGCACCCAAGATGGTCACGCTGACCGAGCCTTTGGCCGAGCTGCCAGTACTAGGATCAAGAATGTGGTGATAGCGCACGCCCTGCGCATCAAAGTAACGCTCGTAGTCTCCAGAGGTGGATACCGCGGTGTCTTCTAAGGGCAACAACACGGCAACCGCCTCAGGGTCTCGAGGGTGGCGCACCCCAACGGTCCAAGGTTGGCCTCGACGGTCGCCGATTATCCGACTGTCACCACCCGCCGCTACGGATGCTTGGGTAATACCAAATGCCTGTATTTTTGCTATGGCTTGATCTACGGCGTGACCTTTGGCGATACCACCGAGGTCAACATACACTTGCTCTACGGCGTAACGCACTTCTGAGGTAGCTGGACGTAGCTCAACATTGCGGTAGTTGATGTGTTGTACCAATGCCTCCAAGGTCTTCGCATCCGGTGCTTCGCGGTCTCGATAGTTATAGTAACGACCGACCGAGGCATAGGTCACATCGAAAGCACCAGAGGTAAGTTCAGACACCCAAGCGCTACGGGCCAACAACTCAAACAATTCAGGGCTGACCTCAACCCAGCCTTTAGGGGCTTGGGCGTTCAGGCGCGATAATTGGCTGTCCTTTTTGTAGGGGCTAAATTCAGCATCAATTCGATGCATCTCCGTGATCACGGCGGTTAACGCCTGTTCAGCCACATCCGCCTCTTCACTCCAAAGCTCAACGTGGATGCTGGTGCCCATCGCGGTTGCGCGCCGTTCATGCCATTGCGCTTGAGCGGGCAATGCCAACAGGCCAACCAACCCCAGCAACCCGGCCTGCAACAGCAGATCGCGCCACCCCATGCGCCAGCGTGCAAGGGCGCACATAGCCTGTGGCAACCTTCGAATGTCCATGTTCTGTGTTTCCATCCAAACTGAGCTTTGGTTCAAATTTTGAGCCGTTTCAGGATTTGAGCCTAGCGGATGGATGGGGTCGAAAACTTGAACCAGCGCACATTTGTCAGGGCTGGCGTTCTGCCCACAGACCCCGTACAACTACGGGTTAACCATAGGTCTTACCAAACATCGAACCTCAGAATAGGAACTCGCCAGATGACAGACTCCGCTGCAGCAACCAACAGACTAGCTGACAAAGTTGCCGTGATTACTGGTGGCGCCAGTGGCATGGGTAAAGCAACCGTGTTGCGTTTTTTAGCCGAAGGCGCGCGTGTGGTGGTTGCGGATTTCAATGACCAAAGCGGCGCCGACACCTTGGCCGAAGCCGCCGACCGCGGTTGGGCCGACCGTATACGCTTCATTCATACCGACGTTGCCCAAGAGCAGGACATCGAGGCCATGCTCGATTGCGCTATCGAAGCCTTTGGCGGCTTGGATATCGTTTTCAACAACGCTGGCGTCGGCGGGGCCATCGGCCCCCTCACCGAAACGACAACGGATGATTGGGACTACACCTTCGATGTACTGGCCAAAGGTGTCTTTCTTGGCATCAAACACGCCGCACGCCGATTTGCAGCGGCGGGCACACCGGGCGTCATCATTAACACAGCGTCAATTGCCGGTCTAAGCGGTGATGCCGGGCCTTTGGTGTACTCGGCGGCCAAAGCAGCCGTCATCAGCATGAGCAAAGCGGCTGCCGTGGAGTTGGCGGACCAACACATTCGAGTCAACGCGATTTGCCCCGGTTTTATTGCCACCCCACTGGCTGAAGGGCCAAAGCCTGAACGTACTCGCGAAGCCTTTGCCACCGCCCAGCCGTGGCCAGAAACCGGGATTGGTGATCACATTGCGGGTACCGCGCTATTCTTAGCAACCGATGACGCACGCTTCGTGACCGGTGAATCCATTGTGGTGGATGGCGGGCTGACCGCCGCCGGACCACAGCTTAGCGTCAAGTTCCGTCACACCTCAGGCAAGAAATCCAAGTTCTCAGGGGTGACCAAAGGCAGCACCGGCGAAGCGCCAGACCTACGAAGGCTACGCGACTAGCATTCCTCAGCTGGGGCTAGGCCAATAGCTCAGCCGCCATGGAAGACAGAGCAACCCCACGGCGCCCTTGCCGGATGGGGTTGCGATCATGGCCGCTAGTAACGTAACCCAAAGACAACCCAGTTGCTGGATCAACCCAAGCCAATTGGCCGCCGGCGCCGTTGTGCCCAAAGGTTTCCGGGGAGTTAGTTTTGCCAAAGCCGCGGAAACTTCGATCCTTATCACCAGCAATGATGATGCCCAGCCCACGATTGGCGAGTTTGTTGAAGATAGGATCCCGTAGCTCACCCGAATGAACTTGGCGTACTAGCTGCATTGTTTCAGGCGTCCACAGCACCTGGCCGTTTAAGCCGCCGTGTAACAGTGCCTGATAGAACAGCGCCAACTCGCCAGCACCGCAAATACCGCCGCCGCCAGGCACGCCAACCGCTCGCACATCATCTCGATTAAAAGCCAAGATAGCTTCTTCTGTTACCTCGGTTACCGGCGGTTCGGGCATACCCATACGTTGGTAGTCTTCGCTAGTTAACGCATCCCCCGAGTGCTCACAAGGCAACACACGGGATCCAATGGCGGCTGCAGCCGCTTGCGGCAATCCCACAATAAACTCGGGCAGATTTAGCGGCTGCATAATCTGTTGCCGAATAAACTCACGAAAATCCTGGCCGCTTCGGCGCTCAATTATTTCTGCCAGCACCCACATGGTTGCCGTAGGGTGATATTCAAACCGACTACCCGGCTCCCAACTCAAACGCCACTGCGCAAATCGCGCTAAGCGCTTGGCTTTGTCGTTCCAATCCAAAGGTCGAAACGGCGCACCAGGAAAGCCAGCGGTATGAGTGAGCAGCTGCAAGACCGTGATTTGCTCTTTGTCGTTGCTGCCAAACGCTTCAATGATGTCCACTACCCGCTCATCAAGCGCCAGCTTGCCATCTTGCAGTAGCAGCCAGGTGGCCGCCGAGATCACCCCTTTAGTGGCCGAGAAGATTGAGCACAGCGAATCATCGGTCGCGCTGCCGTAAGATTTCTGCCAAACCAACTTGCCATGGCGGGCCACCGCAATTTGCGCTGACGGCAGCACACCGTCGCGGACCTCACGCTGGGCACGCTGATCGAGCGCTGCCAGCTTCTCAAGATCCAAGCCTTGCGCTTCCGGTTCATCCAAAAATTCGTCAGCTACCATGGTGCACCCCCTCAAAAGACCCAATTAATGGACCGATAATGCCGCGAAAGGCACCAGCAACGCCAGCGCGGCGCCAAGCCTCCATTCCCTTCACGGCTTAAGCTTAGGCCGTGAAGGGATAAAGAAGCGCATTTCGTCTCTTGTTCAATTTACCGGTAGAATAGAGGCTAAGTTCGGGGGAACGATCCATGCAAGTGCTTGACAGTTTTGCTGACGCCGTCGGCAATACGCCGCTTATACGTCTAAACAGATTATCGGAAGAGACCGGTTGTGAAATCTTGGGTAAAGCCGAGTTTCTTAACCCTGGGGGCTCGGTCAAAGACCGAGCAGCGCTGTGGATGGTCCAAGGCCATGAACGCAGCGGCGCGCTGCAGCCTGGCGGCATTGTTGTTGAAGGCACCGCTGGTAACACCGGCATTGGCCTCGCCCACGTGTGCAATGCTCGGGGCTACAGCACCGTCATCTATATGCCAGACAACCAATCTCCAGCAAAGGTTGAGATACTCCAAGCGCTTGGTGCCGATGTACGGGTCGTCCCCACCGTGCCATATGCCAACCCAGACAACTATCAAAAGCAGGCTGGACGCTATGCCGACAGCTTGCCAAATGCAGTCTGGGCGAACCAGTTCGACAACCTGGCCAACCGATTAGCCCACTACGAATCCACCGGCCCAGAAATATGGCAGCAAACGAACGGCAAGATAGACGCCTTTACCTGTGCCACCGGCACCGGTGGCACCCTGGCTGGCGTGTCTCGGTACCTAAAAGAGCAGAAGGCTGAAGTCGAGATCATCTTGGCGGACCCCATGGGGAGCGCCCTGTACAACTGGGTAACCACGGGCGATGCCACCATGACCCCAGGGCCAAGCATGACCGAAGGTATCGGCAACTCCCGGGTAACCGATAATCTAGATGGCACCCCCATTGATGGCGCTGTCCAAATTGCTGACCAAGCGATGGTGACCCAGGTCCATCGATTGCTGAAAGAAGAAGGCTGGTTTTTTGGCTCCAGCACTGGCATCAATGTTTGCGCAGCTGTGGAGGTTGCTCAGCGTTTGGGCCCAGGACATGTGGTGGCCACCATACTTTGTGATGGCGGCAGCAAATATCAGTCCCAACTGTTTAACAAAGACTATTTAAAAGAACGCAATCTGGTGACGCCCTAGCGGTTGTCAAGCACTATTAAATCAACACTCAGAGAGGACCTAATGAGTAAACCAATTGAATTTTACGGACCATCGTTTCGCAAGGCAGCGGAATCATTGATGCTGGTTGTCCTGTTGGCACTGTGCAGCAACCTCAGCTTTGCGGCCATGGAAGAGCTCAAAGAGCCGCTCTTTGAAGAAGCAAGCGCTGCACTACGCGCGGCTAACACCGCCAACGGTGCAATCCTTGCACCCAATGCCTACAAAGAAGGGGCGGAGCTTTATCGCCGAGCAGAGAAGACGCTAGCAGATGGCGGCAGCTTAGAGTCCATTCGTCGCGACTTAAGCCGCGCTACCAAGCAGTTCCAAAAAAGCGCTAAATCCAGCGCCGTTGCCGATGCCGCATTTGGCGGCACCCTGCAAGCACGCGCAGATGCCGCTAACGCTGAAGCTGCCACCTACGCACCGGATGCTTGGCTTGCGGCTGAGACAAAGTTTGCAGATGCCACGACCAGCATGGAAAAAGGTCGCAAGCGTTCTGCCGAACGCAGCGGCGAGCAAGCGTTGGAACTGTTCCGACAAGCAGAGCTGGATGCAATCAAAGCGAACTACCTGAATGAAACGCGCGCCTTGCTAGAAAAAGCAGACGACATCAAAGCGGAACGCTGGGCACCTAAATCTTTTGCCGATGGCAGCCGTTTGCTAACGGAAGCCGAAACCGCGTTAAACAAAGACCGTTACGACACAGACCGTCCACGTAGCTTGGCCCAACAAGCGAAGCACTCGGCCAAACACGCGATCTACGTTTCGCGCATGGCGGACGCGATCGACGACAACGATACCAACCTGGAAGACCTGCTGCTGGCTTGGGAAGCTTCTATTGGCAAGCTGGCCGCACAAGTCGACGTACCCGTCCACTTTGACAATGGACAGGAGCAAGCGGTGTCTACCATTCAAAGCGCCGTGGTTAACTTGCAGTCACAAATCGCGCTACAAGCGAACAGCATCAGCGAGCGCGACGAGCAGATCAATGCCCTTAACGGTCAGGTTGCTCAACTGCAGAAAAACCTGGGCAACAAATCCGAAGCGGCTGAAGCGCTCAACCAAGTGTTAGCCCAGCAAGAGCGCAACCGCATGCGGTTTGCCACGGTCGAAAACCTGTTTAATGTGGATCAGGCTAACGTACTGCGAAAAGGCAATACGGTCATTGTGCGAATGATTGGACTAACCTTTGACAGCGGCGCCGCCAGCCTCAAGTCTGAGCATGACCAGGTGCTGAATTTGCTCAACCAAGCCATTGCCGAGTTCCCCGGTGCTACCGTTGTTATCGAAGGACACACCGACTCCTTTGGCTCCGACAAAACCAACCTAGCACTGTCCCAACAACGTGCCGAAGCGGTTGAAGCCTACCTTGTCAATCAAGGGTTGCCAGCCGGGCGCTTAACCGCTCTGGGTTATGGTGAATCACAGCCCGTCGCTAACAACGAGTCGCCCGAAGGACGTCGCCGCAACCGTCGCATCGACGTTGTGTTGTACCCACCACAATAGAGAGAACCGACCGGCTATGAATATCGGTAAGCTTCCACTCGTCAGTTTTGTCGCTGAGATATTCACCGCCACTGGGGCAACCGATGCGGTTGCCTTAGAGGTTGCGGAACATTTGGTTGCCGCCAACCTCAAAGGTCACGACTCTCACGGTGTTGGCATGATTCCCACCTACGTGCACAACGCCAATGTCGGTCACTTACAGGTAGACAAGCACGCTGAAGTCATTCGAGATAGCGGCGCCGTGCTCTTAGTAGACGGACAGTTTGGCTTCGGCCAGGTTGTCGGCCGCGAAGCCACCGACCTTGCCATAGAGCGAGTGAAAGATACTGGCATCGTGTGTATGGGCATTCGCAACTGTCACCACCTGGGGCGCATTGGTACCTACGGTGAACAATGCGGTAACTCAGGCTTGGTCTCGATTCACTTTGCCAATGTGGTTGGCCATGCACCCGCCGTATCACCTTATGGTGGTAAAGAGCGACGCATGACCACCAACCCATTTTGCGCTGTCATTCCAAGAGCCAACAACACACCCGTTGTCCTCGATATGGCCACCAGCGCCATTGCCTTAGGCAAAGTAAGGGTGGCATACAACAAGGGCGAACCGGTACCTCCCGGCGCCCTGGTTGACCACAACGGCGAGCCCACCACAGACGCAGCAGTGATGTACGAAAAGCCTCTTGGCGCGCTAGGCCCTTTTGGAACCCACAAAGGTTACGGTTTGGCCGTTATGTGTGAGTTGCTGGGGGGCGCTTTAGCCGGCGAGTGGACGGCCCAACCGGGCAATCCGCGGGACAACACTGTGGTAAACCACATGCTGCAGTTTGTCTTCGACCCCGCCGCCTTTGGCGGGCTGGACAATTTCAGCAGCGAAGTCGAAGCCATGGTGGCGTACCTACAGTCCACCTCCCCTGCTACCGGTCACGATAAAGTGCGTGTTCCAGGTGAACCAGAGCAAGAGTCCATGGCTCAGCGTTTAGAGCATGGCATCCCGATCGATGACACCAGCTGGCAAGGCATTTGCGATGCAGCCGGTCGCGCCGGGCTGAGTGCCAGCCAAATCCCCAGCTAACCTTTGCACCCGCTAGCTTAATGCAAATTACGCGCGAACAAATCTAGCAAAACTTGCCAATGCCGCTCGGCCCCTTGCGCCTGATAAATGCCATCGCGCTGAGGAAACACAAAGCCATGCGCAGTGCCCGGGTACTGCTCCAAGCGATAGTGCAAGGTGGTTGCCCCTAGGTAGTCATCCAGTTCTTGCATCAGGCTCGCTGGCGCCCATTCATCGGTTTCTGCACAGCCAAAATATAGCTCCCCTGGAATTCGGTCAGCGGCTAGGTGGGGCGAATCTGGCCCCGCATGAAACAATCGCACCCCATGAAAGCTTGCCGCTGCCATCACCTGTTCAGGAAAGGCAGCCGCTGCAGCAAACGCAAAAGGCCCACTCATGCAATAGCCGACACAACCCACTTTGTCCGTGGCTGCCTGCGGATCTTGCTCGGCATAGCTAAGCAGTGCTTGGATATCGGCACAGACCAACGCATTGTTCAGCGAATCCATATGGGCAAACATGACTTCTCGAGAGCGGTTGGCCTGAACAAAATCCCGACTCAGCCGATAGTACAAATTGGGCATCATGACGTAGTACCCGGCTGCAGCTAAGCGCCGGGCCATCTCGCACAGCTCCTCACGAATACCACCGGCATCCATGAGCAAGAGCACCAACGGCTTAGCTAAGTCTGGGGCTAAGACTGGGGCCTGATCCACTGCCGGGTCGGGATAAGTCACAAAAGTGTTCATTAGACCGTCTGAGCACCGAATATCTACCCAAGCATCCAGCATGGACCAACCTCCTTGCGAAACAGCAAATGAGACCTGCCCATTGCAGAACAGATCGTTTCAGACTTACCCCATGCACCCGCAAAGATTGACCCTAGCGGCCTGGGCAGGTTTACTTGCCAACATAACAATAAGATCACTTTTTCACACCTACTGGGGACACACAACATGCTCGGATATACCACCATCGGCACCAAAGACATGGACAAAGCCTGCGCATTTTACGATGGGCTGCTAGCAGAAGTCGGCGCCAGCCAAATGTTCGGCATGGACCGAATCAAGTTTTACGGAACCGGCCCTGACGCCGCTATGCTAGCCATCTGCATTCCTTATGATGAGAAAGAGCAACACGGCGGCAATGGCGTTATGGTCGCCATCCCTGGCGGCGACCGTGCCGGCGTTGACAAGCTCTATGCCAAGGCCATCTCTCTGGGTGCAACCGATGAAGGTGAACCTGGCGAACGTAACCCCGTTTTCTATGGTGCCTACGTGCGTGATCTCGATGGCAACAAGCTGTGCTTCTACGAAATGAAGATGGGCTAAGGCTCGCTTGAACCCATTGACTAAAAAACAACATCCAACGGAGGCCAAGTGCCAGGTTCAGATCTAAAACGCGCAGGCTTAAAAGTAACCTTGCCTCGACTCAAGGTGTTAGAAGTGCTGGAAGGCTCTGAGCCCCACCACATGAGCGCGGAGGATGTGTACAAAAGCCTAATGGAGTCTGATGACTCCGTTGGTCTGGCCACCGTCTACCGAGTGCTAACCCAGTTTGAATCTGCGGGAATCGTTGAGCGACACAACTTCGACGACGGCCACTCGGTTTACGAGCTAGCCGCAGACGAACACCATGACCATATGGTGGACGTTGATACCGGCCAAGTCATGGAGTTTGTTAACGAACGTATCGAGGCCTTGCAACGCGAGATTGTTGCTGAGCATGGTTTCGAGCTGGTGGACCACGAGATGGTTCTTTACGTCAAAAAAGTGAAAGCGTAGCGCCACTTTACCCAACAACAACTACACCAGATAGGCCGGTTCAAACTAAGGGTTGTGCCGGCTTTTTTAATTGCTCCAGTAAACGTAGGTATCCGTTTCCGGATCCATTTGCTGGCGCTTGTGCTTATCGACATTGATGGGGGATGCACCGGCCGAGTCCCACAATGGCGGAACCATCTCTGCGTTATGTTGCTCAAGCAAGGCAAGCATCTGCGTGACTTGCTCAGGATGCTGCTCAGCAATATTTGTGGTCTCAGACGGGTCTGTTGCTAGATCGAACAGCCAAGTCTTATCCATCAATGGGTCAACGGCTAACTTCCAATCATGATGCCGAACGGTTCGATACTCACCCGCACGCCAAAACAGCGTGTCATGAGGCTTCGTTAAGCCGCCTTCACCGCGCGCATAAGGCAGTAGGTTCACCCCATCAATTTGGTGCTCAACAGTCACACCCGCCGCCTGTGCTGCTGTGGCGTAAATATCAAAGTGGTGAACAGGCGCATCAAAGGTTTGACCAGCAGGAATCTCGGCTGGCCATTTGATAAAGAACGGCACGTGAATGCCACCTTCAAAGTTGGTGATCTTCCAACCCCGATAGGGTTTGTTGAGATCCGCGATGCCAACGTATCCAGCGCCACCGTTATCTGAGGTGAATATGACGATGGTGTTGTCATCAAGACCGTTGTTTTTCAACGCCTGCAAGACACGACCGACGCCACGATCTAAGCCTCGGATCATGCCCGCATATACCCGTTCCGTGTGATCTTCTATGTGATCAAGCGCATCGTAATCTTGCTTTGCCGCCTGCAGCGGTGTGTGCGGTGCCCAGTGGGCTAAGTAAAGAAAAAACGGTCGCTCGCGATTGTTCTCGATCACCTTTACGGCTTCGTCCGTGTAATAGTCCGTTAGGTAGCCGCCGGGTTCAAACGCGGCGCTGCCGTTATAGCTCGCCGCGTACTTCATGCCCGCCCACAAAAACCGGTCAATGGGATCGTAGGAGAGCTTGGAGTTCACTACCTGTGGATCGTCTTCTTCTGCGTACAGACCCGAACGCATCAATAAACTTTGATCAAACCCTTGATCGTGGGCCGCGCTACCGTTTTCATTTCCCAAATGCCATTTGCCAATGTGCGCAGTGTAGTAACCCTGATCTTTCAGCACTTCGGCGATGGTGATTTCGCTAGCTGGAAGCCCCATTTCATCGTAAGCAATGGTGCGCGGATTTTTAGCGGGGACAATTTTTGGCCCGGCGTCGTTACTCATCATGGTAAGGGCCGTCGACATACCGGCGGGAGTCGGTGTGAACTCGAAGCCAAAGCGCGAACCGTAGCGCCCGGTCATCATCATGGCACGCGATGGCGCACAGGTGCCCTGCCCGGCGTAACCGTTCACAAAGCTAACGCCAGCTTCAGCGATGGAATCAAGGCTTGGGGTTGGCACCGTACCGCCAGCAATGCCTCCACCATTAAAGGTCAGATCGTTCCAACCCAGATCATCCGCCACAATGAGCACGATGTTGGGCTTGTCGTTGGAAGGTCTGTTTCGAGGCTGTGTTGTTGTGGGGCCACTTTCCCAAGCGACGGTTTGATGTGGTCCAACCGGTGTGCGTTGATCTGACATCACCGAGATGGCCGTCAGCATGATCTCAACCCTGAATACATACACAGCCAAGGCAAGCACGCTAACGCCAACTGCCGCGATTAAAAGTCGTTTTGCGATCATGATCTTTTGAGCCTCCGCCTAGCTACACAACCTACCCACTGGCGGTGACTCTAGCATATAATGCTTAACATTAATTATGTTGCCACTTTGGTCAACATGACATTTCTCCTCCGCACGATCACCGACTTACTTGTGCTAGCGCTCAGAGTAATTTGGCTGCTCTTCTTTCCTCGAGGTTGGCGGATAGCCCTGTTTTAAACGAGACCTACCCCCCACAGAACCTCGTATAAACTGCTGTAATAAGAATGATTTTCATTTACACTAGCCGGCCGACCAGCCGAGCTTTCCCCATTGAGCAACCCCACGTCAGCGCAACCTGAATCGCCCGTTAAGCTGGCTCAGCTTGCTATTGGTGAGCGCGCTCGAGTGGTCGGATACGCCGATACGGCCGCTGACTACACCCACCAGCTCACTCGGCTTGGCCTAATACCGGGGGTGGAGTTTAGTGTGGTCCGCCGCGCGCCTTTGGGGGATCCAGTAGCCATCAGATTTCGCGGCTTCTCATTGGCCATCCGCTTGGCTGAGGCGGATGCGCTCGAGTTAGAGCGAATTTAAGATGCAGACAACAAACTCAAAACGCCTAACCGTTGCCCTAGTCGGCAATCCCAACTGCGGTAAAACCAGCCTTTTCAACACGCTCACCGGCACTCAGCAGCGGGTTGGCAATTGGCCTGGGGTCACCGTTGAACGCAAAACCGGTGAGTTTGAGGTGACTGCCCAACAAGCGGTCCAAAAGGTTCAATTGGTCGACCTTCCGGGCACCTACAGTCTGGGCAGCGCCAGTGGGGCCGACCAAGAGCACCTCGCCACCGACGAGCGTATTGCTCGTGACTATTTAGAGACCGACGAGCCGGACCTCATTCTTAACCTGCTGGATGCCAGCAGCTTGAGCCGAGGTTTGTACCTAACCAATGAATTGCTCAATCTCGGCAAACCGATGATTGTCGCCCTGAACATGATGGACGTGGCCGAGCACCAAGGTATCGACATTGATATCGATGGCTTAGCAGAACAGCTCGGCTGCCCAGTGGTACCCGTAGTCGCCAGCCAAGGCCAGGGGTTGGACGCACTGCGTGAGTTGCTCCACCCAACACACCAACCCTCAGCACAACGGCCGATCAGCCCAGCCGGGGCAGACGATACCACTGGCTACGCGGCCATCGACAAACTGCTGGCATCGGTTGTAAAACACAACACACCGGAAGACAAACCCACCATCAGCCAACGCATCGACGATCTGGTGCTACACCGGCTCTTTGCGTTCCCCATATTTTTAGGGGTGATGTATCTGATGTTCTTGTTCTCGGTGAACGTTGGCTCGGCCTTTATCGATTTCTTCGACCTCACCGTTTCGGCGTTGGTTGTGGAGCTGCCAAAACAACTGCTCAGCGCCATCGGCACACCCGCTTGGCTTGTTACCTTGCTAACAGACGGCATCGGCGGCGGTATCGCGTTGGTAGCCACCTTTATCCCCGTTATCGGCTGTCTGTTCTTAGCCTTATCCTTTCTTGAAGATTCTGGATACATGGGGCGCATCGCCTTTATTGTGGATCGACTGTTGCGTCGTCTTGGCTTGCCGGGCAAATCTTTTGTGCCACTGATTGTTGGGTTTGGCTGCAACGTGCCAGCCGTTATGGCAACACGAACGCTCGAGCGCGAACCCGACCGCATTCTGACCACCATCATGGCACCCTACATGTCTTGCGGCGCTCGGCTCACAGTCTATGCCTTGTTTGCCGCCGCCTTTTTTCCAAGCAACGGGCAAAACGTCGTTTTTGCCCTTTATCTCTTTGGCATTGTGGTTGCCGTGCTATCCGCTTTGGTTGTGCGTAAACATCTCATTGCGGAACCCGCAGGCACCTTTGTTATGGAGCTACCCGACTACCACTGGCCTCGAGCCAAAAACCTATTGCTGCAAACCTGGCAACGCCTGCAAGGCTTTGTTGTGCGAGCGGGCAAAGCGATTGTTGCAGTGGTTGTCGTGCTCAACGTCCTCAACTCTTGGGGCACCGACGGCAGCTTTGGCAATGAAAACTCCCAAGTCTCGGTGCTCTCCGAAATTGGTCGCACCATCACCCCTGCGTTTGGCCCTATGGGCATACAAGAAGACAATTGGCCGGCAACCGTTGGCATCTTTACCGGGATCTTTGCCAAGGAAGTGGTTGTCGGTACCTTGGATGCCCTGTACAGCCAGACCAGCAGTGAGGGGCAAAGCGTCCCCGAGATGTTGCGTGCGGGCCTCGCAAGCATACCGGCAAACCTGGGCGATTTAGGTGGCGCCCTGCTGGACCCATTGGGCATCAGCGTGGGTGAGTTGGATGATCTGGAAACAGCGGCCGCAGAACAAGAGGTCACCTTAAGCACCATGGGGCAAATGCAGCTGCTGTTTGACGGCCGCATCGGCGCCTTCAGCTACCTGCTATTTATTCTGCTCTACATGCCCTGCGTGGCCACCATTGGGGTGGTGTACAAAGAGATCGGCGCTTTTTGGGCCGTCTTTAGCACCGGCTGGTCAATCGTGCTGGCCTATTCCTGCGCCGTGATCTGCTATCAGGTAGGCACTTTTAGCCAACACCCCGCCAGCTCAGCGTTGTGGTTGGTGGGTATAGCCATTGGGGCCGTGCTCTGTTTTGTTGCCTTGATAGCCTTTGGCCGGCGACGGCAATATCGACTAATCCCAACCGTACAGCTGGACTAGCTTTCGGCGTCCAGCATTTGGCGATAGCG
Organism: uncultured Pseudomonadales bacterium; assembly: GCA_938036875.1. Taxonomy (GTDB): domain Bacteria; phylum Pseudomonadota; class Gammaproteobacteria; order Pseudomonadales; family Azotimanducaceae; genus CALHVX01. The sequence goes on from CALHVX010000150.1 coordinate 19,949, forward strand.
TCGCATGTGGCGCAGTGCGGATACTTCATCCCCTTGCAGCTCGCTGATTCGCGCCATATTGTAATGTGCATCTGGCACAGCGGGCGCTCGTTCGTAGAAGTGCGCAGCGCGCTCGGTTTCATTCAGCTCATCAAACACGGTACCCATGTTGTACGACGCCAATTGGTGGGATGACACCGAGCTAAGGGCCAGCTCGTAATAGCGCTTGGCATTCTTCAAGTCGCCTTTAATCTGATACAGACGCCCAAGGTTTACCAAGGCATCTGCATTCTTAGGGTCCAAGGCAATGGCCCGACGGTACGCATCTGGCGCGCGCTTAGGCTCAACCTCTTCAAGGTCCAACCCTAGGTTGTACCACTCATCGCTATTGAGCTCATCTGGGTCTTTGGCGACGATCAGATTGCGTTCTGACAACCGGGTGATGGCGCTGCTGGGTTCTGATGGCGCTGCGTCAAAGTTCAGGTGCCCCTGGCCGCTCTCGGCGTTCCACAGCTGCTGTTGATCGCAGATCACTACCGAGTCTCCATCCGCCACAATGCGCATGGCGGCCAAAGAGCGCTGCTGCTCTTCCCCTTGCGCAGTAGGATTGGCCTGGATAAGTCCCAGCTGCAAATTCAACAACACACGATTGGCTTTGCGCGGCGTAACCCGGGCAGATAGCAGACCTTTGGCGGTTCTGAGCAGCACCACATCTTGAAAAGAGAATCGAAATTCACCACGACCACCACGTGCAGGATGCACCAAACGGCGGCGCACATAGTGTCGAACTTGATCGGGAGTTAGGCCAATGAGGTCGGCAACTTCGCGGGTTGTGTAACCCGATGTCGGAGCGTTGCTTGCCGCATTGCTAGCGGTGTTAGATTCAGACTGGAGCAAGGTATTTTTGCTTAACCATCATTCGCGCTGGTAAGTTGCGGACTATAAACCAGGGGCAGGCTTACAGCTAGCTTTTTGACGCTCGTACTGAATCGCCACTTACCGTGGGCACTCTAGACGGCTTGGGATCTTTGAGCGGCTTGCCACGCTGATCCGGATTGCGCGCTCGATGTTTGATGGCTTCTTCTAGCAAGGCTAGCTGCTCTTCGCTGATGGGTTGAAACCGCCCTAATTGGCAAGTGGGTGAAAACCCACCGGTCACGCCTATGCCACGCACCCGATCGGTGGCGCACAAGCGACTCGAACGATGCTCATACCCCACCGCATTTTGCGGCATCAAGCCAGGGCAGCGTCGTTCTAATTGCACCAGATAGTACTTATCACCCTTCATCTCAAACAAAACATGGTTCTCGTCGAGCGCCCTGACCTCATCAAACTTGTGCAGCGACAGGCAACGCTTAGATTGGTCATAGTCAACGGCTGCATCGCTCGCCAACAGCTCATCTAAGCTCGGCAATCCAGGTTCCAAGTCAGCTAGCTCGGTGGCCTTAGCAACCGGTCCAAGGACCAACAGCGTGCTAACCGCGGCGGCGGCCAGCATCCAGCGGCAAGGGCTAACGGAATGCGCCATTTTTTGCTGCCTCTTTGATCATTTTGGCTTGCTGCTCGGTCACCGCCTCAAACGGGGCAAACACGCAGTGCACGCTCCCTAAATTAGAACCCCGCAGGCCAACACCATCTAACCGCTCCCACTGTTGCCGAGCATAGAAACTGTCGTTGGCGCATACCTGGGAGCCTCTGACCTCTTGCACCAAGGTCATGTCGCGTCTCAAACCAACACATTTGCGGGGGAATTGATTCACCCAAACTTTACCTCTGCGACCATGAACCAGCATTAGGTTGCTGTCTAAAACCTCAAAATGCTTTACCTGGCGCCTGCTTATGCAACGCTCGGTTGTTTGATAATCAGACCCCTGAGGGCTTTCTGCAAGTAGGGCCTTAATTTTTTCGGCCGTGGTCAGCTCAGCATCCGCTGCAGCCTCTACAACAGCCTCTTTACCTACCGCCGTAGCCACCCCAAAACCTTCATCTACAGTCTCAGGAGGTGGTGTGGCTTGAGCCGTGGCGCTCAGCAAAACCAGCATCAGCACACCGGCAAACTCAGGAAAGAGAGCAGCCCGTAAGGAGCTAGCCAGGCGCTTTAAGCGAGCTTTCGGTTGAACAGCATAGGACATCACAAATCTCTCCAATGGTGGACGGCAACGCAACGGGCCACAAACAGAACATAGCGCGATCTAGCCTAAACTACCAAAGAATGCGCCCCAACACCTGACCCCAACCTGAACCAAAGCCCTATCTTTGTCAGACCAGCACTACCACCATTGCTGCCTCGCGTTTGCGGCTAACAGCCTAGCTCAGAGGCAACCTGGGCCAAGGTCACACCACTCGCCTTAGCCAGCTTGAACTCAAGCCAAGCGTCAGCTCGAGTCTTGCCTACATTGACCGCCGCTAGCGGAATTCCCGCTTGCTGAGCTGCGCGACAAAACCGAAAGCTTGAAAAAATCATCACCGACGAGCCAACAATCAGCAGTGCATCCGCCGCCGCCACCATCTCGTAACAATTGGTAACGCAGGCTTTACTTACCGCATCACCGAAAAAAACCACATCGGGCTTTAGGACACCGCCGCAGACCGAACAGCCTGGGACAGAAAACGCGGCGATCTTGCGCTCATCGAGCTGCGCATCGCCATCGGGCAATAAGGTCACCAGGCCTTGCGCTGCGCTTTGCGCCAGCTGCGGATTCGCGCGCAGCAATGCTTGTTGAAACTCAACCCGCGGGCTGCGCGCCTGGCACTGCATACACAGCACCCAACGCAAACGCCCATGCAGCGCCACCACATCACGATGCCCCGCTTGTTGGTGGAGGTCATCAACATTTTGAGTAATCAACCCACCGCCTAGGTAACCGCGCGCCTGAAGGCTCGCTAAACTCAAATGCCCTTGGTTTGGACGAGCGGCCGCGAAGGGTGGCCAACCGAACAAACTACGCGCCCAATAACGTTGGCGAGCGGCGGCACTGCCAACAAACTCACTGATCGTCATGGGCGGTGGGCGCTTGTACACACCCTCGTTGTCCCGGTAGTCACCGATACCTGATTCAGTGCTTAAGCCTGCACCACTTAAGACCAGCAGCTTTGGATGGGAGGCAACAAACTCGGTTAGTAACTCTATGGTCATGCCTTAGCGCAGCTGATCAACGGCACGTAACGCGGCGCGCGTCATGCGCGGCATACGGGAATCACCAGACGGTGTGCCGGAGCCGCTATTCAGCGTCAGAGCCACTGCCAGCCGTCGAGATGGATCGCAAAACGCGCCGCTGCCACCCAAGCCGTAGTGACCAAAGGCATTGGATGCCGCCACCCCTAATGAAAACGCGCGGTGATAACCTAAGCGCCAATGCATCGGGATGTTAAGCACCAAGTCTCGGCCCGTGCTCTGAATCTCAGACAGTTTAGCCAGGGTGCTACTCCTTAGCAGCCGCACACCCTCAAGCTCACCACCCTCAGCCAGTACCGCATACATCTTAGCTAGCGAGCGCGCCGTAAACTGGCCATTAGCCCCTGGTATCTTGGCTTGAACTGTCGCCTCATCGTTCCAGTCAAAGGGTTCGGTGTAGGGTAACAACGCAGATCGAAATCTATCCATTCGCACACCAACCACCGCAAGCGCACTTTCTGCCATGTCTTGCGCCGCACGTTGCCAGCCTTCTCGTTCTCTGGGCGGCTTGCTGACCCCGTTAACCAACTCAGCTCGGCGATACATCTCGTTGTGTGGCATCCCGATATACATGCCATCCAAACCTAGGGGATCAACCAGCTCTTCCTGCAACACGGCTTGCAGTGATTTGCCCGCAAGCCGCTCGATCAGTCCGCCGATAATCCAGCCGAAGGTGATCGCATGGTAGCCCTGTTCGCGTCCAGGTTCATGTGCCGGTTGCGCATCTGCAATCAGGTTAAGCATGTGATTCCAGTCCAGCATCTCGGCCGGTTGCTTCACCAGGCTACTGATGTCATACAACCCTGCCTGGTGCGCCAAGGCCTGACGGATACTGATGCGGTCTTTTCCTCTTGCGCCAAACTCGGGCCAATACTGCGCTATGGTATCTTCATAGTCTGCTAAACCCTGGTCGATCAAAATATGCACCAGCGTGGACAACACACCGTTGGTGGTTGAAAATGAAGGCGCCGTGGTGTCCTGTTGCCAGGGCTCACCTTTTGCATCTTTGATGCCGCCCCACAAATCCACAACACAACGACCCTTGTGATAAACGCACACCGCTGAGCCGGCCTGTTGATACTTGGGGATTTGACTAGTCAACGCCGAGGCAACCGAAGCGTAATTTGGGTTCACGTGGCCGTCTAGCATCTGTTGTTGTCTCTGGGGTTAGTTTCTGACAACCAGTCTAAACCATCCTTAGGTTGATGCGGCAGCGAACCCAGCTGGCGGCTGCTCATTCGGCAGCAGGCGCATCCGGCCACTGCTGCAGCGCTGGCTTGGACCAGCAAGAAATACCGACATAAGCACCCAGGCTCAACAACAACGCGGGGAACACTTCGTGCAGCACCGCGTTGTATCCCAAACCACGCCACAGCGCTAAGGTCAGGATACCCAACCCCATAGAGGTCAACACCGCAGCAGCAGTGCCACGCCGCCAATGTAATCCCAGCAAAACCGCTGGCAAGAAGCAGACCGCATACAAGCTGCCCGAGAAGATCGTGATCTCAACAATGCCGCCCGGCGGACGCAAGGCTAACAGAGCGCCAACTAGGGCAAACAACAGGACAAAGCCCCGGGTCCAGGCAATGGTTTGCTTGGCGCTTAAGGGCGCCGACCTTAGCGGCGACCAAAGATCGTTACAGAACACAGACGCCGCAACCAACAACACGCTATCCATGGACGACATCGCGGCAGCAAGGATAGCCACAATCAGCAAATCGCTGAGCCAAAGGGGAAAGATACTGGGGTCGTTGACCAAGGTCGGGACAATGAGATCTGTGTCGGTAACGTTGCTCAGCAGTTGATGGGCATAAATGCCAATAGGAAACAAACAAAGTTGAATGACCGCAATACCTACTAATGCCGTCCACAAACCCACACGCACGCTGCGCTCATCTTTTAAACCATAGAAGCGGCTTAGCTGCCTTGGATCAACCAATAGCTTTAACGAGCCAGCGAGCGCAATGCCAATGAGGACAACCAACGGCACCCCAGCATCTCGAGTGAACAAGTGCGCGGTTGCAGGTTCGCGCTGCATCTCTACCAACACCCCAACACCACCTGCCGCCTGAGTAACGCAGTAAAAAATACTAACCGCACCAAACAACATCAAAATACCTTGCAACAGATCGGTGCGTACAACCGAATGAAATCCGCCAATGCTCGTATACAAAACCACAATAACCAAGCTGAATCCGACAGCTGTTTCATAGGGAACCCCAAGAAACAATTGCAACAGGTTGCCGGACCCCTTAAAGATTGCCAGCAAGTACAACAAGCTCGCAAACACGACCACCAAACCGCTAGCAAGTCGCAGAGCCTTCGCCAAGTTTGGCTTCACATCAGCCGCCGGCACAAACCGTGAGACGATGTAATCCGGCAAAGTCACAGAGCCCCAAGCCGCCGTGAAACGACGCATGCGCGGAGCCACAAAGCGCCAAGACAGATAGGTAAACACCAACATCATGACAACCATCAGCAGCCAAGGTGCACCATAGCTATAACCCTTACCCGCATTGCCAATATAGCTATTGGTACTAGCGTAAGTGGCAAAAAATGAGACGCCAAGCACCAAGCCACCTAGGCGTCGGCCGCCCACGTAGTAATCGGCCACGCTAGCGCTACGGCGCCGACCGGTAACAGCGTTGTAGGCCAGCGCTAGCGCATAGGCCAGCAAGGCAACCAAAGCAAGCCAATGTTCCGACCAATACGACATGTTATGCTGTCACCTCAACTCGCCGATGATAGGTTGCTAAACCATGCGCTATTTCGTTCAATTTTTGGTTCCCATCAGCATATTTCTCGGCGTCCTGTACTTTGCTATCCGCCGCTCGCAGACCAGCACAGCAGGGACCGATGACGGCGTTGAGCAAAAATCAGATCGAGGTACCTTCCTTGCCATACTATCCATGGGTGCATTGGTGGCACTGGGTTTAGGTTACCTGTTTCACTCTTACCTTGGTTAGCCAGGCTCACTCAACTTTACCCATCTATGATCTTACCCATCTATGACCTTACCTATTAATGAATAGCAGCTGATGAAGGTAGTCCCAACCAATACTGGCTTTGGCGCCCATGTTACCAACCTTGAGTTGGGCAACCTAACCGAGGCCGAAGTAACCGAGCTGCGCAATGTCTGGTTAGCGCACCAAGTTCTGGCTTTCCCCGACCAGCCAATGACCCATGCAATGCTCGAAGCATTCACCTTACGTCTAGGCGAGTTTGGCCATGACCCCTATGTGGCACCCATCGACGGTCATCAAAACATTCTGGAGGTGCGCCGCGAACCAGACGAAAAAGTAGCCCCCTTCGGATCCGCCTGGCACTCAGATTGGTCTTTCCAAGAAAAACCGCCAGCAGCCACCCTGCTACACGCCAAAGAGATTCCACCAGTAGGCGGAGATACTTGGTACGCCGACGGTTACGCGGCTTTTGAGGCGTTAGAACCTCAAACCCGAGACTACCTATGCTCGCTAACCGCGTTACACAGTGCACGCCGACCCTATAGCCATCAAGGTTTCATCGCCGGTCGCGGTCCCGAGCGTAGCATGCAAATCCTACCCAGCGATTCGGCGCTGGAGGTCATGGAGCACCCGCTGGTTAGAACGCACCCAGAAACACAGCGCAAGGTGCTGTGGATTAACCAGGTTTATACGATCGGCATCAAAGGGCTGGATGCGGACAAATCAAACGAGTTGCTAAAGCGCTTGTTAGCCCATAGCGTGGAGGAGCGCTTCGTCTACAAACACCGCTGGTTTACCAATATGTTGACGCTATGGGACAACCGTAGCGTCCAACATTTTGCGCAAGGCGGCTACGATGGTCACCGTAGAGTTTTGCATAGAACTATCGTTGCGGGTGACCGCCCCTTCTAGAGTTTTCCTGACTTATCCTATTTATCCTCACTGTGTGATCTAAGTCTCGCAACCCACTTACAACGCCTTACGCCTACCCATATCCTGCATGCTACTGTGCTCTTGAACATTAGGAGAGACCGCTTGCTAGAGATGTTACACACCTCACCTTGGGCTTGGACAGCTCTGTGTTTGTTGCTCGGCCTGATCGCAGGGGGGCTACATGCCGGTGGCTGGCGTACTCGCTTATCCAACGATTTACTCGGTGAACAGCAGCGGCTAAGGTTGCTTGAGACCAAATCGGAGCACCAGCGATTCGGCATCAGCGATCTGAAGCTGCGCATTCGCCTAAGCCAGCGTGAAAGTGAGTTGCTCCGCACCGACCTAAAGCTACTACGCTCCACCTATGCACAGCTCGATGACGAGTTGCGCGCGCAGTGGGACGAAGAGATCCACAACAAAGCCGCGCTGGTGACTCAACAAGCCGATAACGAGCGCCTGGAAACTGAGCTGGCTGATTGGAAAGCAAGTCTATCTAAGCTTCAAGAGCAGCTCGATGAAGGCGCAATCGATGAAGCCCAACTCAAGAAAGAGCTTACCTTGGGCATCTCGGCGGTGTGCGAGCACAACAGTACCGGCATGACCGCAGTCCAAACCTTGCTGAACGACTGCGCGGGCCAGATCGATGAGCAAACTATTGAACGCGAGCCTCAAAAGGTCATCGGCCTGCTGGCGGCTAAGGTTGAACTTCTAGAAGGCCAGGTGAACTACTGGCAAGATTTGGTGATCAGCAATCGGCAGGAAGAGCTAGCCGAAGCCAGCGAAGCCCCCCTGGAGTTCACTACCTCCAGGCAAGCGGAGCTGGGGACCATTCAACTTGGCGACGTCGCACCAACAGAAAACCCTGCCGCAACTGCCGATTCAGAACGGGATACCGACGAGCCGAAGCTAAGCGATGCACGCAATCGCATTGCAGAAAAATCAAAAGTAGCGCGAGGTCCCAAGCAGAGCAAACGTAAGCGCAGAAATCGGCGTAAATCGGTACGCGCAAAAAAACTTCAAGCCAAGGCCGCTAACGACTCAGATTCGGTTGATGATGCTAAGGTTTTGTCGCAGCAGGCGTAGCCACTCGGTAAGACTTTAACTTCATGCGACCCGACAAAAAGCCCGATAGCTCAATGACACGGGGCACTCGCAGTGCGCCAACACGCACAAATTCGATCGAGACCTGGTAGCGGTCACCGTCTTCATCACTGGCGCTGTACGCACAGGTTTCTGCAGCGCCATCGTCTCCAGAGCGGGTGTTGACTAAATGATAGCCACGACGCCCTGTGTGCAGGTCAAACACTGGCTCGCAGGTCGGCTCTACAAACAACGCACTGAGAATATCCATACCCGGCAGCGCGGCAAGCTCAGCGCGCAACTTACCGTTCTTCACCACCCGCAGTTGCCCATCGCTGACCGTCACCTCTCGCAGTTTGCGATTGTCGCTCTCCACGTAGTGGTACTGCTCCAGCTGCGGCACGCCCTCAACCAGAACACCCCGAGTTTCAAACTGAGCCTTCCAAGGATTAAAGGATTCCATCAAGCCTTTCGATTTGGCGCTACCTACCACAGAGTAGTTTTGGCCATCCTGGCTTAGCGCCAGCCGGGCTGAACCCGCCAGCGCGCTACCTAAATAGGCTTCATAGTGCAGTTGAACCGTCTCTGCAGAGGCGGGTTGCCAAGCCAATATGGCAATAAATATGACAATCGATGATTTTGATTGCCAAAGGCGAGCCAATCTAGATTTTAGACGTAACAGCAACATGGCGATCAGTTTAGCCTGCGGCGGTGAACATTGTCTGAATAGCCCAACCCAAACCTATGTGGGGCCTTGCAGGCCGGTTAAGATCCCTCGGGGCGAGGGATCTCGTTGACCCAGATCGGCACGGCATACCCTCGTTGCACCGCCTCCCGATCTGCGATCTGGAGATACCAGCGCAACAGGTTGGGATATTTAGACCAAGTAATTTCCTGCCACTCGTAGCGTGAGATCCAGGGCCAAGTAGCTATGTCTGCAATTGAGTAGTCGCCAGCGAGGTATTCTCGCTGTGCTAACCGGCCATCAAGGACCCCATATAACCTGGCCGCCTCCGCTCGAAACCTTTGCTCGGCATAAGGCGCTTGGCCAGGATTGTGCCGCAAAAAGTGATGCGCTTGACCTAACATGGGGCCAACACCCCCCATTTGCAGCATAAGCCACTGAATCGTTTCCCAGCGATCCGCCCCCATAAAGGCACCATGTTGCTCGGCCAGGTATAGCAATATCGCGCCCGACTCGATGACGGTTCGCTGATGCTCCAGATCGACCAACACCGGAATCTTGTGATTTGGGTTCAACGCCAAAAACTCAGGGGCAAATTGCTTGTCTTTACCAATATTTACCCCATGGGCGCTGTAGGCGATGCCTAGCTCCTCCAACATGATGGAAACCTTACGGCCGTTGGGGGTTGGCCAGGTATAGAGGTCGTACATCTGTGATTTCTCCTGACGAGTGGGTAGGTCTCAATTCGGCTGTGACCCTAGTTCTAGTTTCGGGCCGAGTGCCTTGCCCGAAGGCCGCAATTTAGCGACTCTTACAGCCGATTGCATAACCCATGTTGGGCTGTGCGCGCTTTGGAATTTTTTAGCACGAATGGACGCGCTGCGCTTATGTTTCAACTGACCTTATGGTCAATTCCGCCGCTAATGGCTGCGCTGGTAACAGTGAGCGCCTATTTGCATGCGCGGAACTTGCAGGATGTGCCTGGTGTAAGCGCGTTTCGTCTGCTGCTTGCCGCCGTGCTGCTGTGGTGCGGCGCAGAGTTTCTCGATTCAATTATCACCAATTTTGACAACAAAGCCTTGGTTGCCCAGATCAAGCTTTGCGCTATTGTCGTCACGCCGGTTGCCTGGTTCGCCTTTGCTTTGACCTTTGCCAGCGGTCGCGCCAAGGCGCCAAATGCCGCCTTAAACGTCGTCTCCATCATCCCGTTGATCAGCATCGGCATGATCATGACCAACCCGTGGCACCACCTGGTTTGGTCAGATATTTGGCTAGCTGACGCCAAAGGGTACATCACGCTACTAAGCACCCATGGACCCTGGTTTATGATCCATGCAGGCTACAGCTACCTGCTGATTTTCGTCGCCAGCACGGTACTGACCTTTTCGCTTTATCAATCCGGGCAAAACTGGCGCCCTATTAGCGCTGTGGTATTAGCCCCGCTCGTGGTTGCCGCAGGTAACACCTACTCAATCTCATCATTGAATGCGACCCCTTGGTTTGACTTGTCGAGCTTGAGCTTCGCTATCGCCATGTTGCTGATGGACAAAGGGCTGCTTCGATCGGGCTTATTGGACTCCCACCCGGTTATCCGCGACCGCGTTGTTGAGCAACTGCGGGAAGGTGTGGTTGTGATCAAACCCAACGGCACCATCATTGATATCAACGGCGCCGCGCTGCAGATACTCAATGCGAACCGTGAGGACATTCCATCCAAACCCATCACGGATTACGTGCAGTCGGTGCCATTGACGAACCTCAATAGCCGTCAGCGCAACAACGTAGAGCTGACCTTGAATCAACGTGCCTATGATGTCACCAGCTCAAAGCTTGACCCAACCAGCAACGATTCCGACATCGTTTTTGTTTTTCGCGATGTCACCGAACGCCGAGAAGCTCAGGCTCGATTGCAGCAACTCAAGATTGAGCTAGAAGAAATGGCGCATACCGATGCGCTCACAGGGCTGCAAAACAGACGCTTGTTTATTAGCCGTCTAGGCGAAGAAGCAGAACGCGTACGACGCCACGGCAGCACCCTATCGGTCCTTATCTTTGATCTAGATCACTTCAAGCAGATCAACGATACCTATGGGCACGACGCTGGTGATGAAGTGTTGAAATCTGTCTCTGCGGTTGCCATGGAAATAAAGCGCATAACAGATGTAGCGGCACGCGTTGGAGGCGAAGAATTTGCCATCTTGCTTCCCGAGACGGACGCCCAAGGTGCATGGCACCTAGCCAGTCGATTGCGCGAAGGGATCGAAAAATCTAAAACTTTTGCCGCCGACTCGCACCGTATACAGGTGACCGCCAGCGTGGGCGTGGCAACGGTAACCCGCGACAGCGACAATATTGAGAACATTCTAAAGCTTGCAGATAACGCGCTATATCAAGCGAAGCACGCTGGACGCAACCAGGTGCGCGCCTCAAGCGTAAGCTAGCGCAGCTTTAACGCAGCGGCACCGACAAACGCAAAACCCCTCCACCAGCAACCGGCGCGAAGCTGATCGCCATGCCGCTAGCAGACTGCTCCATAAACGCATTGTGCATAAAGTTGGCGACAAAATTACCAAGCGCCATGCCAACCAATACATCGCTGGTATGGTGTTTCTCCGCCTCAACTCGTGCCCAAGCTGCGCCAATAGCAATCCCGTGCAAACCCACCTCTACGGTCCGTCGCTGCCAAGGCGCCATGTTCATATAGGCTAAATTTCGTCTCGCTAACGTACCCCGACTTGCCGCCTGACCTGCATGGCCGGATGGGAAGCTACGATCCCCTTTGCCATTGGGTCGCTGCCGGCTCGTTGCCGACTTCAAACCTTCGCTCAAGCCGCCTTCAAGCAGCATGGTGCCAATGCCCACCGTCAG